>NZ_LRUJ01000031.1 GCF_001548475.1 Bordetella hinzii LMG 13501
CCTCCACCACGCACCCGCCACGAGGCAGGTGCGCCACCGCTTCCGGCTCGACGAATACGGTGCGCATTTTCACGTTGCCGCTCATGCGCACCGTGTGCTCCAGGCCGGCATCGAGCCAGACGCCGCGCGTGGGCGGCACCACCCAGCGTCCGGCGCGCGCCTCGATGATCATCACGCCCTCGATGGCATAGAGCAACTGGGCCCGGCGGTGGCGATGGCGCGGGATCCGAGCGCCCTGGGGATAGTCCGCGGCCAGCACCGCCACGGCGCGCGCGGTCTGCTCGAAAGGGAGATGGATATCGTCAGCGGGGCGCGGAATCATGCGGGGCCTGTCACTTTTACGACAATTCAAGGCATTCTAGCGTGAGACAGACGCCCCGGCAGGCGCGCAGCATGCGGTTTTCCCTCCGCTCGACTCGCCTCATGCCTACGCTTTCCTTTCTCTATCCGCTTGCCGCCATCCTGCTCTGGGCAGGCAATGTCATGGTGTCCAAACTCTCGGCCCGCAGCATCGACCCCCTGGCCATCACCTTCTGGCGCCTGGTGCTGGCCGTGGCGGTGATGACGCTGTTCGTGGCGGGCCCGGCCTGGCGCAACCGCGCGGCCATCCGCCCACAGTTGCACCGCCTGGCGTTCCTGGGTTTTCTGTCCATGGTGTTGTTCCAATGCCTGTCCTATGAGGCGGCCCACAGCACCACGGCGACCAATATGGCCATCATGACCTCGCTGGTGCCCTTGTTGACCATGTTGCTGTCGGTGCTGGTGCTGCGCGAGCCCCCTACCCTGGGCATGCTGGCCGGCGGCCTGCTGTCTTTCCTGGGCCTGGTCTACCTGATCAGCGGCGGCGACCCGGCCTCGCTGCTGGCCGGCGGCGCCCACATCGGCGACATCCTGATGCTGATCGCCAGCCTGGCCTATGCGCTCTACGGCGTCCTGCTCAAACGCTGGCAGGTCGGCCTGCCCGCCTGGCAATCCAACTACATACAGGGCATCGCCTCGCTCATCATGATGGGCCTGCTGACCTTGCGCCTGCCGCCCGGAGCCGCCCTGCCCACGCAGGCCAGCCTGCCGCTCATCGCCTATGCCGGCCTGTGCGCCTCGGTGCTGCTGCCCGTGCTCTGGATGCACGGCGTCAAGCTCCTGGGCCCGAACCGCTGCGCCATGTACATGAACTTCCTGCCCGTGTTCACCGCGGCCATCGCGGTCGGCTTCTTTGGCGAAACCCTGCACATCCACCACCTGATCGGCGGCGGGGCGGCCTTGGCGGGCGTCCTGATGGCGCAGATGTTGCGCCGCCCCCTGCGCGCGCGGCCCGTGCTGGGGGCCGACAGCGCCTGAAGGCCGGATGCCTCTACACTTGGAGGCATGCGCATCCAACTGCTCTCCGACCTCCACCTCGAAGCCAATCCGGACTTCGAGTTCTCGCCCGCCCCAGGCGCCGACGTCCTGGTGCTGGCGGGCGATATCGGCTCCTACCAGGCGGGCTCGCGCCTGCTGGACAATGATTTCGGCCTGGGCCGTTTCGCGCGGGCGCCGGGCCGCGCGCCCGAGATTCTGTTCGTGCCGGGCAATCACGAGTTCGATGCGCTGGGCTATACCGCCACCACCGCCAGGCTGCGCGCGCTGTGCGCGCAGCTGGGCATCCGCTGGCTGGAGCGCGAGACCCTGGTGCTCGATGGCGTGCGCTTTGTCGGCACGACCCTGTGGACCGATTTCGAAGCCCTGGCCAGCAGCCAGGCCACCGAGACCCTACGCCGCCAGCAGCTGGAGAAGGCCTATCGCGCGGCCAACTTCTACCTGAGCAAAAACACCACGCTGGATGACAACGGCCAGCCCATGCTGGCCGAAAGCCTGCGGGAGCTGGGCCTGCAATGCCAGCAATGGCTGCGCGCGGCGCTGGCCCAACCCTTTGACGGCCCCACGGTGGCCATCACGCACTTCGCGCCCAGCCTGCGCAGCGCCGACCCGCGCTATGGCCTGACGCCCGGCACGGCCGGCTTCTGCAACGCGCTGGACGATCTCTTCGCGCGGGCCGATGTCTGGATGCACGGCCATCTGCACTGCCCCAACGACTACGTGGTCCAGGATCCCGCCACGGGCCGCCGCTGCCATGTGATCGCCAACACGCTGGGCTATCAAAGAAAGGGCGAGCAAGAGGGTTTCCGGCCCCATTGCATCATCGACCTGGACCGACCCTAGTGGCCTGGGGCCTGGGCGCCCGGCTTGTCGTGGACGGCAAATCGGCCCACCAGGGTGGCACTGGCCTGGTTCAGGCCAATGACCGTCACCTTCCTGCCCTCGCGCCTGAGCTTGAGCACCGCCTTGTCCAGCGCGCCGACGGCCGAGATATCCCAGAAGTGGGCCGCGGACACATCGAGCACGACATGGTCGACGTCCTCCCTGAAATCAATGGCTCCGGCGAACCGCTCAGTGGAAGCAAAAAACACTTGGCCGCAATAGACATAGCTGCGCGTCCGTCCATCCGGCGACAGTCGCGAGGCGACCGACAATAGCCGCCTCACCTTCCCGGCGAAGAACAGCCCGCTCAGCAGCACGCCCACCAGCACTCCGCGAGCCAGGTCATGGGTCCAGACCACCACCACGACCGTGGCCATCATGACCGCCGACGACTGCCACGGATGCGTGCCCAGCTTGCGCAGGGATGCCCAGCTGAACGTGCCGATGGAGACCATGATCATGACGGCCACCAGGGCCGGCATCGGGATCCGCGCCACCCAGGGCCCCAGCGCAACGATCAGAAAGAGCAGAAAGGCGCCCGCCACAAAGGTGGACAGGCGGCCGGACCCGCCCGACTTCACATTGATCACCGACTGGCCGATCATGGCGCATCCGCCCATGCCGCCCAAAAAGCCCGTCACGAAATTGGCGATGCCCTGCCCTTTGCATTCGCGCCGCTTGTTGCTGGGCGTATCGGTCAGGTCGTCCACGATCTGCGCGGTCAACATCGATTCCAGCAAGCCCACCGCGGCCATGGTCAAAGAATAAGGAAAGATGATGCGCAAGGTCTCGAAGGTGAAAGGCACGTCCGGGAGCCGGAACACCGGCGGGGCGGAAGGCAGCGCGCCCATATCCCCGACGGTATTGACATGCAGTCCGCCCAGGATGGATAACGCAGTCAATACAACGATCGCCACCAGCGGAGACGGCACGGCCCGGGTCAGGCGCGGAAACAGATAGATAATCGCCAGCCCGGCGGCCACCATGGCGTAGGTCACCCCTGTGACCCCGACCAGCTGGGGCAACTGCGCCATGAAGATCAGGATCGCCAAGGCATTCACAAATCCTGTGATGACCGAACGCGATACATACTGCATCAGGAGATCGAGCCGGAGAAAACCGGCAATCACCTGGAAGACGCCCATCAGGATAGTGGCCGCGAACAGATAATCGACGCCATGGCTTTTGACCAGGGGTCCCACGAGCACGGCAACCGCGGCCGTGGCCGCCGAGATCATGCCGGGCCGCCCGCCCAGCAGGGAGATGATCACGGCAATGGAAAACGACGCATACAGGCCCACACGGGGATCGACCCCGGCGATGATCGAAAAACCGATGGCCTCGGGAATGAGCGCGAGCGCGACGACGATGCCGGCCAGAATATCGGCGCGAGGACGAAGCATCCATTCGCGGCGAAACGAAGCAAGAAAAGACATGGGAAAGCTAACTTGAAGTCAGCAAGCGATGCGCCGCGCCGGGGAGCGTTGGGTGTCGGTACCGGGGCGAAGCCAGATCCGCTTGGAGTTTCCGGGGGATAGGCGCCCGGCCGAGCCACCCGGCGCGGCCGGGTCCACCTGAGATCGCCGTCGAGGCGATGCGGCATCCCTTGCGGATGCCGCGGGCCGGATTTTACACAACAAAAAAAAGGCGCCCGACGGCGCCCGCGTGAGACTTGCCGATCCGGCGCCCACTCAAGATCCCGCACAGCCCGCACGGCTGCCGCGGGATATCAATCGATTTTGTAGTCCATCCAGGACGCGACCATTTCGCGCAGGCCGCCGCCTTCGGCGAAGGTCTCGCGGCCGCCTTCGGCCTTGTTGCGGCCCAGCTCCAGGATATACATATAGTCGGAAATCTCGGCGCAGCGGCGCACGTTCTGGTCCACCAGCACCACGGTCATGCCCTCATCGGCAAAGCCCCGGATCAGGGTGTAGATCTCCTTGGAAATCTTGGGTGCAAGCATGGCCGTGGGCTCATCGAGCAGGATGACGGAAGGCTCGATCAGCAGCGCCCGGCCGAACTCCACGAAGCGCTGCTGTCCGCCGCTCATGCTGGAGACCGGGTCATTGCGCTTTTGCGCAAGGATAGGGAAGCGGTCATAGACCGAATCGATCCGCGCGCGCACCCGGGCGCGGTCCTTGCGAAACGGCCAACAGCCCAGCAGCAGGTTGTCATGCACCGACAGCTCGCCGAACAGGCTGCGATGCTGGGGCACGAAGGCCACGCCATGACGGGCCCGCTCGAACGAAGGCTGGGCGCTGATGTCCTCGCCGCGCAGCGTGATGCGGCCCGTGCGCGGCGGCAGAAAGCCGAACAGCGTCTTCAAGACGGTGGACTTGCCCGCGCCATTCGGGCCGATCACGCCGGTGACCTGGCCCTGGCGGGCCTGGACGTTGACGCGGTTCAGGATGGTGATGTCGCCGTGGTAGGCCACGGTGACGTCTTCCAGTGCGAGTATCGCCTTGCTCATCTCAAGCTCCCAGATAGGCCTCGACCACCCGGGGGTCGGCGCGCACGTGATCGGCGTCGCCCTGGGTCAGGATGGCGCCTTCGTTCATGACGATGATGTGATCGGACAGCTGGTAGATGGAGGTCAGGTCATGCGAGACCAGGACCACGGAGCAATCGTGCTCCTGCGGCATCTCGCGGATGATGGAGATCAGCAGCTGGGCCAGGGCCGGATTGACGCCGGCAAACGGCTCATCGAGCAGCACGACCTTGGGGCGCGCCACCATGATGCGGGCCAGCTCCACCAGTTTCTGCTGGCCGCCGGACAGCTCCTCGGCGTAGTTGTGCCGCAGGCGATGCAGCTCGACCTTGTTCAGCCAATACTCGGACTGCGCATAGCGGTCCTCGGCGCTGCGGCCGGTCTGTTGCTGCGCGACCTCCAGGTTTTCCAGCAGGCTGAGCTGCCGGAAGATGCGCGGCACCTGGAAGGTGCGGCCTATGCCCAGGCGCGCCACTTCGTGCGTCTGCTTGCCGGCGATTTCCTGGCCGTCCAGCCTGATGCTGCCCTCGTCGGGCGTGTAGATGCCATTGATGCAATTGAGCATCGTGGTCTTGCCCGAGCCGTTCATCCCGATGACACCCAGGATGGAGCCGCGGGGCACGTCCACATCCACGCCTTGCAGCGCCACCAGCCCGCCAAAGCGTTTCTTGAGATTGCTGACTTTCAACATGGCCGGCTCCCTGTCAGCGCAAGGCCTGGCGGCCGAACAGGCCGCTGGGGCGGATGAAGATCATGGCGACCATGAGGGCGAAGCCGCAGATGGTGGCGATGGACGGATTGAAGAACACGACCGACACCTGTTCGGTGATGGCAAAGAGCAAGGCCCCGACCAGCGCTCCCACGGGATGGCCCAGGCCGCCCAGCACGATGACGATGAAGCCGATCAGCGTGTAGTCATTGCCCATGAAGGGCGAGAAGGCGGGAAACACCATGGCCACCAGCACGCCGCTTGCCGCGGCCAGGCCGATGCCCAGCCCGAAGGCCACCGCCGACAGGCGCTGGGCGTTGATGCCCACGATGCGCACGGCATCGCGGTTCATGATGATGGCGCGCAAGGCCTTGCCCACCTGGCTGCGATACAGGAAGAAGGTCAAGGCCGCGATGATCGCCAGCGCGATGCCCAGGGCCAGCAGGCGCACCGTGGGGATGAGCACCGGCCCGAACTTCAGGAACACGGGCTCCATCTCGAAAGGCAACGACCGCGCATCGGCATCGAAGGCCAGCAGCATGATCGCGCCCAGCATGATGGACACGCCGAACATCAGCAGCAGCGAGCTGATCTCGGGATCCTCGGCCTTGGACAGCCGCGGGATGAGCACGAAATACAGCAGATAGCCCGCCAGGAAGAAGGCGGCGAAAGACAGCGGCAGCGCAATCAGCGGGTTGATGCCCGCATACTCCATCAGGTAGTAGGCAAAGTAGGCGCCCAGCACCAGGAACTCGCCGTGGGCGAAGTTGACCACGCGCAGCACGCCGAAGATCACATTCAGCCCCACGCCGATCAAGCCATAGATGGCACCCAGGATCAGGCCATTGATCAGGCCTTGCATAATCAGTCCGGACATGGCGGTTTCCTCAGGCGATGTAGCGGCGCAATTCGGGCTTGCGCTTGATCAGGCTGCCGACGATGCCGCGCGGCAGGAAGAGCATCAGCAGGACGATGATCAAGCCCAGCAGCAGCAGGTTCACGACGGGAAACTTCTGCCAGATCATGTGGTCGATGCCCAGCAGCGCCAGGGTGCCCACGACCGGGCCGAGAATGGTGCCGAAGCCACCCGCCATCGCGTAGATGATGCTCTTGGCGGTGATGAGCACATGGAAGGCGTACTCGGGGTCGACCACATTGGTGTACCAGGCCTCGATGCCGCCGGCCAGGGCCGGAAACAGCGCCGCCAGCAACCAGGCCTTCAGGCGCGTGTTGGGCACATGGATGCCCACGACGGCGGCCGCGCCGTCATCGTCGCGGATCGCCTTGAGCGCGCGGCCCAGCCCGGATACCGATAGCCAGGTCACCACGGCCAGCGTGGCGGCCATCACGGCCAGCATGGCGTAATAGCTGTGCGTGGGGTTGTTGGCGTTGGACAGGATGATGCCCATGCTGCCGCCCGTGAAGGACTGCGGCAGGTTGGAGATCACCAGCTTGACGATGGTAGCCAGCGCCAGGCTGACGATGCCGAAGTACACCCCGCGCAGGCGCAGCGTGGGCGCCAGCAACATGGCGATGGCCAAGCCCACGCCGCCGGCGGCCAGCAGCGAGGGCACGATGGGCCAGCCCAGCACCTTGTAGCAGATGCCCGTGGCGTACGAACCCACCCCGTAGAACACCACATAGCCAAACGGCAGGTAGCCCGTGAAGCCCACGCAGATGTTCATGGCGCTGGCCATGGTGATCCACAGCATCAGGTAGAACGCGAAGGAAATATTCGACGTCGCCACGGGGACCAGGGCCAGGATTGCCGCCAGCGCGACAAAGACGGTGATGGCGATACGGGTGCGTAAGCGCGTGGCGCGCTGATCCTGCGCGCGGTGCGACGCCTCCGCCAGGGCGGGACTGCTGCTCATATGTCTACCTCCGGGCCGTGTCGGGTGAGATGGCCGCTTTATTTGGAGGCGATTATGACCAGTTAGACCCATAACTGCAAGTTAAGGACTAACCCTTAGCCTAGCCGTTTCCACCCTCCGGAAAGGCGTCGGCCAGCACGCCGCGCAGCTCGCGGATGAACTGCCGGGCGATGGGCGAGGGCTCGCGGTTATTGGCGTAGACGGCCGACACCGTGAGCGGAATCCGCTCCACGAGGGGGACGATCGCCACCTCCGGCAGCGCACCCGGCATCACGGTGAACTCGTCCACGATGGCAATGCCCACGCCCGCGCTGACCAGAGCGCAGGCCAGCTGGCTCCAGGGCACATCGGCGACCATGCGGCAAGGCAGGCCAGCCTGCTCGAAGGCGCCCAGCACCAGCATGCCGTAGGGCATGCGCGTGCCCACGACGATATGCGGATGCGGGGACAGATCCGCCAGCGTCACGCTCGCGCGCGCGGCCAGCGGGTGCGACTTGGGGATGGCCGCCACCATGCGGCCCACGTGCAGTTGCTCCGACACCAGGAAGGGATGCTCGGCCTGCATCACCACCAGCCCCAGCTCGGCCTCGCCCTGCAGCACATCGGCGATCAGGACGGGCAAGGCCGTTGTGTTCAGGCGCAACAGCAGATCGGGCCGCTGCTGTTGGAAGCGTGCGACAGCGCGCGGCACCAGAAACTGGGCCAGGCTGGGGATAGACGCCAGCCGGAGCACCCCGGTGCCATGCTCGGCCAGCGCATCGGCCAGATCATTGACGCGCTGCATCATCCGCTGGGTTTTCTCGATTTCCTCAAACAGGCTCTGCACTTGCGAGGTCGGACGCAGCCTGCCGCGCACCCGCTCGAACAACGCCACCCCCACCGCCTTCTCTGTATGGGCCAGCATCCGGCTGACCGCAGGCTGCGAGATATTGAGCAGCCGGGCGGCGCCGCTGATGGATCCGGCCATGACGATGGCCCAGAGCATTTCAGTTTGTCGGTAGTTCAATTTATTCAAGGCGTGCACTCCATGCCTATTTGTTATACGCTTTGTCGGGTTTTGGGCAATTATGGCTCAAGACCGGGTCCCCGGCTCGTGCTCCGGCAAGTCGACGGCCCGCATAGTTATAACGATTGGAGACCTCCCATGCTTGCCAAATCCTGGCTGTTACGCCTCCCTGCCCTGGCTCTCGCCCTCGCCGCCATGGCGCCCGCCACCTCCCAGACCGCCGACAAGATCCGTGTCGGCATGACGGTATCGTCGACCGGCAGCTTCGCGCTCGCATCGCAATCGGGCGTGCGCGGCGTCGAGCTGTGGGTCAATGACGTCAACAGCCGCGGCGGCATCGAGATCAAGGGCAAGAAGTATCCCGTCGAACTGGTCAAGCTGGATGACCGCAGCGACAAGCAGATGGTCACGCGCGTCTACGAACGCCTGATTGTCGACGAGAAAGTGGACCTGGTGTTCGCGCCTTTCGGCTCGACGCTGACCGCCGCGGCCGCCACGGTGACCGAACGCCTGGGCAAGTACATGATGGTCTGGTCGGCCGCCAGCGACGATCTCTACAAGCAGGGCTTCAAGAACATGGTCTCCGGCACGCAGATGCCGGTGTCGGCCATGCTGCGCGCCAGCATGGAGCAGGCCGCCAAGCTGGGCGTGAAGAAGGTCGCGCTGCTGTATTCCGACGAACCCTTCCCCGCCGGCCTGGCCGAAGGCGGCCGCGAGCAGGCCACCAAGAACGGCATGCAAGTCGTGATGTTCGAAAAATACCCCAAGGGCCAGAAGGACTTCAGCACCATTCTGCAGAAGGCCCGCGCCGCGGGCGCCGAAGCGCTCGTGCCGACTTCCTATGAGGGCGACCTGATCAGCATGACGCGCCAGCTCAAGCAGCTGGACATCAACTTCCCGTACATCTTCATGGTCTATGCCTCGACGCCCCAGTTCCAGGCCATCGGCGCGGACTCCAACTACATCTACAGCCACACCAACTACCATCCCGCCATCAACTGGAAGGTCAACGCCGGCCTGACGCGCGAACAGTTCGCCGCGGCCTATGACAAGCAATTCCCCAAGGCCGAATTCCCGCCCGACTTCCAGACCGCCCTGGCCTATGGCGCCGGCGCGCTCACCGAGGAAATCGTCAAGCAGGCCGGCTCCACCGACGCGGCCGCGCTCAAGAAGGCCTCGCTGGATCTTTCCGGCAAGCTCACCGTCATGGCCGGGCCCTACGCCATCGACGAAACCGGCAAGCAGCTGCAGATGCCTTTCCCCGTGGTGCAACTGCAGCCCGGCAAGGGCATGGTCCCCGTCTGGCCGCTGGATGTCGCCACCGACAAGCCGATCTTCCCCGCCCCTGATTGGAACAAGCGCTGAGCCCGCGGACACCGGCCGCGCGGCGCGCGGCCGGATCATCAACTTGAGGAAAACATGTCTGAAATCGCATTCGCCACGCTGAGCGAACTGGCACTCGGCTTGGCGGCCGGCCAATACAGCTCGGTGGAGTTGGCGCGGCACTTCCTGGACCGCATCGAGCGGGCCAATCCGGCGCTGGGCGCCTATGTCAGCGTGGATCGCGAAGGCGCGCTGCGGCTGGCCGAAGCCGCCGATGCCCGCCGCCGCTCCGGCTATGGGAGCCTGGGGCCGCTAGACGGCCTGCCGATCGCGGTCAAGGATCTGTGCGACATCGAAGGCCAGATCACGACCGGCGGCTCGCAGGCCTGGCGGCAACGGCGCAGCACCGTGACCGCCACCGCCGTCACACGCCTGCTGGACGCCGGCATGGTCATCCTGGGCAAAACCCACATGGTCGAATTCGCCTTTGGCGGCTGGGGCACGAATCCCGTCATGGGAACCCCCCGCAATCCCTGGGATCTGCGGCAGGCACGCATTCCCGGCGGCTCGTCCAGCGGCTCGGGCGTCGCCGTGGCCGCGGGCCTGGCGCCGGCCGCGGTCGGCTCCGACACCGGCGGCTCGGTGCGCATCCCGGCGGCCCTGAACGGCATCACGGGCCTGAAGACCACGCGCGGCCTGATCAGCCTGTATGGTTCCATCCCGTTGTCCACCTCGCTGGACTCCATCGGCCCGCTGACGCGCGACACGCGCGACGCCCTCATGCTGACCGCCGCGCTGGCGGGCCCGGACCCCAAGGACCCGCTGACCCTGCACCAGCCCGCGCCGGACTACCCGGCACGCGCCGGCTCCCTGCGCGGCATGCGCATCGCCGTGATGCCCGCGGCGCAATATCCTATCGACGTCGATCCTGCCACGCTCAAGGTGCTGGAGGACACGCGCCGCACGCTGGCCGGCCTGGGCGCGGACGTGGTCGAAGCGCCCATGCCCTTCGACTTCCACGACATGATGCTGCGCAACGGCCAGATCATCGCCGCCGAAGCCTACGCCCTGCACCGCGACTACATCGAAGACCCCGGCCTGCCCCTGGGCCCCTATGTGCGGGCGCGCGTGCTGGGCGGCAAATCCATCAGCGCGGCCGACTACATCCGCGCGCTCGAGGCGCAGGCCCAGGCCTGCCGGGCCTGGCAAGCCTGGATCGCGGATTTCGACGCCCTGCTCACCCCTTGCCTGCCCATGCCGCCCTGCCGCCTGGAAGAAGTCGATGAAACCGCCACACCGCTGGCGGCCTTCACCCGGCCCGGCAACTATATGAATGCCTCCGGCCTCGCCCTGCCGGCCGGCTTCACGGATACAGGCTTGCCCATCGGCATGCAGCTGATGGGCGCGCCCCACGCCGAAGACCGCCTGGGCCGCATCGGCATGGCCTTCCAGGCCGAGACCCATTGGCATCAGCGCCACCCCGACCTGTCGGCGGCCGGCCTCTAGGCTTTACCCGCCCCTCTCGCCGCGCGGCCCGGCCGCGCGGCGGCCTCATCCAGCCCCAGGTGCGCCAGCACGCTGCGCGCCACCTCATCGCGTTCGTTGTCCACGCAGATCATGTGATAGCTGTCCTCCAGCACTTGCACGCGACAGGGCGCCGCCGTGATACCGGAGGCCAGGAAGCGCGCCGACCTCAGCGAGGTCAGCTCATCCTGCCGGGCGTGAATGATGAGCGTCGGGCAGACAATGCGGTCCAGCCCGCGCTTGACCCAGCCGCGCAGGCGATCGACCTGCTTGACGGCCGCCAGGGGCACCCATTGATAATGGAAGTTCTCGCCGCGCTCGAACTTGGCCTTGATCATGGCGCGCAGCAGGCCGTTCTTGATGCCGAAGGGCTCTTCTTCCATGATGCGTATGCGCCGCGCAAAATAATCGAAGGGATACAGCAAGTGGCGCACGGCGCGATACCAGGGCGTGGACCAGCCATCGAGAAACACCGGCGGCGCCAGCGCGACCAGGCGGCCACGATCATGCCTGACCTGCTTGGCCAGCTCGACGGCCAGCAAGGCGCCCATGCACATGCCGACGATGTGCACGACATCAAACTCCTTGAGCATCTCGAAATACTGCGCCCGGACCGCATCGCACCAATGTTCGGCGCGCACCGGCAGCAGGTCCTCGGGCTGACCGCCATGGCCCGGCAGCGTCAGGGCGCGCGTCGGCACGCCCGCGCGCAGCAGCGCCTTGTGCAGGGATCCCAGGTCGTATCGGGTTCCCCCCAGACCATGCACGAGCAGGATGCCCGTGGAAACCGTCGTCATCGATAGGCTCACAAACCTCGTTCGACATACCTGCGCAACAGACCGGTCACCAGGTAAACCGTGTCGCTGGTATCGGCGATGGCCGACCCGGTATCGGCGACCGTGAGCCATTCATCCTGCCCAAGGCCGAGCCGGTAGATCAGCGCCCCTTCCGCATCGGCTTCGCCGCTGGCGCGCAAGGCCAGCCCCGCCCTGAGCGCTTCCCTGTCCTCAGGATGCACGCAGGACAACAAGCCTTCGAGACTGCCCATCCCGGTGCTCGGACGCCCGAGCACCGAGGCGACCTCGCCCTCCCAGGCGATCCGGCCCGATGCGGGGTCGTAGACATACATGACATGGCGGCTGCCCAGCAGCGCGGCCTCGAAACGCACGCGGCTCTCGCGCGCCTCTTCGACCACGCGCCGGTTATCAGCCATCAGGGTCGACATCAGCAGGCTCAGGATGGCCGCCGCCCCGACATAGCCCTGCACTTCCAGCAGGCCCGTGCGCTGAAAGGCAAACATGCTGCCGAAAGGCCCTTCGCCCTGGCTGGTCTGCACGGCGGCAATCAGCGCCAAGGCCAGCGTCGCCAGGGTCGCGCCTCGCTGATCCCAGGTCAGGGCCACGCACACGACAAACAGCAGGGGCAGATAGGAGAGTTCGTAGCGCGTGCTGCCCAGCACCGCCACCGCCGTGGGGCCATCGAAGGCAATGGTCGCGGACGCCAGCAACAGCGCGAACCACAGCGCGCCACTCAGGAAATTGCGGGTATTGGAGCCCCCGGAACGCTTGGCGCGGAAGCCGGACCAGGCCACCACCAGCGGGGCGCCGACCAGCCCGCCGATGACTTCCGCCGTCATCCAGGCCTGCCAAGTCGACGGCGCGCCCGGATGCAGTAGCGCCAGGCCCAGCGTGCACAGCAGCGCGCCCGCCACCCCGATCACGGCCAGTGACACCAGAAACCAGGCCAGGCCGCGTCCGGTGTCAAGGCCGTGCGGCCCGGGCTTGCCGCGCCGGCGCCACAACAGCGCGCCTAGCGGCAGTACGATGACATCGGTCAGCACATATACCGCGGAGATACCCGCCGAACGGTCGCTATAGATGCCGGCAGCGGCATGCAGCACGGCGGCCACCACGATCAAGAGCGGCCAGTCCCGCAAGCGGCTCACCATGAGGGTGCCCAGCAGGATGCCTGCGGCGGGCCAAAGCAGGCTGGAGTACTCGCCATGGTCCAGCTGCGCCAGGCCATAGAAGGCCAGCACCCCATAGACGGCGGCAAACAGCATCATCCGAAGCAGGCGTGTTTCGTTCATACAGGGCGCGGTGGGGATTGGGGACTGGGCACAAGGCCACGACGGCGGCCCGCCCCGATGGCGGCAGTATATCGCCGGCGCAGGCGGCGGCTCCAACGCCTAAGAAACCTCCAGGAGCGCGAGAAAACGCGCCAGGCCACCCTCTTCTTTGACCACGGTGCGCAGCAGTGCGTCCAGCGGCAGCTCGCCCCAGGCGGCCGCCTGCCTCAGGAGATAGGGAGTCGGGCTATGGGGCTCGATTTCTGCCAGATAGGCGGCGATAAGCCGCAGCTGCGCATAGGCCTGCGCCCTGTCGGCCGGATAGGGCGTCAATGGCGCCGTGGGCACCGCCGGCGCGCTTTCCGGCACCGCCCCATCCGGCACCGCCTCATCCGGCGCCGCCTCATCCGGCGCCGTAGCGGCCGGCCACAGCATGGCCAGGGCGGCCTGCACGCCGCGCCCGGCCTCGCGCAGCGGCTCCAGGCTGGGCGCGGCCGGACCCAGCCTGGCATCGAGCAGACGGCCCAGGCCTTCCCAGGCCTCCAAGGCCTGCGCCAATTCGACGCGCAGCTTGTCCCCGCGCCCCGGATCCGCCGCCGCCAGCGCAACGGCCTGGCTCATATCGTGCGCCGTCTCTTGTGGCGCATCCGGCCCGGACGGCTTGGCCAGGCGCCGCAGCGCATCGACCGTCAGCCAAGCCTCGTCCCGCGACGCAAGCAAGGGCATACGCGCCACGATGACGAGCGGCAGATGCGCCACCAGCCACACAAAGGGCGCCAGGCGGGGCTCCAACTCGCCGTCCTCGATCCGGGGCCAGGCATCGTCCCAGAAGCGCTGTACCAGCCCGGCCAGCAACCCGGCGCCGCGCCCCAAGCCCGCCAGGCCATGCATTTGTGTCCAGGCCTCGCACAGCCAGGCGGCGATCTGGAAATCCTTGCCCTGCTGGCACAAAGCCTGCTCGCACAGCGCGGCCACCTCTTTCCAGTCGGCGCGCCGCAGTGGGTGCTGCCATTCCCCCTGGGGCAGCGAAGCATCGTCCTCCCGCCGCAGGGCGCCGATGCGGGCCGTCACCGCGTCGTAGCGCAACGGGCGTCCGGCACGCTCACCGGGCAGATCCTGCAGCAGCGGGTCGATCATGGCTGCCCCCAGGCGGGCGCGGCCTGCGGCAACACGCCAGGCCATTTGAGTGGCTGGCCATCGGCGGCCGAATAAAGGCTCAGGCCGGCAAAGAAACGCAGCTGCTGCGCCGCGGGCAACTGCCCCAGGTCGTTCAGGCTGCCCACCATCACTGGGACATCAAAGCGCAGCGGCGTGATGTCGCCACCCGTCCCGTGGCCCTGCCACCCCAGCAGGGAGAACAGCGCCCACGGGTCGTTGAATGTCCAGCGCACCTGCGGCCCTTCCACGGCCATACGGGGCTGCCTGGGATCCGGGCGCGGGATCAGGGGCGCGTCCTTGGCCAGGCGCACCGTCAGGGTGATGGGCTGGCCCACATTCCAATGCAGGCGTTCGCTTGGCGTGCCGCTGCCGATGGACGCCGAACCCACGGACAAAGTCCAGTCGATGATCTGGTTACCCGCCACCTCGGCTTGCCGGTTGATGCGGAAACGCCATGCGATGGTGTAACCCGCCTGCCCCGAGGCCGGCCAGAGCGCCTGCAGCATGTCCGCCCAGGCGGAGAAGCGGCGCGCGAAACCCGCCACGGCCCCCTCCCCCGCGATGGGCTCCCCTTTGGCCGGCCACACTGCCCGGAAGGCATCAACCAGCTCTCGCACGGTCTGCGGCGCGGCGGCGGACCGGGGCAAGGCCCCGCGCGAGGGCGCCACGGGGTCGCCGACCGGCAAACGCCCGGCCAGCCGCGCGTTGTAGTCCCCGGCGAACGTCTTCCAGCCCGTCTCCAGCTGGACGCTGCCCTGCCCCTGACAATAGCCCCGCAGCGTGGCCGCCAGCCTGGATTGCTGCAAGCCGAAGTACTCCGACGCACCACCCGGAGCCAGGCGCAGGGAGGAACAATCCGGCGCCTGCACCACCCCGCGCAGCCATTGCTCCAGCCGCAACAGGCCGCTGTTGGGATTGCGCAGGGCATAACGTTCCAGGTCGTGGCCAATGGCGCGCCAGCGCTGTGCCACCACCGACCGCGCATCGTCGCGATCCAAGGCGGCCAGGTAGATGGCGGCCTGGCCGGCCAGCTCCTGGATCCTGGACGCCTGCTGCGCCAGGTACTCGTCGAAACCCGCCAGATCCGCCACGCCGAAAGCCCCCAGCAGCGATACGCCGCCCATGGGCAGATCCGTCTGGACGCCATAGAGATCCGCGGTGCGCAGGGCCTCGTCGAGCCGCCTCAAGGCGGCCAGCGCGCTTTGGGACAACAGGTCCAGCAGGCCGCGCTGCAGCGGCGCGGCGCCCTGCTCTCCCAGGGCGTCGGCGATGCGCCTGACGCGCCCCGCGACCCCATCGAAGTCCGGCAACGGCGCGGCCGGCCCGGATTCCACCCGGATGGCCATCACGGCCCGGCGATAAAGCGCCTGCGCCGCCTCGGCATCCATGGCGCGCAGCACGGCCGGACGGTAGTTGGCCGGTATTGCGTTCAGCCCTTGGGCCAGGAAGGCGGTGCGCGCCGAGACCTGCGCCAAGGCCTGGTCCAGCACGGCCACATCCCAGCGCGCCAGGCGCGTGGGGCCGAGGTCCGGCATATTGACCGGCGGGGGCACCTGCATGAAGGGCTGGGCCAGCAGCCCGACCAGGCTGTCACGCAAGGCTAGCCTGGCGTCGGAGAGAACATAGCGGTTCTCCTGCTGTTGCCATCGGAGGCCAGCCCCCGAAGTGTACTGGGCCAGCTGCGTGCGTAGGACGCGAAATGCCTCCCGAAGCGTCTGCCGGCTCTGCTCGGCCACGGCATCGCCCAGCAGGGGAAGGCCAGCCGCCACGGTCAAAATCCGCGTGACGGTCGCGTCCGGCTCAAACACCGCCTCATGCAACCACGCCGACGGCCCGCTGGACAGCAGCTCCTGCTGGGCCGAAATGGCGCCGACCACTGCGCGCAAGTCGTCGGCGCGGTTGTCTCCTTCGCCGATCGAGCTCAAGGCGCTCACCACGGCCCGCTCGGACTGCAACAGCGGATTATCGATGAACAAGGCGTCGGCCAACTGCCGGATCCCCTTGTCATAGCTACACCGGAAGGCTTCCGCATAGACGTGCTGCCGGGCCGCGTCGCGCGGCGCCGGCAATCCGGTCAGCAGGCGCAAGGCGCCCTCCCCGGCCTCGGCGCCCAGCGCATACTGGACCACATCCCGCATCGACGACAACTCCCCCGCTTGCTGCCAGCCCTGCCAGGCTCGCGAAAAGCGCTCGACATGCAGAACATAGGCCAACATGGCCCGCACATCGGCGCGGCCCTCCAGGGCCAGCCCGCTGGCCGCCTGGGCCACGCCTTGCGGCGCGGCGCAAGCCGCGCTGGCCGTATCGACGCCGCCCGCGCCCAATGGCGCCGAGGTCAGGGCCGCCGCGCGCTCGGCGAAAGCCTGGTCGATCGCGGGCACCACGATGGCGGCGAATTCGCGTGCCAGCGTCTGGCGCAATGTCGTATTCAGATCGTCGAACACGGACCAGGACCCCGGCAGGAAAACCGCCAGGCCCGGGCTGGCACGCAGGACATGCTCCAGTTTCAGCAAGCTCAACGCCTGGCGCCGGTACCACTGCGCAGGAGGATCCTCGGCGCGATCCTGGAATTCCGCCCGGCCGCGCTCCATTTCGTGGATGTCGCGCAAGGCCGCCACCTGCCTGGGCGCGCCGCGCCCGGTCTCCGCGGCCACCAGCACCATGCCCAGGGTCCATCCCCCCAGCACGGCCACCGCCGCCACCCGCAGGCTTTTATGCAGGAAGGGCCGCGCCAGCGAAGCGTTGCGCGCGGGGCGGGTCAGGCCATACTCCAGGAAGATCTTGCGCTCGAAGACATCGCGCAGAAAGGCCGGCTGTAACAACGGTGTCAGGCGAGCATCCTCGTCCTGCGCCGCTTCGCCATGCAGCGCGCTCAGCTCGCCGCTGTCGCCGGTCAGGTAGATACCGCGCAGCAGAAACGGCTCGTGGTAGACATTCGGCCGCATAAGTTCATCCAGATAAATCTGGAGTTGCGGGGCCAGCTCCCTGACCCGGGCCGTGAGCGCCAGCATGTCGGCCGCTGCCACGTTGCGCGACACCAGCACCTCGGCCACGGTATCGTCCACCGTGGCCGCGATTTCGCCCACCGCCATCGGCACCCACGCCGACTGGTAGGCAATCGAGGGTTCGTAGGGCGAAGACCAGCCCAGCATGCCGGCGCGCATGGCATCAGGCAGGGCCCGCGCGAACGCGCTGAAGCCGTCCATGGCCTCGCATTCGGTCACCAACACATAGACCGCCAGCCGCATGGCGAAGCGATTCTGCGCCAACCACAGGCGGCGGTGCATGGCGCCTGCGCGCCGAGCGATCTCGTGACGCGCCTGGGGATCGAGCAGCATGGCCGCCGGGATGGTGAGCACCACGCCGTCAAACGGACGCTGGGGCCGGTAGCCGCGGCACAAAGCCAGGAACTGGTCCCAGGGGCGCTCCGAGCCCTGCGCCTCGCCCTCCAGGCCCTCGACGTCAATATCGACCACCACGCCGCGCTCGAAGAACTCCCAGCGCAACTGCTTGGACAACGCCGGGCCGCTGCCATGCACGCCAGGCATGCCCGTGTGCGCCAGTGGCAGGCGGCCGTGGCCGCCTTCGTCCATGACCAAGATCCAGGGAATGCTGTAGCGCTCGGCGCGCGAGATGAGGTTGGCCTCTATCGTGTCCACGGCTTGGTGGAAGCCGGCGCGCATCGCATCGGCCGACCAGGTGGATACCGCCGGCTTGTGCTGTGCGGCTTCGCCCGCCGGCCGGGTCGCGAAGTACAGGACCACGCCGATCCCCAGTGCCGCAGCGGCGAGCAGGACCAGGATGGAGACCAGGAAGAAGCTATTGCTCAACAACATCGTGCCTGTCCTGATCAGTGTCCCAACAGCCTGAGCTCGGTGCGGATCGGCCACGATTGCCACAGCCAGGCAATCTCGGAGACGGCCAGCAAGGCCGCCGCAGCCAGGATGAACAATAGGGACCAGCGACTGAACGTCACCAGGCGGCGCGGCGAAAAATGCGCGAGCAGATTCGCATAGGCCCTGGGTGCGACGACCCGTCCCAAGCTGTCGAGATCCGGCCTGCGCTGGAACACGAACTCGAAAAGCTCGGCGCGATACTCCCGCAACCTGGCCTCGGATTGCGTGCCACGGTACTTGCCCTCGTAGCCCATGGCGAGCGCGTACAGGAACAAACGCGCCAATCCGCGCCGCGATGGCTCGCGATCGCGCAGTATCTGCTCGATCTGCTCGAATATCCGGTCGCCGGCGATATTGCTGCGAAACAGCGCCGACTCCAGCAGATACTCGGTCCAGCAAGCCTGGCCCGGCCACACGGTATGCAGCAGCAGTTCATCAGCCAGCGCGGCCTTCAGGTAGCGCGCATCCGCCAGGTTCTCGATGTCAAAGCGCGTGCTCCCGCGCCGGGCCTCCAGCGTCTGGACCTCCAGCGCATCCAGCAGGCGAGCGCTCAGACGCCGGGCTGCCTCGCAGGGATCCTCCTGGGTTTCGGCGCGCATGCCATGCAGCAGCATTTCCACATAGTTCACGAACTGGCCGAGCATGACATCGTCCGTGGACGGTCCCAGGTCGTCGTGCGCGGCGGGCAAGGATTCAGCAATCATGATTCTCCCTTCACGAACAAAACGATCTCGTGCGGACGGCTGGCGGATTCGCCTTCATTGGGATTGGCGATCTTGAGCAGATCGCCCGCCTTGAAAGTCGAGGCGTCGATCTCGAACAGGCTATAGCCGCCGCCCAGACCGCCCTCGGCTACGGCGCGTCGCTCGGCGCCCAGCACCCTGCGCCCGCGCAGTGACGCGAACTCGGCTTCCGTGCCGATGATGGCGCCCGCGATCCAGCTGCGCGCATCTCGTTCCGAAGGCCCGCTGACGCCGATAATCAGCCTCCCTTCGAGAAACCCGGATTCCATGCCGAGCACGAAGGCCCCATCGACCAGCAGGAACTTGCTCAAGCGATAGCTCTCGTTGACCTCGACGGCCATCTCGCGGAGAAATCCCAGCAGCGACTCCAGGGCCTGCTGCGGCCGCTCCTGGGAATAATCCGGCGGCATAGGTGCCACCTGGCCGGGACGCAGCAACGCCATGGCACCGGACAGCCGGACCAGCGCCAGGTAGAGATCCCAGGGATGGACCCGGGGCCCGCGCATCAACGCCTCGGCCTCGGGCAAGCTGGTCATCAGCGCCGCTAGCCGGGCCCGCAGTTCAAGTTGCGCCAGGCGGCCCTCGAGGTCAGAGACCGGCAGTACCACCTGCCTGGCCAGATAGACCGCCTTGGCACGCATCAACGCCAACAGCTGCATGGCCTGGTTCCACAGGCCGCTATCGCGCGGAAGGCACAACAGCGGTCCCAACCGATTGCCGCGCTTGACGGTGCTGCCCTCCTGGATAAAGTCGCCCAACAGCAGGCTGATGCGCTCCGGGCCGGGATAATCGCCGGCCGCCAACTGCAAAGCGGGCAAGGACTGCGGGATCTCCACGGCCGGCGCATCGGACACCATGTCCTCCACCAGCCGGACACCGGCCGCCACGAAACGTCCGGCGCCCACGGCCAGTGTCAGGTAGACGTCCAGGCCACCGTCCTGCAGCGCATCCTGGAACGGCAGGAGGTCGAGCTCCAGGGCGGCCGCGCCGGTTCGCTGCGCCTCGTAGCTGACCAGGGTGCCATCGGGCAGGATGGCATCCAGCGCCAGTACGCGCAGCCGTCCGGCCGGCAGCAGATGCTCGTCCAGCACCAGGCGCCCCAGGCCCCAGGCCACGGGCCTGGCCGCCAGGACCTGCGCGGCGACCAGGCTGTCCATCCTGGCGCAGAGCTGCTGCAAGTGCTGCGGCACCAGCAACATACCCTCGTGCCAGGCAATCCGCTCCACGGGCGGGCTATCGAATCCCATTGATGATGCTCCGGATGATACGGACGATGAACAGCCTCAGCGCGGCGGCAACACGCTGGCCTGCTGGCTGTCGAAATACAGACGCAGACGGCCGTCGCGCTGCACGATACGCAAGCGATGCGGGCCTTGGCGCCAATAATGCGCAAACAGATAAACGGCCACCGCGCGCCCCGAAGGCAGCGCCGCGGCCGACACCTCGACCTGCTGCCCTGGAACGATTTCCCAGCCCGCCACCTTGAGCTCGGACCCATACGCAGCCATCAGCTCGGCGCGCTTGTCGAACCACTGGACCGCGCTCATCGAGGCCAGCTGGCGAGCTAGGATGGGCTCCTGCACGAGCAGCAGGTCCACGGCCAGTGCGCTGTTGTCGTTCATGTCGGCCGATGCCGTCAGCACCGCGCCCTGCCAGCGGACGCGCTCGCCGGGAACACCCACGCAAGCTGCGGCCAGACCCGACAAGGCGATCGCAACGAGCAGTAAACGCAACTTCCTCATCCCTGCCCTCCGAGACCCAACCCCAGAAGAAAAACCAAGCCGCCACAAAGCAGCACGCCCACCGCGACCACCCCCAACTGCACGGCCGACAGCCGCAGCACCCATGGGCCGCCCCCGGCCTCCTGTTCCACCGCCTCGAAGGTCTCGCACATCCAGGCCACGAGCGCGCACACGCCGATCAGGTTCAGCAGATTGCGTATCCCATCGCACAGCGGGTCCAACGTCAGCGCCACGATCAAAGCCATCTCGATGGGCAGCCCGAGGTAGAACACCGCCAGGCGGAACTGCCAGGGTGCGAAGTTTCCCTGAGTGTCTGCCGACATCAGGGCCGACAGCGCGAATACGCCCACCACCCCGACGATCTGCCAGGCCGATAGAGATAGGCCATACAGGGCGACGACAAAGATGCTCACCATGGCCAGATAGACCGCCATGCCAGGCCGCAGGCCAATGGCGCCCAGCGGCAAGGTCAACTCGGTGATACCGCGCTGGCAACCCAGCTTGGCGCTCATGGCCTCGATCGCCAAGGACACCGATGCAATGGGATTGCCCGTCACCAATGCCACCACGGCCGGCTCCTTGAGGGCTGCCAGCACGCGCAACAGGGGCTGGCGGGTTCTCCAGGCGATGAATTGCAGCGCCACCAGGATCAATAGGGCCGCCACCGCCGTGAAGGCGGCCAGCAAACCGCCCAGTGCGCGTATCCCGGCGCTGCCCACCAGCGGCGCCAAGGACATTGCCACGCCGAAGACCACCAGCGGCAGCAAGAGGTTCAGCGCATCAATCACGCGCGACAGGGCGCGATACGTGGCTTCGACGACGGTATCGAAAGTGTGCGTCGATTCGCGCTCCAGCCTGGCCACCGCCAGCCCGACCAGCAACATGGCCAGCATTCCTGGCAGCAACAGGCCGTCGGCCAGGGCACCGTAGACACTGGCGGGCAGGCGAGGCCCGTCCGGGTCGGCGGGTAGGCGCATGGCATCAAGCAGGCTGCCAAGCCCGGCTTGTTGCTCCGGCGTGAGCATCTGCGCCGGGAACAGCAGAAAAGCCAGCACCAGCCCCGCCAGGGACGCCAGCAGCATCATGCAAAAAGCATAGGCCAACAGGCGCCCGAGCCGCCTGGCGGGCGCGGCGAACTGGCTCCACTGCCGCAGCGAGAACAGGATGACCATCAGCACCAGCGGCATCGCCGTTGCGTGGACCAGGGAGAAATAGGCATCGCGCACATAGGCCAGGAACAGAAAGGCTCGAGGTGTCCATGCACCTGCCATCCAGCCCAGGACAGCCGCGATCAGCAACGACGGCCAGCCCAGCATCCACCGGCGGCTGCGCATGATGGCTCCCGGCCGGACCGGCATGGCTAGATGCGCAAGGGTCGTGGACATATGGCGGCGACGACGGCGGTGTTCCCGATCACCAGCAGCTGCGTGCGCAAGATGTCGCAAACGGGATCGATGGCCAGGAACAGGAGAAAGGCCGCCTCGAAAGGCAGACCCAGATAACTGCAGGCGATGCCGATCAGCGAGACCGTCAGGATGCCGGTGGAACCGGCCGACGCCAGTCCTGCCAGGATGGAGGCCGTGATCACCACCGCCAGATCGCCAAGGGACAGGGCGGTGCCGTAGAGCTGGGCAATGAATAGCGTGGCGCAGACGTAGTAGGCGGTAGGGCCCAGCCTCAGCAGGGAAATCGTCAGCGGCACCAGCAGCTCGACCATCAGCCTCGAATAGCCCAGACGTTCGGACAGTCCCTCGATCATGGCGGGCATGGCCGCGGCGCTGTTGCGGGTCGCCAGCGCCATGGAGAAAGGGTCGCGCAACGCCCGTAGCGTACTAGCCAGGTCGACTCCTGAACGCCGCCAGATGATAATCACCGCCAGCACCAGCAGCAACACGCTCACCAGACCGAATACCGCCAGAAAGCGCAGCATCGCCAGCATGGGCTCCAGGCCCGACGCGGCGATCTGCGCGGCGCTCATGCAGAAGAGGATGATAGGCAACGGCAGGCTCAGGGCCTGGATGATCTTCTGGCAGGCGTGATACACCGTCTCCAGCACCATGCTCAGGCCGGCGGCGGTGCGCTCCGGCACGCACCCAACCGCCACGCCGAAAAGCAAGGCGAAAATCAGCGCCTTAAGCGAGTCGCCGGCGGCCAGCGCGGCGAAAATATTGGTCGGGATCAGGTCGCTCAGCAGGCTGGAAAGGCTAGGGCCCGAGGCCTCGACATCGGGACCGTACATCATCACGTGCGTATCGCTGCTGGCGCCGCCATCGACATAGCTGCCCAGCGAGTGCAGCACCGCGCTGGGCAGCTCGCTGCCTGGCCGGGCGAGCACGGTAACGACGGTGCCCAACGCCGAGACCATGGCCAGCGCCACAACGAACAGCAACAGCAGGCGCAAGAACAGCAAGGGCGTGCTTCCGACACGGAACAAGCGCTGCAGGCTGAAGATGACAGCCGAAATCATGAAAGGCAGGGTGGTCATCTTCAGCAGGTCGACATATACGTCGCCGACCACGGCCAGATGCTTGCCAAATACCGGAAAGGCCGTCCCCACGGCACTGCCGGCCAGCAGGCAGAAAATCATCACCGAGGGCCTGAGAGAGAAGGCCTGCACGGATTTGATGAAACGGCTGTTCATGCCAAGACGCCTATCGGGAGGCTTGGATGACGTCATTGATGTCGAGAGGCTCACCGCGCATTTCCAGATAGAGATTGACGTAGTTCAAGAGGGCCGGCGCATTCAGGTTGATGGCCACCGAAAACCGGTCGAAGACATCGTCCAGCGTGATCATGCGCAGGCGCAAGGCTTTGGCCGGTTCGGCGGCGAGTATCTTCTTGATCTCGTACTCGTCGCGATAGGCGGCTTCGATCTCCCCGGCCTCCAGGGCGTCGATGACCGCGTCCCAGGAGGCGTAGCGGCGCACCTCGGCATGAGGAAACTGCTTGGCGACATAGTTGGCATAGGAGGACTGCTCCCACACGCCTATCTTTCCCTTGTAGCCGCGCACGGCCTCGCCCACGGATTGCCTCTGCGTGCGCTTGGCGAAGGCAACGCGGTCGACCAGCAAGGCCTGGTTCAGGCTGAGATAGGGCTGGCTGAAAACGACAAACCCCGCGCGGCGCAACGTGCGGGAAAGCTTGCTGATCGCCAGGTCGGCCTTGCCTTCAGCCAGCACGTCGAGCACCTGGTCGAAGGTCCTGGCGCTGCGATCGACTTCCAGGCGCACGCCGAGCCCGGCCGCCAGCTCCCGGGCCAGGCCCACGTCCAGGCCGGCAAGCGTGCCGTTCTTCTCAAAGAAATAAGGCGGCTGGTCGACCCCCAGGATGGCCACGATCAGCGCGCCGCGGCGCTTGATGACGTCTATCTCCGGGGCCAGCAGGCTGCCGTCGACCTGCCGGATCAGGCCTGTCGGGCTGCGCCCGGGCGCGATGCCGGCGGCCGCGCCCGGCGTCTGCGCCATGGCGGCGCTCACCGGCATGAGCAGGGCCAGGAGCCAATTCGCCAGCCGCATCCGGCTCATTGGGCCTCCTTTGCCTGGGCGGGCGGCGCCGCATACCGGCTGCCGACCTGCAGGCCCAGCACGAACAGCAATATGGAGACCACCGCCAGGCACACCACCAGCAAGGTCAGCATGCGGCGCGTCAACGTGAAAACCATGCTCATGGACAAACGCTCAATCCAATAATGTTTGAAATTGCGAAGGCACCACGATGCGTATGGCGCCGCCCCAGCTACAGTTAAGCAAGGCCGTCTCGGGCAGGCTGGGCCGTCCCGACAGCAGCACGGCGAAGGCGCCGGGCATCCAGGGCGCGGGCGTCACGGGAATGCAGGGTGCCGGCGTCAACACGCCCAGGGCGGCCGCGGTCGCGGCGGCCACCGCGGGGTTGCCCGGGCAGGCGCACATGCCAAAGGGCGGGATATTCAGACCGGGCACATGGTCCGTGATGGTCCCTGCCGGCATGCCGCCCACCAGGATCGAGGAGGGGCTGGCATTGAAGACCGATGGCGCAAGACCGAAAGAGCAAGCCAATGTCGCGCCCGTCGTGATCTGCCGTGTCACTTGCCCCCCCTTACCCAGCGCTCCAGACGCGAGGGCGGCTCCGCCGGGGGCGGGGCCGGCAGCGACGTCCAGGGCTGCTCCGCCCGGCCGTCGCGATAGATTCGCTCGGAGAGCAGCTGGCCATCGGGACCGTAGCGCCGCGCCACGCCATGCGGGCGGCCTGATACATAAGGCATGGACTCGATCAGGCCATCCGGACCGTAATGCCGCCATTCGCCCTGCGGCAGGCCGCGATGGAAAGCCCCCTCGCGCAGCAGCACACCCTCGTGAAACCATTGCCCCGGCCCCTCCAGGCGCCCGTTGACATAGACCGTGCGGCTGCTCAGCTGGCCACCGGCATCGAAGGTTTCGCAGACGCCGTGCAATTGCCCGGCCACATAATGGCGCAGTACCACCAGGCGTCCCTGCTCATACTGCCGGCACTCGCCGTCGAGCCGGCCATCGACGTACTGGGCTTCATAGAGGGGTTGGCCGTTTTCCGACAGGCGCAGCAGACCATGCAGGCGCCCGTTCGCCAGCATGGCTTCAACCTGCTCTTGCGGCGCAAGACCGTCGACCTCGCCATCCGCTTGCACCCGCTCCAACCATTGCATCAGTTCACCTTCACCAGACCACCCTTGACCCGCAACAGCCCGCCACCATCCAGGGTCTGTGTGGCCGTCGCGCTTTGTTCGATCGATAAGCCCTTGACGCTCACC
Organism: Bordetella hinzii LMG 13501; assembly: GCF_001548475.1. GTDB lineage: Bacteria > Pseudomonadota > Gammaproteobacteria > Burkholderiales > Burkholderiaceae_B > Bordetella > Bordetella hinzii. The sequence goes on from NZ_LRUJ01000031.1 coordinate 25,532, forward strand.
GTGGCGGCGGACTCCAGGCTGTAACCTCCCATTGTCTTTATGGTGAGCCCGCCGCGCACATCTATCGTCAAGTTCCCGGACACAGTGAGCACGCAATCCCCGGAGACGTCGCGCCGGAACCGGGCGGCGTTCACATGGGCCTCATCGCCGCTGACCCGCACTTCGCGGCTGCCCTGGACCTCATGCCGCTCATTGCCTTCGGCCACGCGGACCAGGCGATCACCCTTCTCGATGCAATGGGTTTCGCCCTGTCCGGCGAGCGTGGACAGCAGCGCCTGGACTTCGACCTTCATGTCCTTCTGCGCCCGCAGATACAGCTCCTCTTCACCACTGCGGTCATCCATGCGCAATTCATTGCCGGCCTGGCCCTGGCGCGTCGAGCGGGAACGCAGCAGCGTCTGCGCCTGCTGCGCCGGCAGATCCAGCGGCAAGCCCTGCTTGAGGTTGTAGACGGTGCCTACGACCATGGGCCGGTCCGGGTCGCCATCGACGTAGGCTACGACCACCTCTTGGCCCACGCGCGGCAGGAACCACGCGCCCCAACCCTGGCCGGCCAGCGGCTGGGATACCCGCATCCAGCAAGACGCCTGCTCGTTCGCGCCAGGTCCATCATCCCAATGGAACTTGACCTTGACTCGGCCATGGTCATCGGTCCAGATCTCCTCGCCCGCCGGCCCGGCCACCACGGCGGTATGCACGCCTGACACCTTGGGCCAGGGCGTCGATGGCAAGGGACGGAAAGCCAGCGACTCCGGGAAGGCCTCGATACGATTGCCATACGCGCCCTGATGCAGATCGTGCTCGACCACTTTCACGACATAAGACTGATCATGACGGGCGTCCGGATGCCCCTGCAACCGGAACCTCACGCCTGCCCGCAGGTGTTCGCATTCGCTTTCGGCCGACACGGCCACGCTTTGCACGCGCAGGGCCGCAGCCAGGATGTCCGCCCTGCGCTTGCCGTCCGCAGGTTTCTGGTATTTCCCGGGGTAGCGATAGAAACGCCGCCCCGGCCCACCGCCCGTGTGCAGGCCGTTTGCATTCAGATCATCATGGTCGGCCAGCACGGGCGCGGGCGCTTCGATGTGCCACGCGGCCTCGAAACGCGAAAATGCCGCCCGTCCGGGATCCTGGCGGGCATACGTCAGTACCGGTGCCTGCTCACAATCCGGGTGCGCCGACGGCGCATCGGCCAGGACGAGCAAATGGCCTCGTTCCGAGAATTCGAAGAAGTAGAAGATCCCTTCTTCTTCCATGAGGCGGGAGACGAAATCGAAGCCGCTCTCGTCAAACTGCACGCAGTACTCGCGCACCGGATAGTCTCCCGCCGCCAAACGGCTCGACACCACGACACCTTGCTCGCGCAACAGAGCCAGCACGATGTCGGGCGCGCTCATGTCCTGGAAGATGCGCCGATCGCGTCCGGACGCCATGGCGCACATGCCCGGCTGCAGGCGCGCCTCATACCAGGCGTTGCGCGCATCGGCGCCCTGGCAGGAAAAAAAAGTCACCACGCCATGGAAGAATCGCGGCGCGCCACCCCGGCGCTGCACCCGCAGCGTCATGGCGCTGCCTATCATGGCGGCGGGGTCGACATCCCGCCGCGCCGAACGCAGGCACAACCGGAAATCAAACAGTTCAGACAAGGCCTCGCGGCCTCGCATGGACTCCAACAGCAGGACATCCCGACCCAGGGCGGAGTCCACCTTGCCCAGCCAGCCGTCCTGGCGGTCAGCATGCCGAGCCGTGTTCATGGCCGCTGCTCGCCGGGCAGATCGAACAGGAAACCCTGCCTGTCATCGACGCTCATACGTATCGCCGAGAACACGCGGCCCGTGGACAAATGGTCCAGCACGCGCTCGGCGATCTCGGGCAGAACAGCATGGGTCAGGATATGGTCGACATTGCGCGCGCCGCTGTCGACCTCGCGGCAGCGTCGGGCGATCTGGGCGACTACGTCCGGGGTCCACTGGAAAGCCACCGCGTGGTTGAGCCGGATACGCTCGGCGATCTTGTTCAGCTTGAGCTTGACGATGGTCTCGATTTGCGAGTCGCCGAGTGGGTAATAAGGCACCACCACTGTGCGGCCAAGAAATGCGGGGCTGAACTGACGCGCCAGAACGGGACGCAGCCGCTCGCGCAGACTCTCGGGATCCGGCCGGCCGCCCGACAGGCAAGCGTCCGTAATGACATCCTGGGCGGCATTCGTGGTCAGGATGATCAAGGTATTGCGAAAATCGATGGCCACCCCTTCGCCGTCTTCCATCTCGCCTTTGTCGAAGACCTGGAAGAACAACTCCAGCACATCGGGATGCGCCTTCTCGATTTCATCGAGCAGCACTACGCTGTAGGGCCGGCGCCTGACGGCTTCGGTCAGCACGCCGCCTTTGCCATACCCCACGTAACCCGGCGGCGCGCCCTTCAGGCCCGACACACTATGCGCCTCCTGGAACTCGGAAAGATTGACGGTGATCATGTTGCGCTCCCCGCCGTAGAGAATGTCGGCCAGCGCAGCCGCGGTCTCGGTCTTGCCCACGCCGCTGGGGCCCGCCAGCAGGAATACCCCCACCGGCTTGCGGGGATCGTCGAGATCGGCGCGGAAGGTGCGCACGCGGCGGGCGATCGCGTCCAGCGCGGCATCCTGGCCGACCACGCGCTCGCGCAAACGATCCTCCAGATTCAACACCGTATGCAATTCATCGGTCAGCATGCGACCGACGGGAATGCCCGTCCAGCTCGAGATGACGCGCGCCACCGTGGCCGAATCCACGCAGCTGGGCACCAGCGGCTCCTCGCCCTGCAGAACCTCCAGCCCTTTTTCCAGGCGGACCAGATTTTCCGTCATGCTGGCCAGGCCCGGCTCGTCCTGGCCAGACGCCACGGCTTCGTCGATGCGCGCGCGCCAGGCACGAATCTGTTGCACCGCCTGCCGCTCGGCCGTCAGCCGTTCCGCCAACTGCGCCTGCTCCTTCCCGAGCGCGGCAAGGTGCTGGTCCAGCGCCGCTTCCTGCGCCGGGTCGCCCTGGCCGTTAGCCGCCTCGCGCCGCAGCACGCGCCGGCGTTCGCGCGTCTGCGCGAGCCGGCGATCGAGTTGTTCCACGGCTTGCGGCGGCCCGTTCTGCGCCATGGCCACATAAGCGCAGGCCGTATCCAGCACGCTCACGGCCTTGTCCGGCAGCTGGCGCCCGGACAGATAGCGATGCGACAACCGCACCGCATCGCGCACCGCGCTGTCCGGGATGTCGACCCCGTGATGCTGCTGTAGACGCGGCACGACGCCACGCAACATCTCCACGGCCGTTTCCTCGGACGGCTCGTCCACCTTGACGACCTGGAACCTGCGCACCAGCGCCGGATCGCGCTCAACGTAACGTTTGTACTCGGCCCAGGTGGTGGCCGCGATGGTGCGCAGCTCGCCCCTGGCCAGCGCCGGTTTGAGCAAATTGGCCGCATCGCCCTGCCCTTCGGAACCGCCGGCGCCGATCAACTGATGCGCCTCATCGATGAACAGGATCACGGGCCGGGGCGAGGCCTTGACCTCGGCCATCACCCCCTTCAGACGATTCTCGAACTCGCCACGCACGCCGGCGCCAGCCTGCAACAAAGCCAGGTCCAGGGCGCAGATCTGCACATCCTTGAGCGCGGGCGGAATCGTGTCCAGCGCGATACGCTGGGCCAGGCCCTCGACGATGGCGGTCTTGCCCACGCCGGCCTCGCCCGTCAGGATGGGATTGTTCTGCCTGCGCCGCAGCAGAACGTCGATCAGTTGCCGGATCTCGGCATCCCTGCCGATGACCGGGTCCAATCGCCCCTGCCGGGCGAGCTCCGTCAGGTTGACCGTGTACTGTGCCAACGCCGCCGAACCGGCCGCGGCCTGGGGCAGGCCCCCTGCCGGCACGCTACCTTCCGGTCCGGCCGGCAGCAGCCGGGTCAATGCCTCCCGCAACGCGGGGCAACGGACATTGAACAACAGCGGCGCGCTCATCAGAATGCCCTGGCGCAGATCGTCTTTCTCCAGCAACGCCAGCAACAAAGTCCCGGAGCGGATCTGCTGCTCGCCCAGCAGCGAACTTTGCAGCAGCGCCTCTTCGAACCATGAAGAAAAATAAGGTGACAGCGCGGGCGTATGCGGGTTTCCCCGCTTGAAGCCATCGACGGACCGCTTGATCTGCGCCGTCAAAGCCTCGCTTGCCACGTTCGTCTCATCCAGTAAGACCGCCAGGTCCGGCGCCCCCACTTGCAGCAAGGCCAGCAAGAGGTGTTCGATTTCGACGCTCTGATGCGTCTGCCTGACGCACAACTGCGCCGCCTCTTCCATTGCCGTCTTGCAGACCGGGTTCAGACGACCCAGCAGTGCACGTATATCCGTGGTCATATCCCTTTCTCCAGCTAAGAAAAAACGGGGGGTTGTTCCGCGCGCAATCGGAACCTGGGCGATTGCCGAGACGCGCTGCCCAACCAGCTAGACCAGCCCAGGCGGCAGCGCGGGATGGGGCCGACAGTCGGCGCGAGCCGGACCTCGACCTCGAGCGCGGTCCCGGCATAGCTGTGCAGGCATCGCGCCAGCAAGCCATGCTGCTCGCCGCCCGGCACCAGCGCCTCGCGCCGCGCGTCGCTGAATCCACGGCCGTCTCGGGGAGCCAGCGACAAGGCAATGCCAGCCGCCGGATCCCAGGCGCGCGGGCCCAGTGACTGCTGTCCATCCAGGGTGGCCGCGCCCAGCCGGCATTGACGCCCCGTGCTCATCCAGCCGCCCCGCATAGCCTGGGCCGTCACGCGCAAGTCCAGGCGAGACGCGATCAAGGTCTGCAGGCCGGCCAGGGAACGATTGCGCATGATGAACAGCGCCGCGGCTTCCGGCCCCAAAGCCCTCGAACCGGCATCCAGCTCCAGATGGGTCAAGGCGCGCAGGACTTGCCACACGGGCCGGTCCGCGCCGCTGTCCAGCAGGGCGGGATGCAGTCGCCGGCGGGCCTGGAACAGCGCGGCCATGAGGCGATGGTTGAAAATATCGAGAAACGCCACCGCGGCGCCGTCGCCGCGCGCGCGTAGCTGGATCAGCAACTCCGTATAGGGCAAAGGCAGTGGACCACTGGCCCCCGCGATGGCCAGCACATTGCTGGTCAGACCATAGTGGCCCGAGCCCGCAGAGACCGCCAGCACATCGCTGGCGTCAAACGCCAGGTCCGGGCGGGTCCGGAACCGCAACGTCCCTTCCGGGCCCGCCGCTTTTTCGAGCAAGTACGCCGCCTGGAAGAAATCGAACTGTTGCGGCCGCGCCAGCAGGTCCGGTTTCAAAGGATGGCCTCATAGCCTGTCATTGCCGGCCAGCTGTGCCAGACCCCGTCGCCTTGCCGCACGGTCGTGCGCACGAAGGCATTGACCACGGTGGTCAGCGCGAAGTAGCGCGCCAGGACGGCAGCCAGGAGCAGTGGGGAGCTGCCCGCGTAGGCGTCCGGATCGAACTCCAGCACCACGTCGCTGCCCTGCAGATAGCCCCGCCAACTTCCCTGCCGCGCCGGCAGGCTGGTCCGGGTGGCCCGCGCATGGAGCAGCCCCTGTATCATGCCGATCTCGCGCGGTGAATCGCCCGCGAACAGGCGCAGGACTTCCTGCAGGCGGCGGCTGCTGCCGTCCGACTCGAACAGCGATTGCTGGTGCGTCGTCACAAAGCCCGCCAATTGCCAGAGTTGCTCACCGCCCAGCGGCGGATCGCGCTGTGCCGTAGGTTCGTATAGACACACCGCGTCCAGGTTCGCACGCACCTTGTCGAAGTAAAGCTTGGCGCCGGCGGGCACTTGCTCGGCCAGGCGGCGATTGCTACACCACAGGCGCGCATAGGCGACCGGCGCGCCAGGCCGCGCCAGGCGACTGGTGACATCCACAAAGCCGATTAAGGTGTCGGTGCCTCCATAAGGCCGCAGACTCGCCTGGCGGCGGCTGGTCCAGAACATGGGCGGTGCGACGGCCTGCTGGTGATGCACAGCCGCAAAGTGCGGAATGGGAATCGTGCGCTCGGCCATGGGATCGGAGAGATAGACCCGCTCGACGCTCAGGATCTCCACCGTTGCCGCATCCGGCCAGCTGGCGGCCAGGGGATACTCATAGGTTTTTCCGTCCAGCGTCAGGGGTTCGCTGGTCAAGGCGAAACGGTTGATGACGGGCACGCAGCCCAGGCGGAAACTCCCCTCGCCCACGCCCTTGTGGCCGCGCAAGGGCTGCCGCATGGTAAGCCGCATCTCACACCGTTCTTGAAGGAAAGGCAGCCCCTGGGGTAACTCCAGCTCGAAGAAATGGAATTTGCGCGGAAAGGCAAAGAGTTCGCGCAGCAGGGTATGGGCCGGATGTCCGTATCCCTCAAGGCGCAGGACATCCTCGTCCGCCTCGAAGCCCAATTCGCGCCAGTCGCCCGCCTCATGGCGCGAAGTCTCGCCGACCAAGCTGGTGCGCAACACGCCGGCGACCAGCCATTCGTAGAGGGGTGCGGCCTCCATCCAATCGCCACTGACGTGCACGCGCAAGCGCCGTATATCCAGCTCAGACAGCCGCGCGCCGGCCTCCGAGCACAATTCCAGCGATAGCGTCTGCTCGTCCAGCAGGCGCGCCTGACCCAGCCTCAAAGGCCAAAGCTCGCTGTCCCAGGCCGTCTGGAAGCGGCAGGTCTGCCCGCCGCTGGCGCGCGCCACCAGCTCGGTCCCCCGGGCTAGCGGAAAGCCCGCCGTCACCTTGCCCTGACTTGCGTCCAGCCGCAGCTGCACCACGGACATCGAAGGCACGGCTTGGGCCAGCGCGGGGCAGAGATTTTCCAGCAAGGCTGTCGCCAGCTGCGGAACGGCCTGGTCAATCTCGCGATGCACCCGGGCCGACAAAAAAGCAAAAGATTCCAGCAGCCGCTCGACGTGCGGATCAGGCGACTCGCCGCCGTGCAGCAGCAACCCGCCCGCCACCTTCGGGTAACGCTGCGCGAAGTCCGCCGCCTGCTGCCTAAGATAGGCCATTTCTCGCCGGTAGTACCTGAGGATGTCGTCACTCTGCATAGATCTGTAGGCCACGCCGCGTCACGCCACAGTGCTCAAGGCGATCTCGAACCTCACATGCGGCGCTTGCGACTGCGCGATCAACCGTCCGGAGACCACGAAATGGCCGCGCCGCACATCGTCATCCGGAAAGGAAAAAACGACCTCTACATCGGCCAGCCTGGGCTCGTAGCGGCGAACCGCGTGCGCCACCCGCGCCTCTATTGCCTCCCGCTCGTTCTGCGAGCGCAACATCTGGCTGGAAAAGTCCGGTATGCCATAAGCTTCCCAACCGTCGTCTGGCGCCATGTCGCTTTCCAGCGGGCGGGAGGAGCGCGTCGTGAACAGACGCTCGAGCTCCCTGACCAGAGAGGCATGCAAAGCTTCCTGCCCCACCGGATCAGGAGCGTCGGCCGAGAGCCGATCCAGCAAGGGAAGAAAGTAGCGCGACACCGCTTGGCGCACACCGTCAAAGCGGCTTGTTGGCGGCGAGGTCCCAGCCCATGGACGCATTGCCTAGCTTCTCGCCGGTGGGCCCCTGCTGCGTGTACTCGTACTTGATGCTGGTGAACGAGATGGTGAAGCTGTCGGTCTCCATGCCGCCGCCACCGCTGACGTCATAGCTGGAGATGATGCCGTTGCCCATTGTGATGATCATGCGCCCGAGGGATTTGTCATCGGCATTGCGCGAGACGATCAGCTCGATCTCGCCCAGCTTCTTCGCGCCAGCGCAGGCGCCCATCAGGGCGGGGCTGGATTGATCGGCCTGCTTGGCGCAGACCAACTGCCGGAAATCGGGTCGGCCCAGCGTGCGTTCGGAGTTGCCGACATCCAGTGTCATCGGCTGGGATACTCCAAGGGAGAAGCTTTCCAGGACGATGCACCCTTCGTACGGGTCGACCGAGCTGTTGCCCTTGATGTCCTTGATCTTCAGGTAAATGTTCATGGGGGGATTCCTAGGGGCCGTGCGAGGCCATCACGTAGTCTTTGAGATTAGGCCGCCGCGGCGGGCAGGTCGGCCACCAGGCGGATGGACGCGGTGAGCTCTTCCATCTGGTAATGCGGCTTGAGAAAGCAGGTCGCGCGATAGGCGCCGGGCCGCCCCGCGACTTCGGTGACATCCACCCGTGCTTCGCTCAACGGATAACTGGCCTTTTGCTCATGCGAGGCCGAAGGATTGATCAGGACGTAATCCGCGATCCAATTATTGAGGTAGCGCTCGACATCGGCGCGCGACTGGAAGCTGCCGATCTTGTCGCGCATGATGACCTTGATATAGTGCGCGAATCGCGACGCCGCCAACACATAGGGCAGCCGTGCGGACAGCTGGGCATTGGCGTTGGCCGCGGGCGTGTTGTAGACCTTGGGACGGTTGACAGTCTGGCTGCCGAAGAACGTCGCCTCGCCGCTTCCCTTGGCATTGACCAACGCGACGAAACCGAGGTCGCTCAGCTCTTTTTCGCGGCGATCCGTAATCGTGACTTCGGTGGGGCATTTGATCGCGACATCGCCCTCGCCGGTCTTGTAGGCATGGGCGGCCATGCCTTGCACGCGGCCGCCGCCTTCGACGCCGCGTATGGCGGTGGCCCAGCTGTACTGGGCAAAGGCCGAGGTAATTCGCAGACCGAGCTGGTAGGCCGCATTGGCCCACAAGTATTTGCCGTGTTCGGCATCCTGCACATCTTCCTCGAAATTGAAGGACTCGACCGGCTGCTGCGCTTGCCCATAGGGCAGCCTCGCTGCATAGGAAGGAAGGACGAGGCACACATAACGCGAGTCCTCGCTTTCGCGGAAGTGCCGCCAAGCGGCCAGCTCGGCGCTCTCGAACACCTTGGACAGGTCCCGCGTCACACCCATGTCCGTGAAGGACTTGAGGTCGAACAGGCTGGGCGACACGCCGGAGACAAAAGGCGCGTGCGCCGCCGAGGCCACGCGAGAGATCCGCTCCAGCAGCGCGATGTCCTTGGGGTGGCGGCCAAACTGGTAATCGCCGATCAGAAGGCTATAGGGAATGCCGCCGAAGGTGCCGTACTCGTCCTCGTATACCTTCTTGAACAGCACGCTCATATCGTGGTCGACCGCGTTCTCAAGATCCTTGAGCAGGTCTTTCTTGCTGACATTGAGCAGCCTCAGCTTCAGGCGTGAGCTGGTCTGCGTGCCGAACACGAAATCATGCAGGCCCGTCCATGCCGCCTCGAGCTGCTGGAAGGCCGGATCGTGCATGATGGCATTGAGCTGATCCGACAACAGCGCGTCGATTTCCGCGATGCGCTCGTGGATCATCGCCACAACGGATTTGTCCGGACTGGTACGCATGCCCTCGTCCAGGATCTGCGTGGCGAGTTGCCCGATCAACTGCTTGGCGTAGCCGCTCTGGGAAGGCTCGACCGCCATATTGCCTTCGAGGACGATGCGGTCCAGCAGGGGAAGCTCGGCTGTTGCGGGCGCTGCCGCGAGAGTCGGCGCATCGGCCGTGTCCGGCGTATTTTCAGTAGCCATGGATTTACCACCTTGATAGGAAACGGGGGACGGGGGTCGCCGTATCAGCTCGGTTCGGCGCCGCTGGCCGGCGCTTCGGCGGGCGAGGCAGCATCGGACTGCGCAACCTCGTCATGCAAGACCTTGAGCTCTTCGGTGCTGCGCACCACGCGGTCCAGGATGGAATCGAGCTCGTCATTGCCATCCAGCTTGGCCAGCAGGTCGCGCAGCTGGTGGCGGGCCTCCAGCAGGCGCTTCAGGCGCGGCACCTGCTGCACCAAGCTTTCAGGATGGAAGTCGGCAAACCGGGAGAATTCGAGCACCACCCGCAGATTGCCCTGCCCCTTGGCCGTATCCGGCACGCTCAGGTCCAGCCGGGGGCCGATGCGGGCAAGAATCTCGTCGAAGTTATCGCGGTCGATCTCGACGAAGCGCCGCTCCTTGAGTTTGGGCAGGGGCGAGGCGGGATGGCCGGACAGATCGGCCATGACGCCGACCACCATGGGCAACTCGCGTTTTTCGATGGCCCCGCCGTTTTCAACGTCGTAGGTGATCTGAACACGAGGCGCCCGATTGCGCCCCACCCACTTTTGTAAACTGCTCATCGGATCTCCCATGATCGCCAGATATCGATCAGCCGTTGCGGCTTGCGATCTAAGGTATCAATGAAAATCCGGGCCCACAGCCGTCAATGAATCCGAAAAGCGTGGCGCGGCCAGGCCCGCCCCGGCAGGCCGCTCACAAGCGCACAGGAAACACAGAAACGGCCTGCATGCCGCTACGCCAGCCCATGGGCTGGCCGCGCGGACGCAAAAAAGCCGGCAGCGCATGGGCGGTGCCGGCTCTTGCCGATGGGTGCGGCGGCGCCACACCCTGAAACTACTGAATTGACCGTTGAAGATTGGTCGGGGCGAGAGGATTCGAACCTCCGACTCCTGCGTCCCGAACGCAGTACTCTACCAGACTGAGCTACGCCCCGATTTTCTATCAACTCCTCGCTGAAGCGTCCACGGCTACCGCTAGGGCCACCGCCACTGCTTCAGCGACGCTTTCGCAATTTTCGCATGCGCCTCGGATCTAGCGATCTCTGTTCACCGCGAAAGCGCAGAATTCTAACAGAGATTTTTGATAAATGGAAACCGGGTAGACGGAAATCGCCTCGCGCGCTTTCTGGGCCTCGGCTTCGGCGGCCCGGCGGGCATGGGCCAGCGCGTCGGTTTCCTGGATGGCCACGGCCACCGCGGCGAAGTCGGCATCGCCGGTCTCGATGGCCTTGCGGATCAATTCCTGCTGCGCGGGCGTGCCAACCTCCATGACGCGGATCAGGGGCAGCGTGGGCTTGCCCTCGCGCAGGTCATCGCCCACGTTCTTGCCCAGCGCCAAGGCATCGCCGCTGTAGTCCAGGACGTCGTCGATGAGCTGGAAAGCCGTGCCCACATGGCGGCCGTAGGCCGCGGCGGCGGCCTCCTGCTCGGGGGTGGCGCCGGCCAGCACGGCGCCCACTTGGGCGGCGGCTTCAAACAGCTTGGCGGTTTTGTAGCGCACGACCTGCAGATAACGCTCCTGGGACACATCCGGATCGTGGACGTTGAGAAGCTGGAGCACTTCGCCCTCGGCGATGACGGTGGTGGCTTCCGAGAGGATCCGCATGATCCGCATGGAATCGGCCTCGACCATCATTTCGAAGGAGCGCGAGTACAGGTAGTCGCCCACCAGCACGCTGGCGGCATTGCCGAACACGGCATTGGCGGTCTGGCGCCCGCGGCGCAGGTCGGATTCGTCGACCACGTCGTCATGCAGCAAGGTGGCCGTGTGGATGAACTCGACCACGGCGGCCAGCAGTTGATGATGCGTACCCTGGTAGCCCAGGGCGCGGGCCACCATGAGCACCATGGCCGGCCGCATCCGCTTGCCCCCCGCACCGATGATGTAGTCACCGATGGTGCGGATCAGCACGACATCGGAGTTCAGCCGCTCGCGGATAACCGCATCGACGGCTTTCATATCGTCAACAATGGGGGCAATGAGCGCGGGGAGATTCAAGACGTATCCGGATTGTGAAACGAGCCGTTTGGAGGGCTCTTACCGCCAGGCCACCGCCAGGGGCAGTGGATTTCCGGGGGATTATACGGGCTGTCCGAGACGGGCCGCCCGAGCGGGAAGCGGCTCCCGAAAGCTGGGGACCGCCCCCATTTTATCGACGGTGTGCCCGGGACGCGACGCCTAAGCCCTTAAGCCAAAAGCGATTTTTTGACATCCCCTAGGTCACGGGCTAGAATCATGGGCTCGGCTTTGGAATTTCGAGGCCGATCAGGGATGGCTGACATCCTGCTCTTTCTTTTAAGGAAAACCCCATGTACGCGGTCGTAAAAACCGGTGGCAAGCAGTATCGCGTTGCCGCTGGCGAAAAACTCAAGGTAGAACAGATACCTGCTGACATTGGGCAAGAAATCACCCTGGACCAAGTGCTGTCCGTGGGCGAAGGCGACCAGCTGAAAGTTGGCACGCCTCTCGTCGCCGGCGCTGTGGTCAAGGCTACGGTTCTTGCGCATGGCCGGCACGACAAGGTCAAGATCTTCAAGATGCGCCGTCGCAAGCACTATCAGAAGCGTCAGGGCCACCGTCAGAACTACACCGAAATCCGCATCGAAGCCATCACGGCTTAATGGATTCACGGTTTTTTAGCAGGAGCTAAAACATGGCACAGAAAAAGGGCGGCGGCTCAACTCGCAACGGCCGCGACTCAGAATCGAAGCGCCTGGGCGTCAAGGTGTACGGCGGCCAGCAAATCCTGGCTGGCTCGATCATCGTGCGCCAGCGCGGCACCCGCTTTCACCCCGGCGTGAACGTGGGCGTGGGCAAGGACCACACCCTGTTCGCCCTGGCGGACGGCAAGGTCAAGTTCGGCACCAAGGGTGCGCTGAACAAAGCCACCGTCTGGGTGGAAGCCGCCAACTGATCGGCGCTCCGACCAGAACGCGAGGGCCCTGCCGCAACCCGGCAGGGCCTTTTGTTTTCAGGCAGAATATTCCCCATGCCGCGCGGCACCGCGCCGGCTTTCTATCCGTGTACACGCACCATGAAATTCGTTGACGAAGCCACCATCGAAGTGATCGCCGGCAAAGGCGGCAATGGCGTGGCGAGCTTTCGCCGCGAAAAATTCATCCCCCGCGGCGGCCCGGACGGCGGCGATGGCGGCCGCGGCGGCAGCATCTTTGCCGTGGCCGACCGCAATATCAATACCCTGATCGACTTCCGCTATGCGCGCCTGCATCGCGCCAAGAATGGCGAGAACGGCCGCGGCTCCGATCAGTATGGCGCGGCCGCGCCCGATATCACGCTGCGCGTCCCCGTGGGAACGGTGGTGCATGACGCCGATACCGGCGAAGTCCTGTTCGACCTGAACCGCCATGGCGAGCAGGTCACGCTGGCCGCCGGCGGCCAGGGCGGCCTGGGCAATATCCATTTCAAGTCCAGCGTCAACCGCGCGCCGCGCCAGTGGACCCCGGGCAAGGAAGGCGAGCAGCGCCGCCTGCGCCTGGAGTTGAAGGTCCTGGCCGACGTAGGCCTGCTGGGCCTGCCCAATGCGGGCAAATCGACCCTGATCAGCCGCATTTCCAATGCGCGCCCCAAGATCGCCGATTATCCCTTTACGACGCTGCATCCCAATCTGGGCGTGGTGCGCACCTCGCCGTCGCGCAGCTTCGTGGTTGCCGATATCCCGGGGCTGATCGAAGGCGCCTCCGAAGGCGCCGGCCTGGGCCATCTCTTTCTGCGCCACCTGGCGCGCACCCGCGTGCTGCTGCACCTGGTGGATGTCTCCAGCCCGGATCCCGATGCCGATCCCGTCGACGCCGCGGTGCACAATGCCCGCGCCATCGTCGAGGAACTGCGCCGCTACGATCCGGAACTGGCCGCCAAGCCGCGCTGGCTGGTCCTGAACAAGCTGGACATGGTCGCCGATCCGGTGTCCATGAAAAAGCGCTTCTGCGAGGCATTCGGCTGGACGGGACCGGTATTCGGCATTTCCGGTCTCAACGGTGAAGGCACCCAGGAATTGATCTGGGCATTGCAGGACTACCTGGACGCCGAGAAGCAGAAGGACCAGATCGACCAGGACAAGGCGGACGGCAGCTACGTGCACGAGGACCCGCGTTTCGATACGACGCGCGGCCTGCCGCCTGGCGGTGACGAATAAACTCCGTCCCGCGTCAACGGCCGCCGGCGCGGCCAGCCCTCGAAACCTCCCTGGTCATCACCATGACTGCCACCCCTATCTCGGTAATTGCCTCGGCCAACCGCCTGGTTGCCAAAGTCGGATCCTCTCTCGTCACCAATGAAGGCCGCGGCCTGGACCGCGCGGCGGTCAGCCACTGGGCGGCCCAGATCGCGGCCCTGCACAAGCAGGGCAAGCAGGTTGTGCTGGTTTCCAGCGGGGCCATCGCCGAAGGCATGGCCCGCCTGGGCTGGCGCAAGCGCCCGTCGGTCATGCACGAGCTGCAGGCTGCCGCCGCGGTGGGCCAGATGGGCCTGTGCCAGGCCTATGAAGCCGCCTTTGCCGAACACGGCCTGCGCACCGCGCAGATCCTGCTGACCCACGAAGACCTGGCGGACCGCCATCGCTATCTGAACGCGCGCTCCACGCTGTTTGCACTGCTGCGCATGGGCGTGGTGCCTATCGTCAACGAGAACGATACCGTGGTCACGGATGAAATCCGCCTGGGCGACAACGACACCCTGGGCGCGCTGGTCACCAACCTCATCGAGGCAGATTCCCTCATCATCCTGACCGACCAGCGCGGCCTTTATGAGGCCGATCCCCGCAAGAATCCCGACGCCCGTTTCATCTCGCATGCCCAGGCGGGCGATGCGACCCTGGAAGCCATGGCCGGCGGCGCCGGCAGCGGCGTGGGCACGGGCGGCATGTTGACCAAGATCCTGGCGGCCAAGCGCGCCGCCCATAGCGGCGCCCATACCGTGATCGCTTCAGGGCGGGAACGCAATGTCCTGACCCGCCTGGCGCAAGGCGAATGCATCGGCACCGAACTGCAGGCGGCCCTGCCGGTGTGGTCGGCGCGCAAACAATGGCTGGCCGATCACCTGCGCCTGCGCGGGCGCCTGGTGCTGGACGAAGGCGCCGTGCGCGCCCTGCTCAATGAAGGCAAGAGCCTGCTGCCCATCGGCGTGACCGAGGTGCAGGGCGAGTTCGAGCGCGGCGACGTCGTGGCCTGCGTGGACGCGGCGGGCCGGGAATGCGCGCGCGGACTGGTCAATTATTCGTCCTCGGATACGCGCCGCATCATGCGCCATCCGTCATCGCAGATCACGCACATCCTGGGCAGCATGACGGACCCGGAGCTGGTGCACCGTGACAACCTCGTAATCACCGAATAGCCCCGGTTCAGGGCTGTTCGGTCAGTTCGGACAGGAAGATATACCCCCAGTGGCGCACGGCGCGCAACGGCAGGTCCACGCCGGCCTGCCGCGCCTTGCTGCGCAGCCGCGAAACCAGCACGTCCAGGCGGCGGGATTGCATACCTTGAGCATTGGCGCTGCGCCGCACGCAACAGCCAGGCGAGGCAAACAGACCGGCCAGGAACTTGCCCTCGATGGGCGTCAGCGGCAACGTGACGCCCTCCGGCCCGAACAGCGTGCGCCGCGTGTCGCTCAGGCTCCAGCCCCGCGACAGACCCAGGCTGCGGGAGCGGCGCGCCGCCTGGACCACGGCCAGCAGTTCGGCCGCCAGCCATGGACCGCCCGTGTCGGTCAGGCTGAAGCAGAGGTCCGCCCCGGCCTTGAGGGCGGCGATGCGCAGGCCCGGCGCAACGTCGCCGTACTGCACTGCCACGCACACGCCCTGCCCTCGCTCTTTCACCAGTCTGATAATGTGCGTAACGCAGGCGGTCCCGGCGGCCCCGCTGCGCACCAGCAGCACGTCCGGCGTGAGTTCGCCGAGCTTGAGCTGCCAGTCGCCGTCGATGGCTATGCTGTGCACCAGCCAGCCGCCGCGCCGAAAGGCCGTCTCCAGGTAGTCTTGATCGCTGGTGGACAGTGCCGCTCCCTGGCAGTTGACCAGCGCCAGGACCGGGGTCCTCAGCACACGGCCATCCGCGCTGTCCACTTTCCAGAATGATGGCTGTCCTGCATCCATATCTCGAGAAGATTGCATCAGGGTGGGTAGGTTCAAGTGACGTTATCCAAACCACATAAGTGGTTTAATTAATCACCAAAGTAATTTAATCCCACGATTCAATCAGCCTGTGAAGACTTTTTCAGACCGATTGAGACAAGCGCGTGCATTGCGGGGTTACACCCAGCAGGATCTCGCACGCGCATGCGGTTTGTCGCAAAGCGCCATCGGGAGCTACGAAACCAGCCAGCGCCTGAGCAGCCGGTCTGTCCGACGCCTGGCGCTGGTGTTGAATGTCAGCCTGGACTGGCTCGAAATGGGCCGAGGCCCGATGGATCCCGGCGCCTCGCTGGCCGAGCCCCCGCCCGAGATGTCGGGCGGCAACGCGCCCTGGCCTTTCCGGACGGTGACGCCGGCGCACATCGCCGCGCTGTCCAAGCGCGACCAGCGCCTGCTGGAAAACACGGTGCGCAGCTTTATCGAGGCCTGCCAGGCCGAACCCAGCCAGCCTTCCCGCCCTGCCCGGCCCAGAAAAGCCCGCTGACCCTGCGGCCCGTCGACTGTCGCTACTACGCTGCGTCCGGCTCACCCGCGCTTCTACCCCCGCCAATCACGTAGGTGCTTGATTTGAACACCAAGGTAAGCGTGGCTCACGCTTCAATCCCGGCGTGAACACCTTTTCAGACAGATTGAGAGAAGCTCGCGTATTGCGGGGTTACACGCAGCAGGCCCTGGCGCGTGTGGCGGGCCTTTCACAAAGCGCCATCGCCAGCTATGAATGCGGACGCCGACATAGCAGCCGCGCGACGCGCCGGCTGGCGCGGGCGCTGCACGTCCACCTCGATTGGCTGGAGACGGGCGCCGGCCCGCGCGATCTCAGAGGGGTGGTGGAGCTGCAAGAGCCCGCCCCACAGGCGCCGGCCCTGCATCCCCGCGACCAGTTCATTCTGGACCGGCTGATCCACACCTACATCAGGGCCTGCCTGGAATGGCCGCCGGAGGAGGCCGCCATGAAAAAGCCCGCCGGCAAGGGCGGGCCTTGAGGCGATGACGCCTTGCCTTAGCGCTTGGGCGCGCCCGGCACGGAAGCCGGCGCCGGCGCCGCCGCGGGCGCGGCGTCGCCGCGGATCCTGGCGGCGATGGAAGTCGCGGCATTGGCCGTGGGCACGCCGAAGGCCAGCACGCCCTTGTTGAGAGGCTCGGCGATGCGCGGCGCGGCGATGAGTTCGCGGTCGATGACCAGCACCAGCATCTTGCCCACGTTCTGCGTGCTGACTTCGGTCAGCTTGCGCGTGCCGGCTTCGCTAAAGCGCAGGCCGACGAAGTTCTGGCCCTGGCGATCCACGAGGGCCTGGGCCTCGGTCAGGTCGGCGCGCGTGAGCACCGGCATACGCTGCAGATACAGCGTGCCATCGGAGACCTTGACCGGCGTCAGGGAGGGATCGGCGTCGGTCGTGGCGATATAGAACTCGACCACGGCGCTGGTGGCCGCCGGGGCCGGGGCGGCCGTCGTGCCCTGTTCGCTGCTCGCCGCCGTCTTGTCTCCCCCCTTCGGGGCCGCGCATCCCGCCAGCGCCAAGACCGCGATCAAGGCTGCCGGTGCAAGTTTTCGCATAGTCAGTTGCATGATGGATTCCTTCTGAGGTTGGCTTGCGTACCAGGAGGACTTGGCCTGGCCCATGGAGAAAGTTTACAGGGCCATATTACGTGGCTTCACGCCGGACTGCTTCCAGATGTAAAGACCCAATACGGCCTATACTGCGGGTCACGCAGGGGTACTCGCGCGCCGCAAGGCGCGCGTGTTGAGAGAGTCCCTTCGTACCAGTACGGATAATGCCGATGCTGGGAGCGTCTTTCCCGGGGGCAGTGCCCGCCGGGAAGGAGATCCCGATTCGGCTCCATTTTCTTTGGAGCTTTCCATGAATGCCAACCCGAAGTTCCTGGCCGCCACGGCCGAGGTCGACGCGGCAGCCGTCGCCCCGCTTCCCAAGTCCCGCAAGATCTACGAAGTCGGCTCCCGGCCCGATATCCGCGTGCCCTTCCGGGAAATCGAGCAGCAAGATACGCCGACGATGTTCGGCGGCGAGCACAATCCTCCCCTGACCGTCTACGACACCAGCGGCCCCTACACCGATCCGCAAGCCAAGATCGACATCCGCCGCGGCCTGCCGGAAGTGCGCCGGCAATGGATCGATGAGCGCGGCGACGTGGAGATCCTGGACGGCCCGACCAGCGAATACGGCCGCGCGCGCCTGGAGGATCCCAAGCTGACGGCCATGCGCTTTGACCTGCGCCGCCCGCCCCGGCGCGCCAAGGCCGGCGCCAACGTGACCCAGATGCACTATGCCCGCCGCGGCATCGTCACGCCGGAAATGGAATATGTCGCCATCCGCGAAAGCCTGCGCCGCGAGCAATACATCGAATCGCTGCGCGCCAGCGGTCCGGAGGGCGAGAAGCTGGCCCGCCGACTGCTGCGCCAGCACCCGGGCCAATCCTTCGGCGCGGCCATCCCGGCCGCCATCACGCCGGAATTCGTGCGTGATGAGATTGCGCGCGGCCGCGCCATCATTCCGGCCAACATCAATCACCCGGAAATCGAGCCGATGATCATCGGCCGCAACTTCCTGGTGAAGATCAATGCCAACATCGGCAATTCCGCCGTCAGCTCGGGCATCGGCGAAGAAGTCGAGAAGATGACCTGGGCCATCCGCTGGGGCGGCGATACCGTCATGGACCTGTCCACCGGCAAGCACATCCATGAAACGCGCGAATGGATCATCCGTAATTCTCCCGTGCCCATCGGCACCGTGCCGATCTACCAGGCGCTGGAGAAGGTCGACGGCAAGGCCGAAGAGCTGACCTGGGAGATCTTCCGCGACACGCTGATCGAGCAGGCCGAGCAGGGTGTGGACTATTTCACCATCCACGCCGGCGTGCGCCTGCCTTTCATCCCCATGACGGCCGACCGCATGACGGGCATTGTTTCGCGCGGCGGCTCCATCATGGCCAAGTGGTGCCTGGCGCACCACAAGGAGAGCTTCCTCTATGAGCGTTTCGAGGAAATCTGCGAGATCATGAAGGCCTATGACGTCAGCTTCTCGCTGGGCGACGGCTTGCGGCCCGGCTCGGGCTACGACGCCAACGACGAGGCCCAGTTCGCGGAGCTCAAGACCCTGGGCGAACTGACCCAGGTCGCCTGGAAGCACGATGTCCAAGTCATGATCGAAGGCCCGGGCCACGTGCCCATGCAGATGATCAAGGAAAACATGGAGTTGCAGCTGGAGCACTGTCATGAGGCGCCCTTCTATACCTTGGGGCCGCTGACCACCGACATCGCGCCCGGCTATGACCACATCACCTCGGGCATCGGGGCGGCGCTGATCGGCTGGTACGGCACCGCCATGCTGTGCTATGTCACGCCCAAGGAGCACCTGGGCCTGCCCAACAAGAAGGACGTCAAGGACGGCATCATCACGTACAAGATCGCCGCCCATGCCGCCGACCTGGCCAAGGGCCACCCCGGCGCCGCCGTGCGCGACAACGCGCTATCCAAGGCGCGCTTCGAGTTCCGCTGGGAAGACCAATTCAACCTCGGCCTGGACCCCGACACCGCGCGCGAGTTCCACGACGAGACCTTGCCCAAGGATTCGATGAAGGTGGCGCACTTCTGCTCGATGTGCGGCCCGCACTTCTGCAGCATGAAGATCACGCAGGACGTGCGTGACTATGCCGCCAGCCAAGGCCTGTCGGAACAGCAGGCCCTGACCCAGGGCATGCAGGAAAAGGCGGTCGAGTTCGTGAAAAAGGGCGCCGAGGTCTATCACCGCAGCTAAGCGGCCGGCCACGGTCCCCGGAGCCGCCCTGTCAAAGGGCGGCTTTTTTTCTGGCCGCCAGCCAATGCAGGCCGGCCGCCACGGCCAAGAGGGCCAGCATGATGCCGCCCCAGAAGATCCATCCCACGACGCCGATCACCGCCGACAGGCCGCCGGCCATGGGCAGCACGGCATTGACGGCCTGGGCCAGGTCCAGCAGCACCTGCTGCAGCATGGGCATCCAGGGGCCGTCCATCCAAGGCCCGGCCCAGTCCGGCACCTGCGCGGCGCCGCCGGGCAGGTTGGCCGAGGCGATCGCTCCCAGCATCCAGTCGCTCAGGCGCAGCAGCAGCCAGATGGTGAGGGTCCAAAGGCCGGCCAGCACGGCAAAGGACAGCCAGATGAGTTTTTTCATGACAGCTCCGCAAAAAAACCAGCATAGCGGCGCCGTGGCCGATGAAAAACCAGAACAAATAGAATGAAAGCTACGAAAAAACCGAAGTCCTGGCCTGTTCGAGTATCCGCCGCAGCAAGGGATGCTGCTGCCCGCGGCGGGTACGGATGGCGTGGATTTCTTCGTGGACGTCCTCGCAGCGGCCCAAGGGGCGCAGCCCATGGAGCAGGCGGACGTCCTCCCCGCCCATGCGGCTCAAGGGAAAGACGCCCAGACCGCGGGCCGCGAAGACAGCCATCAGGGCGCTGTCCTCGAATTCCGCCACGATCTGCGGCACGATGCCCTGCTCCTCGAACCAGCGGTCCAGTGTCTGGCGCAACACCGAATGTCCGGTCGGCAACAGGACCGGCACACGCGCCAGCGTGTGCGGAAAGGCCGCGACATCGCCGCGGCGCACCCAGCGCGCCGGCCCATACCAATCCACCGGGGCCGAGACCAGGCGCTCGCTGATCAGGCGCAGATTGGGATTGGGCGGCGCACCCTGCCCGGTCAGCACCAGGTCGAGATGATGGCGGGTGAGCTCGCCCAACAGCTCGTCGACCTCGCCCTCGTGGCAGGTCAGGCGCAGGTCGGGCGTGTCCAGGATGGGGCCCAACAGGGCATGGACGGCCAGCTTGGAAATACCATCGGACAGGCCGATAGCCAAGCGCATCATGGGCCGCGTGGCGGCCGCGCGCACATCGTTGGCCAGCTGCTGACCGATCTGGAAGATTTCCTCGGCGCGCGCGAAAGCCGCCTCGCCCGCCTCGGTCAGGGCCACGCCGCGGCCAGCGGGCTTGAGCAATTGATGTCCCAGATTGCGCTCGAGCTCGCGCACCTGGGCGCTGATGGTCTGGATGGCCATGTCCAGGCGCTCGGCCGCGCGCGCAAAGCCTCCCTCCTTGGCCACGGCCCAGAAATAGTAAAGATGCCGGTAATTGAGCATGGGATTTCACTTCGGTTTTTCCGAACCATAACTCAATTTCAGGCTGATTTATAGGGAAGCTCCACGGCCGGAAGATGGCAACCTTCCGAGACGAGGTAAAGCATGGACGCCTTGATGACTTTCTTTCTGAACGATTTCCTTGGCACGCCGGTGTGGAGCTGGCTGCTGTTTCTGGGCGTGGTCGTGGCCTTGCTGGCCTTCGACCTCGGCGTGCTGCACAAAGAGGAGCGCGAGATCGGCGTGCGCGAAAGCCTGCTGCTGTCGGCCGGCTATATCGCGGCCGCCCTGGCCTTTGGCGCCTGGATCTGGTGGCAGATGGGCGCCGAGAGCAGCATGGCCTACTACACGGGCTTTCTGATCGAAAAATCGCTGTCCATGGACAACGTTTTCGTGATCGCGCTGATCTTCACCTATTTCGCCATCCCCCGCCGCTACCAGCACCGGGTGCTGTTCTGGGGCATCCTCGGCGTCATCATCCTGCGCGCCATCATGATCGGCCTGGGCACGGCGCTGGTGAGCCAGTTCGGCTGGGTGATGTATCTGTTCGGCGCATTCCTGGTCTATACCGGCGTCAAGATGTGGCGCATGGTGGACGAAGCGCCCGATATCGAGAACAACGCCATCCTCAAGTTTCTCAAGCGCCGCATGCGCGTGACCGACGGCTTGCGCGGCAATGCCTTCACGGTGGTGGAAACCGACCCGGCGACCCAACGCAAGCTGCGCTTTGCCACGCCGCTGCTGCTGGCCCTGGTATTGATCGAATTCGTGGACCTGCTGTTCGCGGTGGACTCGGTGCCGGCCATTTTCGCCATCACGACCGACCCCTTCATCGTCTACACCAGCAATATCTTCGCGATCCTCGGCCTGCGCGCCCTGTACTTCGCGCTGTCGGCCCTGATACACCGCTTCCATTACCTGAAGTACGCCCTGGCCCTGGTGCTGGTGTTCATCGGCGGCAAGATCTTCCTGCACGGGCTGGTGGGCAAGGTGCCCGCCACCCTCTCGCTGTCGGTGACTTTCGGCCTGATCGCCGCCGGCATCCTGTACTCGCTGTGGAAGACCCGCGGCGAACCACAAGCCGGTTAAGGCTCCACATGGCAAAAGGCCGCCCCCAACGGGGGCGGCCTTTGCCCGCGCAAGCGCTCAGGCCTGCGTGTAGGCGGTCTTGACCGTGGTGTAGAACTCGGCGGCGTAGCGGCCCTGCTCACGCGGGCCGTAGCTCGAGCCCTTGCGGCCGCCAAACGGCACATGGTAGTCCACGCCTGCCGTCGCGCAATTGACCATGACCATGCCGGCCTGGGCTTCGCGCTTGAACTGCGTGGCGTACTTGAGCGAGGTGGTGCAGATGCCCGCCGACAGGCCGAACTCGGTGTCATTGGCCACGGCCAGGGCCTCCTCGAAGCTGTCGACCGGAATGACGGCGGCCACCGGCCCGAAGATTTCCTCGCGGCTGATGCGCATCTCGTTGCTGCAATCGGTGAATAGCGCCGGCGTGAGGAAGAAGCCCTCGGTGGCGCGCTTGACACGCACGCCGCCGGTGGCCAGGCGGGCGCCTTCGTCGCGGCCGATGGCGATGTAGTTCAGGTCCTGGTCGAGCTGGCTCTGGTCGACCACCGGGCCGATGTCGGTGCCGGGCAACAGCGCGTCATCGATCTTCAGGCCTTCCATGCGGGCTTGTACTGCCTCGACAAAGCGCGGATAGATGCCTTTCTGTACGATGAGGCGGCTCGACGCCGTGCAGCGCTGGCCGGTGGAGAAGAAGGCGCCGTTGACGGCGGCCTCGACGGCCACCTTGAGGTCCGCGTCGTCCAGCACGACCATGGGGTTCTTGCCGCCCATTTCGAGCTGCACCTTGGCCATGCGCGGCATGGCGGCCTCCAGCACCCGGCGGCCGGTGGATACCGAGCCGGTGAAGCTGATGGCATTGACCCGGGGGTCGCTCAGGATGGCCTGGCCCACCACGGTACCCCGGCCCATCACGAGGTTGAAGGCGCCGGCCGGCAGCCCGGCGCGGCTGAGGATCTCGGCCAAGGCCCAGGCGCTGGCCGGCACCAGGTCGGCGGGCTTGAACACCACGGTGTTGCCGTAGGCCAGGGCCGGCGCGATCTTCCAGGCCGGAATGGCGATGGGGAAGTTCCACGGGGCGATGATACCCACCACGCCCACGGGTTCGCGGGTGATTTCGGCATCGATGCCCGGGCGGCCCATGGGCAGCTTCTCGCCCGGAACGCGCATGGCTTCGCCGGCGAAGAATTTGAAGATATTGCCCGCGCGCACGACTTCGCCGATGGCTTCGGGCAGGGTCTTGCCCTCTTCACGGGCCAGCAGGCGGCCAAGCTCTTCGCGGCGCGCCAGGATCTCGCTGCCGGCGGCATCGAGCACGTCGGCGCGGCGCTGGCCGGTGGCATAGGCCCACTCGCGCGATGCGGCCACGGCGGCCTCGATGGCCTGGCGCGTCTGCGCGGCATCGGCCTGCGCGTAGTGGCCGATGACGTCGGCCAGATTGGAGGGATTGATATTCGGCCGGGCGTCGGTGCCTTCCACCCAGGCGCCACCGATGTAATTCGCATGCATGTTGTCTCTACCTCTGGAATGAGGCGGGCCCTGGCCCGCCGGGTTTATTATTGCCGCCACGGACGGCATGGCCCCGAGAGGCCTGCCTTGCCGTGGGGATTACAGCAGCTTGCCGGGATTCATGATCCCCGCCGGATCCACCAGTCGCTTGATGCCCGCCATCAGGCGCAGCTCCAGCGGATCCTTGGTATGCAGGAAGTGGTCGCGCTTGAGCTGCCCGATGCCGTGCTCGGCGCTGATGCTGCCGCCGTAGCGATGGACTTCGTCGAGCACCGCGTCGGTCACGCGCGCGCCGTCCCGGGCCGCCCAGTCACGCGGGGCGCCTTCCGGGCGTGACAGGTTGTAGTGCAGATTGCCGTCGCCGAAATGCCCGAAGATATAAAAGCGGATGCCGGGGTCCAGCTCCCGCACCCGTTGCTGGGCGCTGTGCATGAAGTCGGGGATTTTCTCGATGGGCAGCGACACATCGTGCTTCAGATGCGGACCGTCGGCGCGCTGCGCCTCGGAAATCTCTTCACGCAGCTTCCACAGGGCCTGCAATTGCGCCAGCGACGCCGATACCGCGGCATCCAGGCACAGGCCTTCTTCCAGCGCCCGGCCGATCACCTTCTCGAGCAGGGCCGTCAAGGCGGCTTCGTCTTCGGTGTCGGCCAGCTCCATCAGCACATAGCCCGGATAGCGCTGCGCGAACGGCTCCTGCACGCCTTCGGCGTGCCGCAGCACCAGATCCAGGCAATCTCCGGTGAAGAATTCATACGCCTGCAACCGCGCGCCGCAGGCCTGGAACAGGAGCTCGTAGAGCGAGAGCGCCTGCGCCGGCGAGTCCACCGCGGCCAGGACGACCGTACGCACGTCGGTGCGCGGAAATAGCCGCAGCGCCACGGCGGTAATCACGCCCAGCGTGCCTTCCGAGCCGATCAGCAGCTGCTTGAGGTCATAGCCGGTGTTGTCCTTGCGCAGCGTGCGCAGGCCGTGGAAGATCTCGCCGGTAGGCAGCACCGCCTCCAGGCCCAGGACCAGCTCCCGCGTCATGCCGTAGCGCACGACATTGACGCCGCCCGCATTGGTGGCGACGTTGCCGCCGATCTGGCTGGAGTCTTCGGCCGCCAGGCTCAGGGGCAGAAGCCGCCCGGCCTCCTGGGCGGCACGCCGCAGGTTGCCGAGTATGCAGCCGGCCTCGGCCACCATGGTGTTGGCGATGGTGTCGATGGAACGGATGGCGTTCATGCGGTCCAGGCTGAGGACCACGTTGGCGGGCGAGGCGTCCGGCGTGGCCGCGCCGCATAGACCGGTATTGCCGCCGCGCGGCACCACGGGCACGCTTTCGGCCTGGCACAAGGCCAAGGCGCGCGAGACCTCCCCGGTCGTGCGCGGGCGCAGCACGGCCTGGGCCTGGCCCTTGTACATGCCGCGCCAATCGGCCAGCCAGGGGGCAATATCGTCGGGCCGTGTGAGCACCACATCGGGGCCCAGGGCGGCGGTCAGGCGTTCGGCAAAAGTGTTTTGGCTCATGGCTTCAGGCGGTAAGGGAGAAATCGAGTTGCAGCCGGCCGGCGGCATTGTGCAAGTGGCGCAATGCCGCGCCGCGGGCGGCATCGGCGTCGCCCGCCTGGATGGCTTCGAAGACGGCGATGTGTTCGCCGTGCACGGCGCGGGCCAGGCCTTGCTGGCGGGCAGTATTGGCGCGCGCGGCGGTCACCGCCTGGCGCAATTGCAGATTGAGGTATTGCAGCAGGCGGCGATAGTGATCGTTGTGCGTGGCGCTGGCGATCGCCAGGTGAAAGGCCACGTCATGCTCGCTGCCCTGCACCGGGTCTTCGAGATGCTGCCCAAGCGCCGACAGCGCCGCTTGCATGGCCTGGAGGTCGGCCGCGTCGCGGCGCCGGGCCGCCAGCGCGGCCGCGCCGGCCTCCAGATCCATGCGCAACTCGTAAACGGCGCCCAGGGCCGCGCGATCCAGGCCGACGTCCGGCGGCACCTGGAAACCCTGCGCGCCCGTGCGGGCGATCACGGTGCACCCGGATCCCTGGCGCGTGCGCACCAGACCCTGGGTGCGCAGGCGCTCGGTCGCCTCGCGTATCACGGCCGCGCTCACGCCGTAGCGCTCGGCCAGCGCCCGGCCCGAAGGCAGTTTTTCGCCTACGGCATATCGCCCGCGGCCGATCTCGTCGGCCAGCTGGCGGGAGACCTGCTCGGTCAGTGTCCTGGTTTGCATGGGCGGATTATAGCCGGAAGATTTCAGGTTATCTGATAACTTTTGGCGATCCTGCCTGTCCAGGCCATCGGCTCAACGGTGGCGGCAGACGGGGCAGTCGGGGTCGCGGGGCACGTTGACGCTATGCCACTGCATGCTGCGCACATCCAGCTGCAGCAGGCGGCCGGCCAAGGTCTGGCCCAGGCCCGAGGCCAGTTTCAGCGCCTCGGCGGCCTGCGTGGTGCCGATGATGCCCACCAGCGGGGCCAGCACGCCCGTGGTGGCGCAGTTGATGTCTTCGGCCTCGTCAGACTCGGGAAAAAGACAGTGATAGCAGGGCGCGTCGTCGCGCCGCAGGTCATAGGTGCTGACCTGGCCGTCGTAGCGGATGGCCGCCCCCGAGACCAGGGGCTTGCGATGCCGCACGCAAGCCCGGTTGATGGCATGCCGGGTGGCGAAGTTGTCGCAGCAATCCAGCACGATATCGGCGGCGGCCACGGCCTGGGCCATGCTCTCGCCTTGCAGGCGCTCCACCCTGGCCTGGACTTCGACCTCGGGATTGAAGGCCGCCAGCATCTCGCGGCCGGACTCGGCCTTGGGACGGCCCAGGCTGGCGGTGGTGTGCAGGATCTGGCGCTGCAGATTGGACAGCTCGACGATGTCGTCGTCCACGAGCGTGATGTGGCCGATGCCGGCCGTGGCCAGATAGAGCGCCGCGGGCGAACCCAGCCCGCCCGCGCCGATGATCAGGACTTTTGCGGCCAGGAAGCGCTCCTGCCCTTCGATGCCGAGATCGTCGAGCAGGATGTGTCGGGCATAGCGCAGCAGTTGCTGATCGTTCATTTTTTGCCGGCGGGTTCGACTCCGGACGGCGTGATCGTCATGCGCTGCGTCGCCCCCGATGCATTGGGCTTGATATCGGCCTTGGCCTGGGCGCGGGCCGATCCTTTCTGCACCGCCTTGCCCTGCAGCAGGTTGATGGCCTGCAGCAGCTGGAAGTCGTCCTTGCCGCCGAACTCGAACACCTTGCCCGCGGGCGTGTCGGGGTTCTCGCTGGGATCGGACTTCACTTCGGCGTTCGGGCTTTGCTGGTTGGACAGATGGCGCTGCAGGTCGGCCTCGCGCGGCAGGCGGAACAGGTCGCCATCGGCCGTGTCGGCCACGACGTAGTCCGGCTCGATGCCGGTGGCCTGGATGGAGCGGCCGCTGGGCGTGAAGTAGCGCGACGTGGTGAGCTTGACCGCCGTGGTCTCGGACAGCGGCAGGATGACCTGGACCGAGCCCTTGCCGAAGGTGCGGTTGCCCAGCACCTTGGCGCGCTTGTGATCCTGCAACGCGCCGGCCACGATTTCGGAGGCCGAGGCCGAACCGACGTTGACCAGCACCACCATGGGCACGGTCTTGGTCCAGCCCGGGATGCCGCTCAGGTAATTGCCTTCGCCGCGCGCGTACTCCGACGGCGTCGCCAGGTACTTGTGGCGCGAATCCGGCGTGCGGCCATCGGTGGAGACCACCAGCGCGTCCGGCGGCAGGAAGGCGCCCGCCACGCCGATGGCGCTGGTCAGCAGGCCGCCCGGGTCGTTGCGCAGGTCGAGCACCAGGCCCTTGGGCGCGCCCTTGGCGCCGAGTTCATTCAGGTGGCGGGCCAGGTCCGGACCGGTTTTTTCCTGGAATTGCGCGATGCGCACATAGGCCACGCCGTCGTCCAGCATCTTGCTGCGCACGCTGCGCACCTTGATGATGTCGCGCACGATCTTGACCACGATGGGCTGCGGGCGATCCGCGCGCATGATGGTCAGCGTGATCGGAGACTTGGGCTTGCCGCGCATCAGCTTGACGGCGTCATTGAGCGACATGCCCTTGGTCGGGGTGTCGTCGATCTTGATGATGAGGTCTCCGGCCATGATGCCGGCGCGCGCGGCCGGCGTGTCTTCGATGGGAGAAATCACCTTGACGAAACCGTCCTCGGCGCCGACCTCGATGCCCAGGCCGCCGAACTCGCCTTGCGTGGCCGTCTGCATTTCGCGGAAGGCGTCGGCGTCGAGGTAGGCCGAATGCGGGTCGAGGTTGGACACCATGCCCGAGATCGCATTGCTGATCAGGGTCTTGTCGTCGACCTGCTCAACGTAGTTGTTCTTGATCGCGGCAAAGACATTGGTCAGCTGGCGCAATTCGTCCAGTGGCAAGGGGCTGCCCCGCTGTGCGACCGCGGTGACGCCCACGCTCAGCAGTATGCCTGCCACGATGCCCGTGGCGACCAGACCGAAACCGCGAAACTTGCGAGTGCTCATGCACACATCCTGATTTTGATGCCCGATTTATTGGGCCAGCCACTGAGCTGGGTCCACCGGGGCGCCACTGTGGCGAATTTCAAAGTATAGGCCCGATTCCACCTGGCCGCCGGTAGCCCCCACTGTAGCAATAGTATCTCCCGTTGCCACGCGGTCGCCCACCCGTTTGAGCAGGCTCTGGTTGTAAGCGTAGACCGTCAGGTATTGCTGGCCGTGATCCACGATGATCAGATTGCCAAAACCGCGCAGCCATTCCGCGTAGACCACGGTGCCGGGCGCCACGGATTTGACCGCCGTGCCCTCCGGGGCGCGCAGAACGATACCGCGCCAGACGCCGCCGTCGGGGCGGCTCACGCCGAATCGGCCTTGTACCTGCCCGCGCACCGGCGGCGGCAGGCCGCGGCGCAGGCCGCTGCCGCCGCCCACCAGGGGCCGCGCGTCTTCGCGCGCGACGGGCCGGGCGGGCGCTTCCGGTTCCGGCTTTACCGCTTGGACAGGCTTGGCCGCGGCAGGTTCGCGCGACTCGACCAGGCGCGGATGGGTGGTATCGGCCGGCCTGAGCCCGGCCCCTTCGGGATCGGCCACCACGGAGGGGCCGCGTCCGCGCTCGAGCGCCGCCTCGGCCTGTTCCCGCACACGCGAGGCCTCCTCGGCATCGCGGCTGCGCCGGGCCTCCTGGGCCTTGCGGGCGGCCTCGGCCCGGCGGGCTTCTTCAGCCTTGCGGGCTTCTTCGGCCTTGCGGGCCAGTTCGGCCTTGCGGGCCTCCTCGGCTTTGCGGGCTTCTTCGGCCTTGCGGGCCTCCTCGGCCTTGCGCCGGGCTTCCTCGGCGGCGCGGCGGCGGGCCTCTTCCTCGGCCTGCCGGGTGATGGCGACGCCCAGATCGTCGATCAGGCGGGACAGACGCTGGTCATCACGGCCCAGGCGGGTCGCCTCGGCGCGCTGCGCTTCTATCTGCCCCTCTAATTTCGCCAACAGGGTCGCGCGCTCTTTCTGCTGCGCCACGAGGGCCTGCTTCTCGTTGGCGGTCTCGGTGGTCAGGCGCTGGAGGTCCTCGCGCCGGGCGTCGGCACGCTTTTGCAGGGCGGTCAGGCGGTCGATGTCCTGCCGCACTTCGGTCACCGCCTGGGCGCGGGCCCGGGAGACGTATTCCAGGTAGCCCAGATTGCGGCCGAGCTCCTGGGGATCGCCGCCCGAGAGCAGTTCGGTCCAGGGAGACAGGCCGCTCGTATATTGGGCCTTGAGCTGGTCGGCGAGCTGGGTGCGCCGCTGCTGCAAGACTTCGGTCTGGTGGGCAATCTGCTTTTCGAGCGAGGCCAGGTCGCCTTCGGCCAGCCGGCTGCTGTCGGCCAGCTCACGCAGCCGCCGGTTGATGGAGGAGATCGCGGACTCGGATGCCTTGAGCGCGTCGGCCGCCTCCTTGCGGGCGGCTTCGCGTTCGTCAATCATTTTCTGCAAGGAATCGATGCGATTGCGCAGCGCCGCCTGCTGCCGTTCGGCCTCCGACTGGCGGTTGGCCAGATCGCCTGGCGCCGCCTGCGCCGCCAGCGGCACCCACGCCGCGACGGCCATACCCAGCAAACCCGCTGCGAACCGCATGCAATCAGTCCTTCTTTGCCTTACCTTGCGCGGCCACGGCGGCCATCGCCGCTTCGATTTCGGCCGCATCGCCCAGATAGTAATGGCGAATCGGGCGCAGGTTCTCGTCCAGTTCGTAGACCAGGGGCTGGCCGGTGGGGATGTTCACGCCGACGATGTCGTCATCCGAAATATTGTCCAGGTGCTTGATCAGGGCGCGCAGGCTGTTGCCGTGGGCGGCGATCAGGACGCGGCGGCCCGACCGGATGGCCGGCGCGATGGAGTCGTTCCAGAAGGGCAGCACGCGGGCCACGGTGTCCTGCAGGCACTCCGTGGCGGGCAGCTGCTCGGCCGGGATCTTGGCGTAGCGGCTGTCAAAGCGCGGATGGCGGGGATCGTCCAGGTCCAGGGGCTCGGGCGCGATCGCATAGGCGCGGCGCCAGATCAGCACCTGTTCGTCGCCGAACTTGGCGGCCGTCTCCGCCTTGTTCAAGCCCTGCAGCTGGCCGTAGTGGCGCTCGTTCAGGCGCCAGCTCACGCCGACCGGGGTGTACATGGCATCCATGGCGTCCAGGGCGATCCACAGGGTGCGGATGGCGCGCTTGAGCACCGAGGTGTAGGCGAGGTCGAACACATAACCTTCACGCTTGAGCAGTTCGCCGGCCTTGCGGGCCTGTTCGCGGCCGGTTTCGGTCAGGTCGACGTCGGTCCAGCCGGTGAAGCGGTTTTCCAGATTCCACTGGCTTTCACCGTGGCGCATGAGGACGAGTTTGTACATGGTCAAAGGCGCAAATCGCGCAGGTTGGAGGTGAACAATAGGCTCATTTTATAATTGAGTGATTTTGCCCCAGGCTTAGCCCCCCCGGCGCGGTATGCTGCCGGGCCGTCGCCATCTGGCCCCAAAGCCGCCCGACCCGACGCCGCGCGTCGGAAATCCGGGCGTCCAGGGCGCCGCACTTCAGGATGTCTCGTGGATTTTCTGCAATTTTTGATCGACAAGAACAATATCTTCATCGTCGTCGTGGCGCTGGCCTCGGGAGGCATGCTCCTGGTGACCAGCCTGCGCAAGGGCCGCGGCGGCTCGGCCCTGGACACCAACGCGGCCATCCAGTTGGTCAACCAACAGGGCGCCGTCTGGGTCGACGTGCGCGCGGCCGAGCAGTTCCAGGCCGGCCATATCGCCCAGGCCCGCAGCGTCCCGGCCGAGGAGCTCGAAAAGAAGGCGGCCTCGCTGCCCAAGAA
The DNA here is from genome assembly GCF_001548475.1 of Bordetella hinzii LMG 13501. GTDB lineage: Bacteria > Pseudomonadota > Gammaproteobacteria > Burkholderiales > Burkholderiaceae_B > Bordetella > Bordetella hinzii. The sequence continues at coordinate 56,223 of NZ_LRUJ01000031.1, forward strand.
CAAGCCGCTCATCGTGGTTTGCGAACAGGGCCGCAATGCGCCGCGCATCGCCCAGCGCCTCAAGGCCCTGGGCCTGACCGACGTCAAGACGCTGGAAGGCGGCATGCGCGCCTGGTACGCGGCCAATCTTCCGGTCACGCAAAAAGGCTGACACGGCAAGCCCCGGGCCATTCAATGAGTCCCATATTGCTTTCGATGGAGGGAAGCCATGCAAAAAGTTGTTATGTATAGCAAGGACTACTGTCCGTACTGCGCCCGGGCAGAGGCTTTGCTGCGCCAACGCGGGGTCACCGACATCGAGAAAATCCAGATCGATCGCGAACCCGCCCAGCGCGATGCCATGATCGAGCGCACGGGCCGCCGCACGGTGCCGCAGATTTTCATCGGCGACACCCACGTGGGTGGCTGCGACGACCTCCAGGCGCTGGACCGCGCCGGTGGTCTGCTTCCCTTGTTAAACGGCTGACGGCAACCGCCAACGGCTTCTCTCAAGCCTTACAACCCTATAAAACCGGAATCTCTCATGGCCGATCAGGACCAAAACACCCAGCAAACCGGCTCCGATGCGCCCGCCTTCAATCTCCAGCGCGTCTATCTAAAGGACCTGTCGCTGGAAATGCCGAATGCGCCGCACATCTTCCTGGAACAGGAAGGCCCGGCGGTCGAAGTGACCATCAATGTCGGCGGCCAGCGCCTGGCCGATACCGTCTTCGAATCGACCGTCACCGTGACCGTCACGACCCGCGTCAACGACAAGGTCCTGTACCTGGTCGAGGGCACGCAGGCTGGCATCTTCGAACTGGCCAACATCCCGCCCGAGCAGATGGACCCCATCCTGGGCATCGTCTGCCCGACCATGCTCTACCCCTATCTGCGCGCCAACGTGGCCGACGCGATCACCCGCAGCTCGCTGCCGGCCCTGCATCTGACCGAAGTCAACTTCCAGGCCCTGTACGAGCAACGCCTGGCCGAAATGGCCCAGCAGCAAGACAAGCCCGCCAACGGGAGCGAGTCCGGCATCATCCTGCCGCCGGGCGCCACCCGCCAGTAAGTCCCTCCCGCCATGGCCCGCCCCCCCTCCCCCGCCCTGCGCGTCGCCGTTCTCGGCGCGGGCAGCTGGGGCACGGCCCTGGCGGCGGCGGCCGCCCGCCGCCATCCCACCCTGTTGTGGGCGCGCGACCCGGCCCAGGCCCAGCGCCTGGAGGCCGAGCGCGAAAACACCCGATATCTGCCCGGCGTGGCCCTGCCGGCCGCGCTGCAATTCAGCGCCGACCTGGACCACGCCCTGGCCTTCCTGGGCAGTGACCCCGACCACGCCCTCATCATCCTCGGCGTGCCCGTGGCTGGCATGAGCGCCATGATGGCCGAACTGGCCCGGCGCCTGCCGACGCTGGGCATGGCCGACACGCCTATCGTCTGGACCTGCAAGGGTTTCGAGACCGACACCGCCCGGCTGCCGCACGAGATCGCGCGGCAAGCCGCCGCCGGCATGAGCGGGCTGGCCTGCGGCGTGCTGTCCGGCCCGTCCTTTGCCCGCGAAGTCGCCCAAGGCCTGCCCGTGGCGCTTACAGTGGCCAGCGATGACGCGCGCGTCACCCGCGCGGCCACGGCCGCCCTGCATGGCGGCGCGGTACGTGTCTACGCCAGCCAGGACGTGGCCGGCGTCGAGGTGGGCGGGGCCCTGAAGAATGTCATCGCCGTGGCCTGCGGGATTTCGGACGGCCTGGCGCTGGGCACCAATGCCCGCGCCGCCCTCATCACCCGCGGCCTGGCCGAAATGACGCGCTTTGGCGCCGCGCTGGGCGCGCGCGCCGACACCTTTGCCGGCCTCACGGGCCTGGGCGACCTGGTGCTGACCGCCACGGGAGAGCTGTCGCGCAACCGCCGCGTGGGCCTGGAGATCGGTGCCGGCCGCAAGCTCGAGGACATCCTGGCCAGCGGCATCACCGCCGAGGGCGTGCGCTGCGCCCGGGCCGCCTTGCAGCGGGCGCGTTCGCTGGGCGTCGAGCTGCCCATCACCGAGGCCGTGTGCGCCGTGCTGTTCGAGGGCGTGGCGCCCATGACCGCCGTTTCCGCCCTGTTGGCGCGCGAGGCGCGCCAAGAAGGCCCCGGTCCCGCCGAAAGCAACCCCACCCGCTGAGGCCGGACCACCCCGCCCCCCTATTCACGCGCGTCTACAACAACAACCCCGAGGAGAGTCTTCCATGTCTTTCGCACGCCTGTTCGGCCGCCTGGGCCTGGGCCTGGCCACCGTCATGCTGCCGCTGGCCGCGCACGCGGCCTGGCCCGAGCGCCCCATCCACCTGGTGGTGCCCTTCCCGCCCGGCTCGTCGCCCGACCTGCTGGCCCGCACCATCGCCGAGCCGCTGTCGCAGGTCTTGCAGCAATCCATCGTGGTGGACAACAAACCGGGCGCGGGCGGCAACATCGGCACGCGCATCGTGTCGCAGGCCAAGCCCGACGGCTACACCCTGCTCTATACGATCAATGGTCCGCTGGTGACCGCCCCCACCCTGTACAAGCGCACCCTGGGCTATGACCCGCTGAAGGACCTGGCGCCTATCACCCTGGTCGCCACCAGCCCCAATGTGCTGACCGTGCCCGCCAACCTGGGTGCCGACAACCTGCAGGATTTCGTGAAACTGGCCAAGGAGCGCGCGGGCGCGCTGAACTATGGCTCGGTCGGCCCGGGCAGCTCGGCCCACCTGGCCATGGAGATGTTCAAGCAGGAAGCCAAGATCGACCTGGCGCAGATTCCCTACCCGGGCTTTCCGCAAGTGATCTCGGCCATCATCGGCGGCGACGTGCAGGCGGGCTTCATGGTGCCGGCCATCGCCATGCCGCAGGTCAAGGATGGCCGCGTGAAGGCGCTGGCCATCACCAGCCTGGAGCCCAGCGATGCCCTGCCCGGCATCCCGACCATGGCTTCGCAAGGCTATCCGGGTTTCGAGGCGATTTCATGGAACGCCATCCTGGCGCCGGCCGGCACGCCCACGCCCATCGTCGAACGGCTCAATAGCGAGCTGGCCCGCATCATCGACAGCGAGGCGGTGCGCAAGCAGTTGCTGCTGCAGTACTTCACGCCGGCCCCGTCCACGCCCGAAGCGCTCACCCAGCGCATCCGCGACGAAAAGGCGCGCTGGGACCGGGTGATCGAGAGCCTGAACCTGTCGCTGGATTGATCGTCTGAAGGGGCCTGACGGCCCCTTGTCTATTCGCCGCCCGCGTAGCCTTGCTGGCGCCAGGCTTCGAACACCGTCACCGCCACGGCGTTGGACAGGTTGAGGCTGCGCTGGCCGGGCCGCATGGGCAGGCGCAAGCGCTGCGCGGGCGCGAACAGCGCCACATGCTCGGGCGACAGGCCGGCGGTCTCCCTGCCGAAGACAAAGACATCTCCGGGCTGGTATTGCATGCCGGCGGCGCTGCGCGCGCCCTGCGTGGTCATGGCGAAGATGCGCGCGGCCGGCGCGCCCGTGGCCGCCAGGGCGGCAGGCAGATCGTCATGGACCTTCATGGGCTGCCATTCGTGATAGTCCAGCCCCGCGCGGCGCAGGCGCGCGTCGTCCAATTCGAAGCCCAGCGGCCGCACCAAGTGCAGTTGCGCGCCGGTATTGGCGCAAAGCCGGATGGCATTGCCGGTGTTGGGCGGGATTTCGGGGCAGACGAGGATGACGTGGAACATGATGACAACAATGGGGGCCGAGCGGCATTCAGGGGGTATTGTGCCAGCCCGGCGCCGGCGTGCGGGCCGCGGCCAGTATGCCGATGCAGCGCGCCCCGGCGCGGCGCAGGGCCAGCGCGGCCGCATGCGCGGTCGCGCCCGTGGTGACCACGTCATCGACCAGCAGGATGTCGCGGCCCGCCAGGCCGGCGTCGGCGACAAACAGGCCACGCAGGCCGCGCCAACGCGCCCGGCGCCCGCGTCCGCGTTGCGGGGCGCGCTCGCGTGCCCGGCGCAGGCCGTGGCGCCGCAATGGCAGGCCCAGACCTTGCGCCGCCACACCGGCCAGCTCGGCCGCCGGATTGAACCCGCGCCGCCGCAACGCGGCGGCCGATGCAGGCACCGGCACCAGCACTACGGCGCCGGCTCGGCCCCGGCGCCGCCAGGCACCCGCCATCAACAGGCCCAGGGCCCGCGCCAGGCCCAGCCGGCCCTGCCGCTTGTATGCCTGGATGAGGCCGTCGCCGGGAAAGGCGTAGTCGAAGGCCGCGACGCAGACCCCGAAGCGGGGCCGCCGCCGCAGGCAGGACGCACACAGCGGGCCGCCCGCCCGGGGCAGGCGCGCCGCGCAGGCCGGACAGCGCGCGGTGTGTCCGCGCATGGAGGCCGTGACATCGCGCGCGCAGCCGCGGCAGAGGCGGCCGCCCGCCGCCTGGCCCGCGCACAGCGGGCAGGCGGTGGGCCAACGCCATGACAGCCGGCAGGGCTTATACCAGGGGACGGATGGGGGATGGGCCATAATGTCGGCGGCGAACGCTCGGTCCGCCATCTAAACATACCGGCGCGCGCCTGCCGCCCGCCACTGCATGCTCATGTCCCAGCCTTCGTCACTGCCCGACCTGCCCATCAATCCCCTGGACGTCAGCCGCCAGTTCGCCCGGCGCGGCGATTTGGCGCCGGCGCAGTTTCTTTACGGGGAGATCGCCAGCCGCATGATGGGCAGGCTGGGCTATATCCGCCTGCAGCCGCAAGCCATGCTGGATGCCGGCTGCGGCGCGGGCGATAACCTGCCGCTGCTGCGCGAGCGCTATCCGCAGGCCGCCTACACAGGGCTGGACCACTGCGCGCCCCTGCTGGCGATCGCGCGACAGCGCTTCCAGCCCGCCGGGCTGTCGGCCCTGGTGGGCAAGCTGACTGGCCGCGGCAAGCCGCCGATCCAGTTCGTGCAAGCCGATATCGCCGCGACCGGCCTGGCGCCCGAGTCGCTTGACCTGGTCTGGTCCAACCTCGCCCTGCACTGGCATCCGGCGCCGCACGCGGTGCTGGCGGAGTGGCGGCGCGTCCTGCGCACGGGCGGCCTGGCCATGTTTTCCTGTCTGGGGCCGGCCACGCTGCGCGAGCTGCGCGGCGCCCTGGACGCGGCGGGGCTGGCCACCGCCACGCCGGCCTTTGTGGACATGCATGATTTCGGCGACCTGCTGGTCGAGAACGGTTTTGCCGACCCGGTCATGGACCAGGAGATCCTGACCCTGACCTACGCCACGCCCGAGAAGCTGCTGCAGGACGTCCGCGCCCTGGGCGGCAATCCGGCGCGCGGGCGCCGTCCGGGCCTGGCCGGCCGGGCCTGGCGCGACCGCCTGTGCGCCGCGCTGGAGAGCCAGCGAGGCGCCGACGGACGGATTTCATTGACGATCGAAGTGGCCTATGGGCACGCCTGGCGGGCCGCCGCGCACCGCGCCGCCCCGGGCGAGACCCGGCTGTCGGTCAGCGCCATCGGCGGG
>NZ_LRUJ01000032.1 GCF_001548475.1 Bordetella hinzii LMG 13501
GGACACCACGATCAGGATCAGCATCATGGGGTCGCGGGCCAGGCTCCAGAGTTCCTTGACGCCCAGGCGATAGATATTGGCGATATGGCGGCCCATGGTTCAGCCCTCCTGTTTCTTCAGGAGCCAGACCGAGGCGCCCAGGATGAGCGGCACGGCCAGCAGCAGCGGCCAGAACGAGCTGTACAGGTCGTTCAGGTGCAGGGCCTTGCTGAAGACGCCGCGCGTGATGGTCAGCATATGGGTGGCCGGATAGATCTGGCCGATCAGCCGTCCGCCGCCGTCCAGCGAAGACACGGGGTTGATCAGGCCGGCGAACTGCACGGCCGGCACCATGGTGCCCATCATGGTGAAGAAGAGGGCGGCGATCTGGCTGCGCGTGAAGGTCGAGGCCAGCAGGCCGATGGCGGTGGAGATGACGCTATAGATGAGGGCGGCCAGCGCCAGCGTGGCGAAGCTGCCGGTGATGGGCACGTCGAACACGGTGACGGCCAGCAGCACCATGAGCAGGAAGTTCAGCATGGCCAGCGCCACATAGGGGGCCTGTTTGCCGAGGAGGAATTCCAGCCGCGTGACCGGCGTGACGTAGAGGTTGATGATGGAGCCCAGTTCTTTTTCGCGCACCACCGCCAGCGCGGTGAGCATGGCGGGCATCATCAAAAGGAGCAGCGGGATGACCGCTGGCACCATGGCCGGCAGGCTGCGCACGTCGGGGTTGTAGCGAAAACGCGATTCGATGCTGACCGGCAGGTGGGCCGAGGCGCCATAGTGTTGCCGCGCCTGGTCCAGCAGCCAGCCCTGGTGCATGCCCTGCACATAGCCGCGCACCGTCTCGGCGCGCTGCGGCATGGCGCCGTCTATCCAGACGCCGATCTGCACGTCCTTGCCGCGCTGCACGTCGCGCGCGAAGCCCGAAGGGATTTCGATGGCCAGCGCCAGCTCGCCGGCGCGCATGCGGCGGTCCATGTCGGCGTAGTCGGCGATGGGCGGCTGCTCGATGAAATAGCGCGACCCCGACAGGTTGAGCGCGTAGTTCTGGCTCAAGCCGCTCTGGTCGCGGTCCAGCACGGCGTAGCGCAGGTCTTCGACGTCCATGCTGATGCCAAAGCCCATGACGAACATCAAAAGCAGCGAGCCGGCCAGCGCCAGTGTCGCGCGCACCGGATCGCGGCGCAGTTCCAGCGATTCGCGCCACATATAGCTGGCCGCGCGGCTGAAATGAAAACCCTTCAGGCGGCTCGGCTGGCGCGCGCCGGTGGTGATCTCGGCCGCCGCCTGGCTGTCGGCCTGCGGCTTGGTGCCGGCGCCCGCCTCGACGAGATAGTCGATGAAGGCCTGTTCGAGCGTGGCCGCGCCGCGCTGGCGCGTGATGGCCTCGGGCGTGTCGCTGACCAGCACCCGGCCGGCATGCATCAGCGAGATGCGGTCGCAGCGCTGGGCCTCGTTCATGAAGTGGGTGGAGATGAAGATGGTGACCTGGTCTTGGCGCGACAGGGCGATCAGCAGGCGCCAGAAATTGTCGCGCGCCACCGGGTCCACGCCCGAGGTCGGCTCATCGAGGATGAGCAGCTCGGGCTTATGCACCATGGCCACGGCCAGCGACAGGCGCTGGCGCACGCCTAGGGGCAGGTTCTCGGGCAGGGTGTCCAGGACCTCGGCCAGTTCGAAGCGCTCGACCATCTCCTGCACGCGGGCCGGGATGTCGGCTTCGGGCACATGGAAAAGACGGGCGTGCAGCACCAGGTTCTGGCGCACGGTGAGTTCGCCATACAGGGAGAAGGCCTGGGACATATAGCCCACTCGGCGGCGGGTGGCGATGTCGCGCGGATCGACCTCGCGGCCGAACAGCCAGGCCTGGCCTTCGCTGGCCGGCAGCAGGCCGGTGAGCATCTTCATGGTGGTGGACTTGCCGCAGCCGTTGGAGCCGAGGAAGCCGAAGATCTCGCCCCGGCGGATGCGGAAATTGACGTGGTCCACGGCCACGAAATCGCCAAAGCGCATCGTGAGGTCGCGGGCTTCGATGGCGGTGTCGGCCTGCTCGTCCATGGCCAGCGGATGGATCTCCACGGGCTTGTGGCCGCGTTTTTTCTCCTCGGGCAGCAAGGCAATGAAGGCCTGCTCCAGGGAGTCGCTGCCGCTGGCGGCCAGCAGCTCGGCCGGCGTGCCGGTGGCCAGGATGCGGCCGGCGTCCATGGCGATGAGCCATTCGAAACCCTGGGCTTCGTCCATGTAGGCCGTGGCGACGATGACGCTCATGCCCGGGCGGTCTTGGCGGATCTTGTCGATCAGGTCCCAGAACTGCGCGCGCGCCAGCGGATCCACCCCGGTGGTGGGCTCATCGAGGATGAGCAGGTCGGGATCGTGGATCAGGGCGCAGCACAGGCCGAGCTTTTGCTTCATGCCGCCCGAGAGCTTGCCGGCCGGCCGTTCCAGGAAGGCATCCAGGCCGGTGGCGCGCGTGAGGTCGTCGATGCGGCGGCGCCGCTCCTGCGCATCGTGGCCGAAGAGGCGGCCGAAGAATTGCAGGTTTTCTTCGACCGAGAGCGTGGGATAGAGATTCTTGCCCAGGCCCTGGGGCATGTAGGCGATGCGCGGGCAGACCTGGTCGCGATGCCGGGCGTCGGCCATGTCGCCGCCCAGCACGGTGACCTTGCCCTGCTGCACGGCGCGCGAGCCCGCCACCAAGGCCAGCATGCTGGATTTGCCCACGCCGTCCGGGCCGATGAGCCCGACCATGCGGCCGGCCGGGATGTCCTGAGTCAGGTCGTCCAGCGCGACGGTCTTGCCGTAGCGCAGGGTGACATGCTCCAGCCGTGCGACGGGCGCGTTCATCAGGGCACCTTGACGGCGAGGTCGGCGGGCCATTCGGCGTCCGGATCGAGCTTGATCCAGGCCACGCCGGGCAGGCCGGTCTTGACCTGGGTGAGATGGCGCTGGAGCAATTCGGGGCTGATCTGCGCCTTGACGCGGAACATGAGCTTCTGGCGCTCGCTGGCGGTCTCCACGGTCTTGGGCGTGAACTGCGCCGTGCTGGCGACGTAGCTGACCGAGGCCGGGATGACGTACTGGGGCGCGGCATCGAGCACGATGTGCACTTCGGTGCCCAGCGCCACGCGGCCGGCCGCCTGTTCGGGCAGGAAGAAGGTCATGTAGACGTCGGAGAGGTCCACCAGATTGAGGACTTTGCCGCCGGCGCCCAGCACCTCGCCAGGCTGGGCGACGCGATATTGCACCCGGCCGTCGCGCGGGGCGCGCAGCTCGCTGTCCACGATATCGGCCTGGACGCGGGCGATGGTGGCCTCGGCCGCGGCGATGGCCGAGCGCGCGCCCACTTCTTCGGCCTGGGCGGCCTGGATGGCGGCCTCGGCGGCGGTGACCTGGGCGCGCGCGGCGGCCACGGCGGCTTCGGCGCTCTTGACCCGGGCGCGGTCGTCGTCCAGCTCCTGGATGGAGGAGGCCCCCTCCTTGGACAGTGTCTGCGAGCGCGCCAGGCGGCGGCGCGCGGCGTCCAGTTCGCTTTCGCGCTGCACGACCACGGCCTGCGCGGCGACCTTGTCGCTTTGGCGCAAGGCGATCTGCGCGCGCGCGCTGGCCGCGGCATTGATGGCCTGCTGATGCTGGGCGCGGGCTTCTTCGCGCTGGGCGTTGAGGGTGTCGATCTGCATGCGCGCCAGGGGCTCGCCGGCCTTGACGAAGGCGCCTTCGTTGACCAGCACGTCCTCGACGCGGCCGGCCAGCTTGGTGGCCACGTCGATTTCGGTGGCCTCGATGCGGCCGTTGCCGCTGACAAAGCCTTCGCCGGGGCCGCGGTCATTCAGGGCGCGCCAGCCGTAATAGCCGAGCAGGGCCGCGACGGCGACGATGGCCAGGGGCAGGAATTTGCGGGCATTCATCTTTGGGAGACCTCGTTACGGATGTTCGGGAGTGGCGGGCCCGGCGGGCTGGGCTTGCGTGCCGCCGCCCAGGGCCGCGTACAGCGCCACCTGGCTGGAGAGCAGCGCGCGCCGGGTGCGCACCCATTGCTGCTGGGCCTCCAGCAGATCGCGCTGGGCGTCGAGCACTTCGAGAAAGGGCGAGGCGCCGTGGTCATAGCGCAGGCGGGCCAGGCGTTCGCGCTCGGCCTGGGCATCGACCGTGGCCCGCAGGACCTTGACCTGCTCGGCCAGCCAATAGCGCGCCGACAAGGCGTCGGCGACTTCGCGGAAAGCGGTCTGGATGCTTTTTTCGTACTGCGCCACGGCCTGCTGCTGGCGCGCCTGGGCCAGCTCGAGATTGGCCTGGCGGCGGCCGGCATCGAAGATGGGCAGGTTGATGCTGGGCGCGAAATTCCAGGCCAGGCTGCCGCTGTCGAACAGGCCATCGAGCTGGCTGCTGGCGGTGCCGAAGGCGCCGGTGAGCGTGATCTGCGGCAGGAAGGCCGCGCGCGCCGCGCCGATATTGGCATTGCTGGCCCTGAGCTGGTGTTCCGCGGCCACGATGTCGGGGCGGTTGGTCAGCAGGTCAGAGGGCAGCCCGGCCGGCAACTCGCGCATCAGCGCGTCGTCGTCCAGGGCGGCGCGCGCCTCGGGCAGGTCGATGGGCTGGCCGACAAGTTCCTGCAGGGCCTGGGCCTGGGCGGCGCGCGTGCGCTCCAGTTCGGCGCCCAGCGCCTTGGCCTGCTGCCACAGCGTCTCGACCTGGGTCAGGTCCAGCTTGGAGATCGCGCCGACCTCGAAGCGGCGGCGGAAGATGCGCAGCGACTCCTCGCGGCTGGCGATGGTCGCCCGCGTGAGCGCCAGGCGCTCGTCGAGCTCGCGCAGGGTGAGATAGCTGTCGGCCACTTGCGCGATGAGCGACAGGGTAGCGGCCTGGCGCGCCGCGTCGGTGGCCAGGTAGTTTTCCAGGGCGGCGTCCTTGAGATTGCGCACCCGGCCCCAGAAGTCCAGTTCCCAGGAGGCCATGCCGACGCCGACCTGGTATTGCGAGGCGGTCAGCGGCTGGCCCGTGATGCTGAGATCACCCGGGGTGCGCTGGCGCACGGCGTCGGCCGCCAGGCCCAGGGTGGGGAACTGGTCGGCGCGCTGGATGCCGTAGGCGGCGCGGGCCTCTTCGACGCGCAGCACGGCCATGCGCAGGTCGCGGTTGTTGATCAGGGCGCGCGCGATCAGGCCGCGCAGCTCGGGGTCGGTATAGAAGGACTGCCAGTCCACGGCGGCGGCCGGCATGGCCGCGCTGACCGGGGCGCCCGGCTGCGGGAAAGTGGCGGCCACGGGCAGGGGCGGGCGCGTGTGTTCCGGCGCCAGGGACATGCAGCCCGAAAGCAGGCTGGCGCTGATCGCGAGACTGAGCAGGCGACGGGTCATGTTTTCACGTCTCCAACACATAGGTGCCGGGCGCATCGCCCAGGACCGGGAACTTGCGGCGCGGCGCGCCCATGCCGGGCGGCTTGGTGCGGGCCGGGCCCGATTGGCTGTCCAGCCATTGCACCCAGGCGGGCCACCACGAGCCTTCTTGCTGGGGCACCTGGGCCAGCCAGTCGTCGGCGGTGAGGCTGGGCTGGTTGGCCGCCCGGCACAGGATGCGGTAGGCGCGGCGCGGATGGCCGGGCTCGCTCACGATGCCGGCGTTGTGGCCGCCGCTGGTCAGCACGAAGGTCAGCGGCGCGGGGCTCAGGTAGTGCAGCTTATAGACCGAGCGCCAGGGCGCGACGTGGTCGGTTTCGGTGCCGACCGAGAAAATGGGCAGGCGCAGGTCGCCGAGCATGACCGGCCGTCCGGCCACTTCGTAGCGGTTCTGGGCCAGGTCGTTGTCCAGAAAGAGACGGCGCAGGTATTGGCCGTGCATGCGCGCGGGCATGCGCGTGGCGTCGGCATTCCAGGCCATGAGGTCGGACATCGGGCGACGCCGGCCGAGCAGATAGTCATTGACCATGCGCGACCACAGCAGGTCGTAGGAACGCAGCATCTGGAAGGCGCCCGCCATCTGGCCGGCGCGCAGATAGCCGGTGCGCGCCATCTGGGCCTCCAGCATGCTGACCTGGCTCTCATCGATGAACAGGCCCAGCTCGCCGGGTTCACTGAAGTCGGTCTGGGCGGTGAACAGCGACAGGCTGGCCAGCCGCCGGTCGCCATCGCGCGCCATCGCCGCCGCGGCGATGGCCAGCAGCGTGCCGCCCAGGCAATAACCGGTGGCGTGCACCCGCTGGCGGGGAACGATGGCCCCCACGGCCTTGAGCGCGGCCTGGATGCCTTCGTCCAGATAGTCATCCATGCCCAGGTCGCGGTAGGCCGCGTCGGGATTCTTCCAGGAAACGCAGAACACAGTGTAGCCCTGGCTGACCAGGTAGCGGATGAGCGAGTTGTGCGGGGAGAGGTCCAGGATGTAGTACTTCATGATCCAGGCCGGCACGATGAGCACCGGCTCGGGATGGACCGTCGCGGTGGCGGGCGCATACTGCAGCAGTTCGATCAGGCGGTTGCGGAACACCACCTTGCCGGGCGTGACGGCGACTTCCTTGCCGGGCCGGAAATGTTCGGCGCCGGCCGGCGGCTGGCGGCCCAGTTCGCGCAGCGCGTCCTCGATGGCATTGCGCGCGCCGCGCGCCAGGTTGGCGCCGCCTTCCTGCCAGGTCTGGCGCACGACGACGGGATTGGTCCAGGGAGTGTTGCCGGGCGAGAGCATGTCCAGCCATTGGCGCGCGGCGAAGGCGGCCACCTGCGCATGATGCGGCTCGACGCCGGGCACCTCGCGCGTGGCGGCTTCCCACCATTGCTGCGCGAGCAGGAACTGTTGCTGGTAGAGGTTGAAAGGCCATTGCTGCCAGGCCGGGTCGGCAAAGCGGCGGTCCGGGGCCGGCATCGGGGCCGCGTCCGCCGTCTGCGGCTGCCCGGCCTGTCCCGCGTATTGGGCCAGCTGGCCGGCCTGGCGCAGCGCCAGCTCGGCCAGCGCCATGCGCTTGCCGGGCGCGGTGACGAGGTGGGCGGCCCAATCGGTCCAGGCCAGCAAGCCCGCCGCCGGCGAGAGCGAGCCGGTCCAGCGCGCAAGCGCTGCCTTGGCTGCCGTGTCCAGGGCGGTGGTGCCTTGTCGGGAGGGCGTACGCTTGCTCATCTGCCTGCCACCTTCAGCTGCACGGCGCCGGGTGGGCGCCGCTGGGTAGGGAAAACGCCTCGCGGCGATGCGGACGGGTGGGCCCGCAGGACCATTGTCGGCCAAACCCGCAGCGGCATCCTTGACGCAAATCAAGGTAACGACCGACCAGTCGGTATGTAATGGGCTTGCTATGAACAGGCCCTAGTGTCCGATACCGATGATGATTTCACAACAAGGCCATGGTCCCAGGGAGCGCCGGCGCCTGCCGGCCGAGCTGCGCGTCAGCCAGATACTGGACGCCGCGCTGGCCGAGTTTTCGGCCCGCGGCTATGCCGCCACGCGCATGGACGACATCGCGCGGCGGGCGCAGCTGTCCAAGGGCGGGCTGTATGGGCATTTCACGAGCAAAGAGCAGGTCCTGGCCGCCTTGCTGGACCACTGGCTCAAGCCCGCGCCCATCGATCCGCGGGCCATGCTCGAAGGCGTCGGCAGCCTGCGCGAACTGGCCGAGCGCTTTGTCGACAGCGTCCATGGCGCCTTCGCGCAGCCGGCCTTGATGACCACCTTCCGGCTGTTGATGGCCGAAGGCGCTCGCTTGCCCGAGCTGATCGATCGCTGGCGCAGCGACAGCCGGCGCCAGCAGCAGGCCCTGGCCGAACTGGTTACGCTGGCGGCCGGGCGCGGGCTGTGCCGGCCCGAGGCGGCCCGGCACGTCTGGCTGCTGCTCTCCCCGGTGTTGCATGCCTTGGTGATCGGCATGATTTCGGGCGACGCCGCGCTGACCCGGGAGCGCCATTGGCGCGAGGGTCATGTCGAGATGGTATGCGCCTTGCTGGCGCCGGCTTGACCGGCCCCCCTGGGCATCCGCTAAGGTGAGGCCAGGCCAAAAAGGAGATCGCGCATGGCGCAAGCCGGCAAGCAGGACCACAGCCAAGACCCTACCCACGACCACGGCCATCCCCGCCGGGCGCCGGCGCAAGCGTTGGCGGCGGGTGTCTACACCTGCCCCATGCATCCGGAGATCCGGCGCCAGGGGCCGGGGCACTGCCCGATATGCGGCATGGCCCTGGAACCCCTGATCGCCGGCGGCGGCGGGCAAGCCAACCCCGAATTGCGCGATTTCACGCGGCGTTTCTGGATCGGCCTGCTCCTGACCCTGCCGATTTTCGTGCTGGAAATGGGCGGCCACCTCTTTGGCTGGCATCCGCCGTTTTCCGCCCAGGCGGGCAACCTGGTGCAGGCCATCCTGGCCACGCCCGTGGTGCTATGGGCCGGATGGCCTTTCCTGGTCCGCGCCTGGGAATCGCTGCGCCATCGCAGCGCCAATATGTTCACCTTGATCGGCATGGGCACGGGCGTGGCCTGGCTCTACAGCATGGTGGCCACCTTCGTGCCGGGGGCGTTTCCGCCGGTGTTCCGGCCCGAGGGCGCGGTGGCGGTCTATTTCGAGGCGGCCGCCGTCATCACCGTGTTGGTGCTGCTGGGGCAGTTGCTGGAGCTGCGGGCGCGCGAGCGCACCTCCGGCGCGATCCGCGCCTTGCTCGACCTGGCGCCCAAGACGGCGGTCAGGCGCCAGCCCGATGGCGGCGAGCGGGAGGTGCCGCTGGACGAGGTGGTGGCGGGCGATGTGCTGCGCGTGCGCCCGGGCGAGAAAATCCCGGTCGACGGCGTGGTCATCGAGGGCCGCAGCACGGTGGACGAGGCCATGGTCAGCGGCGAGCCGGCGCCGGTGGCCAAGCATGAAGGCCAGCCGCTGACCGCCGGCACGGTCAATCAGGAGGGGGCGCTGCTGATGCGTGCCGAGCGCGTCGGCGCCGACACGCTGCTGTCGCAGATCGTGCAGCTCGTGGCCCAGGCCCAGCGCAGCCGCGCCCCGGTGCAGCGCCAGGCCGACATGGTGGCCAGCCGCTTCGTGCCGCTGGTGCTGCTGGCCGGCGCGCTGGCCTTTGCCGCCTGGTTCTTTCTTGGCCCGGCGCCGGCTTTCAGCCATGCCCTGATCGCCCTGGTGTCGGTGCTCATCATCGCCTGCCCCTGCGCGCTTGGCCTGGCCACGCCCATGTCCATCATGGTGGGCGTGGGGCGGGCCGCCGGCATGGGGGTGCTGGTGCGCGACGCCGCCGTGCTGGAGAAGATGGCCCGGGTCGATGTGGTGCTGGTCGACAAGACGGGCACCTTGACCGAAGGCCGGCCGCGTGTGCGGGACCTGCAGGCCGTCGCCGGCGAGCAGGCCGGGCAGGTGCTGGCCGAGCTGGCCAGCGTCGAACGCGCCAGCGAGCATCCCCTGGCCGCCGCCCTGGTGGCCGAGGCCCGCGAGCGCGGGGCCGGGCTGTGGCCGGTGGAGGATTTCCATGCCTGGGCCGGCCTGGGCGTGGAGGGCCGGGTGCGCGGGCGCCATATTCTGTGCGGCAGCCGGCGCTTCTTGAAGGCCCGCGGCGTGGCCCTGCCCGAGGGGCAGGACGGGGCGGGCCATGCGACGGTCTTGCATGCCGCCCGCGATGGCCGCTATGTGGGCAATGTGACCATCGCCGACGCGGTCAAGGCGTCCACGCCGCCCGCGCTGGCCGCTTTGCGCGAGGCCGGCATCCAGGTGGTCATGGTGACGGGCGACGGGCGCGCCGCCGCGCAGGCAGTGGCCGCCGAACTCGGGATCGACGCTGTGCAGGCTGAGGTACTGCCCAAGGACAAGGCGGCCATCGTGCGCCACTGGCAGGGCCAGAAGCATGTGGTCGCCATGGCCGGCGATGGCATCAATGACGCGCCCGCGCTGGCACAGGCCGATGTGGGCATCGCCATGGGCGGCGGCACCGATGTGGCGATGGAAAGCGCCGGCATCACCTTGCTCAAGGGCGATCTCATGGGCATCGCGCGGGCGCGCCTGGTGGCCCGCGCGACGATGCGCAACATCCGCCAGAACCTCTTCTTCGCCTTTGTCTATAACGCGGTCGGCATCCCCTTGGCCGCGGGCTTGCTCTATCCCTTCTTCGGCCTGCTGCTGTCGCCGGTCTGGGCCGCGCTGGCGATGACGCTGTCATCGGTGAGTGTCATCGCCAATGCCCTGCGCCTGCGCCGCCAACGGCTTGCGCCCTGAGGCCGGCCATCCCCGCCAGGGGGACATCAGCCCTGCGCGGGCTCCAGGCCCAGGCGGGCCAGCATGCGCGGGCCGACCTGGCGGCGGCTGGCGGCGTAGTCGGCCCAGGGATCGGGATGGGTCTCGGCCCATTGGCGCGCGTTGCGCAGATTGAAGGCCGGGCCGCGCAAATCCTCGCCGGCGTCCAGCAGCTCCCAGGGCAGGGGCATGGATACCGGGCCCCCGGCGCGTCCACGCACCGAAAAGGCCGCGATGGCGGTCGCGCCATTGCCGTTGCGCAGATAGTCCACGAAGATGCGGCCGCGCCGCTTGGCCTTGGCCATGTTGGCGACGAAGCGCCCGGGCAGCACGCTCTCCAGCCGCGAGGCCAGGCCATGCGCCAGCGTCTTGACATCCTCCCAGCCGGCGATGGGCTTGAGCGGCGCCACCAAGTGCAGCCCCTTGCCGCCGGTGGATTTGAGAAAGGGCACCAGGCCGACCTCCTGCATCAGTCCGCGCGCCAGCTGGGCGCCTTCGACGATGGCGCGCCAGTCCACGCCTTCGCCGGGATCCAGGTCCAGCGTCAGGCGGTCGGGCGCCTCGGTCTTGGGCGCGCGCGACCCCCAGGTATGCAGCTCGATCACGCCCAGCTGCACCAGCGCGATGAGACCCTCCAGGCTGTCTATGGTCAGGTCGCCGGCGGCGTCGCGGCTCACGCCCTTGGGCAGGTCCGTGGTGATGTGCTTCTGGAAAAAACCGGGTTTGTCGGCGCCGTCCGGATAGCGGACCAGGGCGACGCGGCGTTTCTGCAGATGCGGCAGGATGCGCGGGCCGATGGCCTCGTAGTAACGCGCCAGCTCCAGCTTGCTCGTGTCGGGGTCGCGCAGGACGATGCGGTCCGGATGCGTGATGGCGATCTTGCCGATACGGTCGGGCATGGCTGTCCTCCTGGGTCGGGCGGGCGGTTCGGGGGCGGGGTCGTCGACCTGGGCGGCCGGCTTGTCTTCGCGCAGGGCGATGAAGGCGGCCTGGCGCAGGCGCTGGTCCGCGGTGACGCCGGCATAGGCGACCTCGGCCACCAGCTCGGGGCGGACCCAATGGGCCTGGCCGCTGTCGGGCGGGCGCTGCACGAAGGGGCAGTCGGCCTGCGCCAGCGGCCGCAGGCGCGCCATCAGCCGGCGCAGGCTGGCGTCGGTGAAGCCGGTGCCGGTGCGTCCCACGTATTGCAGGCGCTTGCCGCGGCGCAGACCCAGCAGCAGGGCGCCGAAATGCTGCCGCGCGCCGGACGGCGGGGTGTAGCCGCCGATGACGAACTCTTGGCGCGGGCGGCATTTCAGTTTCAGCCAATCGTGGCCCCGGCCGGGGCGGTAGGCGGCATCGGCGCGCTTGGCGATCAGGCCTTTGAGGTGGAGCTGGCAGGCCTGGGTCCAGGCCTGGTTGGCCTCGTGGACGTCGGCCAGCGCCAGCCGCTGTGTCAGCATCAAGGGCGCGGGCGCGTGCTCCAGGAGCACTTCCAGCCAGTGCTGGCGCACGGACAGCGGCATGCCGCGCAGATCCCGCCCTTCCCAATAGGGCAGGTCGAAGACGACGAAACGCAGGCCGTCCGCTTCGCCGTCCAGCGCATTCTGCAGCAGCTGGAAGTCGGAGATGCCATGACGGTCGAACACCACCACCTCGCCGTCCAGCCAGCCCTGGCCCAGCTTCAGCGCGGCGATCGCCTCGGCCAGCGGCCGCATGCGGGCGGTCCAGTCATGGCCGCTGCGGCTGATGAAGCGCACCCTGCCCGGGCGCAGTTCGCACAGCATGCGGTAGCCGTCGTACTTGACTTCGTAGCGCCAGCCGGCATCGGGCGGCGGGCGTTCGGCCAGGGTCGCCAGGGGCGGGCGCAGTTGGCGCGGCATGGCGGCGGCCTTGCCAGGCAAGGCCGCGCGTGCCGCGGGCGCGGGTCGTGCGGGGGCCGTGTCGCGGACTTTGCGCAGCAGCCATTGCTCGCCATGGGTGCGGACCAGCAGCCAATCGCCGTGCAGGCGCCGTCCATGCAGGCGGAAGCGCAGATGGCCTTGCGCCAGGCCTCGAGCCGCATTGCCGCGGGCTTCCCAATGGCCGCTGTCCCAGATGTCGACATGCCCCGCGCCATAGTGGCCGGCGGGGATATCGCCCTCGAATTGGGCGTAGTCCAGCGGATGATCTTCGACATGGACCGCCAGCCGCTTGACCCCGGGGTCCATGGAAGGACCCTTGGGCACGGCCCAGCTGGCCAGCACGCCGCCGATCTGCAGGCGGAAGTCATAGTGCAGGCGCCGCGCCGCATGTTTCTGCACCACGAAGAGAGGCTGTCCGCCGTCCGGGGTGCCGCCCCGCGGCTCGGGGCTGGCCTCGAAGTCGCGTTTGCGCCGGTAGGCGCGCAGCTTGTCCGCCATGTCAGGCCGCCTTGCGGCGCGGGGTCTTGGCGGCCGTCTTGCGCGCGGCCTTCGCGGGGGTCTTGGACGCTTTTCGGGCCGCCGTCTTGGCCGCCGTCTTGGCCGCCGGCCGGCCCTTGGCGGTCTTGCGCGGGGAGGCTGCCCGCGCCGAGGCGGCGGGCGTGCGCCGTCCCTGTTCGATGCTCTGCTTGAGCATGGCCATCAGGTCCAGCACCTTGGCCGAGTCGCGCGCCGGGGCCGGCGTCTCGGCTTCGGTCAGGCTGTGCGTCTTGCCCGCCTTGATCTTGGCGCGTATGGCGGCCAGCAGGTCTTCGCGGTAGGCGTCATGGTATTGCGCCGGATCCCAGTCCACGCTCATGTCGTCGATCAGGCGCAGCGCCATGTCGGTTTCGCGCGCGCCGGCATGCTTGGCCGGCAGATCCAGTTCGGGCGCCTCGCGTATTTCCTCGGCATAGCGCAGGGTCACCATCATCAGCGCATCGCCCTGGGGCAGGAGCGCGGCCAGATGCTGGCGCGTATGCAGCACCACCTGGCCCAGCGCCAGGCGGCCGCTTTTGCGCAGCGCGTCGCGCAACAGCACATAGCCCGGGCCGCCGCGCTTGTCGGGCTCCAGATAGTAGGGCGTGTCGTAGTAGTAGAGCGGCACCTCGGCGGCCTGCACGAAACCCAGGATTTCTATGGTTTGGGTTGCCACATCGTTGGCGCGGCGGAAATCCTCGTCGCTGAGGTAGACGTAATCGCCTTTCTCGTATTCATAGCCGCGCACGATATGCTCGGCGGCAATGGCCTTGCCCGTGCGTTTGTTGATGCGCTGGTAGCCGACGGGCGCGTCGTCGCGCTTGTCTATCCAGTCGAAATCCAGCCGTGCCGAGCGCGTGGCCGGGTGCAGGGCGATGGGGATGTGCACCAGCCCGAAGCTGATCGCGCCTTTCCAGAGGGTTCTCGCCATGATGGCCTCCTTAGAGCGTGCGTCGTTTCACCATACGCGGGGCGCGCCGAGGCGTCCAGGAAGCCGGTCAAATTGAAACAGTCCGTGTCGGAAAGTCCTGGCGTTTCGGGTTAAAAAGAAGATTCAGGGTGACGTCAGCATCCCGGCCCTTGGGGGTGGCAGCAATTGTCAATCCGGGCGGGCGCAGTCATGCTGGCGTGACGCCGAGTAGGTTCTGAATGGCCGGCGCCCCATCGGGCGCCCACAAACAGGAGCAGTCATGAATACCCGTGCCGACAATCCGGTGGCCGCAGGCCGCCATCCCGCCAACATCGAGTCCCGCGCGGCCGATCGACAGGCAGACGCGGTGGCGGCACCCGACAACCCGGCCCGGCATGTCAGCATCAACGCCAAGGTGTTGCCGCCGACCAGCCTGGTGGATGTTCCCAATTTCCCGCCCAAAGTCCCGCGCGACGCCAACGAAGCCCTGATCGAGCGGCTGCCGCCGGCCGATGAGCAGACCGAGTCCAACTGGGCCGACGGCGCGCAGCCCCAGCCGCGCGCCAAGAACGCGCGCTCATCGCTGTTCTGACCGCCGCGGCCGGGCCCGCCCGCGCGGCGGGCCCGGCACGACCCAGGCCCCATGCCACGCCGCCTATTGCATACGCCGCCCCGGCCCGCGCCGCTGGACCCGGGCCCCGAGCCCGGCGACATCCCGGTCGATCCGGACAGCGACCAGCCCGACGAGGAGATCCCGCTGCCGCAGCGCGCGACGCTGCTGGTATGATGCGGCTGTATATCCATACAGCTATCCGCGTTCCCGATGTTGCCTGCGCATCGCTATTACTACCTGCACAACTTCCAGCGCGCGCTGGCCTGGGTGGCGCAGCGCTACGACGACCTGCTCGACGCCGAGGAGCGCGGCTTTCTCGCCCGGTTTCCCGACCTGCCGCAGGCCTCGCAGGCCCTGCTGGTGCGCCTGCTGGCGCGCAAGGGCGGCCTGTTCCGCGCCGGCAAGCTGGCCTATGACGAGATCGGCGATATCGCGGCGGCGGCCGGGCCGCTGCTGGCCCTGGGCTGGCTGAGCGCCAATCCCGAGCTGTCGGTCCAGGATCTGGGCCGGCTGTATACCAAGGCCGAGCTGGCCCGTCTTGCCGGGCTGCCGCCCGCGCTGCGCAAGGACGCGCTGCTGCAGGCCCTGGCCGCCGCCGGACCCCGGCCGCACCGTGATTGGTGGCCGGATGCCGCCGAGGCGGTCTGGCAGGTGAGGGTGGACGCGGTCTGCCAGCGCCTGCGCCTGATGTTCTTCGGCAATCTGCGCCAGCAATGGGATGAGCTGGTCCTGGCCGACCTCGGCATTTTCCAGTACGAGAGCGTGGATTTTTCGCGCGATTCGCGCGCGTTCCGGCACCGGGCGGACGTGGAGGATTATCTGCGCCTGCACGGCTGGCGCGAGCAGCTCGACGAGGCCGGCCCCGACGCGGCCTTGCGCGAAGCGGTCCGCGCGGCCGACAGCGCCAACCCCTGGCTGATGGCGCGGCGGGCCAAGCTGCTGATGCGTATCGGCCAGGCTTGCGAGCGCCTGCGCGACTGGCCGGGCGCGGAGGCGGCCTACCGGGTGTGCGACTACCGGGGCGCGCGCCACCGCCTGATGCGGGTGCTGGAGCAGCAGGGCCGCCACGAAGAAGCCTACGCCTTGGCGCTGCAGGCGGCGGGGCAGCCGGAAGACGAGGGCGAGAGCCAGCGCCTGGCGCGCATGCTGCCACGCCTGCGGCGGCAGCTGGGCCTGGACGCGCCGCGCCGCCCGCCCGAACCGGGGCTGGTCAGCGAGTATCTCCGCCTGGCCCCGCCGGCCGAGGCCCGGCCGGTGGAATTCGTCGTGCGCGACTACTACGGCAGCCAGGATGGCCCGGTGCATTATGTGGAAAGCGGCCTGGTCAACGCCCTGTTCGGCCTGTTGTGCTGGGACGCCATCTTCGCGCCGCTGCCGGGCGCGTTCTTCCATCCCTTCCAGCGCGGTCCGGCCGATCTCGACGCGCCGGATTTCGTGGCGCGCCGCGCCGCGCTGTTCCAGGCCTGCCTGGCGCGGCTGGACGATGGCAGCTACCGCGCCGTGATCCGCGAGCGCTACGCGGCCAAGCAGGGGCTGCAATCCCCCTTCGTGTACTGGGGCATGCTGGGCCCCGAGCTGCTGGAGCAGGCGCTGGATTGCCTGCCTGCGGCCGACCTGCGCCGCCTGTTCGAGCGCCTGCTGGCCGACCTGAGGGCGCATCGCAGCGGCTTGCCCGACCTGATCCGCTTCTGGCCCGCGCAGGGCCGCTATGAATTCATCGAGGTCAAGGGGCCGGGCGACCGCCTGCAGGACAACCAGATCGCCTGGTTGCGGTATTGCGCGCGCCACGGCATCGCCGCGCGCGTGTGCTATGTGAGCTGGGCATGCGATTGACGGTGGCTGTGCGCACCCTGTGCGAATTCAGCGCCAAGCGCGGCGACCTGGACTTGCGCTTTACGCCCGCGCCGAGCGCGCAGGAAGGCATGGCCGGCCATGCCGCCGTGGCCGAGCGGCGCGGCGAAGGCTATGAGAGCGAAGTGCCCTTGTCCGGCGAGCATGGCGAGCTCACCGTGCGCGGGCGCGCCGACGGCTTCGATGCGCGCATTCCCCGCCTCGAAGAAATCAAGACCTACCGCGGCGACCTGGCGGCCATGGGCGAGAACCAGCGCGCGCTGCATTGGGCGCAGGCGCGCATCTACGGCCACCTGATATGCCAGGCGCGCGGCCTGCCGGGGCTGACGCTGGCCCTGATCTATGTCGATGTCCAGACGCTGGACGAGACGGCCCTGACCGAGTGGCAGGACGCCCAGGCCCTGGCCGGGCATTTCCGCCAGGCCTGCGAGGCCTACGCGCAATGGGCCTGGCGCCAGGCCCTGCACCGGCGCGCGCGCGACGCGGTGCTGTCGGCGATGCGTTTCCCGCATGGCGATTTCCGGCCGGGGCAGCGCGAGCTGGCCGTGGCGGTGTTCCGGGCCGCGCGCGACGGCCGCGCGCTGCTGGCCCAGGCGCCCACCGGCATCGGCAAGACCCTGGGCACGTTGTTTCCGGCCTTGAAGGCCTGCGCGGCCCAGGGCCTGGACAAGGTGTTTTTCCTCACCGCCAAGGGCTCGGGCCGCGCCCTGGCCCTGGGCGCCCTGGCGCTATTGCCGCCTGGCCTGCGCGTGGTCGAGATGCGGGCGCGCGAGAAGGCCTGCCTGCATCCCGACAAGCATTGCCATGGCGAGTCCTGCCCGCTGGCGCGCGGTTTCTATGACCGGCTGCCGGCGGCGCGCCAAGCCCTGGAGGCCGCGGGCGATTATTCGCAGCCGGCGCTGTGCCGCGCGGCGCGCGAGCACGCCATCTGTCCTTACTTCTTCAACCAGGAAATGGCGCGCTGGGCCGATGTGGTGATCGGCGACTACAACTATTACTACGACGCCAACGGCCTGCTGCATATGCTGGCGCAGGCCTGCCAATGGCGGGTGGCGGTGCTGGTGGACGAGGCGCACAACCTGGTCGAGCGCGCCCGCGCCATGTATAGCGCCGGCTTGCGGCTGTCGGCGCTGGTAGCGGCGCGCCGGGCCGCGCCCAAGGCCTTGCGCGGCCCGCTGGATGGCCTGAAGCGCGCCTGGCAGGCGCTGGCGCGCAAGACCGAGGAGGACTACACCGTGCACGACAGCGTGCCGGCGGGCGTGCTGGCCGCGCTGCAAAAGCTGGTGCAGGCCGTGGCCGACCACCAGGCCCAGGCGGCGCAGGCGCTGCCGGCCGATGACGCGCTCCTGTCGTTCTACTTCGAGGCCCTGCGGTTCACGCGGCTGGCCGAGCAGTTCGGCGACCACAGCCTGGCCGACCTGCGGCGCGAGGGCGAGGACAGCGAACTGGGCCTGCGCAATGTGGTGCCGGCCAGTTTCCTGGCGCCGCGCCACGCG
The DNA here is from genome assembly GCF_001548475.1 of Bordetella hinzii LMG 13501. GTDB lineage: Bacteria > Pseudomonadota > Gammaproteobacteria > Burkholderiales > Burkholderiaceae_B > Bordetella > Bordetella hinzii. Next base: position 17,441 of record NZ_LRUJ01000032.1, read on the forward strand.
GGCGCGCATTGCACGGTCATGTTCTCCGGCACGCTCAACCCCGAGCGCTTTTATCGCGACATGCTCGGGCTGCCGGCGGCCACGGCCTGGGTGGACGTGCCCGCGCCGTTCCAGGCCGAGCAACTGGCCGTGACCGTGGCCGGGCATGTGTCCACGCGCTTTCGGGACCGCGGGCGCTCGGTGGCGCCCATCGGCGCCATCATCGCCCGGCAATACACCGAGCGGCCCGGCAATTACCTGGCCTTCCTGAGCAGCTTCGACTATGCGCGCCAGGTGGCCGACTGGCTGGCGTTCCACCATCCGGACCTTCCCGTCTGGAGCCAGACGCCGGGCATGGGCGAAGGCGAGCGCGAGGACTTCCTGGCGCGCTTCGTCGAAGGCGGCCGCGGCGTGGGCTTCGCGGTGCTGGGCGGCGCGTTCTCCGAGGGCGTGGACCTGCCGGGCCAGCGCCTGGTGGGCGCCTTCATCGCCACCCTGGGCCTGCCTCAGCTCAACCCGGTCAACGAGGCCATGATGCGCGTCATGGCGCGGCGCTTCGGCGCCGACCAGGCCTATGACTACATCTACCTGTATCCCGGCCTGCGCAAAGTGGTGCAGGCGGCCGGGCGGGTGATCCGCGCCGAGACCGACCGGGGCAGCGTGCACCTGATCGACGACCGCTACCGCTGGACGCGCGTGCGCCGGCTCCTGCCGGATTGGTGGGCCTTGCCCGGCGGCTAGGCCGGCCGGCGGAACACCACCAGCTTGGAGACAAAGCGCTGCGCGACCTCGGCGTTCTGGTTCAGGGTTTCGCTTTGCAGCAGCACGATGGCGCGGTCCGGCTTGGAGCGCGAGGGCACGATCTGCACGATTTCGCTGCGCACGCGCAGCACATCGCCGGGGCGGGTGGGGCGCGGCCAACTGATTTCGCCGCCCGCGCCGATGACGCCGCCGGCCAGCGGCAGGCTTTGCACCAGCAGGCGCATGCTGACCGCCGCGGTATGCCAGCCGCTGGCCGCCAGGCCCCCGAACAGGGAGTGGCGCGCGGCTTCTTCGCTCAGATGAAAGGGCTGGGGATCGTAGCGCTGCGCGAAATCGATGATCTCGGCGCGCGTGATGGTGTACTCGCCGCTGATGAAACTGTCGCCGACGGCGAGGTCTTCCAGATAGCGTTTGGCGGGCATGCCGCGTCTCCTGTGGCGGGTGCTGCGGGCATTATGGTGGGCGGGCCGGCGTCTGTCGATCCCCGCGGCCCGGGGGCGATGTCGTGTACGCTGTATGCGTCGCCCCACGCCGCCTTGCCATGCCCGAGACCCTTACCGCGCCAGAGCTCCGCCGCCGCCAGCTGACCCGCATGAAACGCTGGGCCCTGGTGCTGCTGCTGATGATGGTCGCCGGATTCGTGACCAGCCACCTGATGGGCGGGCAGGGCGCCTGGGCCTGGGTGCGGGCCTTTTGCGAGGCGGCCACGGTGGGCGCGCTGGCCGACTGGTTCGCCGTGGTGGCGTTGTTTCGCCGCCCCTTGGGCCTGCCCATCCCGCATACCGCCATCATTCCCAACAGCAAGGACCGCATCGGCGAGAACCTGGCCATCTTCGTGCGCGACCATTTCCTCGATCCGGACACCTTGCTGGAGCGGCTGCGGGTTTTCGACCCCGCCGCGCGCCTGGCGCGCTGGCTGGCGCGGCCCGCCCAGGCGCGCGCGCTGGCCCAGGGGGCGCGCCAGACCGCCTTGCAGATGCTGGAACTGCTGGATGAAGAGGCCGTGCGGCGGGCCATCCGCGACGTTGTCGAGGACACGGTGCGCCGTTGGGATGCCGCCCAGACCGCCGGCGAACTCCTCACCCTGCTGACCCGCGATGGCCGCCACCAGGAGCTGCTGGACGCCGCCCTGGAACGGCTGGCGGCCTATCTGTCCCAGGAAGACGTCAAGGCCCGGGCCTCGGACCTGCTGGTCCGGTTCGCGCGCAAGGAGTGGCCGCGCATCATCGCCACCGTGGACCTGGTGGCCTCGGTCGACAACATGGCCGACAACCTGGCGGACCGCCTGGCGCGGGCGCTCATGGACGAACTGCGCGATGTGCTGGCCGAACCCGGCCATCCAGTGCGCAGGGACTACGAACAATGGATCACCGACTACATCGCGCGCCTGCGCGACGATCCCGAAGTGGGCGAGCAGGTGCGCCAGCTCAAGGAAAGACTGCTGGCCGAGCCGCGCGTGCAAACCTATGTGCAGGCGCTCTGGGACGACATCCATGGCGCGCTGCGGCACGACCTGTCACGCGACGACTCGGCCCTGGCCCGTCACCTGGAAGCCGCCCTGGCCGGGCTGGCGGCCACGCTCGGCCGCGACGAGAACGTGCGCGCCGCGCTCAACGCCCATATCCTCGGCGCGGCCCGGCGCCTGACCGGCCGGCTGCGCGCCGGCGTCACCGAACACATCGCGCGCACCGTCAAGCACTGGGACGAGCGCCATCTGGTCGACGAGCTGGAACTCAACGTGGGCCGCGACCTGCAATACGTGCGCTTCAATGGCACCCTGGTCGGCGGCCTGATCGGGCTGGCCCTGCATGGCGTGGTCCTGCTGTTGCAGGGGGGGTAGGCGGGAGACCGCTTGTTGGGCACGGGTAGCTTGAACCCCTGGCTATTGCGCGGCCCATAAGGTCCGGTGGTCTTTTTCGATGATCGGGCCTTGTTCACCAAGAGCTCCACCGTATAAATCGTGGTCATCCATCCCTGTTCAACCGTCCCGGGCTTCCCCCTGCCGGCCATGCCCGCCGGGGCCTCCGACTGAAGAATGCCCCCGCGCCACACCTGCCCTCAGGGCTGTTTGCGCGAGCCGTCGGGGTAGTACTCCACGGTTGCTGTCGCGCCGCCGTTGTAGGTTTTGCTGGCGCGCTGCACGCCGTCGGGGCCGTAGGTGATTTCGCGCGCCAGCTTGCCGGTTTCGTCGTAGTAGCGATGCACGCCGACGTGGCGGAGCGGGCCTTGGAATACGCCGGCGGATTGCAGCACGCCCGTGTCCGAATACCGTTCCACGTAGCTGCCGGGTAGGCCGTCCGGGGCATGGAGGGATTGGTCGATGCGTTTTTCTTTGATTTTGCCGTTCATGTACCACAGGGTGGCGCGGATTTCCTGGCCGCCCAGGAATTCTTGTTCGCGCAGGGGGGTGCCGTTGTCCTGCCATTCGCGTTCGGTGGCGTGGACCAGGGCGGCGCCGTTGCGCCGCACTTGCTTCTCGGTCACTTCGTAGATCAGGGTGCCGTTGCGGGCGTATTCGCGAGTCTGTTGGCCGCCGTCGATGTCGCGGGTGACGCTTTGGCCGGCCAGGGCGGGGTCGGCTGCCGCGCCGGCCAGCGCCGGCGGCGCGGCGAGGGCGAGCGCGAGCAGGCAGGAGGATAGGCGCGTCATGGTCGGTCTCTCCTTGTCAGGCGGGCGCGGTTTATTTGGGGGGATGGTCGCGGCGGTAGAGCTCCCATTCTTCGATGCGCGTGCCGTCGGGCAGGGTGCAAATGCCGATCTGGCCCGCGGGGCGGTCTTCGATGACCAGGCGGCCGCCGCGTTCGATGCAGTAGGCGGAGGCGGGGTTGGGCATGCCGATGGGCCGGGGGGCGTCTTGCGGCGGTTTGGCGCAGCCGGCGGCCAGCAGCGCCGTGGCGGCGATGGCGATCTTGTTCATGGGCGCTCCTTGCGGACGAGGGACCAGTGTACCCGTCCGCCTCAGTAGCGCGCGTCCTTGGGTTTGTCGCCCCGGGGCCAGTCTTTGTCTTTGCCGGCGAAGTCGGGGCGGGGCATATGGGTGAAGAAGGCGGCGATGTCGACGGCGTCCTGGTCGCTGAGGACGCCGCCTTCGCCCCAATGGCCTTGGGTGTTGACGGCCATGGGCATGTTGTTGCGGATGAAGGCGGCGGCCTTGTAGGTGCGGGCCAGGCCGGCGCCGATGTTGAAGGAGGCTTCGCCCCATAGCGGCGGGAAGATGATGTGGCCGGCGGCATTTTTGCGGCCTTCGCCGTCGGCGCCGTGGCAGGCGGCGCATTGCGCCGCGTACAGGGTTTTGCCGCGCGTGGTGTCGGGCGTGAGGGAGGTGTCGATGGGCCAGGCGTTGGCGATCTGCACCTTGGCGCCATGTGGCACGTCCTGGGCGAGCCATTTCATGTAGGCGATCATGGCCTGCATTTCGATGCCATCCTTGGGCAGGGGTTTGCCGTTCATGGAGCGCTGGAAGCAGCCGTTGATGCGGTCTTCGAGCGTGACCACGCGCGCGGCGCGCGGGTTGTACTGGGGGAAGCTGTTGAAGGTGTTGATATAGGGCGCGCCCAGCGGTTTTTTGCCTTGCTGTACGTGGCAGCTGTTGCAGTTCATGGCGGCACCGACGTTGCCGGGCAGCAGGCGCGCGGTGTCGTTGAGCAGGCGCTGGCCCAGCCGTATCTGGGCGGCGTTGGGTTCCTGGTCTATCTGGCTGTCGCCGGGCACGGTGTAGTCGGGCAGGCGCTTGCCGTCTTTGTCCTTGACCGGGTAGGGGCCGCTGCCGGGTTCGGCGGCGGCGAGGCAGGCGCTGGCCAGCAGGGCCAGGGCGGCGGCCAGCGCGCGGGCGGGTTTAGTCATGGCGGTCTTGCGCATTGGGGGTCTTGCCGGCCAGGAAGGCGCGGATCGGAGCGACTTCGGCGGCGGCGATGGGAGCGGCCTGGTTGGTCCAGGCGCCGCGGATGAAACTGATGATGGCGGCGATGTCGGCATCGCTCAGGTGGCGAAAGCCCGGCATGGCGAAGGCCATGGCGTCGACGGTGTTGGCGGGCATGCGGCCGCCTTCGAGCGTGATCTGGATGAGGGATTGCGGATATTTGGCGAACACGGCGGAATTGCCGTCCAGGGCCGGGAAGATGCGCGGCACGCCGCGGCCGTCGGCGCGGTGGCAGGCGGCGCAGTATTCCATGTAGAGCAGGGCGCCCCGTGTGTCGTAGCGTCCGTCGAGCAGGGCGGCGGTGGTGGTGTCGGCCTTGGGCGGGAAGCTGCGGATCTTGCCCGCCGCCGGCGGCAAGTGCTTGAGGTAGGCGGCCACGCTGTGCAGGTCTTCGTCGCTGAAGTACTGGGTGCTGTGTTCGACCACGTCGGCCATGGCGCCGAAGGCGGCGACCTTGTCGTTGCGCCCGGTGCGCAGGAATTCGACGATCTCGGCCGGGCTCCAGGATTGCAGGCCCTGGGCCTCGCCGCGCAGGCTCTTGGCGCGCCAGCCGTCGATCACGGCGCCCGACAGGAAGGCGTCGCCGTCGGCCAGCGACAGGGCTTTTTCCTGGTAGGCCAGCCCGCGCGGGGTGTGGCAGGCGCCGCAATGTCCCGGGCCTTCGACCAGGTAGGCGCCGCGCGCGATGCGCGCGTCGGCGGCTTCGGGCGGGACGAAGTCCCGCGCCGGGGCGAAAAGCAACTGCCACCAGGCCATGGGCCAGCGCATGTTCAACGGCCACGGGATGTCGGCCGGCGCATTGGTTTGGCGCACGGGCGCCACGTCGGCCATGAACCAGGCATAGAGCGCCCGCATGTCGGCCTCGGGCATGATGGCGTAGGAGGGATAGGGCATGGCCGGGTAGAGCGGCGTGCCGTCGCGCCGCACGCCGTATTGCACGGCCCGCGCGAAGTCGGCATAGCTGTAGCGGCCTATCCCGGTATCGGGGTCGGGCGTGATGTTGGTCGAGAAGATCGCGCCCACCGGGGTCTGCATGGCCAGGCCGCCGGCGAAGGGCGCGCCGCCCGGCACGGTATGACAGGCCACGCAGTCCGCGCTGCGGGCGATATAGGCGCCCCGGGCGATGAGGCCGGGGTCGGCGCCGGAGTCGGCGACCGGCCCGCGCGTGGCGCTCAGCCACTGCGCGCCGCCCACGGCGAGAACGCCCATGGCCAAGCCGCCCAGGATCACCCGCCTGGCCCATTTCGATCTTGCCGGCCTGCCGCCGATAACACGCATAAAGCCCTCCATGTGCCGGCGCCCCATGGAATGGGCGGGTCCAGCTTATGGCGCAAGCTTAAGGCTTTCGGTTATATCGATATGCCGGAATCGCATATGAAAAGCGCGGCCGCTTGATCTGGCGCAAGCGGCTCATGCATTGACGAGGTTGCGCAGCCTCTCGCCGCGCGCCAGGCGCGCGAGGTTGTCCAGGAAGATCTCGCGCACGCGGTCGGCATTGCCGCTGGAGAAGGCCGCGCTGTGCGGCGTGATGAGGGTGTTGGGCAGGTCCCATAGCGGCGAGTCGGCCGGCAGGGGCTCGTGCTGGAACACATCCAGGAAGGCGCCGGCCAGGCGGCCGCCGGCCAAGTGCTCGGCCAGCGCGGTTTCATCGACCACATGGCCGCGCGCCACATTGATCAGCATGGCGTGGGCCGGCAGCCGTTGCAGCGCCTGGCGGCTGATCAGGTTCTGGGTCAGGGGCGTGAGCGGGCAGGCGAGGATGAGCCAATCGGCCTGCGGCAGCGCCTCGTCGAGCCGCTCATAGGGCAGGCTCTGCGCGGCGTCGGGCACGGGGGCCCCGGAGCGGCGCACGACCGTGATGGACAGGCCCAGGGCGCGCAGTGAGGCGCCGATGCGCTGGCCGATGCCACCCCAGCCGACGATGACGGCGCGCTGGCCGGCCAGGTCGCGCGGGGTGCGCGGGCCCATCAGGGGCTGCCAGCGGTGCTCGCGCTGCTGGCGGGCGAGTTCGGGCAGCTTGCGGGCCAGGGACAGCAGGCCGGCCAGCGCGGTCTGGGCCACGACGGCGTCGCTGGCGCCCTGGGAGGTGGTGATGGCCACGCCGCGCGCATGGAGGTCGAGGTAGATCTGCCGGTCGGCGCCGGCCGAGTGCACGTGCACCCAGCGCAGGGCGGCATTGCCGCGCAGCGCGTCGTAGTACACGGCGGTCTCGGGCGCGACCTCGAACTTGGTCGAACGGCCGGTGATGTCGCGCGAGATGAAGGCGAGGTCGAAGGCTTCGCCGGGCCGCTGCAGGCGCCAGGCGAAGGGCGCCTGGGCCAGCGCCTGGCCCAAGTGCGGCGCTTCGGCGTCGGAACAGAGAATGCGCAGTACGGCCTCAGTTGGCGGGGGCATCGAATTTCTTTACGAGGAGGGCCCACTTATCGTATTCGGTCTTGATGAAGGCGGCGAATTGTTCCGGCGTGCCGCCCAGCGGTTCGGCGCCTTCGTTGAGCATCTGGGTCTTGAGCGCCGGCAGCGCGGCGTTGACCTCGCGGTTGATGGTGGCCACGACCGCGGGCGGGGTGCCCTTGGGGCCGAAAAAGCCGAACCAGGAGCCGGCGTCGAAGCCGGGATAGCCGGATTCGGCGATGGTGGGCAGCTCGGGCAGGGCCGAGGAGCGCTTGATGGTGCTGACCGCCAGCGGCCGCAGCTTGCCGGCGCGGATCTGGCCGATGACCGAGGGGATGGTGGCAAACATGAAGTCGATGCGTCCGGCCAGCAGGTCGTTGACGGCGTCAGCGCCTTTGTAGGGGATGTGGGTGGCCTGCACGCCCAGCTGGTCCATGAGCATATAGCTGGAGAGATGGGAGGAGGTGCCCACGCCGGTCGAGCTGTAGTTCAGGGGCTTCTTGGTCGTGCGGGCGTATTCGAGAAAGCCCTTGATGTCCTTGGCCGGCGAGGACGGCGGCACCACCAGCACATTGGGGACGGTGGCGATCTGCACCATCGGCACGAGGTCGGTCAGCGGGTTGTACGACAGCTTCATGAGCGAGGGGTTGACGGCTACCGGCCCGACTGAATTGACGATGAGCGTATAACCGTCGGGCTCGGCGCGCACCACATATTCGGTGCCGATGTTGCCGCCGGCGCCGGGCCGGTTCTCGACCACGAAAGGCTGGCCCAGGGCGCGGGCCAGGATGTGGGTGGTGCTGCGCGTGAGCGTGTCGGTGGTGCCGCCGGCGGAGAAGGCGACCACGGTCTTGACGGCGCGGCTGGGGTAGTCGGCGGCCTGGGCCGATGCGCAGGCCAGCAAGGCGCTGGCCAGGATGAAGGGCTTCATGGTGTCTCCTCGGGGGCTTGCTGTTGTTATGGGGGTCTTGTCCCTGGGCGCGCGGCCGGCTCAGAGGCGGTAGCCCGGGTCCATGCGGTCGAGCTTGCGCAGCAGGGCGGGCCATTCCATCAGGCCGTAGGGGCGGCGGGTGCCCGGCTGGTAGTTGTTCCAGGTCTCTTCCAGAATGTCGGGCGGGACGGCCTTGAAGGGGCTGCCCGTCGCCATGGCGGCCAGCTGCGAGCGGCAGGCCAGCTCCAGGCGGTGCATCCAGTTGAAGGCCTCGCCGACCGAGCGGCCGACCGTCAGCGCGCCGTGGTTGCGCAGGATGAGGGCTTCGCCCGCGCCCAGGTCGGCGATGAGCGAGGCCTGTTCGGCCGTGTCCAGCACCACGCCTTGGTAGTCGTGGTAGCCGATTTTCAGGAAACGCATGGCGGTCTGGGTGACGGGCAGCAGGCCGCATTCCAGCGAGGACACGGCCATGGACGCCCAGCTATGCGTGTGGATGACGCAATCGACGTCGTGGCGCGCGCCGTGGATGGCGCTGTGGATGACGTAGCCGGCCTTGTTGATGCCGTAGTCCAGCGCCCCGAAATCGGGCCGGGCGAGGATCCTGCCGTCCAGGTCCACCTTGATGAGGCTGGAGGCGGTGATTTCCTCGTACATCATGCCGTAGGCATTGATCAGGAAGGCATTGTCCTCGCCGGGCACGCGGGCCGAGATGTGGTTGGCCATCATGTCCGACATCCCGTAGAGCGCCACGAGCCGATAACAGGCGGCCAGGTTGACGCGGGCTTCCCATTCCTGGGCCGAGCACTGGGATTGGAGGGAGGGTATGGAGAGTACGCCGGGTGCTGTCATCACGATCCGAGAGGGAGGGGGGCAGATCGTGCAGACTGTATCGGGCGGGCCGGCGGCCGCCTAGGCAGCCGGCCGGCATGGGGGCATCACGGATCGAGAAGGGTGGCGCCCGGCCAGCCGCCATGACGCACGAGTCCGCGCATGACGTCGATGAGTACGATCCGGGTGGCGATGGCCGCCGGCGAGAGTTCGTCTTCGTTCAGGCAGCTCACCAGGTTGCGCCGGAACAGGAACGGGTCGTCGATGGGATGCATGTCCAGCAGGCCGCTCTCGACGCGGGCGACCGCGGCGCCGGGCTGTATGGTGGCCATGGCATTGGCCTGCACGATGTCCATGAGGGTGGTCAGGCCGTCGATCTCGACCGCGATCCAGGGCTCCAGGCCGGCGCGCTCGAAGGCGGCCTGCACCCAGGCGCGCAGCCCATGCGCCTTGCTGGTGACGGCCAGCGGCAGGCCGGCCAGCTGCGCCGTCGCCACGGGCTGGCCGTCGGGCAGCGGCAGCAGCCCGCGCCGCGCCAGCAGGAAGAGCCGCTCGTCCAGCACGGGGATGGCGTTGCGGCTTTTGCCGCCGTCGTTCTGGAACAGCACGGCCAGCTCAAGGCGGCGCGAAGCCAGCAGCTCGTTGAGATTGCCCGACAGGCCTTCGACCAGGTGCAGGCGCACGCTGGGATAGCGTTCGGCCATGGCGGCAAAGAAGGGCCGCGCGAGCAGCGAGGCCGTGGTCGGCGCGAACCCCACGCTGACCATGCCCGACAGGCGGGCTTCGCGCGCGGCGGCCACGGCGCTTTCGGCATGGCGCAGCGTGAGCTGGGCCTGGCGCAGGAAGGCCTGGCCGGCCGGGGTGGGCACCACGCCGGTGGGCGTGCGCAGCAGCAGCCGCGTGGACAGTTCGCTTTCCAGGCGGCTGATCTGCTGGCTCAGCGCCGAGGCCACCACGTCGAGGTCGCGCGCGGCGCGGCCGATGCTGCCCAGTTCGGCCACGCGCACGAAGTAACGGAGTTGTCGCAGTTCCATGGCGGCCAGGGTAAGCGCTGCCGCCTCGTCCGCGCAAGGCGGCCTGGCTGTCCCTAGCCGAGCGCCATGAAGGCGCGCGCGACGGCGGGCGCATCCATGCCGAGTTCGCGCATGAGGTGGCCGGTGCTGGCGCCGTAGGCGAAGACATCGGGCACGCCGACGCGGCCAAAGCGCAGCGCGCGGCCGCTTTCGGCAATGCCCTCGGCCAGCGCCGAGCCCAGGCCGCCGATGATGGAGTGGTTTTCCACGGTGAGCACGCGGCCGGCGGCCAGCGCCATGGGCAGGACCGCCTCGGGCAGGGGCTTGAGGCGGGTGACCGCCGCCACCGCCACCTGGCGGCCTTGCGCGGCCAGCAGATCGGCGGCGGCCAGGGCCACGGGCACGCTCAAGCCGCAGGCCAGCAGGAGACCGTCGCCGCCGGCGCGCAGCGTGGCCAGGCCATCGGCGGGCAGGGGGTAGCGCTCGGCCTGCGGGCGGGCGCGCGTCAGGCGCAGATAGACCGGGCCGTCATAGGCCAGGGCCGCTTGGACCGCCTCGGCGGCCTGGCCCGGCGCCGGCTCGATGATGCGCATGTTGGGCAGGGCGCGCATCAAGGCGATGTCGTCGATGGCCTGGTGGCTGACGCCCAACAGGGTGTCCAGCCCGGGGATGAAGCCCACCACCTTGGCGTTGGCGCGCGGATAGGCCAGCTGCATGGCGAGCTGGTCGTAGGCGCGGCGCGTGGCGAAGACGCTGAAGGTGTGCACGAAAGGGATATGGCCGCAGCGCGCCATGCCGCCGGCCATGCCCATCATATTGGCCTCGGCGATGCCGACCTGGAAGAACTGCGCGGGCAGGGCGTCGCGCAGCAGATCGGTTTCGGTCGGCCCGCTCAGGTCGGCCGTGAGCGCGACGATGCGCGGGTCGCGGCGGGCGGCGGCCAGCAGGGCCTGCCCATAGGGTTTGGCGGCCTGGCCGCTGCGGTCGGTGAAGTCATTGACTGCCAGGGTGCTCATGCGTCTACCTCGTCCAGTTCTTGCAGCGCCAGCGCGGCGGCCTCGGGCGGCAGCCTGAGGTTGTGGCCCAGGATGCCCTCCAGCGAGGGCGCGCCCTTGCCGACCAGGGTGCGGGCGATCAGGCAGTGCGCCTGGCCGGGCGTGGCGCGCACGCGCGCCAGCGCCGCCAGCACCGCCTCCATATCGTTGCCGTCGATGTCCTCGACGCGCCAGCCGAAGGCGCGCCATTTGTCGGCCAGGGGCTCATGCGGCTGGACCTGGCCGACATGGCCCTCGACCTGCATGTCGTTGGCGTCGATGATGAGGCAGAGATTGTCCAGGCCCCAGTTGCCGGCGGCCAGGGCCGCCTCCCAGACCTGGCCTTCCTGCAGTTCGCCATCGCCCAGCATGACGTAGACGCGGTTGTCGGCGCCGGCCCGCTTGAGCGCGGCGGCCATGCCCGCGCCCACCGACAGGCCCTGGCCCAGCGAGCCGCAGGTGGCTTCGATCATGGGGCCCAGGCGCTCGGATGCATTGATCTCCAGCGCCGAGCCGTCGTCGCAATAGCTGTCCAGGCGCGCGGCGTCGAAGTAGCCGCGCGCGGCCAGGGTGGCGTAGAAGATGGCGGTGTTGTGCGCCGTCGAGAGGATGAAGCGGTCGCGGCCGGGCCAATCGGGCTGCTCCGGGCGCTGGCGCAGCTCGGCGAAATACAGCGCGGTGAACAGGTCGGCCGCGCCCAGGCCCTGCTGCACATAGCCCTGGCCGGTGCGGGCCACCATGCGCACGACCTGCTTGCGCAGGGCGCGCGCGATGCGGCGCAGTTCGGCGGGGTCGCGCGTCGGGGGGAATGACAACGTCATGGCGATGTCCTTTCAGAGGCTGGCGGCCAGGCGGCCGAAGGCGTGGTCGGTGACTTGCAGCGCGTGGTCGATGTCTTGCTCGGTGTGCGCCAGGCTCAGGAACATATTGTGCCGGTGGTGCAGGTAGACGCCTTCCTGCAGGGCGGCGGCGGCGAAGCGCGCGCCCTTGGCCTGGTCGGGATCGTCCTCGAACAGCACCAGGGGCAGCTGCGCCGGGCCGCTTTGCCGGATGGCCAGGCCGTGGCGCGCCGCCTGCGCCTGCAGGCCGTCGCGCAGGCGCCGGCCCATGCGCTCGAGATGGGCGGGGGCGTCGCGCCGCTGCAGGACATCCAGCGTAGCCAGCGAGGCCGCCATCGCCGCGCCGCCCATCCAGAAAGAGCCGGTGATGTAGATCTCCTGGGCGGCGCGGCGCCAGGCTTCGCCGCCGGTGACGGCGGCCAGCGCATGGCCGTTGGCGATGGCCTTGCTCCAGGCCGACAGGTCGGGGCGCACGCCCAGGCTTTCCCAACTGCCGGCCAGCGACAAGCGCAGGCCGGCGCGCACCTCGTCGATGACCAGGGCCGCGCCGCGGGCGTCGCACAGGGCGCGCGCGCGCTGCGCGAAGGCCGGCTCGGGCAGTTCCTGGTGCTGGCCCAGATCATGGCGGAAGGCCGAGACCAGGATGGCGGCCAGGTCGTCGCCGGCCTCGCGGGCGGCGGCCTCCAGGCTGTCGATGTCGTTGTACTGGAAGTAGATGAGATGGGCGCGGTCTTCGCTGGTGACGCCGGCCAGCGAGGGCGTGCACCAGGGCACGGCGCCATGGTAGGCCCCCTTGGCCAGCAGGATCTTGCGCTTGCCCGTGCCGGCGCGCGCGATCATGAGGGCGGCCGTGGTGGCGTCGGTGCCGTTTTTCTGGAACATGGCCCAATCGGCATGGGGCAGCAGGCCCACCAGGCGCTCGGCCAGTTCGACCAGCCGGGCCGTGGGGCCATTCATGCAATCGCCTTGCTCGGCCTGGCGCCGGGCCGCGGCCTCGATCTCGGGATGCTTGTGGCCGGCGATCACCGGCCCCCAGCTGCACATGAAATCGAGGTATTCGCGGCCATCGGCGTCCCACAGCCGGCAGCCCTCGGCGCGCGAGAAGAATTGCGGATAGCCCGGCGGCAGGCCGCTGGCTCGCAGGTGGCCATACATTCCGCCGGGAATGACCCGGGCGGCGCGGCTGCGCAGCCTGGCATCCTCAAGGCCGATGCGGGTGCCAGGATCTACTACCGTTGAAGGGGCGGTCGTCATCTTTTTTCCTGTCTAGGCGTTGCCGGGCTTGGAATAAACACGATACAGGATATATGATGTTTGCAAACGTGGAAAGCCGGCGCGTGGACGCCGAGCAACAGGGCTCAGGCCCGCGGCGCGCGGCGCACGGATTTGCTGGAGGATTTCTTGACCGGCTCGGCTTCCTGGCCGTCGATGGTTTCGAGATAGGCGACGAATTGCTCGCCGCCCTCGATGAGGTCCTGCTCGACGGCGCTGGACAGGGCGCGCGCGTCGCCGGCTTTCAGGGCCGCGATGATGCGTTTGTGCTGGTGATCGCCCCGGTAGGTGGGATGGCCGTGGGGATAGAGATAGTTCAGCAGCGGACCGGCCTGTATCCACAGGCGCTCGAGGATGTCGGTCAGCTGGCTCATGCCGGAACGGCGATAGAGGGTGAAATGGAAATCGAAGTTGGACTTCACGGCCTGCGGATAGTCTCTTTCCTTCTCGGCGCGGATGAGGGTGGCGTGGATGCGCTCGAGTTCGGCGATGAAGTCGGCGTCGACGTGGGGCAGTGCCTCGACGGCGGCCAGGGGTTCGAGCAGCAGGCGCAGGCGGCGGATCTCCATGTACTCGGCCAACGACAGGCGGCGGGTCAGGAAGTAGTAGCCGGCCTTCATTTCGATGGCGCCATCGTTGGTCAGCAGCAGGATGGCCTCGCGCACCGGCGTCTCGCTCACGTCCAGGTCGGCGGCGAGTTCGCCTATCTTCAGGCGCTCGCCGGGCTGGAAGCGGCCCGACATCAGGCGGTCGCGCAGCGTGCGGTAGACCTGGGCCGTCAGGCTGGAACGGACGACGGAGGGTTTCTGGGTAGCCATGTTGTCCTTGCGCGTGAAGTCGGCCCTTATTTTAGGGAAGGCCGGGAGCGGGCGGGATATTCCGCGTGGACAGGCCCTATTGGTAGAACTCCCCATATCAGGGCTGTCTGAAAGAACACAATATATTATATAACGTGTTAGGCCGTGATCGGCCGCACCATGGAGGAGAGCCGGATGTCTTCATCCCCGGAAGTGCTGCGAGACCGTTGGGGCATCCCGCATGTGCGGGCGCAGGGCGTGGACGAACTGTTCTACGCCAACGGTTATGTGCATGCGCAGGACAGGCTTTGGCAGATGGATGCGGCGCGCCGCCGCGCGGTCGGGCGCTACGCCGAGTGGGTGGGGCCGGAGGCCGTCGCCGCCGACAGCCTGGCCCGCCGCCTGGGCGTGGAGGCGGCCTCGCGCCGCGACTACGCGCATCTGAACGCCGAGACGCAGCGCATGCTGCAGTGCTATGCCGCCGGTGTTAACGCGGCCATGGCCGAGCTGCCGCTGCCGATGGAATACGGCCTGCTGGGCGGGCGTCCCGAGCCGTGGGAGCCTTGGCAGTCGGTGGCGGTCATGCGCCAGCGCGGTTTCCTGATGGGCTCGATCTGGTTCAAGCTCTGGCGCGCGGCGGCCTTGCGCGCCGTGGGTCCGGAGGCCATCCGCTGGCTGCGCTACGACGACGGCGGCCAGGAGCGCTATGTGGCGCCGCAAGCCGATGCCGATGAAGGACGCTGGATCGCCGGCCTGCGCGAGCTGGCGCCGGCCATCGAGGCCTTGCTGGCGCTGGCGCCGGCCGACGCCACCATCGCGGGCTCGAACAACTGGGCGCTGTCGGGCGCGCGCACGGCCAGCGGCCTGCCGCTGCTGGCGGGCGACCCGCACCGCATCTATGAAATCCCCGGCATGTATGCGCAGTTGCACCTGAGCTGCGATGACTTCGACGCTCTGGGGTTTTCCGTGCCGGGCGTGCCGGCCTTTCCGCATTTCTGCCATACGGCGTCGGTGGCCTGGTGCGTCACGCACGCCTTCGCCGATATCCATGATCTTTATCTGGAGCGGTTCGATCCGGCGCGCGCCGACCACTACGAGACCGAAGCGGGCTGGCGGCGTGCCGACCAGCGCCGGGAGACTATCGCCGTGCGCGGCGCGGACCCGGTCGAGGTGGAGGTGGCCCATACCCGGCACGGCCCGCTCATCGCGCGCCTGGGCCAGTATGGCGTGGCGCTGCGCTCGGTGCAGCTCGATCCGGTGGACCGTTCGCTGGATTGCCTGTTGCCCATGCTGCGCGCCGGCGATGTGCGCGCGTTCAACGAGGCCTGCCGCCCATGGGGCGTGATCGACCACAGCGTGGTGTCGGCCGACCGCGATGGCCATATCAGCGTCAATGTGCGCGCCATCGTGCCCGAGCGCGACCGCGTCAACGGCTGGCTGCCCGTGCCGGGCTGGACCGGACGGCATGAATGGCGCGGCTTCATCCCCTGGGAGCGCATGCCGCGTGTGGTGGATCCGGCCGATGGCATGCTGGTGACGGCCAACAACCGCATCGCGCCCGACCAGGCGGGCGATTATCTCTGCACCGACTGCCATCCCTCGACACGGGCGCGCCGCATCGCCGAGCTGCTGCGTCCGCTGACCGCGGCCGGCGTGGCCGATATGCAGGCCATCCTGGCCGATGCGGACAGCGCGCGCGCCCGCGAGATCGCGGCGCGCATCGCCGCCGCGCCGATGCCCGAGGGTCCGGCGCGGGCCTTGCAGCGCGCCCTGGCGCAATGGGACGGCCGCATGCGGGCCGAGGCGGTCGAGCCGACTCTCTATATGGCGGTGCGCCAGGCGATGACGCGCCTGCTGGCCCGCCGCAGCGGCCTGGAACGCGCGGGCGCCGATGTCTTCGCCTCGATGGCCGCGCCCGGCGTGATTCCGGTCAACCAGCTGTGGTGGTCGCTGCCCGAGCTCCTGCGGCGCGATGACGCCAGCCTCCTGGACGGCGCCAGCTGGGACGAGGTCATCGCCCAGGCGCTCGAGACGGTGGCCGCCGGCCCGGCGCCGGCGCCCTGGGGCCAGGCGCACCGTCCGGTGTTCGCGCATCCGCTGGGCGCGCATTTCGACGCGGCCGTGGCGCCGGCCTCGGATCCGGTGACCGGCGACGGCGATTGCGTCAATGCCAACGGCGCCTATCCCACCTCGGGGCTGGCCGCCACCTACGGCCCGGTGGCCCGCTATATCTTCGACGTGGCCGACTGGGACCGCAGCCGCTGGGTGGTGCTGCACGGCAGCGCGGGCGAGCCCGGCCACGCGCATTACAGCGACCAGAACCCATACTGGGCGCGCTGCGAACTCGTGCCGGCGCCGTTCTCGCGCGCGGCGGTGGACGCGGCCGCCGTATCGCGCACGCGCCTGACCGCGCCTTCCTGGGCCCAGCCCGCATAAACCAAGGGGAAACTCATGCAAGCCACACTCATGATGAAGCGGGCGGCCCTGTGCGCCGCGCTGTGCCTGGCGCTGCCGGCGATGGCGCAGGACGCGCCGAAGAAAGGCGGCACCCTGGTCTATGCCAGCCTGTCGGGGCCGGGCACGCTGGATCCCCAGGTCGCGGCCAGCATGGTGGACCTGGAAGTCATCCACCATCTGTTCGAGGGCCTGGTGACGATAGACGCGCACTACAACACCAAGCCCTTGCTGGCGCGCGAGGTCAAGGTCAGCGATGACCAGAAGACCTTCACCTTTCTGCTGCGCAAGGGCGTGAAATTCCATAACGGCAAGGTCATGACCTCGGCCGATGTGAAAGCCACCTTCGAGCGCTACGCGCGCGTGAGCCCCAACAAGGCGGTGCTCGACGATGTGGAGGGCTATGAGACGCCGGACGCGGACACCTTCGTCATCCGGCTGAAAAAGCCCAATGCGGTTTTCCTGGACGTGCTCAAGACGCCGGTCTATCCCTTTGTGGTGCTGCCGGCCGAACAGAAGGACAAGCCGGCGCGCGGCATCGATGTCATCGGCACGGGGGTGTTCAAGCTGGGGCAATGGGTCAAGGACAGCCACCTGACCATCCAGCGCTTCGCCGACTATGTGCCCGACGACAGCGCCGCCGGGCCGGACGGTTTCGCCGGCAAGCGCACGGCCTATGTCGACACCGTGCGCTTTAATTTCGTGCCCGAGGCCAATGCGCGGGTGGCGGCCATGCAGACGGGGGAGGCCGTGTTCACCTCGACCGTGCCGCCGGAGCTGGCCGCGCGCCTGAAGTCGCAGAAGCATCTGCAGGAAGTGACGGTCTATCCCTACTGCCAGCAATACTTCATCGTCAATTCGCAGCAGGGGCCGACCGACAAGTCCAAGGTGCGCCAGGCCGTCCGCACGGCGGTGCATGTCGATGACATCATGAAAGTCATCGGGGCCTCGCGCAAGAACCACTCCATGGTCTATCCGGACGGCGCCTATTATGGCGGCGAAGTGACCAATGGCCGCTATAACGAAAACAACCCGCAGAAGGCGCGCGAGCTGCTCAAGGAAGCCGGTTACAAGGATGAGCCCATCGTCCTGCAGACCAATAACAACTACGACTACATGCGCGACTCCATCCTGGTGCTGTCCGAGCAGCTCAAGAAGGCCGGCATGAATGTCAAGATCGACATCACAGACTGGACCACCAACGCCTCCAACCTGCAGACCGGCAAGGGCAACTGGAACGTCTCGACCACGAGTTTCTGCTCCAACCCCATCCTGGGGCCGCAGCAGTGGCAGTCCATGATCTACAACTTCCCGCACGTCAAGGGCGACAAGGTGCTCGACGATGCGTATGACACCTTCTACAAGACGGGCGAGCTGGCCGGGCGCAAGCAGGCCTGGCTCACCATCGAGCAGCGCGTGCTCGACGAGGCCTACATGATCAAGGTGGCCGACCGGGGCAATGTCCAGATCCTGAACACGCGCAAGGTGGGCGGCTTCGAGCCCTACTACATGAACCACTTCTGGAACGTCTGGCTCAAGTAAGGACCGCCTATGTATCGTATCGTGTCCACCCGGATCGCCCAGGCCCTGCCGGTCATGCTCATCGTGGCGATCCTGACGTTTTTCCTGATGCATATGCTGCCCGGCGACCCGGCGGTCATCATCGCCGGCGACCAGGCCGGGCCGGAGGCCATCGCGGCCATCCGCCACAGCCTGGGCCTGGACCGGCCGCTGCCCCAGCAGCTGTGGCTGTGGCTCACCCACCTGGCCCAGGGCAATTTCGGCGAATCGCTGGTCCTGAACCAGCCCGTGCTGCAGGCCGTGGTCGAGCGCCTGCCCGTGACCTTGTCGCTGGCGGCGGTGGCCTTCGCCATCACGCTGCCGGTGGGCGTGGCGCTGGGCATGATCGCCGCGTATTGGCGCAACTCCTGGCTGGACTCGGCGGTGATGGGCTTCGCGCTGGTGGGGGTGTCGGTGCCCAGCTTCTGGATCGCCACCTTGTCGGTGATCCTGTTCAGCGTCAATCTGGGCTGGCTGCCCTCGGCGGGCTATGTGCCCATGGAAGACAGCTTCCGGGAATGGCTGGGCGCGCTGGTCCAGCCGGCCATTGTGCTGGCCTTGTTCCAGATCGGTTTTCTGGCGCGCATGACCCGCTCGGAGATGCTGGAGATCCTGGACCAGGACTTCGTGCGCACGGCGCGCGCCAAGGGCGTCTCGGAATTCTTCACCGTGGGCAAGCATGCGTTTCGCAACACCCTGGTGTCGGTGGTGACGGTCGGCGGCTACATCCTGAGCCTGCTGATCGGCGGGTCCGTGGTGGTCGAGCAGGTCTTCGCGCTGCCCGGCATCGGGCGGCTGCTGGTGCAGGCCATCATGGCGCGCGACTATCCGACCGTCCAGGGCACGATGCTGCTGCTGGGCTTTGCCTTCGTGCTCATCAACGTGCTGATCGACGTGGTCTATACCTTCCTCGACCCCCGGGTGCGCTATGACTGAAATCGCCATCGACCGGGCGGCCCAGGCGGAGCTGCCCGCCGCCCACACCAGAACCGTGGTGCTCAAGCGGCTGTGGCGGCACCGCTCCTTCCGGCTGGGGGCCGTTGTGCTGGCGCTCATCGTGCTGGCCGCCGTCTGCGCGCCCTGGCTGTCCAAGGGCGATCCCATGGCGATGCAGATCGCCAACCGCTTCCATGCGCCTTCGTGGGACTATCCCTTCGGCGCCGACCAATACGGGCGCGATGTCTTCACGCGGGTGCTGTACGGCGCGCGGCTGTCGCTCTGGATCGGTTTCATGGTGTCCATCCTGGCGGCCATCGGCGGCGCGGTGATCGGCATGGCGGCGGGCTACTTCAGCTGGCTGGACTCGCTGCTCATGCGCATCATGGATGCGCTGCTGGCCTTTCCGGCCATCCTGCTGGCCATCGGCATCAACGCCGTGCTGGGGCCGCAGATCCACAGCGTGATCATCGCGTTGGCCAGCGCCTACATCCCGCGCACCGCGCGCATCGTGCGCGCGTCGGTGCTGGTGATACGGCGGCTGGACTATGTCGATGCCGCGCGCATCAGCGGGGCAGGGGCCTGGCGCATTCTCACGCGCCATATCTTTCCCAACACCCTCGCGCCGCTGCTGGTCTCGCTGACGTTCATCTTCGCCTACGCCATCCTGGCCGAGGCCACGCTGAGCTTCCTGGGCATCGGGCCGCCGCCGCCCATGCCCAGCTGGGGCAACATCATTTCGGAGGGACGCGATTATGCGGTCGAGGCCTGGTGGATCATGCTGTTCCCGGGCCTGGCCATCAGCCTGTCGGCGCTGGCGATCAACCTGCTGGGCGATGGCCTGCGCGACGTGCTGGATCCGAGGCTGAAAGTGGAGGGCAACTGATGAGCCTCTTGGAAGTCGAGAACCTGAGCGTGGATTTCCGCGGCGACGCGGGATGGACGCGGGCGGTCAGCAATGTCAGCTTCGCGCTGCAAGCCAATGCCTCGCTGGGCATCGTGGGCGAGTCGGGCAGCGGCAAGAGCGTGTGCGCGCTATCCATCCTGCGCCTGCACCATCGCCGCATGTCGCGCATGCCGCAGGCCAGCATCCGCTTCGATGGCCGCGACCTGCTGACCCTGGACGACCGGGAACTGCGGCGGGTGCGCGGTTCGGACATCGCGATGATCTTCCAGGACCCCATGACCTCGCTCAACCCGGTGCTGACCATCGCCGACCAGATCGGCGAGACGCTGCGCATCCACCAGGGCCTGGACCGCGCCGCGGCGCGGCGCCGGGCCATCGAGCTGCTGGACATGGTGCGCATCCCGGACGCGGCGCGGCGCGTGGACGAGTATCCGCATCGCCTGTCGGGCGGCATGCGCCAGCGCGTGATGATCGCCATGGCCATCGCCTGCCGGCCCCGGCTGCTGATCGCCGATGAGCCGACCACGGCGCTGGATGTCACCATCCAGGCCCAGATCATGCAGCTGCTGCGCGAATTGCAGGCTGAGATCGGCATGTCGGTCATCCTGATCTCGCATGATCTGGGCCTGGTGGCCGAGTTCGCCCAGCGCGTGATCGTCATGTACGCCGGCCATATCGTCGAGGAAGCCGACGCGGCCGGCATGTTCGCGCGGCCCCTGCACCCCTATACCGAAGGCCTGCTGCGCGCCATTCCCAAGCTGGACAACGCGCCGGGCCGGCTGCCGGCCATCCCCGGCAATATCCCGGCCTCGGGCAATTGGCCCGCGGGCTGCCGTTTCGGCCCGCGCTGTGGGCTGGCCGAACCCGCCTGCCTGTCGCGGCCCGTGCCGCTGGAGACGGTCGACGGGGGCCGGCGCCTGCGCTGTCCGCCGCGGCGCGCGAGCCTGGAGGCCGGCGTATGAGCGAGATCGTTCAAGTGCGCGGCCTGACGCGCGACTTCAAGCTGGGACGGGCCGCGGGCCATGCGGTGCTGCGCGCGGTGGACGATGTCAATTTCGATATTGGCCGCGGCGAGACGCTGGGCCTGGTGGGCGAGTCCGGATCGGGCAAGTCCACCATCGGCCGCATGATGATAGGGCTGCTGGCGCCCTCGCAGGGCGACATACGCTTGTTCGGCGCTTCCATCACGGGTGCCGACGGCAAGCGCAACCTGGCGCGGGTGCGCCAGCGCCTGCAGTTTGTCTTCCAGGATCCCTACTCGTCGCTCAACCCGCGCATGCGCGTGGGCGATGCGGTGGCCGAACCGATCGACATCGCGCGGCGCCTGGGCGCGCGCGAGCGCCAGGAGCGCATCGCCGAACTGTTCGAGATGGTGGGGCTGCCGCCATCCTTCGCCACGCGCTTTCCGCATGAATTCTCGGGCGGCCAGCGCCAGCGCATCGTGATCGCGCGCGCCCTGGCGCTGAATCCGGAATTCGTGGTGTGCGACGAGGCCGTGGCATCGCTGGATGTGTCCATGCAGGCCCAGATCGTCAACCTGCTGATGGACCTGCAGGACAAGCTGGGCCTGAGCTATCTCTTCATCGCCCACGACCTGGCCGTGGTGCGCGCCATCTCCCAGCGCGTGGCCGTGCTCTATGCGGGCGAGGTAGTGGAAGTGGGCGCGCGCGAAGGCCTGTATGCGCGGCCGCGCCATCCCTACACCCAGGCTTTGCTCAAGGCCGTGCCGCGGCCCGAGGTGGGCCGCCATCGCGAGCCGCCCATCAAGGGCGAGCTGCTGAGCGTGCTCAACCGGCCCGCGGGCTGCAGCCTGAGTCCGCGCTGCCCGCATGCCACGGAGCGCTGCCGCGAAGAAAAACCCTTGCTGCGCGAGGTGGAGACCGGCTGGATGGTGGCCTGCCATCATCACGAGACCATCGACGCCCGCGGCTGAAACCCCACCCCAAGGAAACCCCGCGATGTCCCGCACACGTCCCGAGTTCGGCCCCTTGAACCAGCGGCCGCGTCCCACCGGCATCATGCACCCCGACCAGGGCTGGCATCTGTCGCATTGGTACGAAGCGCCGCGCGAAGACCCGGCCCAGCCCGAGGTCTACGTCTATACCGATGACCTGTCGTATGCGCCAGGCGACACGGTCGTGTTCCGGGCCTCCAGCACGGCGCCGCGCTTCAGCCTGGAGATCTGGCGCGATGGCCTGCAGCCGGCCTGCGTGCATGCCGCCGATGATATCGCCGGCGAATTCACGCCCATGCCGGCGCGGGCCTATCGCGAGGGCTGCGGCTGGCCCGAAGCGCATCGCTGGACGGTGCCCGCCGATGCGCCCAGCGGCTTTTACCGCGTGGCCTCCTGGTGCCAGCGCGCCGACGGCTCGCGCTTCCTGCAGCATCACTTCTTTGTCGTGCGTCCGGCCGCGGGCCAGGCCAAGGCGCCCGGGCGCCTGCTCTTCCTGCTCTCGACCGCGACCTGGACCGCCTACAACGATTGGGGCGGGGCCAACGCCTATGACGGCGTGGACGGTCCCGAAGGGCGCGACTTCTCGCCGGTGCTCAGCTTGCAGCGTCCCTGGACGCGCGGCCTGGTGTGGCTGCCGCCCGGCGCGCCGCGCCTGTGCGACCCGCTGCCGCGCGAGCCCTGGGAGGCGCCGCGCTATCCGACCAAGGAGTGGGCTTATACCAATGGCTATGCGCAGTACTACGCTTCTTCGGGCTGGGCCCAGTTCGAGCGCCACTTCGCGCTGTGGGCCGAACGCGAGGGCTATGCCTTTGACATGATCACCCAGACCGATCTGCACTACCGTCCGGCGCTGCTGCAGGCCTATGATACGGTAGTGATCGCCGGGCACGATGAATACTGGACCCGGCAGATGCGCGAAACCATCGACCGCTTCGTGGAGGAGGGTGGCGCGGTGGCGCGCTTCGGAGGCAACTTCATGTGGCAGATCCGCCTGGAGGACCAGGGCCGCCGCCAGGTCTGCTACAAAGCGCGCGCCAAGGACGAGGACCCCGTGCGCGGCGGCGCCGACCATGCCTATCTGACCGGCGCCTGGGAAGAACAGGCGGTCAATTGCCCGGGGGCGACGACCTTCGGCGTGAACGGCATGCGCGGCGTCTACTCGTCGTGGGGCGGTTTCGCGCCGCGCGCCAGCCGGGGCTTCACCATCTACCGCCCGCGCCATTGGGCCTTCGCCGGCCTGGACGTGCATTACGGCGACGTCATGGGCGCGCAGGCGGGGATCTTCGCCTATGAGGTCGATGGCCTGGAGTACACCTTCCGCCATGGCTTGCCGTATCCCACGCATGAAGACGGCGCGCCGGCCAACGCCGAGATCCTGGCCATGTCGCCCGCCCTCTACGGCGAGGAAATGCACGACGGGGAGGGCTTTCGCTACTACCTGAAGGACGGCGGCCTGGCGCGCAAGGCCGAGGCGCTCAGCGGCGACGCCAGCCCGGCGTCCATCGCCCGCCACCAGTACGGGTCGGGCATGATCGTGTCCTTCACGCGCGGCCGGGGCGAGGTCTTCACGGCGGGCAGCTGCGAATGGGTCATGGGCCTGACGCGCAACTGCTATTACACCCAGGGCGTCACGCGCAATGTGCTGGCGCGGTTTCTGGGGCGCGGCCGCGCGGCGCCCGCCGCGCGCTGAGCGCGCGCCTTCAGGGGCGCTGGGGAAAGGCCGAGACGCCGAAGGTGTTGCCCATGCGGTTGCCCAAGGTGGCCGGCGTGGGCATGCCCAGCGCGCTGGGCGGGCGGCGCGGCGCTTCTTCCGAGACGGCCGGCGCGCCGCGCCGGGGCGGCCGTTGCCGTGCCAGGCGCTGGGCCATGTCCTGGTTGAGGCAGTCGTAGGAGAGGCTGCGATAGCCGTTGACCTCGGCCTCGATGCAGGAGGCGGGCGGGGCGGCGGCGTCGCGTTCGGCGGCGTGCAGCGCGGAGGGCAGCAGGGCGGCCAGCATGAGCAGGACGGCAATCATGCCGGCCAGTGTAGGCAGGGCGCGTGACGCCGGCGCGACAGGCTGGCTGCGCGGCGGCGTCGGTCACACGCTTGTCATGCGCGGCTTCAGTTAGCCGTGATGCCGGCCTGCTTGACGACGTCGGCCCAGTGGGCGAGGTCTTTTTTCAGCAGCTCGCCCACGGCTTCGGGCGGCTGGTAGCTGGCGTAATTCCCCTGCTTGATGATCTGGTCCTGGAAGGCCGGCGAGGTCACCACGGTCTTCATGGCCTGCGTCAGCTGGCTCACGACCTCGGGCGGCAGGCCGGCCGGGCCGAAGATGGAAAACCAGGCCTCCAGCTGGAAATCCGGCAGGCCGGCTTCGGCCGTGGTCGGCACATCGGGCAACATGGGGTGGCGGCGGCTGCTGGTGATGGCCAGGCCGCGCAGCTGGCCGGCCTGGATCTGGCCGATGACGGTGGGCGGGGTGGTGATCAGCAGCTGCACGCGGCTGGCCAGCAGGTCCTGCATGGCGGGCGCGGCGCCGTTGTAGGGCACGTGGGTCAGGCGGGCATGGGTCAGCAGTTTGAACTGCTCGGTGCCCAGGTGCTGGATGGAGCCGGTGCCGGAGGAGCCGTAATAGAGATCGGCGTCGGGCTTTTGCGCCATGGCGATGAATTCGCGCAAGTCCTTGGCGGGCAGGGTTTTGGGCACGGTGATGACGTGCGGGCCGCGGGTGATTTCGGCGATGGGCGTGAAGCTCTTGACGGGGTCCCAGGGCAGGTTGCCGGCCAGCGCCGGATTGCCGGCATGGAAGCCCTCATAGGAAAACAGCAGGGTATAGCCGTCGGGCTTGGCGCGCGCCACGTGGCCATAGGCGATGTTGCCGCTGCCGCCGGGCTTGTTCTCGATGATGACAGGCTGGCCAAGCACATCTTTCAGGTGTTGGGCCAGGGCGCGCCCGGCGATGTCCATGGAGCCGCCGGCGGCGACCGGCACGACGATGCTCACGGGATGGTTGGGATACGCCTGGGCGGCCTGGCTGGCGGGGGCCAGCAGGCTGGCCGCGCAGGCCAGGGCAAGGGTCCAGCGACGGATCATGGTCTTCCTCCGGATGCGCGTCTGGGCGCGCTGTGTCGATGCGCCGTGATGGAGCCACGGCGGACTGCCGGACATTATTGGCCGCCCGCCGGCCGCGCGCCGATGGTCCCGCGCTTGTATCAGCTATGCTTTTTCGTACTAGGCCGGCTCGATGTGCAGGTCCAGATCGCTGCGCGCCAGGGTGTCGCGCAAGGTGGGGGCCAGCTCTTCGGCCACGCTGCGCGCCGCGCGCGTGAGCGGGCGCGCCACCGAGGTGGCGACCATGAGCCGCGTCGACAGCTGGGGCGATCCCAGCGGCGTGGCGCGCAGGGTGCCAGCGCGCAATTCGCCGGCCACGGCCGGCAGCGCCAGCACGGTGTGGGCCGCGCCGGTGACGGCCACGGCCTTCATCAGGTCGAGGTCGTCCAGTTCGTACTCCACGTTGAGGCCCACGCGGGCGCGGGCGGCGGCCGCCTCCAGGGTGCGGCGCAGCCCGTGCGTGGCGCTGGGCAGGGCCAGCGGCAAGCCGGCCAGGGTCTGCATGTCGGCCCGCTGCAGGCGGGCCGGCGGCCGGGCCGAGATCAGGAACAGGCGCGCCTCGCCCAGGAAGTCCACGCCGATATGGCGCGAGCGCCGCGCGTCGTGCAGGATGGCGATGTCCAGGCGGCCGTCGACCAGCCATTCGTGCACATAGCCGCTATAGCCCGACAGGAAGTTCAGGCGCAGGCCGGGGTGGCGCGCGCGCAGGCGCTGGATGAGCGGCAGGCCCAGCAGCGACAGTATGGTCGGCGTCATGCCGATGCGCACCAGCCCGGTGACGGCCCGGTCGCTGTCGGCCAGCCCGGTCATGGCCAAGGCCAGTTCGCGCATCAAGGGCTGGATGCGCTGGCGGAAGGCCTCGCCCTCGGGCGTGAGCGACACGCCGCGCCCGTGGCGGTAGAACAGGCGGGCGCCGCAGCTTTCCTCCAGACGCTGGACCTGGCGGCCCAGCGCGGGCTGGGCCACGCCGATGACGCTGGCCGCGCGCGAGAAACTGCCGTGCTCGGCCACGCTGAGAAAGTACTCCAGGCGTTTGATGTCCATGCTTCGTCCTTGGCTTGGTCCATGGCGCCGATGATGCCTGGAATCGCCGCTTCAAGCCATGCCCGGACGGCATAGCTGATAACGGGCAGGGGATATTGAAGCCGGCCGCCGGCCGAGCCCAGAATGCGGTCCATCTCTTTTGCCCTGCGCCCCGCCATGCTCCAGACTTCTTCGCACGCCTTGCTCAACGTCCTTGCCGCCAACGGCGTGGACCGCGTTTTTCTCGTCCCCGGGGAGAGCTATCTCGGCATCCTGGATGCCCTGGTGGATTTCCCGGGCATCGACACCGTGACCTGCCGGCATGAGGGCGGGGCCGGGTATATGGCCGTGGCCGATGCGCGGCTGACCGGCCGCCCCGGAGTGGCCCTGGTCAGCCGGGGCCCGGGCATGAGCAACGCCGCCATCGCGGTGCATACGGCGCAGCAGGATGCCGTGCCCCTCATCATGGTGGTGGGCCAGGTGGCCAAGAAGGATTTGCGGCGCGAAGCCTTCCAGGAGATCGACTACCAGAAAATGTTCGGGGATATCGCCAAATGGGTCTTCGAGCCCACCGAGCCGGCGCAATTGGCCGAGGCGGCGTTCAAGGCCGTGCGCATGGCGACCTCGGGCACGCCGGGGCCGGTCGTGCTGGTCATTCCCGAGGACATCCAGCAGCAGGAGGCCGCGCAGCCTGCCTGGCGGGCGGTGCCCCATGCGGCCAGCCTGCCCGACGCCGCGGCCATGGATGCCCTGGTGCATGACCTGACGCGGGCGCGGCGTCCGCTGCTGATCGCCGGCGGCGCCCTGGAGGCCGGGCAGGGCCGCGAGGCGCTGTTGGCGCTGGCGCAGGCCTGGTCCCTGCCGGTGGCGGTGTCCTTCCGCCGCCATGACCTCTTTCCGAACACGCATCCGCAGTATGTCGGCGAACTGGGCCTGGCCAATCCGGCCGCGCAGATCGCCGCGTTCGAGGAGGCGGATTTTATCCTGGCGCTGGGCACCCGCCTGGGCGATATCCCGACCCAGGGCTATGCTTTTCCGGCGCTGCCCAGGCCGGCTCAGACCTTGGCGCATTGCTACCCCGACCCGCATATCGTCGGCCTGAACCATGCCGCCGACCATGGCCTGGTCTGCAGCCCGCAGGCGCTGGCGCGCGCCCTGGCCGGGCGGGCCGGGCAGGCGCCGGCCGACCGGCAGGCCTGGATCGCCCGCTTGCGCGGCTTGCACGAGGCGCGCGCGGCCTGGCCCGATCGCGTCCCGCAGGACGGCGTGGATTTCACGGCCGTGGTGCGCAGCGTCGCGCGCCAGGCGCCGGCCGACCTCGCCGTCTGCCTGGACGCGGGCACGTTTGCCGCGCCGGTCTATCGGCATTTTCCTTTTGTGCCTGCGCAGCGCCTGATGTCGCCGATCGCCGGGGCCATGGGCTATGGCGTGCCCGCGGCCCTCGCCACGGCCCTGCGCGGGCGGCGCGCGGTCTGTATGGTGGGAGACGGCGGCCTGTTGATGACGGGCAATGAAATGATCCTGGCGGCGCAGCGCCGCCTGCCCATCCTGTTCATTCTCTCCAACAATGGCAGCTATGCGTCCATCCGCATCCACCAGGAGCGGCACTACCCCGGCCGCGTGAGCGGCACCACGCTGTCGAATCCGGATTTCATGGCGCTGGCGCGCGCCTACGGCATGCCTGCGCAGCGCATCACGCAGGCCGCGCAGATCGATGCGGCCATTGCGCAGGGGCTGCGCGCCGAGGGACCGGTATTCATCGAGGTGGCGAGCAGCCTGGCCAGCGTACTGCCCTGATGGCGCCCCAGGCCTGCCATGCCCGCCTTGAACGCTGGCGCGTTACCGTGGCGGCGGGCGCTCACGCCGCCTGCGGCGTGAGTCTGGCCGGGGTGTCGATGCGGCGGAACACCAGGGCGGAGGCCAGCGTGACCGCGCCGGTGACGGCGAAGGCGATGCGGAAGGCGTTGGCGGCATCGCCGCCGGCGGCGAACAGCGAGACCAGGCCGCCGCCGATGGTCACGCCCAGGCCGATGGCCAGCATCTGCACCATGGAGAACAGGCTGTTGCCGCTGCCGGCGTCGCGGGGCGGCAGGCCCTTGAGCGTCACGCCGTTCATGGCGGCGAACTGCATGGAGTTGCTGGCGCCGAAGAGGCACAGCACGGCGATTTCCACCCACAGCGGGGTGACGGGCGAGAAAGTGGCGAAGGCCGCGATGGAGGCGCCCACGATGACCGTGTTCCAGATCAGGAAGCTGGTGTAGCCGTAGCGCTTGAGCAGGGGGGCGATCCAGCTCTTGGCGATGGCCCCGGACACGGCGGCCGGCAGCAGCATCAGGCCGGAGTGCAGGGGGCTGTAGCCCAGCTGCAATTGCATCAGCAGCGGCAGCAGAAAGGGCACGGCGCTCGAACCGATGCGACAGACCAGGTTGCCCGCCAGCCCGACGCTGAAGTTGGGCGCCTGGAACAGGCTGAGACGAAAGAGCGGATCGGGGTGGCGCCGCGCATGCCAGATATAGGCCGCCACGGACAGCAGGCTCAGGGCCAGCAGCAGGCCGGCGGTGAGCAGGCGGTTCGAAGACGCCGGACCTTCCAGCGCCAGCGAAAAACTCACCATGCACAGCGATAGCAGGACGCCGCCCAGCCAGTCGAAGCGAGGCGCATCCGGCAGGCTGTCGTCGGGCAGGTATTTCCATACCGCCACCAGGCCGATGGCGCCGACGGGCACGTTGATCAGGAAGATGGTGTGCCAGGTCATGGATTGCACGAACCAGCCGCCCAGGGTGGGCCCGACGATGGGACCGACCTGGCCGGCGATGGAAATCATGGCCAGCGCGGCCACATAGGCCTCGCCGCGGATGGCGCGCAGCACGGCCAGGCGGCCCACCGGCAGCAGCATGGCGCCGCCCACGCCTTGCACCACGCGCGCGGCGACCAATTGCGGCAGGGATTGCGACAGGGCGCAGAAGATCGATCCCAGCACGAACAGCAGGATGGAGACAAAATAGACCCGGCGTGAGCCGAAACGGTCGGACAGCCAGCCCGAGGCCGGGGTGAGCAGGGCCATGGTCAAGGTGTAGGCCACCACCACGGGATGCATCTCCAAGGCCGACACGCCCAGGCTGCCGGCCATCGACGGCAAGGCCGTGTTGATGATGGTGGTATCGAGCGCCTGCATGAAAAAACCGCCTGCTACGGTCCATAGCATGGCGGTGTGAGCGGAAGACTTGGGCATGAACAACAGGGGTCCTGAAGACGGGCAAAGCACGTGGCGCCGTGCGGTATTGCCATTCTAGTGAGCGATGGTCTATCGGGATATCCGTTAGGTACACTTACTGCTATCGAAATTCTCGATGATCCCCCATGCTCAACCCTGTCTGGCTGCATACCTTTGCGACGGTGGCCGCGTCGCACAGCTTCTCGGCCGCCGGCCGGGCGCTGGGCCTGACCCAGTCCACGGTCAGCGAGCACATCCGCCGCCTGGAAAGCACGGTGGGGCGGCGCCTGTTCACGCGCGACACCCATACGGTGGCCCTCACGCCCGACGGCGAAGCCATGCTTGTCCATGCGCGGGTCATCCTGGAGGCCATGGCCCATGCGGAGTCGCAGTTCCGCTCGCCGCGGCTGCGCGGCCGGGTGCGGCTGGGCTGTTCCGACGATATTGCCCTGGGCCCCTTGCCGGGCATCCTGGCCGCCTTCCGCAATGCCCATCCGGACGTGGAGCTGCAGATCACCATCGCCATGACGGGCAGGCTGTATGAATTGCTGGACGCCGGCGCCATCGACCTGCTGGTGGGCAAGCGGCGGCTGGGCGATACGCGCGGCACGCGGCTGTTCACCAGCCATCTGCAATGGATCGCGCGCAGCGGCACCGAGGTGGATCTGGGCCAGCCGTTGCCCCTGGTGCTGGCGGCCGAGCCCAGCGTGACGCGCTCGGTGGTGCTCGACGCCCTGGCCGTGGCCGGCGCCAGCTGGCGCATCGTGTGCACCAGCAGCTCGCTGGCCGGCAGCAGCGCGGCCGCCCGCGGCGGCCTGGGGCTGACCGTGAGGCCGCAATTCATGAGCGGGCGCGGGCTGGCGCCGCCGGTCAATGCCGCGCGGCTGCCGTCCTTGCCCGACGTGGAGTTCGTCACCCTGGGGGCGGCCCGCCTGAGCCGTCCGGCCGAGACCCTGCTGCAGATCCTGCGCGACAGCGAGCTGCGCGGCGACTGGGCGACGGTCTAATCGGCCTTCAGGCCCGCCTCTTCGATCAACGGCCCCCATTTCTTGCGCTCGCTCTGCGCGAAGGCGGCCAGCTCTCCCGGCGAGCCGCCGGCCGGTTCATGGCCCAGTTCCAGCAGGCGCTTGCGCACCTCGGGCCGCTCCAGGATGCGGGCGAGCTGTCCGTTCAAGGTCTTGATGACGGCCGGTGGCGTGCCGTGCGGGGCGAAGAGCGCGTTCCAGGCGATGACCTGGAAGCCCGTCACGCCTTCGCTGGCCGCCGCCGGCACGCCGGGCAGCAATTCGCTGGGCTTGAGCGAGGTGACGGCCAGGGGCTTGAGCTTGCCGCTGTCGATGAAGGAGCGCGCGGCGCTGATGGTGTCGATGCCCAGGGCCACGCGGCCGCCGAGCAGGTCGGTCATCGCCGTGGCCGAACCTTTGTAGGGGATGCCGGAGATGCGGGTGGTGCTTTGCTTTTCCAGCAATTCGAGGACCAGGCGGGCGGTCGTGCTGGGCAGGCCGACGTCCACGCTGTCGGGCTTGGCGCGCGAGGCCTTGAGCAAGTCTTGCAGATTGCGATAGGGCGAGCCGGCTGGCGCGAGAAAGACCATGGGAAAGGAGCTGACCAGCATGACCGGGTCGAAGTCTTTCTCCGGATTGAAGTTCAGGTTGCTGTAGAGGAATTGATTCAGGACATGGGTGGCGTTGGTGCCCATGACCAGCGTGTAGCCGTCGGGCGCGGCGCGCGCGACTTCGGAGGCGCCGATGTTGCCGCCGGCGCCCGGGCGGTTCTCGATCACAAAACTCTGGCCCAGCGCGCGGGCCAGGTGCTCGGCCAGAAAGCGCGTGGCGACATCCGTGCCCTGGCCGGCCTGGTAGGGCACGATCACGCGCACGGGACGGCTGGGATAGGTATCGGCCATGGCGGGCCAGGACAGCGTTGCCATACATACCGCGATAAGCAGTCGTTTCATCGGTGTCTCCTGGTGGATATAGGCTTGTTGTTGTGTGTGCCTGCCGCCGCGCGCTCAGGGAGCGCGTGGCAGCACGCCGCTGTCGCGCAGCCGCGCGATGCGTTCGGGGCCCAAGCCGGCCTCGGTCAAGATTTCCTCGGTGTGTTCGGCGTAGCGCGGCGGCGCGCCGCCGGGGCGGCCGGGCGTGCGCGCCAAGGCGACCGGCGGGCCGATGCCGTGATAGTCCCGCGCATGGACGCGCATATCGGCCGCATGCGCCTGCTCGAAAGCTTCCGGCACGGTATTGACCGGACCGGCAGGCACGCCGGCGCGCATCAGCTCCTGGCATAGCGCCTGGCGTTCGCGCATGGCCAGCGCGCCCTCGATGGCCGCGCGCAAGCTGTCGCGGTGGGCCAGGCGGGCGGCGTTGCTGGCGTAGCGCGCATCGTCCTTCAGCGCATGCAGGCCCAGGCATTCGCAGAAGCGCCGGAACTGCCTGTCGTTGACGATGCCCAGGAAGACCAGGCCGTCGCGGCAGGCGAATTTGTCGTAGGGCGCGATATTGGGGTGGGCGCTGCCCAGCAGGCCAGGCGCCTTGCCCGAATGCATCCAGTTGGCGGCATGCGGCACGAGCAGGCTCAGCGCGCTGCGAAACAAGGTGGCTTCGACGCGCTGGCCGCGTCCGCTGGCGGCGCGCTCGAACAGGGCCATGAGAATGCCGGACATGGCGGTGTAGCCGGTCAGGTGGTCGACGATGGGCACGCCGATGCGGGTCGGGCCGCTGTCCGGTTCGCCATTGACGCTCATCAGGCCGCACATGGCCTGCAGGATGGCGTCATAGCCGGGCAGGCCGCCCAGGGGGCCGCCGGCGCCGAAGCCCGAAATGGCGCAATAGACCAGGCGTGGAAAGCGCGGGCGCAGCACGGTCTCGTAATCCAGCTGCCAGCGCGCCATGGTGCCCGGCAGGAAGTTCTCGACCAGCACGTCGGCGTTGTGCAGCAGGGCCAGCAGCAGCTCGCGGCCCTCGGGATGGGCCAAGTCCAGCGCGAGCGCGCGCTTGCCGCGGTTGACGGCGCTGAAATAGGCGGCGTCGCCGGTGGCGGTGAAGGGCGGGCCCAGGCCGCGGGTTTCGTCGCCGGCAGGCGGCTCTATCTTGATGACATCGGCGCCATGGTCGGCCAGCATCTGCGTGCACAGCGGCCCGGCCAGTACGCGGGACAGGTCGATGACGCGCACGCCCGCCAGGGCGCCCTGGCGGGAGGGGTGTTCGGAAGCATCGGGCATGGCCGCTACCTCACGGAGTCGTGCCCCGGCCGGCGGGCCGGGACGGTCAAGGGAGGCGCTCAGCCGCGCGAGGGCAGTTCGACCACGCCGGTGCCCAGCACCGAGAGTTCGTCGTCCTGGTTGCGGGCCTCCTGTTCGATCTCGACCAGATGCTTGCCGTCCTCGATGTACTTGCGCTTGACCCGCCCCTTGAAGAACAGCATGTCGCCCTCCGGATTGTGGCGGCGGATCTTGCAATGCGATTTGCGCAGGAAACCGTCGTCGCCCATCCAGTTGGTGAGGTGATGGGTCAGCCAGGAATTGCGCTCGGGGCCATAGTCGTAGGCGCCAGGCGCGCCCACTTCAAGGGCGAAGTCTTCTTCCCAGTGCACGCGCTCGGGCACGTCCGGGATGCCGAAGCGGTTGGTGATGCCCACGCCGGGGTGGGCGTCGATCAGCTGCCAGGCCAGCTTGTTGGCGCGGATATACAGGCCGCCCCAGCCTTGGGCGAAGGCGATGAAGCCGGTGACGGTCATCGGGCCCTTGAAGAGCACGGGCAGTTCTTCGCCCTCGGTCACGTCCTCCCAGTAGCGCGTGCGCGCGCCGCGCACGTCTTCGTGGGCGTAGAGCTTGTAGGCCTCGCGGATCTCTTCGGGGGTGTAGCGGCGCGGTTCGCGCGCGCGCACTTCTTTGTACTTGCTGCCTTGTTCGCGGGCGTGGTCGCGCTCGGTGCGGAAGCACCAGCTGTCGGCCTCGGCCACTTTGTCGCCCTGCTGGTTGAAGAAGTCCACGTGGTAGATCTGCTGCACGGCGCGGCCGGCAAAGCGGGTCTCGTGTTCGATGAGGTCCTTCAGATAGGCTTCGGTGGAGATGACGTCGTTGCGCCGCACGGGCTGGTGCCAGGTCCAGTCGGCGCCCGACCACATGGCGTGCACGCCGGGCAGGCCGCCCACATAGCCCGAGACGATGCGGCTGGTGGAGAACAGGAAGCTGGGCAGGGCGATGATGCCGCCGTGGCGGGTGTTGGCGGCGTACTCGGGATCGCACCACAGCGGGTTGTCGTCGCCGATGCCATGGGCGTAGTGGCGGATGTTGTCGCGCGTGGCCTCGTAGCACCACGGTTCGGCGGTGGCGCCTATCTTCTGGCCGATACGCGCGCGCAGTTCGTCCAGGCCGCGCTCGGTGATCTTGGGAAAGCTTCGGGG
The DNA here is from genome assembly GCF_001548475.1 of Bordetella hinzii LMG 13501. Taxonomy (GTDB): domain Bacteria; phylum Pseudomonadota; class Gammaproteobacteria; order Burkholderiales; family Burkholderiaceae_B; genus Bordetella; species Bordetella hinzii. The sequence goes on from NZ_LRUJ01000032.1 coordinate 50,749, forward strand.
GGGTTGCGTCTGGGTCAGCATGATGTCTCCGTGGGTTGTTATGCGGGCAGCGCGGCTTCGCGCAGTTTCTTGCGGTGTATCTTTCCGGCCGGCGTCTTGGGCAGCTCGGCCACGAAGACGACCTGGCGCGGATATTCGTGCTGGCTCAACTGTCCACGCACGAGATCCTGGATCTCCTGGACGAAGGCCTCGCTGCCGTCGCGCCGGGCGACCACATAGGCCTTGACCACCTGCCCGCGCAGTTCGTCGGGCACGCCGATGGCCGCGGCCTCGGTGACGTCGGGATGCTTGAGGATGGCGTCTTCGATCTCGACCGCGCTCATGGTCCAGCCGGCCGAAATGATGACGTCATCGGCGCGGCCGCCATGCCAGAAATAGCCATCGGCGTCGACGCGCCCCAGATCCTTGGTGGCGACCCATGCGCCGCGCCGCCACAGCTTGATCTCGCCGGTGACGCCGGGCGGGCAGGGGCGGCCCTCGGCGTCCTGCACCTGCACGCGCAGGCCGGGCACGGGCTTGCCCAGCGAGCCGGGCTTGACGGTGAAATCGGGCGCACCAGGGTAGTTGACCAGGCAGACGCCGATCTCGGTGGTGCCGTACATGCTGCATGCCGGCCGGCCAAACGTGGCCGTGACGAAGTCAGCGGTCTCGCTGTCGATGGGCTCGCCCGTGAAGGACAGCTTGTCGAGGTAATAGCGATAGTGTCCGGCCGCGCCGCTGTTGCGCATCATGCGGTAGTGCGTGGCGGCGGCCGACAGGTTGTTGAAGCGGTGGGCCTGCAGCGCCTGCAGCAGGCGCTCGGCCTGGTATTTGCCGGCATAGGCGCCGATGGTGATGCCCAGGGCCAGCGGCGCCAGCGTGCCGTGCCACAGGCCGTGGCCCCAGGCGGGCGAGGACGGGCACATGAAACGGTCGCCCGGGCGCAGGCCGCTGCCGTAGAGGGCGGCCATCATCAGCGTGACGATGGCCCGGTGGCTGTGGCGCACGGCCTCGGGCAATTCGCGCGTCGTGCCGGAGGTGTACTGGAAGATGGCCAGGTCGTCGGCGCGGGTGGCCACGGTGTAGTGCGCCGGATAGCCGGCCAGCGAGGGCAGGAAACCCCCGTCGGCCACTTCGACGTCCAGGCCGGGCAGCGCGGGCACCAGCGGCGCCTTCTCGGCATTGGTGATCAGCAGGCGCGGGCGGCAGTCCTCGATGCGCAGGCGGATGCCGTCCGGCCCGAAGAGCGTGAACAGCGGCACGGCGATGGCGCCCATCTTGATGGCGCCGAACAGCGCGACGTAGAACTCGCGCGAGGGCTCCAGCATGACGGCGACGCGGTCGCCGGGCTCCACGCCGCGGGCGGCCAGGGCATGGGCGAAACGCGAGGAATCGCGCGCCAATTCAGCGAAGCCGATGGTCTCGTCCTGGCCGTTGGCGCGCACCAGGATGACGGCGGGGCGGCCGCTGCCGGCATGGCGGTCGATGCATTCGTGGGCGATGTTCATGCGCTCGCTGTCGCCGTCGAACAGGGCCCACAGTTTTTCGGGCGAGCAATGCGCCTGGGCGTCGGCGTAAGAGAGGTAATCCGTCAACTGGGTCATGACGCCTTGTCTCCTCGTGTTGTTGGATCACACTTTGCGCGCCCACTATAAAATTGTCAATAGCGTTCATGAATTGTCTATGTACAATTATAGAGAGGCGACGAATGCCGCCGCGGTCAAAAGCGTCGTATGCTTGCCGTCGATAGAAGGAGACAGCCCCCCATGAATGCAAGCGAGTCGAAAGAAGGTCCGCGCCTGCGGCAAGTGCCCGCCGTCACGCGCGCCATCGCCATCCTCAGGCTGCTGGGCCGCGGCGGGGAGCCGCGCACCTTGAAGGCGATCTCGGAGGAGCTGGACATGGTCACCAGCACCTGCCTGCACATCCTGCGTGTCCTGGCCGACGAGGGTCTGGTCAAGGTCGATGCCGCCAAGCGCTACAGCCTGGGCGTGGGCATGCTGGCGCTGGCGCGCAGCGTGATCGAGAGCAATCCCTTTCCGGCGCTGGTGCAGCCCGTGCTCGACCGGCTGGCCAACGAAGCCGGCGTCACGGCCATCGGCGTGGAGGTCACGGGCCTTGAGCACATGGTGGTCGTGGCCCTGTCGCGCTCGCGCGCGCCGTTTCGCCTGCATGTCGATGTGGGCAGCCGCTTTCCGGCGCTCATCAGCGCCACCGGCCGCCTGGTGGCGGCCTATTCGGAGGTGGGCGATGGCGAGATCGAGCGCCGATTCAAGGCCTTGCGCTGGGACCAGCCGCCCGATATCGAGGCCTGGCGGCGCGAGGTCGAGAACGTGCGGCGCAAGGGCTACAGCATCGACCGCGGCAACTACATCAATGGCGTGGCGCTGGTGGCCGTGCCGGTGCTCGACCGGCATGGACGGCTGACCCATACGCTGGTGGCCGCCGCGCTGGCCAACCAGCTCAGCGCGGCGCGGGCGCCCGCGCTGGCCAAGGAACTGCAGGCCGAGGCCGCGGCGCTCTCGGAGCTGCTGGCGGCCAGGAGCTGAGCGCATGGACAAGAACCTGACTCACGACATGCTGCGCGAAGCCGGCTGGGGCGAGCGCCGCGGCATGGGTTTTTCGGCCCTGGTCGGGCCGCTGTGGAGCCGGCGCGAGGGCGATGGCTGGGCCTATGGCCTGCTGACCGGCGAACAGCATGCCAACCAGGCCGGCCTGGTGCATGGCGGGCTGCTGGCCACGCTGATGGACCAGGCCCTGAGCGCCGTGGCCTGGGAGGCCTTGCAGCGCCAGCCCTGCGTGACCGTGCAGCTGGACACCCACTACCTGGCCGCTGCCCGTCCCGGGCAGTTCCTGGAAGCGCGCGGCACGGTCCTGCGCGCCACCAGCAGCCTGGTGTTCGTGCAGGGCGATATCCGCGTGGGCGCGGCCGTGATGGCCAGCGGCCAGGCCGTGCTCAAGCGCGTGCGCCGCGCTTAGGGCCGCGCGCCGGCCGTGGGCAGGGGGCCGCGCGGGCCGGCCAGGTAGGCAGCAAGCATCTGCACCAGGCCGGCGGCGATGCCCAGGCCGGCGCCGATCTGCCAGGCCAGGGTATAGCTGTGCAGCAGGTCGTAGGCCAGGCCGCCGCCGATGGCGCCGGCAAAGCTGCCCAGCTGGTGGCTGCAGAAAGCCACGCCGGTCAGCATGGCCTGCCAGCGCAGGCCGAAGGTCTGGGCGATCCAGCCGGTGACCAGGGGCGCCACGCCCAGCCACAGAAAGCCGATCACGGCCGCGAAGACCAGGGTGGTCTCCGGCGTGGGCAGGCTGCGGAAATACCAGATGAAGGTCAGCGAGCGCAGCAGATAGATCAAGCCCAGCAGGGTCTGCTTGTTCCAGCGTCCGCCCGCCCAGCCGAAGAAGAGACTGCCCATGGCGTTGAAGGCGCCGATGGTGGCCAGCGCCTTGGCCGAGAGCATGGGGTCCATGCCGCACAGGTCCAGATAGGAAGGCAGATGGGTGGTCAGGAAGACCAGTTGCATGCCGCAGACGAAATAGGCCACGGCCATGACCACGAAGGGCAGATTCTTCATGGCCATCGACAGCGCCTGGCGGGCGTTCTGTTCGCCGCCGGCCGGCGCGGGCGGGCGCGGCAGGCGGTCCACGCGCCCGGCATGCCAGGCCGCCGGCAGCATGAACAGCGCCAGCACGACGAACGACACCCCGCCCATGCGCCAGTCCCAGGCCTGGGCGACGGCCTGGCCCAGGGGCGCGGCCAGCATGGCGCCCAGGGAGCCGGCGGCCGATACGATGCCCAGCACCAGGCTGCGCATGGCCGGCGGCACCGGACGTACCGAGGCCGCCATGGCCACCGCGCTACCGGTGGCCGCCAGCGCCGCGCCGACCGCGAAACCGGCGCCCAAGAGCACGCCCAGCATGCCTTGCGCGGTGGTGAGCAGCACCATGCCCAGGATGTAGAGCAGCGCGCCGCCCACCATCAAGGGCCGAAAGCCCCAGCGGACGACCAGCGCGCCGGCGAAAGGCTGCAGCACGCCCCAGAAGAGGTTCTGTGTCGAGATCGCGATGGTGAAGTCGCTGACCGAAATGCCCAGGTCTTGCGTGAGCGGCGGCAGGAAGATGCCCAGGCTCTGCCGCAAGCCCATCGCCAGGCTGAGCATGACCGAGGCGCCGATCAGGATGGGCAAGGCGGGACGCAGGGCAGCAGACATGGTCGCGGTTGGCTTGACGAGGACGTGCGCCGCCGGATGGCCGCGCCTGGCGCAGTGTAGCCCGCGGCGCTAGGCCAGCGCCGCGAAGCGCCGCAGCAGTCCCGTGGCCTCGGGCGTGGCGCGCACGCCGCGCAGCAGGCCGTCCACATCCAGGCCCAGGCCGCCCAGGGCCTGGCGCCTGCGCGCGATGCAGTAATGCAGCAGCGAGGGGGTGATCTCGGGATGGAACTGCAGCGACCAGGCGCGCGGGCCGTAGCGCAGGATCTGCCGCGCATCATGGGCGCTGCGGCCCAGCGTCACGGCGCCGGGCGGCGGGCGCAGCACGCTTTGTTCATGGGTGAGCTGGGCGTCGAACTGCGGCGGCAGGGCCGAGAGCAGGGCGTCGTCGGCCGCGCCGGGCAGGCAGTGCACCCGCTGCGTGCCCATTTCGGGACCGTCCGGATGGTAGTCCACGACGCCGCCCAGTGCGTGGGCCATGAGCTGGTGGCCGTAGCACACGCCCAGCACGGGCTTGCCGGCGGCGATGATCCCGCGCAGCCAGGCCGCGGTGCGTTCGCTCCAGTCGAGGCGGTCGGTGACCATTTCCCAGGCGCCGCTGAGGATGGCGCCGCGGAAGCTGCCCGCCTCGGGCAAGGCCTGGCCCTCATGCGGGCGGACCACGGCCAGCGGCTGGCCGGCCAGCTCGGCGGCGAACCAGGCGGCTTGTTCGCCGGCGTGGCGCACCACATCTTCGGGCGGACGGCCCAATTGGACAATCAACAGCGGCAGGGCTTGCATGGCGGCAGACGATCAGAAAGGTGCCGGCATCATAGCGGGTTTCGGTGGTCCCGGCGGCGCCGCGCCGGGACCACCATGCGCCCGCGAAATCGTAAGCGCCGCCTACGGTTACATCGGCCGCGGGCGGCCGCGCCGGCGGGCGGCCGTAATCTCAAGCACCTCGTAGCCTTCCCTTACTTGCGGCGCGCAACGGCTTCCTACCATGGGAAAGGCAAGCAGAGGCAGCGCGGCCAGGCCGCCGCTGCCGCATGACAGGAGGCGATCATGCAGAAGATTCCATTGCGGCATGGGCCCGGGCTTTCGGCGCAGGCGCGCAGCGATGGCAAGGCCGCCAGCGGCCGGGTCGGCGCGCAGGAGCCCGGCTATGGCCGTCCGCCCGGCGAATGCCCGCCCGAGCTCGGCTATGGCCAGCCCAACCGGCATGGGCCCGAGTACGAAGAGGGCGGACGCTATCCCGGGGCGCGCCTGGACGACAGTCCCGGGGTGCGGGCCTTGGACGAGAACCTGCCTTTGCGCAGCCGCAGCGCCGATCCGGGACAGGGCAGCTATGGCGGGTTTTTCGGTGAAAACCCGGCCGGCCAGCGCCAGGTAATCGACGGCGACGCCCGCGTGGGCGAGATCGTGCGCGAGCAGCTGCGCCACAGCGGTTATGACGTGAGCCAGGTCTCGGTCGATGTCCACCAGGGTTGCGTGCGCCTGGACGGCGTGGTGCCCGACGGCCGCACGCGCCACGGCGTGGAGCACTGCGCCGACACCTGTGTCGGCGTGCGCGATGTGGAAAACCATACCCGGGTGGCGCGGCCCGAGGTGCCGGGCGCGCCGGGTTCGCCGCGCCATTAAGCGGACGTGTCCGGATCTTTTCCGTACAGGAGCTGCCAATGACCTTGATCATTGCCGCCCATTACGACAGCTTTGACCAGGCGGGGGCGGCGGCCCGCCAATTGTTCGACCAGGGCTTTCCCGTGGCCGACATGCATACTTTCTATGTCAATCCGCCGGGCGGGCAGGCCCCGCAGCCAAGCGGCGGCGACACGGCCGCCGAGGCGCCGGCCGGCGGCGCCTGGCTGGGCGCGGTGCTGCTTGGCGCGGCGGCGGCTTCGGCTGCG
>NZ_LRUJ01000033.1 GCF_001548475.1 Bordetella hinzii LMG 13501
CGGCGGCGGGCGCCGGGGTAGCGGGCGCCGACGTGGCGGCCCCGGCCGCCGCGGCCGCCCGCGCCGTTGCGCCTGCCCCGGCCGCCTGTCCATCTTCCCAATAGGCCAGCACGGCGCCCACCGGCGCGCTCTGTCCCGCCGGCACCAGGATCTCGGCCAGCGTGCCGGCGGCCTCGGCCGGGATCTCGTTGGCGACCTTGTCGGTCTCCACCACGAAGACGCCCTGGCCCGCGCCGAAGGCCTGGCCCGGCGCGACCATCCAGTCGGCCACCAGCCCTTCGGTCATGGTCAGCCCCAGCTTGGGCATGAGCAGTTCGCGGCGCACGGTCAATGTCCCTTGAAGTCCGGCGCACGCTTGTCCAGGAAGGCGCGGCAGCCTTCGTGGGCATCGCGGCTATCCAGCACCAGGCCTATCATGGCCTGCTCATGGGCCAGCGCCGCGCCCAAGGGCATTTCCACGCCCTGGCGCAGATTGCGCTTGAGCAGCTTGAGCACCAGGGGCGATTTGCGCGCGATGCGCTCGGCCATCTCCAGGGTCCGCGCCATCAGCTCGGCGGCCGGCACGGCGCGATTGCACAGGCCCAGGGCCACCGCCTCGGCGGCGTCGATCTGATCGCCGGTGAACATCAATTCCTTGGCGCGGCAAGGCGCGATCTGCCGCAGCAGGCGCTGCGTGCCGCCGGCCCCCGGGAACAGCCCCAGGTTGATCTCGGGCAGGCCCAGGCGGGCATTGTCGGCCACCAGGCGGATGTCCAGGGTCAGCAACAGCTCCGTGCCCCCGCCCAACGCCCAGCCGTTGATGGCGCCCAGCGTCGGCTTGTCGCAATCCTCGAAACGGCGGAACACGCGATGGATGACCTCGGCGAACTCCAGGTAGTGGGCCAGCCCCTCGCGGCTGTCCAGGTCGGCGATATCGCCGCCGGCCACAAAGGCGCGCTCGCCCGCGCCGGTCACCACGATGACGTGCACGCCAGCGTCGCACTCGGCCTGCTCCAGCGCCTGTTCCAGCGCCAGCAAAGTGGGAATGTCCAGCGCATTGAGCGTCTTGGGCCGGTCTATGGTCAGGATGGCGACGTTGCCGCGCTGTTCGCGCTTGATCACTTGTTCGTTGCTCATGGAGCCTTCCTCATCAAGAAACCGACTCGCGCACCGCCGCGCAGATGCGCGCCTCGGTCACCGCATAATGTTTTTCCAGCGAACGCGCGAAAGGCACGGGCATGAAAGGCGCGGCCACCCGCAGGATGGGCGCGTCCAGTTCGTCGAAGGCTTCGGCGCCGACATGGGCCGCGATTTCCGCGCCGATACCGAAGGCGCCGACGGCCTCGTGCGCGATGACCAGCCGATGGCTGCGCGCCACCGAAGCCAGCACCGTGGCGCTGTCCCAGGGCTGCAGGCTGCGCAGGTCCACCACCTCAACCTCTATCCCTTCGGCCGACAGCGTCCGCGCCGCGGCCATCGCGGTGTGCACCGCCGCGCCGTAGCAGACCACCGTCACGTCCCGCCCGGGGCGCGCGATGCGCGCCTGGCCGATGGGCACGGGCGTGCCGTCCACCTCCCCCTTCATGCCGTACATGGCCTTGTGCTCGATAAAGACCACGGGGTCCGGGTCCTCGATGGCCGAACGCAGAAGCCCGTAGGCATCGGCCGGCGTGGCCGGGCAGACCAGCTTCAGGCCCGGCACATGGGCCAGCCAGGCCTCCAGGCATTGCGAATGCTGCGGCCCGGCGTTCAAGCCGCCGCCATGCGGCGTGCGCAGCACCATGGGCACGCTGGAGCGCCCGCCAAACATGAAGCGCGCCTTGGCGGCCTGGTTGACCAGCGCGTCCATGGCCAGCGTAATGAAGTCCATGAACATGATCTCCACCACCGGGCGCGTGCCGCTCATCGCCGCGCCCACGGCCAGCGAGGCCAGGCTGGATTCCGAGATCGGCGTGTCGCGCACGCGGCCGGCGCCGAAGCGCTCCATCAGGCCGCGCGTGGCCTTGAATGAGCCGCCGGCTTCGCCGATGTCCTCGCCCAGCAGGATGACGCTCTCGTCGGCCTGCATGGCATCGGCCAGCGCCTGATTGACGGCCTGGGCAAACTTCATTTCCTTCATGGCGTGTCCCTCAAGCCGGCACGGTGTAGACATCGAGGCGGGCCGCCTCGTAGGCGGGCAGCGCATCGGCGCGCGCGGCCTCGATGGCCTGGGCCACCCGCGCGTCCACTTCGCTTTCCTGCGCCGCCAGGACCTCTTCCTTGACGCCCGCCTTGCGCAGCGCGGCGCGCGTCCGCGCCAGCGGATCGTCCTCGCCTTCCAGGGCCAGGTCCTCGCCGGCGCGGTACTTCTGGGGATCACCCTCGTAGTGGCCGCGGATGCGGCGGGTGGCGCACTCCAGCACGGCCGGCCCTTCGCCGCGGCGCAGTCGTTCGGCGGCCCGCGCGGCCGAGGCGGCCACGGCGGCCGCGTCATTGCCGTCGACCGCCTGATAGTCGATGCCGAAGGCCCCGGCCAGGTCGCGCAGCGCGAAAGCCAGCTGCCGGCTGCTGGGCGAAAACTCCGACCAGCCGTTGTTCTCGCACACCAGCAACAACGGCAGGCGCCACAGGCGGGCCATGTTCAGCGTCTCGTGCAGCACGCCCTCGGCCATCGCGCCATCGCCGAAAAAGGCCACGGCGATGGCGCCGTTGCCGCGCACCTGGTGGGCCACCGCGCTGCCCATGGCGATGGGGATGCCGGCGCCGACGATGCCATTGGCGCCCAGGATGCCCAGATCCATGTCGGCCACATGCATGGAGCCGCCCCGGCCCCGGCAGATGCCGCCCTCGCGCCCCATGACCTCCTTGAAGAAGGCCGGCAGCGACAGCCCGCGCGCCAGCACATGGCCATGGCCGCGATGCGTCGTGGCCAGCGTGTCGTCGGCGCCCAGCACCGAACACACCCCGGCGGCCACGCCCTCCTGGCCCAGGCTCAAGTGGATGAAGCCCGGCACCTCGCCGTCGGCGAACAGGCGCACCAGGCTGCTCTCCACGGCGCGGATGGTTTTCATCGTGCGGAACAGGGCCAGCAGCGGTCCGGTGTCTGGCTTGGACGCCATGTGCGAGTCTCCATGCGCCGGCCGTCTGCGCGGCGGCTTTTATGATTGATGAATCGTGAGTCATCTTAGGAAGCCAAACTGGCCCTGTCAATGGATGGCGCACTGGTGGAAACCCTGGCGCGACGCGCACGGCGCCGCGGCACGCAAAGGGACGCGCCCCGAGGGGCGCGTCCCTTTCTTGAAAGCCTGCCGGTCTGGAGAGGGACGGCCCCGCGGCGCGGGGCCGCCGGCTAGACGGCCTGGCGCACCGCCGCCTCGTTGGCCGGCGCCGAGCGGATCAGGCCGCGCGCCGGCAACAGCGGGCGGCTGTTCTTGAACAGCTCGCCATCCTTCATGACCATGAGAATCCGGTCGGCATCCTGCAACAGGCTCAAGTCCTCGATGGGATTGCCGTCGACCAGGATGATGTCGGCCAGATAGCCCTCCTTGAGCAGGCCCAGCTCATCGGGCCGCATCATCAGCTCGCCGCCCAGCTTGGTGGCCGACACCAGGGCTTCCTTGGGTGTCATGCCCACATACTTCACCAGGTATTCCAGGTCGCGCGCATTGGTGCCATGCGGCATCCAGGCAAAGCCATAGTCGCCGCCGGGCAGCACCCGGATGCCGCGCTTGTGCATCTTGGTCAGCGTCTCCGAGGCCATTTCCAGTTCGCGCTTGTAGCCCATCTTGGAGGCGATCTCCTCGGTGATGCCGAAAGCCGAGGCGTTGTACAGGGTATTGACCAGCCAGCCCAGGCCGGGCGCGACAAAGTGCTTGTCCTTGGCCGCCTCCAGCATGTCCAGCGCCTCTTCGTCGGCAAAACTGGCATGGAAGATGAGTTCGAAACCATGCTTGATGCAGGTCTTGACCGATTCCTTGGAGCGTGCATGCGCGGCCACCCGTTTGCCGGCCAGGCGCGCCTCGGCGGCCAGCATGGCGATCTCCTCCTCGGAGAAAGGATTGGCCTCGGCCGGAATGCCGGCGATGTATTCGCCCGATAGGTTGATCTTCAGCTGGTCGACGCCGAACTTCACGAACATGCGCACGATGCGCCGCATATCCTCGGGGCCGCTGCACACGGCGCCGAAGTTCAGTTCCTCGAAGGGCAGGTGCGGCAAGGTGTTGTCGCCCAGATTGCCCGCCGTGGTGATCTCCTGGCTGCCGGCCAGGTAGCGCGGGCCGGGAAACTCGCCCGCGTTGACCGCGTTGCGCAACACCACATCCAGGCGCGGCTTGGCCGTGGCCGCGCCCAGCGCGCTCGTCCAGCCCATTTCCAGGTAGCGCCTGGCCACGCGCACACACCACAGAATGTGTTCCTCGGGAGGCATGAACTGGATCGCCGCCAGGCTGGGCTGGTCATTCCAGGAGAAGTGCGTATGCGCCTCCGTCATGCCCGGCATCAGGAAAGCGCCGTGTCCATCGATGATCTTGGCGTCGCCGGTCTGCAGGTATTCACCCGCGCGCGCGATGGCCTCGATGCGATTGCCCTTGACGAGCACCTCGCCCCGATAGGGATCGGCGCCGCTGCCGTCGAAGATCGAAACATTGGTGATTGCAATGCTGTCCATGCCCTTGTCTCCTCGCTGTTCTTGTCTTCAGCGTTTGTAGAAGTCCGCCAGCAGGCGGGCGCATTCGAATGGTTTCTCGTAGGTGGTCCAGTGGCCGCAGCCTTGCAGCACGAACGGGCGCGCGTCCTTGAGACGGCCGGCCAGCGCCTGGGTGCCGGCCGGCGTGCCCACGCCGTCCTCATCGCCCGTCACCAGCAGGACCGGCATCGCGAGCTGCTCGACCGGCGCGGCCTGGGCTTCGGCCAGCGCTTCGCAATTGAGCGCGTAGCCCTCGGGCGGCTGGCGCATGATCGATTCGCGCACCAGCGCCAGGCTCACCGGCCGCTCGTTCTTGGTCTGCGCGCTGGTGGCGGCCTTGCAGATCGCGTCGGCGATCTCCTGCATGGCGGCCGCGCCGCCGCGCGCGGCGCGGGCGCGGTTGCGGGTGGGCTCGCGCGCCGCGTCGGGCGGCGCGGCCAGCGGGCCGAACAGCGCCAGCGAGCTGACGCGCTCCGGGTGCGCCACGGCCAGGTGCTGGGCGATGATGGTGCCCATGGAATGCGCCACCACATGGGCGCGCGCGATCTGCAGGGCATCGAGCACGCCCGCCAGCGCGGCGACATGGCTGGCGATGCTGATCGCGCCCGGAGGGTCGCCGCTGCGCCCGGCGCCGGCCAGATCGGGCCGGATCACGCGCTTGTCGCCGAAGGCCTCCATGACGGGCGACCAGAAGTTGGAGCTGCCGCCCAGCCCATGGATGCACAAGACGGCCTCGCCGCCCGTGCCGGAGTCTTCGACCCAGAGGCCGTTGATGCGTTCGGAACTCATGCGCCCACCTCGTTTTCCAGCCGGCCGATGCCGGCGATTTCTATGGTCATGACATCGCCGCGCCGCAGGAAGCGCGGCGGGTTGAAACCGATGCCCACGCCCTCGGGCGTGCCCGTGGCGATGATGTCGCCCGGCATCAGCGCGATGCCGGCCGACAGGGTTTCGATCAGTGTGGGAATATCGAAGATCAGATCGCGCGTATTGGCGTCCTGGCGCAGCTCGCCATTGATCCAGCACTTCAAGTCCAGGTTGCCGCCGTCGATCTCGTCGGCCGTCACCGCCACCGGCCCCATGGGCCCGAAGGTGTCGAAGGACTTGCCCATATGCCATTGCTTGTGCCGCTTCTGCCAGTCGCGGGCGGTCACATCGTTGAGGATGGTGTAGCCCCACACATGGTCCATGGCCTGGTCGCGCCGGATGCCGCGCCCGCCACGGCCGATGATCACCGCCAGTTCGGCCTCGTAGTCCAGCGCCTCGCTGACGCCGGCCGCGTCCCAGACCGCTTCGCCGTGCGCCACCACCGTCTGCGGCGTCTTGGAGAACACGATGGGGAACTCCGGAATAGCGTCGGCCGCGGCGGTCTGCCCGGCATCGAAACCGCTCTTGGTGAACTCCTGCGCGTGATCGCGGTAGTTCTTGCCCACGCAGAAGATATTGCGCGCCGGCTTGGGGATGGGCGCCAGCAGCTTCACGCCGCGCAAGGCCAGGACCTGTCCGTCGCCACGCAGCGTGGACAGCGGCGCGCCGCCGGCAATCAGCGCGGCCAGGTCCGTCACGGGCCGGCCGTCGGCGTAGGCCAGGGCCTGGACTTCGCCTTCGCCGGCCAGGCGTCCCACACGAGTCTGGCCAGCGCTATCAAGATAGGTGAGGAGCTTCATATTGATCCAATATTGATCCAATTGTTGAATTCGTGAACCATTATGACCCATCCGATTGATACAGTCAGCAGAAACTCGGGTTTTACTAGAGAAAACACCTAGTATTTGACCGGAAAATTGGATTAGAATTGGATCAAAAAAGGATGTCTATGAATACCCCTGACAGTACGCGAGGCCTGCGCAACAAGGCCCAGCACGGCAGCGCCGCCCTGCTGCAGCATGTGCGCAAGCGCGTGGCCGACGGCACCTGGCCGCCCGGCTACCGCCTCCCGCCCGAGCGCGAGCTGGTCGCGCAATTCGGCATTGCCCGCAACACGCTGCGCAAAGTCATGAGCCAGCTCGAGCAAGATGGCGTCATCACGCGCCATGTCGGGCGCGGCACCTTCGTGGCGGACAACCCGGCGCCGGCCGTCAATGCGGCCGAATCGCTCCTGCAGCGCATCCACGGCGCCAGCCCCGCCGAAGTCATGGAGCTGCGCCTGCAGATCGAGCCCCAGTTCGTCGAACTGGCGGCCACCCGCGCCAGCGGCCGCGACCTGCAACAGATCGCGCATTGCCTGGAACAAAGCGAACAGGCCGCCAGCGTGCTGGATTTCGAGTATTGGGACGGGGCGTTGCACCAGGCCATCCTGGCGGCCGCGCACAACAATCTGCTCACCGACCTGTACGACGCCATCAATGGCGTGCGCAAACAGCCCGAGTGGGAAGCCCTCAAACAGCGCAGCCTCACGCCGGCCCGGCTGGCGCGCTACCGCGCCCAGCATCGCGCCATCGTCGACGCCCTGCGCCAGCGCGACGCCCGCGCCGCCAGCGCCGGGGTGCGCGAACACCTGCTCGAAGTGCGGGCCGGCATGATGGGCGAACTGTAGGCGCCGCTGGCCAGGATCGTCGCGGAAGGAACCCCTTCGGGCGCCGGCGCTTCGTGCCGCCTTGGCATTTGCTCATAAGCACAAGAAAAGAACGAATCCTTCGTTGGGCGGGCATCCCTGCTGTCTTAGAGTCTTCGACAGCAGTGGTGCCCGTCTTTTTCTTTTCTGGAGCCAGCCATGAACGACCGCCTCAGCCGTGTCCAAGCCTCGCGATCCGCCGCCGTGAAAGCCACCCTGGACTATCCGGTGATCGACACCGATGTCCACGTCAATGATTACGCCCCCATCCTGGAAGACTATGTGCAGCACTATGGCGGCGCCAAGCTGGTGGACGCCTTGCGCCGCGCGCTGGGTTCGCGTTTCGCGACCAAGGCCGAGGGCCGCGACTGGTATGCCCAGACGCCCGAGGAGCGCCAGTACCACCGCACCCTGCGCGCGCCCTGGTGGGCGCGCGTGACGCGCAACACCCTGGACCTGGCCACCTACACCCTGCCCGAGCTGCTCTACGAGCGCCTGGCCGAACAGGGCTCGGATTATTCGGTGCTGTTTCCCAATGATGTGCTGGCCCCGCTGGCCGCGCGCGACGACACGCGCCAGGCGCTGCACCGCGCCATCAATCATTTCCACGCCGACCAGTACCGCAAGTACAGCGACCGCCTCACGCCGGTGGCCGGCATCCCGCTGAACACGCCCCAGGAGGGCATCGAGGAACTGGAGTTCGCAGTCAAGACACTGGGCCTGAAGGTGATCAACATCGCCGGCGGCGTCAAGCGCCCCATCAAGGCCATCGCCGACAAATACCCGGCCGCGCAGTATCCCGAGATCGCCAAGCACGCGCACTACATCGACTTCTACGGCATCGACAGCGAGCACGACTACGATCCCTTCTGGGCCAAGGTGGTCGAGCTCGGCGTGCCGGTGACCACGCATTACGGCAGCCAGGGCTGGACCGGCCGGCACTCGATCAGCAACTATATGTTCAACCACATCGGCCACTTCGCCGATGGCTCCCAGGCCTTCGCCAAGGCGCTGTTCTTCGGCGGCGTGACGCGCCGCTTCCCCGGCCTGCGGGTGGCCTTGCTCGAAGGCGGCGCGGATTGGGGCTCGCACGTCTACACCCATCTGGTGGACCGCTGGGAGAAGCGCAATCGCCAGGCCGTGCAGAACTACAACCCGGCCAATGCCGACCTGGCGCTGCTCAAGAACCTGTTCGAGCGCTACGGCGCCGACTTCATCCGCGGCCGCGAGCTGGACCCGGCCCAGCTGCTGCGCGACAGCCTGGGCATCTCCGCCCTGCCCCACAGCCGCGACCCCAACCCCGACGAGCTGGACGACTTCGCCCTGGCCGGCATCGAAAAGGTCGAGGACATCCGCGACCGCTGGGTCAACAGCTTCTATTTCGGCTCCGAGGCCGACGACCGCACCGTGGCGGCCGCCTTCAATGAGCGTGTCCATCCGCTGGGCGTGAAGATCAATGCCATCTGGTCCTCGGATGTCGGCCACTGGGATGTGCCCGATCTGACCGAGCCGCTGGCCGAGAGCTGGGACCTGGTCGAGCAAGGCGTGATCAGCGCCGAGGACTTCAAGGCCTTTGTCTTCGGCAATCCCTACCGTTTCTACACCGAGGCCAACCCGGCCTTCTTCGCCGGCACCGAGGTCGAGCGCAAGCTCAACCGCGCCCCCCAGGCCAAAGCCGCCTGATTCCTGGAGTGAATGCATGAACAAGCTGTCCAAGACGGCCGCGCGGGCGGCCCTGTTCCTCGCGCTGGCCGCCGGCGCCGCCCAGGCCGCCGATGTGGTCCGCATCGGCGTGGCCACCGCCGGCGGCGGCGACCCCATCACCTGGGGCGGCTCGCCCGGCGGCGTGGTGCGCGCCAACAATGCGCTGGAAGAGGCCTTCAAGGCCGACGGCGTCAAGGTGGAGTGGCTGTTCTTCAAGGGCGCCGGTCCCGCCGTGAACGAAGCCCTGTCCAATAAGCAGATCGACTTCGCCTACCAGGGCGACCTGCCCCAGGTGGTGGGCCGCGCCAATGGCCTGAAGACCAAGCTGCTGCTGGTCAGCGGCGCGCGCAACAACCTGTATGTCGTGGCGCCGCCGGCCTCCCCGCTGGCGCGCATCGAAGACCTGAAGGACCGCAAGGTATCCATCTTCCGGGGCACCAACGGCCATCTGGTCGCCATCAACGTGCTGGCCGCGCATGGCCTGGCCGAACGCGATATCAAGGGCGTGAACCTGGATTCGGGCAGCGCCCAGGCCGCCCTGGTCTCGCATGGCGTGGACGCGGCCTTCGGCGGTTATGAATGGTTCAAGGTGCGCGACCAGGGACTGGCCAAGGTCATCTACTCCACCCAGGGCCAGGACCCGGCCTACACGCGCCAGGCCTCGCTGCTGGTGCGCGAAGAGTTCGAGCGCGACAACCCGGCCCAAGTGCAGAAAGTGGTCGATGTCTTCGTGCAGGCCGCCAAATGGGCGTCCGATGAAAACAACCGCGATGCGCTGTTCAAGATCTGGGAAAAGAGCGGCGTGCCCTATGCCTCCTGGGCGGCCGAGTTCGACAAGCAGGACCTGGCCACGCGCAACTCGCCCCTGGTCGATGATTTCATCATCGCGCGCTACAAGGCCGTGGCCGCCGATGCGCTGAAAGAAAAGCTGATCCGCCGCGAAGTCTCGGTGGACGGCTGGTTCGATACGCGCTATCTCGAACAGGCGCTCAAGACCCAGGGACTGACCCAGTACTGGCCGCGCTACGACGCCAGCGGCAAGGTCCAGGCCGCGCCGCGCCAGGCCAGCGCCCGCTGACCCGTCCACGACAAAGGAGCCCGCATGAGCACCTTGAGCCTGCCCCGCCTGCCGGGGATCGCGCTGGACGGCCGCGCCCTGGCGTGGCAGATCGCCCCCTGGCTGCTGCCGCTGTCGCTCTACGCGCTGTGGCACCTGGGCGCCGCGCAGGGATGGATTTCGCCCCAGGTCCTGCCGCCGCCCGCTTATGTCTGGGACACGCTGCGCGACCTGGCCACCAGCGGCGACCTGTGGCTGAATCTGCGCGCCAGCATGGCGCGCGTGATCATCGGCTTTGCCGGCGGCAGCCTGCTGGGCCTGGCCCTGGGCACCGCCATGGGCCTGTGGCGCCCGCTCCAAGCCTATCTGCTGCCCACCTTCAATGCCCTGGTGCAGATCCCGGTGCTGGCCTGGCTGCCCTTCGTGCTCCTGCTGGTGGGCATCGGCGAACCGCTGAAATACATCCTGATCGCCAAGGCCGCCCTGGTGCCCGTGACCCTGAACACGCTGCAGGGCTTCCGGCTGGCCAGCCCTGCCCTGCGCGAAGTGGCGCGGGTCTATGGCTACACCCGCCGCCAGGAAGTACTCGAAGTGATCCTGCCCCTGGCCACGCCCACCATCTTCACCGGGCTGCGGCTGGGCTTCACCAAGGCCTGGCTATCCCTGGTCGTGGTCGAACTGGTCGCCTCCAGCGAAGGGCTGGGCTATCTCATCGTCTACGGCCGTCAGCTGTTCCAACTCGACCTGGTCATGGCCGCCGTCATCGTGGTGGGCGCGGTGGGCTACGCCATCGACCGCCTGCTCGACGGGAGCGAGGCCCGCTTCATCGGTGCGCGCCGCGCACCCGCCGCCCTGGGAGAACGGCCATGAGCGAGCTGTCCCCCGTCGACGAAAACCACCGCCGCTGGCGCGGGCTGGTGCTGCCGGCCGCCGCCATCCTCGTCTGGTGGGCGGCCTCGCAGGCCGGCGTCGTCAACTCCGCCCTGCTGGTCTCGCCGGGCAAGGTGCTGCAGACGGCCGCCGACCAGATCCTCACCGGCAAGCTCTGGCGCGCCCTGGGCGCCAGCCTGGCGCGCGAACTCACCGGTTTTGTGATCGGCACCACGGCCGGCCTCTTGCTGGGCGCCCTGCTGGGCGTCTCGCGCGCCTTCAACCGCCTGGTCGGCCCGAGCTTCAACACCTTCAAGCAGATCTCGCTGTTTGCCTGGATCCCGCTGATCTCGGTGTGGTTCGGGCTGGGCGACACCGCCAAGGTGGTGTTCCTCTCCCTGGCCGCCCTCGTGCCCGTGGTGGTCAACACCTGCGACGGCATACGCGGCACGCCGCCGGCCCTGCTGGAAGTGGCCCGGGTCTATGGCTACACCCGCCTGCAGACCTTCATCCATGTCGTGCTGCCGGCGGCCACGCCCGCCATCTTCACCGGCGTCTACCTGGCCCTGATCTATTCCTGGCTGGCCACCATAGGCGCCGAGTATCTGCTGGTGGCCGGCGTGGGCATCGGCAATCTGCTCATCGAGGGCAGCGAGCACTTCCAGATGGACCTGGTGATCTTCGGCATGTTCGTCGTCGGCCTGGTGGGCTGGCTGATGAACGCCCTGGCCCGCCTCATCGAACGCCGCCTCGCCTTCCTGCGCGGCGCCGCGCAATAACCACAGGACAGACCCGCATGACAACGACTTCTTCTCCCGCGCTGGACCTGCAGCTGCAAGGCGTGGGCAAGCGCTACGCCAGCCCGCAGGCCGACAGCGGCGCGCTCCAGGTGCTCGACGGCATCGACCTGCATATCCCGGCGGGCGAATTCCTCTCCATCGTCGGGGCCAGCGGCTGCGGCAAGTCCACCCTCTTGCGCCTGGTCCTCGGGCTGGACGCCCAGTACGAGGGCCAGATCACCCTGGGCGGCGAGCCGCTGCGGGGGACCGGCCCGGAGCGCGGCATCGTGTTCCAGGATCACCGGCTCTTCCCCTGGCTGACGGTGGCGCAGAACATCGCCGTGGGCCTGCGCAATGCGCGCGCCAGCGCCGCCGAGAAGCGCGACCGCGTGGCCGAGCACATCGCGCTGGTCGGACTGGAGGGCTTTGAACAATCCTATCCGCACCAGATCTCGGGCGGCATGGCCCAGCGCGTGGCGATCGCGCGCGGCCTGGTCAACCGGCCCCGGGTGCTGCTGCTGGACGAGCCTTTCGGCGCGCTGGACGCGCTGACGCGGGCGCGCCTGCAGGCCGAGCTGCAACGCATCTGGCAGAAGGAGCGCATCACCATGGTCCTCGTCACCCACGATGTCGAAGAAGCCGTGTTCCTGGGCGATCGCATCGTGGTCATGCAGCCGCGTCCGGGCCGCATCCGGCGCATCGTGCCGGTGCCGCTGGCCCACGCCCGCAACCGCAGCGATCCGCGCTTCATCCAGATCCGCGACGACGTGCTGTCGGACTTCCTGGCGCCGGGCGCCGGCGAGGACCTGCCCCGCGAACGCCCCCTGCCCCAGCCCTCTCTCGCCTCGCTGCGCATGGCCTGGTGAGTCTCCGGAGACCCTGATGACGACAAGACAGATCAAGCTCGGCGCCTTCCTGATGCAGACCGGCCACCATATCGCGGCCTGGCGCCACCCCGGCGCCCAGGCCGACGCCGGCGTCAACATCCGCCATTACGCGGACCTGGCCCGGCGCGCCGAAGCCGCCAAGTTCGACGCCATCTTCCTGGCCGACGCGGTGGGAGTGCGCAACAGCGAGCTGGACTCGCTGTCGCGCACCGCCCGCAGCGACCATTTCGAACCCTTGACGCTGCTCTCGGCGCTGGCCATGGTGACCGAGCGCATCGGCCTGATCGCCACCGTATCGACCACCTACAACGAGCCCTATCATGTGGCGCGCAAATTCGCCTCGCTGGATCACATCAGCGGCGGGCGCTCGGGCTGGAACCTGGTGACCTCCAGCGGCCAGGGCGAAGCGCAGAACTTCAATCTCGATGAGCATGTGGACCACGCCCGGCGCTATGCGCGCGCGGCCGAGTTCCATGATGTGGTGCTGGGCCTGTGGGACAGCTGGGAGGACGACGCCTTCGTGCGCGACGCCGCCAGCGGCCAGTACTTCGATCCCGGCAAAGTGCACCCGCTCAATCACCGCGGCGAACACTTCCGCGTGCGCGGGCCCTTGAACGTGGCGCGCTCGCCGCAGGGACGGCCCGTGGTGGTGCAGGCCGGCGCCTCGCCCGCCGGCCGCGACCTGGCCGCGCGCACGGCCGAAGTCATCTTCGTGGCGCACCAGACCTTCGACGAAGCCCAGGCCTTCTATCGCGACATCAAGCAACGCGCCCAGGTCTATGGCCGCGATCCCGGCCAGATCAAGATCATGCCCGGCATCTTCCCCGTCATCGGCCGCAGCCAGGAAGAAGCCGAAGAGAAATTCGCGCGGCTGCAGGACCTCATCCATCCCGTGGTCGGCGTGCAGCTGCTGTCGAACATGATAGGCGCCGATCTCAGAGGCTATCCGGTCGACGGCCCCCTGCCCGAGCTGCCGGAGACCAATGGCGGCAAGAGCCGCCAGCAGCTGCTGGCGGACCTGGCCCGCCGCGACGGCCTGAGCATACGCGAGCTGTACCTGCGCATCGCTGGCGCCCGCGGACACCAGCAGATCGTGGGCACGCCCAAGCGCGTGGCCGACCAGCTGCAGCAGTGGTTCGAGGAAGAAGGCGCCGACGGTTTCAACATCATGTCGCCCTGGCTGCCCGGCGGCCTGGACGACTTCATCGAACTGGCCCTGCCCGAGCTGCGCCGCCGGGGCCTGGTGCGCAGCGAGTACCAGGGCAGCACCCTGCGCGAGCACCTGGGCCTGCACCGTCCGGCGCATCCGGCGGCGGCCGCGCGTGGCGCGCGCGCGGCCGCCTGAGGCCCGGCTCAAAGCTTGGCGACCGAGACCTCGGTTGCCTTGACAAAGGCCAGCACCTCGGTGCCGACCTGCAGGTCCAGCTCCTTGACCGACCGCGTCGTGATCACCGAGGTCACGACGCCGGCCGGTGTTTCGATGTCGACTTCGGACACCACGGAACCGAACACGATCTCCTTGATCTTGCCCCGGAACTGGTTGCGCGCGTTGATGGATGGAATGGCCACGAAGAAATCTCCTGCGTCATGCGCCCGGAAAGCCCCGGGAAGGCGGGCCCGCGCGCGTTCTGCGCGCGGCTGCCCATAGCCTAAGGCGATACGCCGCGCCGGCAAACGCACAATTGCGACTAAGGATATGTCGCGTTGCCACCTCGGCGAAGCCTCGCCATCCGCCGGAAGACTCGCCCCCGGCGCCGCGGCATTTCACAATCCCAGGTACGCCGCCATCACCCGCGGGTCCCGCAGCAGCGCCTGCCCGCTGCCCGAGACGGTGATGCGCCCGACCTCCAGCACATAGGCATGGTCGGCCAGGGCCAGGGCGGCACGGGCGTTCTGCTCCACCAGCAGGACGGGCATGTCCAGGTCGCGCAGGCGGGCGACCACGTCCAGCACTTCGCGCACCAGCAGCGGCGCCAGGCCCATGGACGGTTCATCGAGCAGCAGTACGCGCGGCCGGCTCATCAACGCCCGCGCGATGGCCAGCATCTGCTGCTGGCCGCCGGACAGCATGCCGGCGGCCAGTGCCCGCTTTTCGGCCAGCACGGGAAAGAGCGCGAACATCTCGTCCATGCGCTCACGCGCCTGGCGCGCGCGCACATAGCCGCCCAGAAGCAGATTGTCTTCGACGGACAGCGGCCCGAACACCTGGCGTCCTTCCAGCACCTGCGCCAGGCCGGCCCGCACCCGGCTGTCCGGCGGGTCGCGGCTGATGTCCCGGCCCAGCAGTTCGACGCGGCCGGCGCGCGTGGGCACCAGGCCCGACAAGGCGCGCAGCAGGGTGGTCTTGCCCGCGCCGTTGGCGCCCACCAGGGCCACGAGCTGGCCGCGCGGCAGGTCCAGGTCGATGCCGTGCAGCACTTCGATGCGTCCATAGCCCGCCTTCAGGCCGCGCACGGTGAGCGCCCCGGCCGGCGCCGCGGATTCATTCTGCATGGCTGGCGGCTCCCAGATAGGCTTGGATCACTTTTTCGTCGGCGCGGATCTCCTGCGCGCTGCCTTCGGCCAGGCGTCTGCCATGGTCCAGCACCAGGATGCGGTCGGAAATCTCCATCACCAGCCGCATATCGTGTTCGACCAGCAGGATGGTGATGCCGGTCCCGGCGATGCGCCGGATGAGCCGGGTGAGTTCGGCCGTTTCGCTGTCGTTCAGGCCCGCGGCCGGCTCGTCCAGCAGCAGAAGACGCGGCTCGCCGGCCAGCGCGCGCGCGATCTCCAGCCGCTTGAGCGCGCCAAAGGACAGCTGCGAGGCATGATGCTCCCGATACTCGCCCACGCCGGCCATCTCCATCCAGGCCAGGGCGTCGCGCGCTAGCCGCCGGTCAGCCGCGCGCGTCCATCCCATGAGGCCGACCAGCAGGCCGGCCCGCTGGCGCAGGTGCGCGCCCAGCATGACGTTCTCGCGCGCCGTCATGTTCATGCACACCTGCAGGTTCTGGAAGCTGCGGCTCACGCCGCGCCGCGCCAACTGTTCGGGCGCCATGCCGCCGATCGGCTTGCGGTCGAGCAGGATGTCGCCCTCGCTGGGCGCATAGACGCCGCTGATCAGGTTGAACAGCGTGGTCTTGCCCGCGCCATTGGGCCCGATCACCGCATGGACGTCGCCCTCGCGCACACGGAAACTCACATCCTGCACGGCGGCCACGCCGCCGAAGAAACGTGTCAATCCCTTGACCTCCAGCATCACGGCCTCCGGCGCAGATAGTGTTGCAGCGTGGGCACCAGGCCCTTGGGCAAGAAGATCATGGTCAGCATCAGGATAAGGCCGAAGCCCATCATTTCGTACTCGTGCAGGCCGCCCAGCAGCTGCGGCAGCACGGTGAGCAGGGCCGCGCCCAGCACCGCGCCGAACGTCGAGGCCATGCCGCCCAGCACCACCATGGTGGCCAGCTCCACGGAATAGGTGAATCCGGCCAGCGAGGGCGTGATGAAGCCAAGGTAATGCGCCGTGAGGCCGCCGGCCAGCGAGGTGAAGACGGCCGAGGCCACGAAGGCCCTGACCTTGTAGTCCGCGACATCCACGCCCGCCACCCGGGCCGCGACCTCCGAACCATGCAGGCCGCGCAGCGCCCGCCCGGCCGGCGAGTCATAGAGGTTGAGCGACAGCGCCACGGCGCCGAAGAGCAGCACGGCGGCCAGGCCATACCACATGCCCATGCCCTCGACCGCATGGCCCATGACTTCCAGCGGCCCGACCGGCATGCCATCGGGCCCGCCTGTCCAATCGACCTCATTGACGAGAATCATGTTGACGATGATGCCCAGGCCCAGCGTGGCCATGGTGAGCGAATGGCCGCGCAGCCGCAGGATGGGCTTGCCGACCAGGTAGGCCACCGCGGCCGCGCCCAGCACGGCGGCCGCCATCGCCGCCAGCGGCGGCCAGCCCAGGCGGGCCGTCAGGATGCCCGCGCCATAGGCGCCGATGGCCACGAAGGCGGCATGCCCGATGCTGACCTGGCCGGCGAAGCCCATCAGCAGGTTCAGCCCGACGGCGGCGATGCCGGCCAGGCAGATGCGCACCGCGAGGTCCATGAGAAAGTTGTTGCCCAAGGCTAGCGGCAGCAGCGCCAGCGCCAGGGCCAGCGCGCATAGCGAGGGGCGTACCGGAAGTGTCTTCATACCCGCTCCGCGCTGCGTTTGCCGAAGATGCCCTGCGGCATGAACAACAAGATGACGATGATGAGCAGGAAGGGCACGGCGTCCTTGTAGGCCGAGGACACATAGCCGGCCACGAAGGCTTCCAGCAGGCCCACCAGCAGGCCGCCGGCCACCGCGCCCACGCCGCTGCCCAGTCCGCCCAGGGTGGCGGCCACGAAGCCTTTCATGCCGAGCATGAGCCCCAGGTCGTATACCGTGGTGGTGATGGGCGCGGCGGTCACGCCGGCCACGGCGCTCAAGCCGGCCGCCATGCCGAAGGACAACATGAGGATGCGCGAGGTGCTGATCCCCACGGCCTGCGAGGCCAGGCGATTGGCCGCCACCGCCAGCATGGCCTTGCCCGTGAGCGTCAGCCTGAAGAAGACGGCGCAAGCCAGCACCATGGCCAGCGATACGCCCCAGACCCACAGGCTTTGCGGCAACACATAGGCGCCGGCCAGGGACAGCGCCTCGTCGCCGCTGAACGCCGGCAGCGTGCGCTGGTTCTTGCCCAGCACCCACTGCGCCGCGCCCTGGATGAAGAGCGACGCGCCGATGGTGATGATGATGAGCGACAGCACATTGGCGTCGCGCGCCGGCCGGATGGCCAGCAGGTAGAGCAGCAGCCCCACGGCGATGCCCACCGCCACGGCCGCCGCGGCCGCCGCCGGCAAGGGCACCTGGGAAGCGGCCAGGGTGGCGGCCACCATGCCGCCTATCATCAGGAAATCTCCCTGGGCGAAATTGATCACGCCGCTGGCGTTGTAGATGACGGAAAAGCCCAGGGCGGCCAGGGCGTAGATGGCGCCCGTGGTCAGCCCGGCGAAGACGAATTGCGCAAAGTCAGCCATGCGAGTCTCGATGGAGGAAGTCCTGCCTGTCGGGGAGCCGGGGCGCCATGGCCGTGCGGGACATGGCGCCCCGGCGCTGTCCGCGCCGCGCGGCTCAGGGCAGCGCCTGGAAGACGCCCTCGCGCACCTCCACCATGCGGAAGGCCGAGATGTCCAGGCCCATGTGGTCCTCGGGCGTCATGGTGTAGATGCCGCTCACCCCCACGAAGCCCTTGGTGTCTTCCAGCGCCTGGCGCAGCTTGGCGCGGTCGGTGCCGCCGGCGCGCCGGATGGCGTCGGCCACCATGAGCAGGCCATCATGGGCATAGCCGCCGAAGGTCGAGACTTCGACCTTGTACCGGCCTTCGAAGGCCTCGGCGTAATTGACGCTGACCTCGCGCTGCGGATCGCTGGCCGGCAGGCTGCGGGCCACCTGCAAGGCCGGCGAAGGCATGCGTATGCCCTCGGCGGCCTCGCCCGACAGGCGCACGAACTCCATCGAGGCCTGGCCGTGGCTGGTGTAGAGCGGCAGCTTCATGGCCAATTGCCGGTAATTGCGCGCGATGATGGCCGGCGCCTGGCCCGTGCCGAACACGAACACGGCCTGGGCATGGCTGGACTTGATGCGCGTGAGCTGCGGTGTCATATCGGTGTCGCGCTCGCCGTACTGCTGGTCGTCGACCACTTCCACGCCCATGCGCTGCGCCAGCTTCAGCGTCTCGGTCCGCCCCGACTTGCCGAAGCCGCCCGTATCCGACAGCAGCGCCATGCGGGTCAAGCCGTTCTTCTTCATGTCCTCCAGCACTTTGGCCGCGGCCATGCGGTCGGAGTGCGGCATCTTGAAGACCCAGGGCTTGACCGGCTCGACGATGACGCTGGCCGCCGCCAGCGACACAAAGGGTATCTTGGCGCTTTGCGCCTGCGGCACCATGGCCATGGTGGACCCCGTGGTCGAACCGCCGACGATGACGTCGACCTCGTCCTGCATGATCAGGCGGCGCACGAAGGCATTGGCCTTGTTGGCGTCGCTGGCGTCGTCATACAGGGTGAGCGCCAGTTTGCGTCCCAGGATCCCGCCATCGGCGTTGAGCTTGTCCACATAGAGCTGCAGCGTCTTCTGTTCCGGGTCGCCCAGGAAAGCGGCGGGTCCCGTGGCCGAGACCACGGCCCCGATCTTGATCGGGGCCGGCTCGGCCTGCGCGGGGGCCGCCAGCACCGCCGCGGCACAGGCCAGGGCGGCGGGCAGCCGGCGGGTCAATATGCGCTTCATCGTTTGTCTCCTCGTTGTTATTGGACGGCTGGGCCCGCCCGCCGTCTGTCGCGGCGATGCGGAAGATGGGCAATGGCGGATCAGGACCCGGCGGGCTTGCGCACAAAGCGCAGGGGCTGTTCCACCAGGGGCGGGGCGGGCAGGTCCAGCGCGCGCGCCAGCGCCTGGCCCTGCGGGTCGGCCAGCGCCGCGCGCCGCGCCGCGGCGATGCGCCCGGCCAGCTCCTCGCCGGCGCCGGCCTGGCCGGCGTCGTCCAGGATGGCCGCCAGATTGCGGTGGCCCCGTTCGCTGGTTTCGCCATAGCCCTTGACCAGGTTGCCGCACAAGGCAAGCTCCAGGGCCGCGCGCGGCGAGCCCGGCAGCAGGGCGCGCACCGCCTGCAGCCAGCGCTCGATCATGGCCTGCTCGCGCGCATAGCGCTCGGTGCGGGGCCGCCAGCGGCGCAGGCCGCGCAACAGGCAGAGCAAGGCGAAGCCGCCCACGGTGCTGGTGCGCACATGCAGGTCCACGCCGCCCTTGCCCAGGCGCCGCGCCAGCCGCCGCCGCAGCCAGCCCGCCAGTCCGGCGGGCAGCACGGAACAGGCCTCGTCCAGGCCGGGCTTGAGGAACTCGGTAAGGTGCAAGGGCTCGCCCTGGCCGGCCCCTACCTCGCGCCGCACGCGCGCCAGGCGCTCGCGCCGCGTCTTGAGATCGGCCACGCGGATCACATCCTCATAGCTCATCCACAAGGCCAGGTAGCGCGCCGTCTCGCGGCTGACCTCCAGGCCGGCATCGCCATAAGCCTGCTCGGCCTGCAGCACCTGCTCCACGCGGTCCAGGTAGAGATCGGCATAGGCGCGGTCCTGGTAATCCGCCGCCAGTTCGGCGCCCCGGGCGGCCACCTCGCGCAAGGCCGGCGGCAGGGCGGCCACGCGGGCCGGCATGGCCGGCATGGCCGGCATGGCCGGCATGGCCGGCATGGCCGGCGCCGGCCCGGCGGCCTCGTCCTGGACCTCGCCCCTGGCCCGCGCATAACCGGCGGCAAATCCCGCCAGGCTGGCCTGCACCGCCTTGCCCGACTGCCGGATCGCGTCCTCGCAAGCCTGGCGGTCGAAGGGCAGCGCGCCGCTGCCGGCCATGGCGCCGAAGAGCACGGTATTGATGACGGTGCGATGACGGGCCGCCAGCACCGACATATCGAACAGGATCGCCTCGCGCGCCAGGGCGGCCGCGGCATCCGCCACGCGCCGGCTCTCGTAGCGGCCGTCGCCCATGGCCGATTTCTCGGAGACCGCGTACTCGCGGTGGGTCGAAGCCACCAGCACGGTCTTCTCCGGATGGACATAGCCGCCCTGCAGCATGCGCCCGGCCTCCACCAGTTCGGACGCCGCGACGATGGACACATCGCCCGGATAAGGCACCAGGGAGAACACCGGCTCGCGTCCGCCCAGCTCGGCGCGCGGCACGGGGAGGATCTCGACGTAATAGCTGGTGGCGCCCGTGCGCTGCGCCACGCCGGGCACGGACGTGCTTTGCACCGGATAGTCCCGCGCGGTGGCGGCCGCGATGATCCAGTCGGCCAGCACGCCGCCGCCCTCGCCTCCCAGCGCGGCGATCAACAGGGTCACGGGCGCGGTCATGCGGCCGCTCCCCGCGGCGCGCGGCCGGCCATGGCGTGGATGAGGCGTTCGCGCCAGCGTGCCAGGCGCCGCTCCCATGGCCGGGGATTCTGCACGATCTCGGCCTTGAAGAAAGACGGGCACAGCTGGGCGGCATGCGCCACTTCGCCGCACAGGCCGCAACCCACGCAGCCCTGGTTGACCGTGGCCACCGGATCGCTGCGCAAGGGGCTGGGATTGGGCTTGACCGACAGCGAAGGACAGCCCGACAGCCGGATACAGGAGTGGTCTCCGGTGCAGACGTCCTCGTCGATGCCGAAGCGCGTGCGCACCACGCGCAGGCCCTGCTTCAGGCGCTGCGCATTGCGCGGCTTGATGCGGCGCTGGCGCTCCAGCTGGCATTCGCCATCGGCGATGATGACCTTCAGGCCGCCCTCGGCCGTGGTCATGGCCTCGTTCAGGGTGCGCTTCATGTCGGCGACCTGGTAGCTGGGCACTTTGCGCAGCCACTTCACGCCCACGCCGCGCAGGGCCGTCTCGATATCCAGCGTCAGCGGCTTGGCCGCCGGCTGCGACGGCGAGGACGGGATGGCCTGCGTGCCGGTGGCCGAGGTATAGCCGTTTTTCAAGATCACCAGCACCGAATCCTGGTTGTTGTACATGGCGTTGACCACGCCGCTGGTGAAGCCGTTGTGCCAGAAGCCGCCGTCGCCCATCACGCTCACCACGCGGCGCCCCATGAGCGGAGCGATGCCCGAGGAGCTCGCCAGCCCCAGGCCGTAGCCCAGCACGGTGCTGCCGATATTGAAGGGCGCCAGCGTGCCGAAGGTGTGGCAGCCGATGTCGGCGCTGATGTGCAGCGGGCCCAGTTTCTCTTGCACCATCTTGATGGCCGAGAACACGGGCCGCTCCGGGCAGCCCACGCAAAAACCCGGCGGGCGGTTGGGCACCGGCTCGCCCAGCGCCTGCGCGGCGGCCTGCTTGTGGCGGGTCAGGCCGTGCGCGGCCGCGCCGCCGCCGGCCTCGGGCTGGGCGCGGTCCAGATAGGCGGCCACGCCGCGCAGCATCACTTCGCCGCTGTATTCGCCCGCCATCGGAAACACGTCCTTGCCGTGCACGCGCGTGGCCAGGCCCGCGCGGCGCAGCATGGCCGTCAGCGCCTCCTCCAGATAATTGGGCTGGCCCTCCTCGATCACCAGCACCGCGTCCTTGCCGGCGCAGAAGGCCTCCAGCTCGTCGGGCACCAGCGGATAGACCACATTGAGCACATGGATGGGCAGTTCGCTGGCGCCGAACACATCGGCCAGCCCCAGCTGCTGCAGGGCGCGGATCAGGCCGTTGTACAGGCCGCCCGGCACGATGAGGCCCAGGGCCGCGCGCTTGCCGGGGAAGGTTTCATTCAGGCCGGCGCGGCGGATATGTTCCAGCGCGGCCGGCCAGCGAACCTGCACCTTCTGGCGCTCATGCTCGTAGATCGAGGGCGGCAGGTTGATGCGCGAATAATCGAATTTGCCGTCGGCGATGGCCTGGCGCGTGGACACCCGGGGCGCCACGTTGTCCTTGCAGACAAAACGGCCATGCACATGGCAGGCGCGGATGCGAAGCTGCATCATCACCGGCGTCTGGCTGGCTTCCGACAGCTCGAACGCCTGTTCGACCGCATTGACGATGGAGCTCAGGTTGGGCCGGGGATCCATCAGCCAGATCTGCGACTTCATGGCAAAGGCATGGGTGCGTTCCTGGATGATGCTGGAACCGTCGCCGTAGTCTTCGCCCAGGATGATGAGGGCCCCTCCGGTGACGCCGGCCGAGGCCAGGTTGGACAGCGCGTCCGAAGCCACATTGGTGCCCACGGTGGACTTCCAGGTCACCGCGCCGCGCACCGGATAATGGATGGAGGCGCCCAGCATGGCCGCCGCGCCCGCTTCCGAGGCGCTGTTCTCGAAATAAATGCCCAGCTGGTCCAGCAGCTCGCGCGCATCGCCCAGCACATCGATCAGGTGCGACACGGGCGCGCCCTGGTAGCCGCCGATGTAACTCACGCCGGATTGCAGCAAGGCCTTGGTCACCGCGAGGATGCCCTCGCCGTGAAACACCTCGCCCGCGCCCAGCGCAAGACTGCCCACTTCGCGTGCGAATGAACGCTCCATAACCCCTTGTCTCCCGGGCGGCCTGGCGCCGCCGTCATCAATTTGGAGGCATAGTAGGAGGGGAACTACAATCCATACAATCGATGGTTGGTATGTTTCATATCGATGCCATCAATAATCAAGAACAGGCGCGCCGCGCCATGGAGACCCGGCCATGCAATCCCTTGGCGAGGCCCGCCTCGACCTGAATCTCGTGCGCCTGATGGTGGCGGTATTCGAGACGCGCAGCGTCAGCCTGGCCGCCGAGCGCCTGGCGCTCACGCAACCCACCGTGAGCTATGGCCTGGCCAAGCTGCGCCAGTCATACGGCGACGCGCTCTTCGTGCGCGACGGCCGGGGCATGGCGCCCACCCCGCGCGCCGAGCAGATCTACCTCGCTTTCCAGGAGGCCCTGGCTTGCATCGACAGCACCCAGGAACTCGCCAGCCCCTTCGATCCGGCCAGCACGACGCGGCGCTTCCGCGTGGCCATGTCCGATATCGGCGGACTGTGCTTTCTGCCGCCGCTGGTGGCGCATATGCGGCGCGTGGCGCCGCTGGCCGACCTGGAAGTGGTCCAGGTGCCGGTCGACACCCTGATCGAACACCTGGCCGCCAGCAAGGTCGACGCGGCCATCGGCAACCTGCCCATGCTGCACGAAAAGCTGCACAACCGCCTGCTGTTCCGCGAGCACTATGTCTGCCTCATGGCGCGGGACCATCCGGCGGCATCCGCCAAGGCGCTGACGCTGCCGGCCTTCCTGGCCGCGCGCCATGTGCTGGTGACCTCGCCGTTTTTCGCGCACCAGCATGTGGAGGACACCCTGCGCGCCCAGGGCATACACCGCAAGATCGCGCTGCGCATCCCGCACTTCACGGTCCTGCCGGGGCTGATCGCGCAAAGCGATCTGCTGGCCACCCTGCCCTTGCGCGTGGCGCGCGTCTTCGAGTCATACGGCCAGCTGCGCAGCATGGACTTGCCGGTGGAGATCCCCGAGTTCGAAGTCCGCGTGCATGTGCACACCTACCACGCCTCCCAGCCAGCGGTGCAATGGTTCGCCGAGCAGATCGTGCTGGCCCTGCAGGACCTCTGAAAGCCATGAGCACCCTGTCCCAACTCGATATCGCGGCGCTGCGGCTGCTGATCGCCATCGCCGACCACGGCAGTATCAGCGCGGGCGCCAACCGCCGCCACCTCTCGGTGGCCGCGGCCAGCAAGCGCATCAGCGACCTGGAGGCGCGCGTGGGCATGGCCCTGCTGCTGCGCCACCGGCGCGGCGTCAAGCCCACGCCGGCCGGCGAGATCTTCATCGCCCACGCGCGCCGCATGGCGGCGCTGGCCGGCGCCATGGAAGACGATCTGCGCGACTATGCCAACGGCGTGGAGGACCGCGTGCGCATCGTGGCCAACTCGGCGGCCATCGTGCAGTTCCTGCCGGAGGATCTGCACGGCTATATGCAGGGCAACCCGCGCGTGCGCATCGAACTCGAGGAGCACACCAGCCGCTCGGCGGTCGAGCTGCTGCAGACCGACCGGGCCGACCTCGGGCTGTTCGACGGCGGCTATGCGGCCGCCAACGTGCACTGCCATCCGTATCGTGCCGACACCCTGGTCTGCGTCACGCATCCCCGCCACAGCCTGGCGCGGCGGCGCGGCGCGCTGCGCTTCGAGCAGACACTGGAGCATGACCACGTGGGCCTGTATCGCGGCACCGCCATCCTGACCCAGATGGAGCGCGCGGCGGCCCAGGCCGGCCGCATGCTGCGCCTGCGCATCCAGGTCACCAGCTTCGACGCGGTCTGCCGCATGGCCGAAAGCGGCATCGGCGTGGGCGTGGTGCCGGCGCGGGTGGCGCAATCCTATGTGACCCTGGGACGGCTGCGGCAGATCCGCCTGAGCGACCCTTGGGCGCGGCGCCAGCTCATGCTGGGCTGGCCGCAGCAGCGCGAGCCGTCTCCCGGCGCGCAGGCCTTGATCGCCCACCTGCTGACCAGCACCCAGCCTTAACCGAAATCGAAAGCCGTTTGAGAAAAACGCGATTGTCCGCGCCGCGCCGGCCGACCTATAACGCCGGAAAGCCCAACACGGAGACAATCATGCAGCACATCGGCGCGGACATGGCCATCACCCAGGTATCCGCCATCCCCTTGAACATCGAGGTCGCCATGCCCGTGCCGGGCGGCGAAAAACGCAGCACGCTGTCCTGCGTGCTGGCGCGCATCGACACCGCCTGCGGCCTGAGCGGCTGCGGCTTCACGGCCATCACCGAAGAAGAAGTCGTGGCCGCCGCCATCGAGCACATCGCCGCCGACGCGCTGCGGGGCGAATCGGCCATGGACAGCGAGAAACTGTGGGAAAAACTCTATTGGCTGCTCACGCCGCGCGGGCAGAGCGGCTATGCCGCCCACGCCATGGCCGCCATCGACATCGCCCTGTGGGACTTGAAGGCCCAGCGCCTGGGCCTGCCGCTGTGGCGCCTGCTGGGCGGCGCGCGCGACCGCGTGCCCGTCTACGCCACCTTTGGCTTCAATTTCCTGGATCGCGAACAACTGGCCGAAGCGGCCGCGCAATGGGTGCAGCGCGGCTTCTCGCGCCTGAAAATGACCGTGGGCAACCATGGCCTGCAACGGCGCGACGAACCCCGCCCCCTGTCCGAGCTGATACGCGAGGACGAAGCGCGGGTGCGTGCGGTCCGCGCCCGCGTGGGCCAGGACATCGAGCTGTGCATAGACGCCAATTGCAGCCTGGACCCCTACCACGCCCGCGTGCTGGCCGCGCGCCTGGCCGACTGCGATATCGCTTTTTTTGAAGAACCCCTGACGCAGAACGACGCCCACGCCCTGGCCGACCTGCGCCGGCGCGCGCCCATGCCGCTGGCCGGCGGGCAGAACGAGGGCCTGGCCGCGCGCTTCGCGGACTTCTTCCGCGCCGGGTCGCTGGACATCGCCCAACCCAATGTCGCCATCACCGGCGGCTTCACACAATGCCTGCGCATCGCCGGCATGGCCCAGGCCTGCAACATCGCCATCGCCAACGGCGGGGCCTGGCCCTTCCACAACATGCACCTGCACGCCGGCCTGGCGCACGGCGGCTTCATCGAGTACCACACCGTCGCCGTCAAGGTCTGCGAGCAGATCTTCGACGGGCTGCCCCAGCCCGAGGCCGGCTGGCTGCCGCTGCCCGAGCGCCCGGGCCTGGGCTTCACCCCCGACTGGGAGCGCATCCGCGACATCGCCCGACGCCCGCTGTCGCGCGGGCACGGCAAGCACTGACCCCCCACGACACCATCCATGACAAGCCGCGCCATGACGCGGCGGGAGACAAACCATGCAAGGCAACCGCCCCAAGGGGAACCGGGCACGCGGCTGGCTGGCCGCCCTCTTCGCCCTCGCCGCCTGTGGCGCGCAGGCCGCCACCTGGCCCGCGCAGCAGCCCATCAGGCTGATCGTGCCGGCCGCGCCCGGCGGCTCGCTGGACATCCTGTCCCGGCCCTTGGCGACCCAGCTGGGCGCCGTCCTCGGCCAGACCGTCATCGTCGAGAACCGGGGCGGCGCCGGGGGCATGCTGGGCGCGGACTACGCCGCCAAGGCCACCCCCGACGGCTACACCTTCCTGATGGGCGCGGTCCATCACGCCATCGGCGCCACGGTCAACCACAACCTGATGTTCAAGCCCGAGCGCGACCTGGTCGCCGTGGCGAGCATAGGCACCACGCCCAACGTCGTCATCGTCAACAAGAAGCTGCCGGTCAACACCCCACAGGAGCTGGTCGCCTGGATGAAGCAAAAGGGCGACAGCGCCAACTACGCCACCGGCGGCCCGGGCACCCTGCAGCACCTGAGCATGGAGTGGTTCAAGTCGGTGGCGGGCGTGAAGGCCGTCGCCGTGCATTACCGCGGCAGCGCGCCGGCCATGAGCGACCTGCTGGGCGGCCAGGTGGACCTGATGTTCGAGACCATGCCGCTGGCCCTGGCCCAGACCCGCTCGGGCGCCGTGCGCGCCATCGCGGTCACCAGCCAGGCGCGCGCGCCCGCCCTGCCGGCGCTGCCCACCCTGGGCGAGACGGTGGCCCCCGGCTTCGCCGTCTCCAGCTGGTATGGCGTAATGGCCCCGGCCGGCACCCCGCCCGCGATCATGGACCGCATGCATGACGCCATCGAGCGGGCGCTGGAGACGCCGGAACTGAAAAAAGTCTGGGACGGCGCCGGCGTGCAGCCGGACCCGATGTCGCGCGCGCAGTTCCAGGCCTTCTGGCTGGACGATATCCAGCGCTGGGGCAAGATCGCGCGCGAACACGCCATCCGGATCGACTAACGGCGCGGCCGCCAGCTCAGCCGTCGCGCGGCTCCTCGGGCGTGGGCAGCGTGAGTTGGTAGAAGGCCGCATCCAGCCAGCGGCCGAACTTGAAGCCGACCTGCGGCATCGTGCCCGTGTGCACGAAGCCCAGTTTTTCGTGCAGGGCGATGCTGCCCGCGTTGCTGGCGTCGATACAGCCCACCAGCACATGCAGCTGCGCCTGCCGGGCGCGCCGTATCAGTTCGCGCAGCAACAGCCCGCCCAGCCCCCGGCCGCGCTGGTCGCGGTGCACATAGACGCTGTGCTCCGCGGTGTACTTGTAGGCCGGAAAGGCGCGGAACGTGCCCCAGCTGGCAAAACCCAGCAAGCGGTCCTGCGCATCGACCGCGCCCACCACGGGGAAGCCGCCGGCGCGCTTGGCGGCAAACCAGGCCGCCATGGCCGCCGGCGGCCGCGGCACGTAGTCGTAGAGCGCCGTCGAATTGACGATGGCGTCGTTCAGGATGTCCAGGATGGCGGCCGCGTGCCCGGCCTCGGTGCAATCGATCAGGCGCACTTCATCGTGCGGCGTAGGGGCGCTCATCGCGGGCTCCGTCGGATAGGGGTCATTCAAGCGGGCGGGCCGTGGCCCGCCCGCCCCGGCCAGGGGGCTGCCGGCATGATGCGCGCATTATCCCCCAAGCCGCCGACCGCCGGGCCTCGCCTTACTGGGCGCGCTCGAAGGTCAAGGTGCTGACGTAGCGCTTCTTGGTGTAGGGCTTGCCGTCATGCTGGCCGGCCTGCTCCAGCGTGTGGCCTGCCTCGAGCACATATTGGCCCGGCCACGGCGTCTCGATGGTGAACTTGCCGGCCTCGTCGGTGCGGAATTGCTTCATCCATTTGGGCGGGCCGAAGACGGTGACTTCGGTCTTGGGCAGGGGCTTGCCCTCGAAGGTCAGCACGAAGGTGTTGCCGCCGGCGGCGGTGGGGGCGAACTCCAGCGGCAATTGCGCCCGGGTGTCGTCCCGGCCCAGCCGCGCGCTGTAATCCAGCAGGGTTTCCTTGAAGAGCACGGACTGGCCCAGGCGGGTTTCGCCGCGCGCGTCGAATTCGTAGTAATCGGCGCCGGTGGCGGCCGGCTTGACCTTCTTGCCGTTGAGCGAGGGCTCGACGACCACCTTGCCCAGGAAGCCGTCGGTCTTTTCGCGCAGGTCATCGGCCCACTCGCCGAAATAGGCGCGGACCTTGGTGTCGCCGGCCGGCTCCAGCCAGACGAAATGGGCCGCTGCCATGCCGCTCCAGCCCAGCAGCGCGAGCGCCGCGACGGATTTGATGATGCGCATATTGCCTTCCTTTTGGGTGATGTTGTCGCGGCGCGTCCCCGCCCGCTCAAGGCTCGACGATCCTATCGAGGATGCAAATTATAATCATTATTGATTCACCCTCATGCCAGACGCCCGCCCGGGCGTCTGGCGGCAACGGCGGCGACAGCGGCGGCCGGCGGGTCAAGCCGCGCGCCGCTGGCGCAGGAAGACATAGCTCAGCGCGCACACGGCCAGGGCCAGCGGGATGAAGGACACCCACAAGACCGTATCCCAGTCATAGGCCGCCAGCAGGCCGCCGGAAGCAAACGACCCCACCGCCATGGTCCCGAACACGATGAAGTCGTTCAGGGACTGCACGCGGGTCTTCTCTTCCGGACGATGGCACTCCAGCACCAGGGCCGACGCGCCCACGAAACCGAAGTTCCAGCCCAGGCCCAGCAGGATCAGGGTGAGCCAGAAATGGGCCACGTCCACGCCGGCCAGCCCCACCGCCGCGGCGATCCCGGTCAGCAGCAGGCCCAGCGCCACGATGCGGCCGGAACCGAAACGCGAGATCAGCCTGCCAGTGAAAAAACTCGGGGCATACATGGCGATCACATGCCACTGCAAGCCCAGGTTGGCGCTTTCTTGCGGGTGGCCGCAAAGATGCATGGCCAGGGGCGCGGCCGTCATGAGGAAGTTCATCAGCAGGTAGGAGACGGCGCCGCAGACCACCGCGGTGACAAACAGCGGCTGGCGCGCGATGACCGACAGCGGACGGCCCTGCGCGACCTCGGCCGGCGTCAAGACCGGCAGGCGCACGCCCCAGAGCACCAGCCCCGACACCACCGCCACCCCGGCCTGCACGAGATAGGTGGCCGCGAACATATGCGGCTGCCAGAGAGACATGGTGTGGGTGACGATCTGCGGCCCGACGACGCCGGCCAGCACGCCGCCGCCCATCACGAAGGACAGCGCGCGGGCCCGCCTGGCGGGCGCCACGCCGTCGGCCGCGGCGAAGCGGAAGGACAGCACCACGGCCGCATAGGCGCCACCAAAGAAGGTCGCCAGGCAGAACAGCCAGAAGGAAGCGGACACCATGGCCATGGCGGCCAGCAGGCCGACCAGGACGCCGCAGCCCGTGCCCGCCATGAAGGCGGCGCGCCGCCCGTGGCGGCGGGCGATGGCCCCGACCGGCATGATGCAGGCCGCCATGCCGACCACGAAGACGGAAATCGGCAGCGTGGCCAGCGCCTTGTCGGGCGCCAGCATATCGCCGACGATGGCGCCGGTCGCGTAGACCACGACCGAATTGGCCCCGGCCAGCGCCTGGGCGATGGTGAGCCGGGCGACATTGCCGCGCTGCTCGCGCGGCGACAATTCGGCGGGAGCAGAAGCACTCAAGGCTGCGGCGGACACAACACTACCTCGTAGGAATCCGGAAAACCCATCATCCTATATGCCAGACAGTTATATGTAAATAACTATCAGGACTTATGCCCCGCGCCGCCGCGCCCTCAGAGATACAGCCCGCCGTCGATCATGATTTCCGCCCCGGTGATGTATTTGGCGGCGTCCGACAGCAGGAACACCACGGTCGGCGCCACGTCCTCGGCGTCGGCCAGCCGTCCCAGCGGCACCTGGGCGGCCCGCTTGCGGTTGGCCTCCTCCCCCCGGAAATGGATCATGGGCGTATTGACCGGGCCGGGCGCCACATAGTTGACGCGCACATTGTCAAAGCCCGCGTCGGCGGCCAGCGCCTTGGTCATGCCGCGCAAGGCCCATTTGGTGGCGCAGTACGAGAAGGAATTGGGCGAACCGCGCATGCCGGCGGCCGAACCGATATTGACGATGCTGCCGTCCTTGCGGGCGCGCATGGGCTCGGCGAAGATCTTCATCCCCAGGAAGGCGCCCAGCTGGTTGACCTGGAAATGGCGCTCGAAGTTCTGTGCCGTGGTGTCCGCGAGCGGCCGTGGATCATAGATGCCCGCGTTGTTGACCAGGCCGTGAATCTCGCCCAGGCTGTGCGCGACCTCCCGCGCATGACGCCAGTCTGCCTCGCGGCTGACGTCCATCGGGACAAAGCGCGCGCGTTCGCCCAGGGCGCGCTCGGCCTGCCTGCCCTCCTGCTCCAGCACATCGCCGATCACGACGCTGGCGCCGCGCTCGACCAGCATGCGGGCTTGCAGCAGGCCCTGGCCTCGCGCGCCCCCGGATATGACGATGACTTTCCCGGCAAATTCATTCATGCTCTTGCTCGCTGTAGGCTTGTTCGTCCAAGAGGGAAGCCCGTGGGCCTCCCGCGTCAATCGGCCGAAATATCGCCCTCCTTGATGATGGCGTTCCATTTGGAGATTTCGGCGGCGATATAGGCCTGCGATTGCTCGCGCGACAGCGCCATCGGCTCGGCCGCGTTATCGCGGAACAGCTTCTGCAGCTTGTCGGTCTTGATGACGGCCTGCGTGCTCCGGTGCAGCTTGTCCAGGATGTCCGGCGAGACACCCTTGGGCGTCATGAGCGCCACCCAGGTAGTGGCATTGAAGCCCGGGTAATACCTCGCGATGGTTTCCACGGCCGGATAGCCGGCCAGTCCCTTGGCCGAGCCGGTGGCGATGATCTTCAGCCGGCCCGAATCGATATGGGGCTTGGCCGCCGGCAGCGACTCCACCATCAGGTCCACGTCGCCGCCGATCAGTCCGCTCAGGGCGGCGGTCGCGCCCTTGTAGGGAATGTGCAGCACGTCCACGCCCGCATAGCGCTTGAACATCTCCATGGTCAGGTGATTGGTCAGGCCGATGCCGCCCGAGGCATAGTTGGTGCCCGGCTTGGTCTTCAGGTAGGCGACCAGCTCATCGACCCGGCCGGCCGGCAACTCCGCGCGGGTGATCAGCACCTGCGCCATTTCATACAGCACGGCGATCTGGTCGAAGTCGCTGAGCGTGCGGTAGGGGATGGATTTATAGAGGCTCTCGTTGATGGAGGCCGGTCCCCCGGAGGTAAACAGAATGGTGTAGCCATCATGGGGCGCGCGCTTGGCGGCCTCGGTGCCGATGATGCCGCCCGCGCCGGCCTTGTTCTCGACGATGACGGGCTGGCCCAGCGTTTTCTGCAGTTCTTCGGCAAACGCCCGGGCGATGATGTCCGTCGTCTGTCCCGGCGGAAACGGCACGATGAGCTTGACGGGGCTTTCGGGGTAGGCTGCGTGGGCTGAAAAGGCCATGCAGGCGCTGATCAGCCATCCCTTGACGAGGGCTTTCATTGTTGTCTCCGGTTTTTTCTTGTGGTTGCGCTCAGCGGATGAAGTGCTTGACGAAATCCCGGCCCAGGCCGACTTGCTCGAAATGCGCTTCGGCCAGGTTGGCGTAGTAAAAGGCGTCCACCACCTTCTCAACGCCGCCGTCCTCCCGGTAATAGGTGATGGCGCCGTGGTTCTGGAACAGGGTGATCATTTCGTCCTGGTCCTCGTCCACGACCAGCGTATGGATGTCGCCCGGCGTCTCGTAGAGGTAGGAACCGGCGCGCGCGACCCAGTCTCTTTCGAGATAACGCCACGAGCCCTTGATGACATAGGCGTGCACCGGCGCGGGATGCCGGTGGCGCGACAGGAAACCCCGGCCCCTGAAGCGGGTCAGGTGCACCCAATAGCCTTGCGACAGGTTCAGGCACAGCGGCCGGGACCAGCGGTTCGGGCCATTCGGCACCCATAGCCTGTCGTCGTCGGCCGAAAGCACATCGGGCACGAAAAGCTCCGGCAGCATGTGCCTTTCTTGCGGGCCGGCGTACGGTTTGATTTGCTCCACGATTCCCTTCTCTGCGGCTTGGATGATCAAAGCGGGCAGTGTAGGGAGCGGCCGGGACGCTATATACCCCGGTTCGGGAATGGCGCCATCAGTTTTCGTGATGGATGAGGCGGGTGCCCTGCCATACACCGTCGCCGATCAATTGCCGTATGCATGCGGTCATCGCCGAGCGCGCGGCCAGCGCCGCCGGCGACAGCTGCTCTTCGTTGAGGCTGCACAGCAGATTGATCCTGAGCGCGTCCTGGTCATTGACCCGCGTCCACTCGAAACGCTGGCGGGCGTCCTTGACGCTGCCCATGACGGCCCAGGGCTGGATGACCGCCCCCAGGCCGGCGGCCAGCGCGGCCATCGTCATGGGCAGGGAGTCCACGTCCAGCGCGATCCGGGGCTGGACCTGGGCGCGCGCGAAGGCCGCGTCCAGCACCGAGCGCAAGCCATGGCCGACCGTGGGCAGGATGAGCGGCTCGTCGGCCAGCTCGGCCAGGCTGGCCGCTTCGGGCAGGGGCCGGACGTGCCGGCGCCGCGCCCGGATCAGGAACAGCTCTTCTTCGAACAGCGGCCGCACCGTCCAGGTGCGTCCGGCGAAGATGCTGTGGCGGCCGCGCTGGTCGAACAGGATGGCCATGTCCAATTCGCGCGCGTTGAGCATATCGGCCAGCATGCCGGACATGCCGCCCACCATGTGCAGGCGCACATCCGGATAGCGGGCGCGCAGCGCCGCGACCAGCGGCAGGCCGAGGATGGATTCGGTGGTGGCCGGCAGACCGATACTGACCGAGCCTGTCAGGCGCGGCTGCTGCGCGCTGCGTATGGCCTGCTCCGCATGCCGCAAGGTCAGCTTGGCCTCGCGGAAAAACGCCGTGCCCGCTTCGGTGGGTTCGACACCGCGCGGGTTACGCTTGAGCAGGCGCGTGCCCAGCTCCCCTTCCAGCCGGCTGATCTGCTGGCTGAGCGCGGACTGCACCATGTCGAGTTCGATGGCCGCGCGGCTCATCGAGCCCAATTCGACGATGCGGATGAAATAGCGGAGCTGGCGGAGTTCCATCGGGGCGGCGGATTTGTCGGCGGCGGGCCGCTTGATTATCGCCCAGGCGCCCCGGCCCGCGGTTTATTGCGACATGCGCCGCTGCCGCAGCCAGCGTTCGGCGCGGTCCACCAGCGGCTGGTCCACCATGCGGCCATCCAGGCGGACCACGCCCTTGCCCTGGGCCCGGCCCGCCTCGGCGGCCGCCACCACGCGCAAGGCCCATTCCAGCTCGGCCTGGGTGGGCGAGAAACCGCGATTGACAGGGGGCACCTGCCGCGGGTGCACGGCGACGCTGCCCGTGAAGCCCAAGTTGCGCGCCTCGCGCACCGCCCCCTCGAAGCGCGCCATATCCTCCATATTGGCCACGGTATCGGCCAGGCCCCAGCATCCCAGGCCGAAGGCGCGCGCGCTGTTGGCGACCTGTTGCGCGGGCCAGCGCAGATAGTCCGGCTCCGGCGGGATGCCCAGGCAAGCCGCGTAATCCTCCGCGCCGAAGCCCAGGGCGCACAGCCGCTCCGAAGCCTGGGCGATTTCGGCGGCGCGCAGCACGCCCAGCGGCGATTCGATCAGGGCCGCGACCGCCAGCGGCCATGGGCAGGCCGACCTGCGCTCCATGACGTTGAGCGCCTCGGCCAGCGCGGCCACTTCGGCGGCCGCCTCCACCTTGGGCAGGATGACGCCCTTGAGCTTGGACAGGTCGGCCGCATCGAGGTCGGCGCACCAGGCCTGCGGATCGGCGTTCACGCGCAGCAGCACCGTCAGGCCGCGCGCGGCCAGCGCTGCCGAGGCCCGCGGCACCATCAGCCGGGCTTCGGCCTTCTGCTCCGGCAGGACCGCGTCCTCCAGGTCCAGGATGACGGCATCGGCCGAACGCTCATGCGCCCGCTCGATAAAGGCCGGCCGGTTGGCCGGCAGGAAAAGCAAGGACCGCAGTTCTTTTATTTGCATTTGATTTGCCCCTGTGCCTGCATGTCGGCGATCTGCTCGCTGCTAAAGCCGAGTTCGGCCAGCACCTCGCGGGTGTGCTCGCCATGGGCCGGCGCGCGGCGGCGCAAGGCGCCGGGCGTGGCGCTCATGCGCGGCACCACGTCGTGCATGACGACCGCGTCGTCGCCGGCCGCCACATAGACCCCTCGGCCGCGCACATGCGCGTCCTCGTAGACGCCTTGCGCGTCGTGCACCGGCCCCACGGTGACGCCATGGGCCTGGAAA
This sequence comes from Bordetella hinzii LMG 13501, assembly GCF_001548475.1. Taxonomy (GTDB): domain Bacteria; phylum Pseudomonadota; class Gammaproteobacteria; order Burkholderiales; family Burkholderiaceae_B; genus Bordetella; species Bordetella hinzii. The sequence goes on from NZ_LRUJ01000033.1 coordinate 34,133, forward strand.
TGTTCCAGGCAGGCGGCCTGCGTCCGGCTGCCGATGAAGTCCTGCAGCATGGCCTCGATGTCGGCGTCATGCGCCAGGCGCGCCGCATTGCTGCGATAGCGCTCGTCCTCGAACAGGCCGGGCCGGCCGATGGCCATGAAGACCTTGCGCGCCATGGAATCGGTCGACCCCGACAGCGCGACCCAGCGGCCATCGGCGCAGCGATAGACGCCGCGCGGCGAAGCGATCTTCTCGCCCACGGTAGGCTTGGCGCCGCCATGGGCGACATGGGTGACGTCCGGCCCCATGATGGACAGCATGGGCTCCAGCAAGGACAGGTCGATGACCTGCCCCTGTCCGCCGCGCACCTCGACCTCGCGCAGGGCCGTCATCACCGCGAAGGCGCCGGACAGGCCGGTGACCATATCGGCCAGGGCGATGCCGGGCAGCACGGGCCGGCCTTCGCTGTCGCCGCTCTTCAAGGCATAGCCGGAGAATCCCTCGATCAGGCTGCCGAAACCCGGCAGATCGCGATAGGGCCCCGACTGCCCCCAGCCGGACAGGCGCACGATGATCATTCCATGGTTGAGCACATGCAGGCCTTCGGGTCCCAGGCCCATGGCCTCCAGCGTGCCGGGACGGAAACTCTCGACCAGCACATGCGCGCTTCGGCACAGTTCGCGCACCAGGGCGACGGCGCGACGGCAGCGCAGATCCAGCGCCACGCTGCGCTTGTTGCGGGCATAGACCTGCCACCAGGCATCGAAACCTTCGGGATGTCCGGGCGTGGCCTGCGTCCATTGCCTCAGGGTGTCGCCGCCATTGACGGACTCCACCTTGATGACATCGGCGCCAAAGTCGGCCAGCTGCAGGCTGAGCATATTGCCCGCCACCAGCCGGCTCAGGTCCAGGACCCGTATGCCCTTGAGCGGGCCGTCGGCCGCCGGATTGAAAGCCACTCTGTCGAGGGCCTGCGCGCGCTCGTCCGCCATCAGTCGGGCTCGGGACCGAGTTGCCTGGCCGCCGCCTCCCAGCGCGCCTCTTCCTTGTCCAGCAGCGCGGCGAAGGCCTGGCGCGATACCGTCAGCGGTTCGGTCTCCAGGGTGGCGAAGCGCTGGCGCACCGCGGTGTTGTCCATCACCTCCGCCATGGCCGCGGCCAGGCGCCGGTTGGCCGCCTCGCTGCCCGCCTTGGGCGCGAACAGGCCGCCGATCACGGCGATGGACAGGCCCGGGTAGCCGGCCTCCTGCAGGGTCGGCACCTCGGGCAGGGACTTCTCGCGCGCCGCGCCGGTCACCGCCAGCGCGCGCAGGCGCCCGGCCTTGATGAGCGGCATGGACGCAGTCAGCGAGTCGCTGGAAAACTCGACCTGCCGGCCGATGAGATCATTGAGCGAAGCCCCGCTGCCCTTGTAGGGAACGTGGGTGGCGGTCACGCCGGCGGCCTGCAGCAGCAACTGGCTGGCCAGATGGGTCATGGTCCCGTAGCCGGCCGAAGAATAGGCCTGGGGCTTGGCCCGCAGGCTGGCGATGAGTTCCTTCAGGCTGCGCGGCGCGTCTTCGGTATCGGGCACCAGCACCACGAAAGGCGCCTGCATGACGGGCGCCACCGGCGCGAAATCGTGGTAGCGGTAGACGGCGGCCTTGTTCAGGTAGGGCACCACGAACAGCGGCGCGGTCGAGCTGAAGACAAAGGTATGGTCGTCGTGGCTGCGCAACACGGCCTCGTGGCCGACCACCCCGCCGCCGCCCAGCTTGTTCTCGACAATGACCGACTGGCCCAGGGATTGCCCCAGGTATTGGGCGATCAGCCGGGCCAGGACATCGCTGCCCGAACCGGGCCCCTGGGTGACCACGATCTTGACCGGCTGGGTGGGCCAGGCCGGCTCGGCCCGGGCCAGGCCGGCCACGACCGGCAGCCCCGCCAGCGCCGCCAGTACCCGCCGGCGCATCTGCGCTCTCATTTGCATGTCCGCCTCCGAAACCCGTGTAATAGTTCTGCTGGTATGGGAATGCTATAAGACTTTAGTTGCTATAGCAACAGTTGCAAGTGAGAAAATATGCCAAGAAAAATCACGGTCGAAGACCTCATCACCTTCAAGACCTCGGTGCTGGCCCAGCTGCTGTCGCGCGTCGTGGACGCCTCGGTCAGCCGGGACCTGGGCCTGACCAGCCGTCAATGGCGCACGCTGATCAGCCTATACCGCCTGGGGCCGTCCACCCCCTCGGATGTGGTCAGGTTTTCCCATCTGGACAAAAGCCAGATCAGCCGGGCGGTCTTCGAGGTCGAACAGCTGGGCCTGCTCACCCAGGCCGTCGATCCGGCCGACCGGCGCCGCAGCATCGTTTCGCTCACCCCGGCCGGCGCGGCCATGGTGGAGCGCGGCCTGCACGGCACGCAATCGCGCCAGAAAACCCTGGAAAACAGCCTCTCGGCCGAAGACCGCGTGGCGCTGCACCGCATCCTGGACACGCTCACCGCCCAGGCCCGCGCCATGCTCGCCGATGTCCGCGCCGACAAGGACTAGCGCCGGCCGCCGCGCCGCGGCGGCCCATTGCGGGAAGGCACGGCCATGAAGCCATCGGGGCGGGCCAGCGGACCATTCAATGGGATTCATCGGAGACACCCGCGAGGGAAGCTGGCGCTGTTGTAGCCGGCGGCGCGTCAAATTTTCCTGAAATTCCGCGGCGGCTGCGCGTGCCTGCCCATGGCGCGGGCGCGCCACCTCTGCTGCCGTGGCGCCTCCAACAACCGGCGGAACATTCAGCCCGCCCGCGGCAGCGCCAGCCGGCACTCCAGTCCGCCGCCCGCCGCATTGACCAACTCCAGCCGGCCATCGAAGCGCCGGGCGATGGCCGCCACGATGGCCAGCCCGAGGCCGCTGCCCTCGACCTGCCGGCCGCCGCGCCAGAACGGTTCCTGCGCCATCTCCAGGGCTTCGGCCGGCAGGCCTGGCCCATGGTCGCGCACGCGCACATCGACCGTGGCGCCGCTCACGGCGGCCGCGATGCGCACCGGCCGGTCGGCGGGCGAATACTTCAGGGCGTTGTCCACCAGGTTGCGCAAGGCGCTGGCCAGCAGCGGGGCCGGCATGCCGACATGGACGGGCGCCCGGGGCAGGTCCAGCTCCAGGCGCTGCGGCGCCAAGCCCTCGAGCGCCTGCCGGGCCGCGGCGGCCAGCTCGGCGCGTTCGGCCGGAGCGGGCGCGTTCTCCACGCGCGCCAGGCTGAGCAGTTGGTCGATGAGGCGGCGCAGCCGGTTGGCGCCCTGCAGGGCGCTGCCCAGCGAGGCGCGGCGCGGGTCTTCGGGCGGGGTCAGGCGGTCCAGCACCTGGAGGTGGGTGGTCACCACCGTCAAGGGCGTGCGCATCTCGTGCGCGGCGTTGTCGGCGAAGCGCCGCTCGCGCAGCAAGGCCTCGCGCATGCGCCGCAACAGGCCGGAGATGGTCTGCGTAAAAGGCCGCAGCTCGCGCGGCACCGGCGTGCGCGGCAGGTCGATCCGCTCCAGCGGCACGTCGGCGGTCAAGGCGCGGCGCAGGCGCTCCAGCGGCGCCAGCCCCCGGCCGATGCCCAGCCACAGCAGCAGCGACCCGGCCAGCAGGCAGACGCCGAAAGGCAGGATGGCGGCCAGGGCCACTTCGCGGCGCAGGCCGTCGCGCAGATCCATGCGGTCGGCCGTGGCGATGCGCAGCTCGCCCTGCTCCAGCACATAGGTGCGCCAGCGCACGCCCTTTTGCTCCAGATAACCGAAACCGTTGCCGGCGGCACGCAGCCTGGGGCTGCCGGGCGTGCGCGCGACTGTGCGCGCGAGCACTTCGGCGCGCCATTCGCTGACCTCGCAGGCCACGCCATCGCGGGCCAGCACGTCCAGCGGCGCCGCCTCGCCCTGGGCCGGGCTGGCCTCGGGCAAGGGCAGCTGCGACAGCAGGCGGCCCACCATGCCGGCCGAGGCCGCCAGGCGCGAATCCAGCGCGCTGTCCATCTGCGAGCTGGCGCGCTCATAGAGCCAGAGTGTCATGCCGCCGCCCAGCAGCAGCCAGGACAGGCCCAGGAGCAAGAGCAGCCGGCCGCGCAGGCTCATGGTTCGCCCAGGCGGTAGCCCAGGCCGCGCACGGTCTGGATGATGCCGGCGCCGAGCTTGCGGCGCAGTTTGTGGATATGGACGTTGAGCGCATTGCTCTCGACGTTGTCGGCATAGCCATAGAGCCCGTCGCGCAGCTGCTCGGCGGTGAGGATGCTCTGCGGACGCTGCAGCAGCACGCGCAGCAGGCCCAGCTCGCGCCGCGCCAGGACGACCTCCTGGCCATCGCGCAGCACCCGGCCGGTGGACAGGCAGACCTCCAGCGGCCCGTGGCGGATGCAATCGCGGCTGTAGCCGGCGGCGCGCCGGATGACGGCATGCAGGCGCGCGCCCAGTTCATCCAGGTCGAAGGGCTTGAGCACGTAATCGTCGGCCCCGGCCTGCAGGGCGCGCACGCGGTGGGCCGTGGCCTCGCGGGCGCTGACCACCAGCACCGGCAGCGCATGCTGGCGCGCCCGCCACCGGGCCAGCAGCGTCATGCCATCGTGGTCGGGCAGGCCCAGGTCCAGCAAGCAGGCGTCGAAACACGAGGTCATCAAGGCGGCGTCCGCCTGCTCGGCCGACCCCACGGCGTCCACGACGAAATCCTGCAGGCCCAGCCCCGCCTGTATGCCTTGTGCGACCAGCACATCGTCTTCCACCAACAGGATGCGCATCTCTGCCCTTCGTACTAAATTATTTTTAATAATAAACATATTTCTTGTGGATATTAACGCACCGGGCCGACCTGACCTTGGCCTACCCGCCCGCCATGCGCGGCGCTGTTAATCCCGCCTTAATTCTCCCTGGCTATCTTTGCCTCGCCCCGACAACCATCCCAGACATCCGGGGCGGAGGGAATATGCGCCTGTCACCTTTGTCCGTCCCGGCCGGGACGAAGACCGCCCCGCGCCCGGAGCAGCCATGAACACCACGCTCGGCCTGCTCCTGGCGCTCAGTTTCGTTGTGTCGCTCGCCGCGCTCGGCGTGCTGATCTGGGCCATCGCCAACCGGCAGATCGGCGCCGGCAAGACCGAGGCGTCCAGCATCTTCCTGGCGGGCGAATCCGGCCATCTCGACGACCCCTCCTCCGGCGCCGGCGCGCACCGCTTCGACGCCCAGCGCGCCGGCGTGGACCGGCCCGGACGCCAGGTGGTGCAGGCGCTGACCCTGGTCGCCACGGGCTTTCTGATCGTGGGCTCGCTGTTTGGCATGATGGCTTCGCTGAAGCTGCACATGCCGGACTGGCTGGCCGGCCTGCCCTTCACCACCTTCGGCCGCTCACGCACCATCCACCTCAACCTCGTGGCCTACGGCTGGCTCTCGGTGGCCGGCTTCGCGGTAGCGCTGTGGATCTTGCCGCGCATGTTCCATACCCCGCTGCGCCGCCCCGGCATGGCCATGGCGGGCGGCGCCATCTGGACGCTGGGCGTGGCCGCCGGGGCCATCGCCATTGGCGCGGGATGGAGCGACGGCCTGGAATGGCTGGAGATTCCCTGGCAGATCGACATCGTGCTGGCCCTGGGCGGGTTGTTCCTGGCCTGGCCGGCGCTGGCCACGGCGCGCCGGCGCGAGGTGCATCACATCTACGTGACGGGCTGGTACTACCTGGCCGGCATGGCCTGGTTTCCCATTCTCTTCTTCATCGCCAACCTCCCCGGCCTGCACCTGGGCGTGCAGCAGGCGACGATGAACTGGTGGTTCGCGCACAACGTGCTCGGCCTCTGGCTCACGCCGCTGGGGGTGGGCACGGCCTACTACCTCATCCCCAAGATCATCGGCAAACCCATCTACTCCTACAGCGTGTCGCTCCTGGGGTTCTGGGGCCTGGCGCTGTTCTACAGCCAGGTCGGCATCCACCATCTGATCGGCGGGCCGGTGCCGACCTGGGTGGTGACGCTGTCGGTGGTGCATAGCGTGATGATGTTCGTGCCCGTGATCGCCGTTGCGGTCAACCAGCACGTCACCGTGGCGCAGAACCTCTGGGCTTTCAAGCAATCGATGGCGCTGCGCTTTGTATGGACCGGGGCGCTGATGTATACGGCCGCCTCCTTCCAGGGTTCGCTCGAGGCCGTGCGGGCGGTCAACTCGGTCACCCACTTCACGCACTACACCGTGGGCCACGCCCACCTGGGCGCCTATGCCTTCGTATCGGTCGTGCTGTTCGGCGCTTTCTACTACATGCTGCCGCACCTGACCGGCAAGCGCTGGCCCTGGCCGCGCCTGATCGCCGCGCATTACTGGCTGACGGTCGCGGGTTTCGCCATCTACTTCCTGTCGCTGTCGGTCGGCGGCTGGCTGCAGGGCATCGCCTTGCTCGATGCCACGACGAGCTTCGCCGACATCACGCGCGATATCCGCCCCTACCTGGAAGGCCGCTCCCTGGGCGGCGGGCTGATGACGCTGGGCCACCTGCTCTTCGGCGCCCAGGTCATCGCCCTGTTCTGTTCCAAGCGACAAGGTGCCGCATGAATCGAGTGACCTCCCTCCTGGTCGGCGCCGTCGCCGTCCTCGCCTTCGCGACCGTGTTCCTGGTGATCCTGCCGGCCTGGCAGGTGCGCCAGGCCGCCGCGCCCGCGGGCCTGCAGAACTACACCGTGGAGCAGCTGCGCGGCCGCGCGCAATACATCGCCAACGGCTGTGTCTACTGCCACAGCCAGCAGCCGCGCGCCACCGGCCAGACGCTGTCCGACCTGGCCCGCGGCTGGGGACGCGCCTCCACGCCCGGCGACTACGCCCATGACGCGCCGCATCTGCTGGGCACCATGCGCACCGGCCCGGACCTGCTGAACGTGGGCGCGCGGCTGCCCAGCCGCGATTGGCACCTGACGCATCTCTACCAGCCCAGGGCCATCTTCGACTGGAGCATCATGCCTTCCTATCCTTATCTGTTCGAGAAGAAGGCCCGGCCCGAGGCCGGCGATGTGGTCGTCAAGCTGCCGCCGGCGCTGCGTCCGGCCGACGGCGGCGTGATCGTGGCGCGCCAGGAAGCGCTGGATCTGGCGGCCTACCTGCTCAGCCTGGACCGCAGCTATGCCGTCAGCGACAAGGAAGCCGCCATGCGGGACCAGGGCTATGACCCCCGCGCCGTGAAAAAGGAACAGCCATGAAGACCGCCCGGCGCGTCGAGGACATCGACCCCGCCTTCGATCCCTGGGAACAATCCCGGCCCATTCCGCTCTTCGTGCTGGCGATCTTCATCGCCCTGGCCATCTGGGGCGCCCTGAGTTATCTGGACGATCTGGCCCCGGCGCGCAGCGGCGAGCCCGGCGGCCTGACGGCGGACGCGCCGACCCCGGTGCAGGCCGACGCCGGCGCCCCGCTGCTGGTCAGCCGCGGCAATGCGTCCCTGTGGAGCTGCGCTTCCTGCCATGGCGCGCGCGGCGAAGGCGCGGCGCAGACGCCCCGGCTGGCGGGGCTGCCGGCCGAGTACCTGGCCAAGCAGCTGCGCGACTTCGCCGCCGGCGCGCGCGCCAATGAATCCATGCGCTATATCGCGCGCCAATTGAGCGATGCGGATATCGAGACCGTGGCGCGCTATTACGCCGGCCTGCCGCCCCTGCCCGGCGCGGCCATGGCGCTGGGCGCCTCGCAGGCGCGCGGTGAAATGCTCAACCGCCATGGCGATTGGAAACGCGACATCCCCGCCTGCGCCACCTGCCATGGGCAGAACGGCGAAGGCGTGGGCAGCGAGTTCCCGCGCCTGGCCGGCCAGCAGGCCGAATACCTGCTCAGCCAGCTGGCCGCCTGGAAGGGCGGACAGCGGCGCAACTCGCCGCAGTCCTTGATGGACGACATCGCCGCGCGCATGAGCGACGACGACATGCGGGCGGCCGCCCAATACTTCGGCTCGCTACGCCCCTGACTCCCCGGAGATCCGCCATGAAGACTTCCTCCCGGCCGGGCAGCCGCCTGGCCCGCGCCAGCCTCCTGGGCCTGCTGCTGTTCGCCGCCGGCTACGGCGTGTATGAAAGCGGCCTGATCGCCGATGGCTATCGTCTGTTCGGCGGCCACGCCGGCCAGGCCGACAGCCCGCCGCCCTACTCGCGCGCCCAGATGGAGGCCGACCGCAAAGCCTATGCCAAGAGCGCATCGGCCGCGCCGCCGCGCATGCCGGTCGGCAGCGACGGCTACTACCTGCCGCCGCCCGAGGACGCGCTGCCCAAGGGCCCGCATGGCGAGGCCGTCAAGCGCGGACGCGATATCTTTACGCAGACCGGCGCCTATGTGAAAGACCACGTCGGCAATGCCATGGCCTGCGCCAACTGCCACCTGGATGCCGGCCGCCGCGAGAACTCGGCGCCCATGTGGGCCGCCTACGGCGCGTATCCGGCCTACCGCGCCAAGACGGGCAGCATCAGCACGCTGGAGGACCGCATCCAGGGCTGTTTCATGTACTCGATGAACGCCCAGCACTCGCCTTCGGGCCACGCGCCCGAGGCCGGCAGCGATGTCTACCGCGACCTCATCACTTATATGGCCTGGCTGGCCGACGGCGCGCCGGCTGGAGAAAAACTGCGCGGCGCCCTCTATCCCAAGATCGCCAAGCCCAAGGAAGGCTACGACCTGGGACGCGGCCTGGCGGTCTACCAGCAGAACTGCGCGCTATGCCATGGCGAACAGGGCCAGGGCACGCGCGATGCGCAAGGCCAGATGAAGTTCCCCCCGCTATGGGGCGCGGAGTCGTACAACTGGGGCGCCGGCATGGCGCGCATCGACACCGCCGCCGGCTTCATCAAGGCCAATATGCCCATGGGCAAGCCCTACTCCCTGAGCGACCAGCAGGCCTGGGACGTCGCGGCCTTCATCAACAGCCACGAACGGCCCAAGGATCCGCGCCAGACCGGGACGGTCGAGGCCGCCGCGCGCGATTTCCACGCCGGCGAAGAGAGCTATTACGGCAAGATGCTCAAGGGCCACCTGCTGGGCACTGGCGTCGTGGCCTCGCGCTAGGGCCGGGCATGATGGACATGGAGCCGGCGCGCCGGGCCGGACGCATGGTGTTCGCGGTCGAGGGGCTATGGTGCGCGAGCTGCGCCATGGCCTTGCAGCGCGCCCTGGCCCGGCTGCCGGGCATCACCTCGGCCTCGGTGAACTTCACCTCCGGCTCGGCCCTGCTCACCTGGGCGCCCGAAACGGTGGATTTCGAACAAGTCTTCGAGCGCGCCCGCAAGCTGGGCTATGGCCTGGCGCCCCTGCAGGCCGCCGATGCGCAGGCGCTGCCGCTCCAGGCCCGCCGCATCCGCCTGCAGCTGGTCGTGGCCGTGGTCTTCGGCATGTGGAGCATGCTGGGCTCCTGGGTGCTGTACCTGGACGAGGGGCGCCTGGAGCCGTCGGCCGCGCTCGCCATCGCCTGGGCGGCGTTCCTGGCCGGGCTGCCGGTGGTGGGCTATGCCGGCCTGGACTTCTATCGCGCCGCCTGGCGCACGCTGCGCGCCGGCCTGGCCGGCATGGACGCCCTCATCACGCTGGGCGTGGCCGGCTCGCTGCTGGTCTCGCTATGGGAGCTGGCCCATGGGCAGACGCGCATCTATATCGACGCGGCCACCATGCTCATCGGTTTTCTGCTGGCCGGCCGGCTGATCGAGGTCCATGCCCGCCAGGAAAGCCGGCTCGCCGCCGATGCGCTCGGCCAGCTGGCGCCCGAGACCGCCAACCGGCTCGAACAGGGCCAGCCCATACCGCGCCGGCTGGCCGAGCTCGCCGCCGGCGACACGGTCCTGGTGCGCGCCAATGAGCGCGTGCCGGTCGATGGCATCGTCCTGCGGGGCGAATCCGCGCTGGACCGCTCGCTGCTGACCGGCGAGTCCCTGCCCGCGCCCGTGGGCGAAGGCCAGGCCGTGCTGGCGGGATCGGTCAATCTGCAAGGCGCGCTGACATTGCGCGTGACGGCCGCCGCCGGCCAGCGCCGCATCGATTTCCTGGGCCTGCGCATGCTGGAGCTTTTCGGCGCGCGCAGCTCGCTGTCCGAAACGGCCGAACGCTTTGTGCGCTTCTTGCTGCCGGCCGTGCTGCTGGTCGCCCTGGCCGCCTTCGGCCGCTATCTTTGGGCCGGCCAGGCCGTCGACATGGCGTTGATCCAGGCCCTGGGCATCCTGGTGGCGGCCTGCCCTTGCGCGGTCGGGCTGGCCACGCCGCTGGCCTATACCCTGGCCTGCCGCAAGGCGGCCGCCAGCGACATCCTGTTCCGCGATCCGGCCAGCGTGGAGGCGCTGGCGCGGGCACGGATCTATGCCTTTGACAAGACCGGCACGCTGACCTTGGGCGAGTTGGCGCTCACCGGTATCCGGACCGCCGCCGGCTGGAGCGAGGCCCAGGTGCTGGGCCTGGCCCGGGAAGCGGAATCCGTGGTCAGCCATCCCATCGCCAACGCCCTGCGGCGGATCGCGCAAGAACGGCAGCTGCCGGACACCGCCGGCGCCACCGCGCATCGCGCGCATGCGCGCGGCGTCTCCATGCGGGCCGCCGATGGCGCGCTGATACAGGCCGGCGCCCATGATTGGCTGGCCGGCGCCGCCTCGCTGCCGCCGGACACGGCGGGCAGCATGCACCTTGTCCGCAACGGTGTCTGGATAGGCAGCCTGCACTTCCAGGACAGGCCGCGGCCCGAGGCGCGGGCCACGCTGGCCGCGCTGGCCGCGCAAGGCCGCCGGCGCTGGCTGCTGACCGGCGACAGCGCCGCGGCCACCGGCCAGCTGCTGGCGGCCCTGGAGACGGATTTCGACCTGGTGCGCTGCGCGCTGACGCCCGAAGACAAGGCCGATTGCCTACGCGGGACCTCGGCGGTGTTCGTCGGCGACGGCGCCAACGACGGCCTGGTGCTGGCCAGCGCCGCCTGCGGCGTGGCGATTCCGGGCGCCAGCAGCGTGGCGGTCGCCGCCGCCGGCGTGGTCATCACGCGCGGCGGAATCGGACGGCTGCTGCAGGCGCGGGCCATCGCGTGCCGCATGCTGGGCATCGCGCGCCAGAACCTGCTGTTTTCCATGGCCTACAACGTGGCGGTGGTGGCCGTCTTCTTCGGCACCGGCGCCACGCCCTTCGCGGCGGCGCTGGCCATGCTGGCGAGCAGCCTTTCGGTATTCGCCAACACCGCCCGCATCGGGCTGCCGGCGCGCGCGGCAAGCGCCTAGGCGCCTGCCGCTCAGGCCTTGGCCAGCGCCTGGTCCAGGTCCGCGATCAGGTCGTCGATATGCTCGATGCCGATGGACAGGCGCACCGTTTCTTCGCGCACGCCGGCCCGCGCCAGTTCCTCGGGATTGAGCTGGCGGTGCGTGGTGGAAGCCGGATGCGTGGCCAGCGACTTGGCGTCGCCGATATTGACCAGGCGGGTGAAGAGCTGCAGGGCATCCTGGAAGCGCGCGCCGGCCTCGCGGCCGCCCTTCACGCCGAAGGTGAACAGGCCGGGCGCCTTGCCGCCCAGGTATTTCTGCGCCAGGGCGTGGTCGGGATGGTCCGGCAGCCCCGCATAGTTGACCCATTCGACCTTGGGATGCTCGCGCAGGAAGCGGGCCGCCTTGACGGCGTTCTCGACGATGCGGTCCACGCGCAACGCCAGCGTTTCGATGCCCTGCAGGATCTGGAAGGCATTGAAGGGCGAGATGGCCGCGCCGGTATTGCGCAGCGGCACCACGCGCGCGCGCCCGATATAGGCGGCCGCGCCGAAGGCCTCGGTGTAGACCACGCCGTGGTAGCTGACGTCCGGCTCGTTCAGGCGCTTGAAGCGGGCCTTGTGCTCGGCCCAGGGGAATTTGCCCGAATCGATGATGGCGCCGCCCAGGCTGGTGCCGTGACCGCCCAGGTACTTGGTGAGCGACTGCACGACGATGTCGGCGCCATGTTCGATCGGGCGCAGCAGATAGGGCGAGGGCACGGTGTTGTCGACGATGAGCGGCAGGCCGTGGCGATGCGCCAGCTCGGCCAGGGCCGCGATATCGGTGATATTGCCCAGCGGGTTGCCGACCGACTCGGCGAAGATGGCCTTGGTGCGCTCGTCGATCTGGCGCTCGAAACTGGCCAAGTCGCGCGGATCGGCGAAGCGCGTGCTGATGCCATACTGCGGCAGCGTATGCGCGAAGAGATTGTAGGTGCCGCCGTACAGCGTGCTGGACGACACGATGTTGTCGCCCGCCTCGGCGATGGTCAGCACGGCATAGGTCACCGCCGACTGGCCGGAAGCCAGCGCCAGCGCGGCGACACCGCCCTCCAGGGCCGCCACGCGCTGCTCCAGCACATCGGTGGTGGGGTTCATGATGCGGGTGTAGATATTGCCCGGCACCTTCAGGTCGAACAGGTCGGCGCCATGCTGCGTGTCGTCGAACGCATAGGCCACGGTCTGGTAGATGGGCACCGCGACCGCGCGCGTGGTCGGGTCGGGCCGGTAGCCGCCATGCACGGCTATGGTTTCCAGACGCCATTGTGGGCTCTTGCTCATGACTTTCTCCTCGTTGTGTTTATCGCCGACCGGTGCCAGGCATGGCCGCGATTGTAGGCTGGATGGGAGAAAGCGCCAGGCGCGGGCCCGGCATATCGATATACGCCCGGCGTCTCAGGCCGGCAGCACCCGGTAGGCGCAGCGGCGCGCCCCGGCCAGGATGTGCTCTTCGCGCTCCACCCTGGCCTGGTCGCCGAGCACGTCGCGGAACAGCTCCAGCTCGCTGCGGCAAAAGCCCATGCAGGCCTTGGCCGCCGAACAGATGGGGCAATGGTTTTCCAGGAAGAGAAAGCCTTCGCCCTCGGGCTGGACCTCGGCCATATAGCCTTCGGCGCTGCGCAACTCGGCCAGCCTGCGCAGGCGTCCGTGCAGGTCGGCCGCGCCGGCCATGGCCTTGCGATAGGCGCTGCGCATGGCGTCCTCGCGCGCGCTGATGAGCTTGTCTATGCCTTCTTCGCCGAAGACCAGGCGCACGGCGTGCAGCATCTGCACCGTCATTTCGGCATGCGTATCCGGGAACCGCGCATTGCCGGCCGCCGACAGGCGCCAGATCTGCGTGGGCCGGCCCCGGCCGGCGCTCTGTGTCTCGGACTCGACCAGCCCTTCCTCGTGCAGCCGCGCCACCTGCAGGCGCACGGCCTCGGCCGTGAGCGACAGCACACGGGCGATGGTGGCCACCGACTGCGGCCCGCGCGTCTTGAGCGTCATCAGGACGCGGTCGGCGGGCTGATGCGGCTGCGACCAATAGGGAATGGGATGGTTGGCGTCTAGCATGGCTATCCGGCGATCTTAACCCATGCCCGGCTCCCAGCCGCCGCCCAGCGCTTTGTAGAGCGCCGCCAGGCTGGTGTAGGAAGCCATCTCCGCCTCGGCCACCGCATCCTGCGCGCGCAGCAGGGTGCGCTGCGCATCCAGCACCGCGAGATACGGGGCGGCGCCCTCCTGATAGCGCAAGGTGGCCAGCGCCAGGGCGCGCGCGCTCTGGCCGGCCGCCTCGGCCAGGCTGCGCAGCCGGCGCTGGGTCTGCCCGTATTGGGTCAGCGCCGACTCCAGCTCCTCGATGGCGCGCAGCACGGTCTGCTCGTATTGCGCCGAGCTGCCTTCGAAACGCGCCTGCGCGGCGCGCTGGCGCGCCAGCGCCGTGGGCAGGTGCAAGGCCGGCCAGCTGATGCCGGCGCGCGTGCTGAAGGCGCGACTGGCGCCCGTGCCGAAGTCCGCGCCCCGCAAGGCCGCGAAGCCCAGGAAGCCGCCCAGGTCGATACGCGGATAGCGTTCGGCGGCCGCCACGCCCACCTCTGCATTGGCCGCGGCCAGCGCGCGTTCGGCGGCGCGCACATCGGGCCGGCGCGCCAGCAGGCGCGCCGGGTCGCCGATGGGCAGGCGCGTGGCCAGGGGCGCCAGGGACGGCGCCGGCTCCAGCTCGCCCAGTTCGGCCGGCCGCAGGCCAGCCAGCACGGCCAGGCGGTAAGCCGCCAAGCGGCGCGCCGTTTCCTGCACCGGCAGGCTAGCCTCGACCGTGGCCAGCTCGGCGCGGGCGCTGGCCACGTCGCTTTCGTTGCCGCGGCCGCTGTCGGCCAGCGCCTGCACGATGCGCAGGGTGTCGCGCTGGCTGGCCAGGCTGTCCCGCGCCACGCGCAGGCGCTGCTCGGCGCCGCGCATCTCGAAATAGTTGCGCGCCACCTCGGCGGCCACGACCACGCGGATCTGCGCCAAGTCGGCCTCGCTGGCCTGGCTGGCGGCCGCCGCGCTTTCGGCGGCCCGGCGCAGGCGGCCGAAAAGATCGATCTCCCAGACAGCGTCGAACCCCGCCTGGTAGCTGCGCGCCAGGTTGCGCTGGCCCGCCGGCCCGGCATTGAGCTGCGACAGGCTGCGGGCATAGTCGCCCTGGGCCGTGACCGCCGGCCAGCGGTCCAGTTCGCGCTCATCCAGTACGGCCCGGGCCTCGGCCAGGCGCGCCTGCGCCAGGCGGATGTCCTGGTTGCGCGCCAGGGCCAGGGCGACCAGGCGGTCCAGTTGCGGATCCTGCAATTGCTTCCACCAGTCGCGCTGCACGCGCTCATGCGTGAACAAAGCCTGCTCGGGGCTGGCCAGCGCCACCGGCTCGGGCCGGGGCGCCTGGTAGTCCGGTCCCACGGCGCAACCCGCCAGCCACAGCAGCGGCGCCAGGCGGAAAACAGAGAACTTGTGATGCATGATTGCCTTTCCTCAAACGGCCGCCGGCCGGTCTTCTGCCTGGGCGGCGGCCAGTTCGCGCGCCCGCGGCGTGGCCGCCGCCTGGCGGTGGTCGCGCGCCAGGACGGTATAGACCGTGGGCAGGACGAACAGCGTGAACAAGGTGCCCACCAGCATGCCCACCACGATCACCAGGCCCAGGCTGTAGCGGCTGTGCGCGCCCGCGCCGGTGGCGGACAGCAAGGGGATGAGCCCCACCACCATGGCCGCCGTCGTCATCAGAATGGGGCGCAGGCGGACGCGGGCGGCCTGCTCCATGGCCGCGCGCCGGTCCAGCCCGTGACTGAGCTGCATCTCGTTGGCGAACTCCACCATGAGGATGCCGTGCTTGCTGATCAGGCCGATCAGGGTCACCAGCCCGATCTGGGTGTAGATGTTGATGGTGGCCGCGCCCAGCGCCAGCGGGATGAGGGCGCCGCAGATCGACATCGGCACGCTGATGAGGATGATGAGCGGGTCGCGCAGGCTTTCGTACTGCGCGGCCAGCACCAGATAAATGACGATGATGGCGAACACGAAGGTCACCATCAGCGCCGAGCCCTCGTGGGAATACTGGCGCGCATCCGACTGCCAGTCATAGCTGAAACCGGCCGGCAGCGAGGCGGCTTGGCGCGTGAGGAAAGCGACCGCGTCGCCCATGGTCACCCCCGGCATGGGAATGGCCTGGAAGGTGGCCGAGTTGCGCTGGTTGAATTGCGTAAGCGAATTGGGCTCGACGCCCATGCTGACGCTCACCAGGTTGGACAGCGGCACCATGCCGCCCGAGGCGCTGCGGACGTGATAGCCTGCCAGCGCCTGGGGCGTGAGCCGCTGCTGGCGCGCGCTTTGCGGGATCACATCGTAGGAGCGTCCGTCCATGCCAAAGCGGTTGACGTAGTTCTCGCCCACCAGCACGGCCAGGGTATCGCCGATGTCTTTCATCGTGACGCCCAGGCTGTTGGCCTTGGCCCGGTCCACGCGCACCTGCACCACGGGATTGTTGTAGTCCAGGTCGCTATCGACCACCATGAACAGGCCGCTTTGGCGCGCGGCCTGCTTGAGCCCCTCCATGGCCTCGAACACCACCGGATAATCGGCCGGGCTCATGATGACCATCTGCACCGGCAGGCCACCCGTGGACCCCGGCAGCGACGGCAGCTGGAAAGCGAACACATTGCTGCCCTCGATGTCGTTGGCCATGGCCTGGATCTGCCCCTGCAGCACGTCGGCCGAGCGCGAGCGCCGGCTCCACTCGACGAAATCCACCCCGCCTATGCTGTTGGAGACTCCATCCGAACCATTGATGAGCCAGCGCCCCTGCTGCTCGGGCAGGGTCTTCATGACGTCGTCCCATTGCTTGCCGAATGTCTCGACGTATTCGATATTGGCCTGCTGCGGCGATTTGATGGCCGTCAGCACGGTGGACTGGTCTTCCACGGGCGCCAGCTCGCTTTGCGCGGACTGGTATAAGAAAGGCAGGCTGGCCAGCACCGCCACGGCCAGCAGTCCCGTCACCCAGCGATGGTGCAGGGAGAGGTCCAGCAAACGTCCGTAGGCATCGCCCAGCTGGGTGAAGAAATGCTCGGCGCGGCGCGCCATCCAGCCTTCGGAAACCTTGCTGTCCAGCAAGAAGGAACTCATCACCGGCGACAGCGTCAGCGCGATCACGCCCGACACCACGACCGCGCCCGCCAGGGTGAAGGCGAACTCCTTGAACAGCGAACCGGTCAGCCCGCCCATCAGGCCGATCGGCGCATACACGGCCGCCAGCGTGATCGTCATGGCGATCACCGGCCCGGCCACCTCGCGCGCGCCCACCAAGGCCGCGCGCACCGGCGATTTGCCCTCCTCGATATGGCGATGCACGTTCTCGACCACGACGATGGCATCGTCGACCACCAGGCCGATGGCCAGCACCATGGCCAGCAGTGTCAGCAGGTTCACGCTGAAGCCGAACACAGCCATGATGGCCGCCGCGCCCAGCATGGACAACGGAATCGTCACCACCGGGATGAGCACCGCGCGCAGCGAGCCCAGGCACAGGAAGATCACCACCACCACGATGACAACGGCTTCGGCCAGGGTGTGCTTGACCTCGTCGATGGAGGCGCTGATAAAGCGCGCCAGCTCGAACGGCACTTGCACCGAGGTGCCCGGCGGCAGATTGCGCTTGATGTCGGGCAGGAGCCGGTTGAGCTCGCCCACGATGACCAGCGGGTTGCCCACCGGCGTGGCGTTCAGGCCGAAATACACGGCCGGCTCGCCGTCCATCAAGCCGCTGGAGTCCTTGTTGGCCGCGCCCAGCTCCACGGTGGCCACATCGCCCAGGCGCACAATGGCGCCGCCCTGGCGCTTGATCACGAGATCACGGAAATCGGCCACGCTGACCAGGTCGGTGTTGACCTTGATATTGGCCACCACGTACTGACCCTTGACCTGGCCGGGCGCGGCCTGCACGTTGTTATCGCGCAATGCCTGCGCCAGTTCGCCGGCCGAGACGCCGCGCGCGGCCAGCCGGTCGGGGTCTACCCAGACGCGCATGGCCAGCTTCTGCCCGCCATACAGATCCACGCTCGCCACGCCCGGGATGGAGGACAGCTGCGGCTGCACCACGCGCGACAGATAATCCGTCAGCGCCGGCACGCTCATGGTGGAGCTGGAGAAACCCACATAGGCCACGGCGGTGGCTTCGCCCGAGGACTTCTTCAGCACCGGGTCGTAGGCGTCGGGCGGCAGGCGGTACTTCACCTCGTTGATCTTGGCCATGACCTCGGTCATGGCCTTGTTGGAATCCGCGTTCAGCTGCATGCGCACGGTGATCACGCTGCGCCCCTGCGTGGAGGACGACGACAGATAGTCGATGCCCTCGACGGTGGCCACGGATTGCGCGATGGGCTGGGTCACGAAACCCTGCATCAGCTCCGGCGAGGCGCCGGGATACTCGGTGGTGATGGTGATGCTGGTGTTTTCGGTAAGGGGATATTGGCGCACGGGCAGGCCGCTCAGGGCGCGCAGGCCCATCAGCAGCACCAGCGTGCTGACCACCAGCGCCAGCACCGGCCGGCGCACGAACAGATCGGTGAATCTCACATCAGCCTCCGCTTGCCGCCGCGGCCTGCGCCAGCGTGTCCGATGCGGTCACTTCGACCGCCGCGCCGTTGTGCAGCCGGACCTGGCCGGAGACGACCACGCGGTCGCCCGGCGCCAGGCCCTCGCTGACCACGATGCGCCCGTCCCGCCGCTCGCCCGTCTTCACATAAGCCTGGCGCACCGTGGGCGCGGCGCCCCCGGCCGCCGCGGGCGCCAGCACATAGACCGAATCGCCATAGGCGCTATAGCTCACGGCGGTCTCGGGCACCATCAGCGCGCGCAGGCGCCCATCCAGCTGGACCCGGCCCTGGGCGTACATGCCGGCGGCCAGCGCGCCGTCGGCATTGGCCAGCGTGGCCTGCACCCGCACGCTGCGCGTGCCCGCGTCCACCTGGGGCTCTATGCTCGAGACCCGGCCCTCGAAACGCCGCGGACCATGGGCGTCGACGGCCACGGTCATGGACTGGCCCACCCGCAGCCCGGCCAGCGCCTGCTCGGGCAAATCGAGATTGGCATAGATGACGGCCGTGTCGGTCAGCGACACCAGGGGATCGCCGGCACGCACGAACTGTCCGAGATTCACGCGCCGCAGTCCCAGCACACCGTCGAATGGCGCGCGTATCCGTTTCTGTTCGATCAGCGCCTGCACGCGCCTGAGCTCGCCCTCGACCTGCTGCGCTTCGGCCTGCGCCTGGTCGAACTGCTCGCGGGTGGCCGCCTGCTGCGGCATCAGCCGGCGCGTGCGCTCCAGCACGGCGCGGGCGTTGCGCGCCTGCGCCTGCAGGCGCGCAAGCTCTCCCTGCTCGGGCGCGTCATTGAGCTGGGCCAGCACCTGGCCCGCCTTCACCGCCTGTCCGGCCTGGAACAGAATCTGCACCACCCGGCCATCCACCTCGGCCGGCACCATCACCTGCCGCGCCGCCTCCAGGCTGCCTATCCCGCCCAGCTCGCGCGGCAGGTCGACCTGCTCGGTGGCGGCCACGGCGACCTTGACCGGCGGCGCCGACCAGCCGGCCGCCCCGCCCTCGCCGGCCTTGCCCAGACGCCAGAAGACGCCCGCGGCCGCGATCGCCACCACGGCGATCAAAAGCCCCCTGCCTTTCATACTTACCCCGTTAATTATCCAAGTAAACACTTGGATAATTAAGCAAAGTCCTAGCCATGTCAAAAATAGGCTCAGGGATCGAAGGGGATTTCTGTTGCGGCAAGGTCAAATTGAGCGCGGCCGGGCCTCCCGGCAACGAACCGCGCGCAATGCTCAGAAAGCATATTGGGCCGTCAGCCAGAACATCGGCTTGCGGTCCTTGCTGTCCGATTGCGGCGCGCCGCCATCGGTACGCCAGGCCACCGTCGCCTCGGCGCGCCAGCCGCCCAGGTTCAGCCGCGCGCCCACGCCGGTGCCCGCGATCCGCCGGAAGTTCTCGCCCGCCATCCAGGGATGGGCATTGATCTGCACCCGGCCCGCGTCGTAGAACACAAAGGGCGAGACCGGACCGACGGCGTAGCGCACTTCCACCTGGGCCAGCCAGCCCCGGTCGCCATAGCCTTCGCCCACCGGATAAGCCCGCACGCCGGCCGGGCCGCCCAGGCCGAAGTCTTCCGAGGAATCGAGGTTGTCATCGGTCCACTGGCCGCTGAAGCGCCCATACAAGGTCCATTTCGGCGCCAGCGACTGCAGCCGCGCGATGTCCAGGTTCAGTTTGTTGTAGCGGCCATCGGACTTCGCGGTCAGCGCATCGGCCTCGGCCTGGCCGCCCTTGAGCTTGAGCGTGCCCGGCGTCCACGTCAGCGCTCCATAGGTCACGCCGCCGCCGCCCAGGCTGTCGCGCACGTCGAATTGCGCCGAGACGGGCACGCTATTGGTGAACTTGTCCAGCGTCAGCTCTGCCGCGCGGTACTCGTCGCGCAGCTGCTTGTGCAGGAAGTCCACCCCCAGCGTCAGATTGCGCGATTGTGAGCGCAACAACGGGTAGCTCAGCCCGGCGCTGGCCACCTTGGCCGTGCCATGCGCGTCCAGGTCGTTGAATTCCTTGCCCAGCTCATAGTTCGTGTAGCCATAGCCCACCCGTCCACGCAGGCCCGACGTCCCCAGCGGCAGGCTGTAGCCGACGTCGCCGAACGTCATGTTCTCGCTGGTCTGCTGCGCGCGCAGCGCGATCTGGTCGCCCAGCATGAAGGGACTGTTGATCGCCAGGCTTGCATTGGCGCGGAACTGGCCCGTGTAGCGGTTGCCCTGGTTGTCCAGGCCCACCGAGCCCGTCACCCGCTCGCCGCGCCGCACATCCACCGCCAGGTCTCCCGTGCCCAGCTCCTGGCCGGGACGCATGATCGGCGAGATGTTCACGCCCGGCAAGTCCGACAGCAGCAGGGCCGCCCGCTCCAAGGGCGCGCTCTCGATCACCTCGCCCGGTTTGAGCCCCGACAGATAGCCCTGCGCCCGCGTGTCGCCCTCGGCCGTCACTCGCCCATAGCGGCCCTCCAGCACCTGCATGCGCACAATGCCCTTGTCCAGCGACTGGGCCGGCAGGTAGACCCGCGCAAACGGGTAGCCCGCGTCGTGGTAGTAGCGCGTCAACTGGTTGGCCAGCCCTTGCAGACCCGCCAGATCGTATTCCCGGCCCTGGTAGCCGCCCAACCGCGCAAGCAATTGCGCCTGCGTGAACACCTGGTTGCCGCTCAGTTCGATGCCATCGACCCTGGCCTTCGCGCCCCCCGGCGCGACCGTGTCCGGGATCGGGCTGCTCATGTTGAGATCCGGGCTGGCCGCCGGCACCGGGGGCTCGGCCTGTTGCTGCTCCTGCAGAATACGCCCCGCGTTGGGCAGTTGTTGCGCCGCCGCCATGACGGGCAGCAGCGCGGCAAGCGCCGCCAACAGGGGACGCGGACGGAATTGCGATGAAACGAGCTTCATGATGTGTGCGATCAAGTGGACCGTGTTCATGGCCATCCATGAACACGGTCAAGACGGAAAGAGAATGAGGATCAGATACCGCCCAGGCCTTGCGGCAGGCGAATGCCGCCTTCGATGACCCATACGTGGCCCGCAGGCAATTGGCCGAGTCCCGCGCCGGACGGGGGCAAGCCTCCCTTCGTGGGCGCCGAGACAAGCAACGGGCCCGCGCCGGCAGGCAGCAGCGGCGGCGCGGTCATGACGATGGAGGGGCCGTCCTGTTGCTGGGCGGCGCTGATGGCGGCGTCGCGGCGCGTATCCAGCGGCACGCCGCTGATGGTCAACAGGCCATCGACCGGCGAGACCTGGTAGTTGCCGTTGGCCAGCGCGGCGGCGCTGATGCGGTAGTCGCCGAGGGTCTCGCCTGGCGCTCGCACGAGCGCGCCTTGCAGCGTGTCGCCCTCAACCAGGCTGCCCGCGGTCACCTTCCAGGTCAGCGCCGGATCGGCCGCGCCCGCGTTCTTGCGCTGGTTGTCCGCCGTCACCGTGATCGCCCGCCGGGCGATGTCGGCCACCGCCACGCTATTCGTGGACAGCGCATAGTTGTCGGCATCCGCGCCCGACAGGCGGCCCGACACATTGACGGTCTTGCCCAGGCCCGCGTTGCGATCGGCAAACTGGCCCTGCGTCAGGATGCCCACCTGGTCGCCCGCCAGCACCCCGGACAGGATGCCGCGGGTCGACGCCGACGTGTTGCCGTCATAGGTCTTGCCCGAGGCCGTGATGGCGCCCGTGATCGCCAGCTTGGCGATGTCGGCATAGGCCACGCTATTGGCGTTCAACTGATAGTTGCCCGCGTCCAGGCCGGTCAGCTGACCGGCGACATTGACCACCTTGCCGGCGCCGGCATTCTTGTCGGCAAACGCGCCCGAGCTGGCCATCGCCACGTTGTCGCCCGCCAGCACGCCGG
>NZ_LRUJ01000034.1 GCF_001548475.1 Bordetella hinzii LMG 13501
GTGGGAGCGTCCATCATAAGCCCGGCTGTCGCCGCGCGTGCCAGCACTGCTTGGCGCCTGGCACAGGGCGGCCGGCGGCTCATGCGCGGATCAATTCTCAGCGCTTTCGCGGGCCGGGCGGGGGCCGCTGGAGGTCGGTCGCCACACCCGGCAGCCCGTCGAAGACCGGGGCTTCTCTCTTTGCATCGGCGACCGCCGACGCAATATCCCTGTTGTGGACGACAGCCTGCCTGGCCGCGTCTATGACGAAATCAATGTCTTTACGGGGCAGGCTCAGCCGCGTCGGGATCGTATTCAGCGTGCTGAAAAGCGCCGCGTCGGCGTCCCGGAATGAAATATGGTGAGCGGTCACGGCCACATCGGCGCAATCCCAATCCTCCAGGGTTCCCCGCAGCGCGAGGACCTTCTCGGGAGGGAGCCCGCAGCGATAAGTGACGAGCGCCGTCTGCCAATGCTGCAATGCCAGGGTGACGGCATCCAGGCCGATGCGCGTCGTCGAGGCCATCGCCGTGTCGAAGGCCGCGATCAGCACTTGGTCCAATCTCACCGAGGCCCCCTTGCCGCCCCAGCTGTATCTGGGCTGCACGCCGGCATCGGTCACGATGAAGAGGAATCGCCGCAGGCGTACGGCCTGACGCGGCGAGAGCGGTCCGTAGGGGGTCTGCGCGGCGGCGCGCTCCAGCGTCAGCCCGGTGATGCCGAGATTGTCTGTCAAGCCGCCATCGAGCAGGCGCACGTAGGGAAGATCGCGATCGGAGTGATAGGACTCCAGCGCCCGCGCATAGGCCCGCAGCCGGACAGACGAGGACGCACTATTGAGGGCCTGCTGCAGCCACGCGGGCGCCACATACTGGCAGTCCTTCTTGGGCGTTTCGATGTTGACGGGCGCAAAGGCGCCCGGAAATGCAGCGGACGCGGCAACGGCATCCGCGATCTTGAGATCATCGATATCGCTGCACAGCGCGGCGAACACGTCCGGCGTGAATAGAAAGGGCGTGTTGTTGTAGATGTCCGACGCTGTCAGCCAGACCACGGGGCTTTCGGGCCTGCGCAGGCTGGCAAAGGTGGCGTGGTCGAATACTTTTTCGTCCAGCCAACGCGCGAAGGTCTGCCTGTCATTGGCTCCGCCCGACAGCGCCGCCGTGATCATGGTGCCGATATGGAACTTGGTTTCCATATGGGATTCGGCATCCTGGTACAGGAATCGCTCGCGGAAATCCTGGAACCCGTCCTTGCCTTTCCATCCCAGATACGCGGCCATCACCGCGCCGCCCGATGTCCCGGCGACCGAGCGCACATTGTCCAGCAACGTCCGGCGATAGGGGATGTCGTCGACCACCATGGCGTCCAGCCCCAGGAGAACGCCATACGCCCAGGCGGCGGCCCGCATGCCGCCGCCGGAAAAAGCCAGCGCGACCACGGTCGTGCCGTCGTCACCGGCATCCGGGATATAGGCCGGCGAAGCGGGCTTGGGATCCTCGCTGACGGCGTTGATCGGGGCGGTATCCATGCTGCGGCAGCCGGAAACGGCGGCGCCGAGGCAGACCGAGAGCAGCAAAGCCAGCGGCAGCGACCACTTGGTATTCACGCCAGTCTCCCAGTGCAGGGTCAGTGCGAACGTGGCGCTGCCATCACGATTGACAGGGATCGCGGCGTGCCACGTGGCTGCTTGTTGTTGTACCGGAGGCGCCAGCCCTTGATCAAGGACTGGCGCAAGGACAAGCGGCCCGCCGTCTATGCATGGCTTGCGGGGAGCGCCCGCGGCCGCCGCGGGCCATCAAGCCAATGAAATCACGGCGCTGGAAACAAAAAAGCCTTGGAACACATGGTGTGTGTCCAAGGCTTTTCCGTCTGGAATTTGGTGGAGCGGAGGAGGATCGAACTCCCGACCTTCGCATTGCGAACGCGACGCTCTCCCAGCTGAGCTACCGCCCCAAAATCAGAAGAGCGCAACTATACACGAAATTTCGAGCCGTGTGTGGCGGCCCGGTGTCAGGCGCCGAGGTCCAGCGTGGCGACGACCGGGGTGTGGTCGGAGGGCTGTTCGTTGGCGCGCGGCGCTTTGTCGATGACGCAGGCCTTGCAGGCTTGTTTCAGCGCTTCGGACAGCAGGATGTGGTCGATGCGCAGGCCGGCGTTGCGGCGGAAGGCGAACATGCGGTAGTCCCACCAGGTGAAGGACTTTTCGGGCTGCTCGAAGAGGCGGAAGGCGTCGGTCAGGCCCAGGTCGAGCAGGGTGCGGAAGGCGGCGCGCTCGGGTTCGGAGACCAGGACCTGGCCTTGCCATTTTTCGGGGTTGTGGACGTCTTCGTCGGCCGGGGCGACGTTGTAGTCGCCCAGGATGGCCAGGCGCGGGTAGGTGCGCAGTTCTTCTTCGAGCCAGTGGCGCAGGGCGCCGAACCACTCGAGCTTGTAGGCGTATTTGTCGCTGCCCACGCTCTGGCCGTTGGGGCAGTAGGCGCAGATGACGCGCACGTCGCCGGCGGGGCTGGGCAGGGTGAGGGCGATGACGCGCTGCTGGGGATCCTCGAAGGCGGGGATGTTGCGCACCATGGCAAAGCCCGGTTCGCGCGTCAGGATGGCCACGCCGTTATAGGTTTTCTGGCCGGCCCAGACGGCGTGGTAGCCGATCTGGGTGAAGGCCTCCAGCGGGAATTTGTCGTCGGCGAGCTTGAGTTCCTGGATGCACAGGGCATCGACCGGGTTGTCGGCCAGCCAGGCGATGACCTGGGGCAGGCGGACGTTCAGGGAGTTGACGTTCCAGGTGGCTAATTTCATGGTGTTCTCATCGTCCGGCCACGCGGGCGCGCCGCATGGGCGGCGGGCGTAGGTCCGGGCGGGGCGGCAAAGGCCGGGCGGGGCCGGCGGAGGTGCCCAATGATACCCCGCGCGATACCCCGCGCGAGGCGAGCCATCGGCGCGTCAGGTCTTGACCATGGAGCGGGGCAGGTTGATGAGAAAGTCGGCCAGGCCTTTGGCGCCCTGGGCCAGGCTGATGTGCCGCATCATCATGCGATGGGCGCGCTCGGGGTCGTTGGCGAGGATGGCCTCGACCAGTTCGCCGTGCTGTTCATAGGAAGCGCGCACGCGCCCGACAGCCGTGAAGGCATGGCGCAGATAGGCGCCCGTGCGCGCGCGCAGCGCCAGCAGCTGTTCGCGCAGATAGGGGTTGCGGCAGCCTCGGTACAGCACTTCATGAAAGTCATGGTTGGCCTCGCGCCAGGCCTGGCCGTCGTCGGCTTCGGCGATGGGGGCGGCGGCGCGGTGCAGGCGCGCCAGTTCCTGGCGTTCTTCGGGCGTCATGCGCTGGCAGGCCATGCGGGTGCAGACGCCTTCCATCTCGGCCATCAGCTCCCAGATCGCCAACAGTTCCTGGACGTCCAGGCGCGCCACGACCATGCCGTTGCGCGGCTGGCTCTCCAGCATGCCCTGGACCTTGAGCTGCAGCAGGGCTTCGCGCACGGGTGTGCGCGAGACCTGGTAGCGGGTGGCCAGTTCCTGCTCGTCGATGGCGTCGCCGGGCAGCAGCGCCCCGTTGCGGATGTCGTTCTCCAGGGACTGGCGGATGCGTTCACTGACTTTCATAGGCTATGCATACAAACACTGATTGCACGAAATTATCCACTGTTCTATAAATATATTTATAGTCGAAAAAATAATACTCAAGGGGGTTTTTCGATATGCAGGATTCCACGCCCACGGCCGAGCAAGTGGCGGCCAGGCTGGCCGGGCAGGGCATCGCCGCCACGGCGCGCGAGGTCGCCTCGGTGGTCAAGGCCCTGGCCCGCCTGGCGCCGGAGCGCCGTCCATGACGCCGGCCGGTCTGCCCGGTTCCATCGCGGCGCTGCGCGCGGCGCTGTTGCGCGGCGAAATCGGCGTGGGCGAGGCGCTGGCGGCGCAGCGCCAGGCCCTGGCGCGCCAGACCTGGCATTGCGTGGCCGGGCTGCTGCCGCCGGCGGCCGATCCGGCCGTGGAGCAGCCCCTGGCCGGGGTCGGGCTGGCGCACAAGGACATCTTCGTTTTGCCGGACCGCGCGCCGCAATGCGGCGCGGGCTATGCCTGGCCCGGTGCCGGGCCGGTCGCGCCCGTGGTGCAGCGTCTGGCGGCGGCCGGCGCGCCCGCCCTGGCCACCCTGGTCATGGCCGAGCATGCTTGCGGCGCCACCGGCGAGAATCCCCGCTATCCGCTGCCGGTCAATCCGCTGGATCCCCGGGCGGCGGTGGGCGGGTCTTCCAGCGGTTCGGCCGTGGCCGTGGCGGCGGGCCTGTGCTACGCCTCGCTGGGCACGGACACGGCCGGTTCGGTGCGCATCCCGGCGGCAAGCTGCGGTTTGCTGGGCTTGAAGCCCACGCGGGGACGCTTGCCCAATACGGGTGTAGCGCCCATGGCCGCCTCGCTGGACACGGTGGGCCTGTTGGCGCGCAGCGCCGATGACCTGCAGGCGGTGTGGGCACAGCTGGCGCCCGGCGAGCCGGCCGAGGCGCCGCGCCGCATCAGCACGTGCTGGCGGCATCCCGATGGCGATCCCGACGAGGCGGTGGCCGGCATGCTGGAGGATTTCGCCGCCGGCTGCGCCGCTCGCCGGCGCGACGTGGCGCTGCCCGGCCTGCGCGAGTGGACGCGGCTGGGCCAGACGGTACTGCATGCCGAAGCGTTCGAGACCCATGCCCGGGCCCTGCGCGGCCAGGCGCCCGCCCTGGGCCGGCTGGCCCGTTCGCTGGCGCTGACGGGCGCGGCCCTGCCGGCCGATTGGCTGGCCGACGCCCGCGCCCGGCGCGAAGCCTGCACACAGGCCTTGCTGGAGCAGGCGCTGGTCGATGGCGAGGTGCTGCTCACGCCGGCGCTGCCGCGCGGCGTGCCGGATTGGGCCCAGGTGCTGACCGATTCGCCGGAATTCGATGCGCGCCGCTTGCTGGACATGTTCCGCTGGTTTGCCTTTGTGAACTATCTCGGCCTGCCGGCCATGGTCTTTCCGATCGGGCGCGACGCCCGGGGCCGGCCGGTCTGCGTGCAGGCCATCGGCCGCCCGGGCGCCGAGGCGCAGCTGCTGGCCCTGGCGCGCGCCGCCTTTCCCTTTCCGTTTTTCCTGCCTCAAGGTTGAATCGAACCATGCCATCGCTTTCCGCTTCGCCGGCCCTGCGCCGCTTCCGCGTCCTGGATCTGTCCCGCGTGCGCGCCGGCCCCACTTGCGTGCGCATGCTGGCCGATTTCGGCGCGGACGTGATCCGCATCGAGCCGCCGCCCGGCATCGATCCCAATGAAGCCATGTTCGCGGCCGATCGCTGGAGCGGCGACTTCCAGAACCTGAACCGCAACAAGCGTTCGCTCACGCTGAACCTGAAAAAGCCCGAGGGCCTGGAGGTGTTCCGCCGCCTGGTGGCCGGCGCCGACGTGGTGGTGGAGAATTGGCGGCCCGACGTCAAGCAGCGCCTGGGCGTGGA
The DNA here is from genome assembly GCF_001548475.1 of Bordetella hinzii LMG 13501. Taxonomy (GTDB): domain Bacteria; phylum Pseudomonadota; class Gammaproteobacteria; order Burkholderiales; family Burkholderiaceae_B; genus Bordetella; species Bordetella hinzii. Next base: position 5,442 of record NZ_LRUJ01000034.1, read on the forward strand.
CTACGCCTCGCTGCGCGCCTTGAATCCGCGCATCATCCTGGCCAGTATTTCGGGTTTCGGCCAGACCGGCCCCTATGCCGGACGGCCGGGTTTTGACCAGATCGTGCAAGGCATGGGCGGCCTGATGTCGGTGACCGGCCTGCCCGGGCAGGGACCGGTGCGCGCCGGCCTGGCCGTGGCCGATTCCAGCACCGGGTTGTACGCGGCCATCGGGATTCTCACGGCCTTGCTGGAGCGCGAAGTCTCCGGCGAAGGGCAGTGGGTCCATGCTTCCTTGCTGCACGCCCAGATCGCCATGATGGATTTCCAGGCGGCGCGCTATCTGAATGATGGCGATGTGCCCGTCCAGGAGGGCAATGACCATCCCACCAGCAGCCCCATGGGCTTGTTCCGCGCGCGCGACGGCGCCTTTAATCTCGGCGCCTCGGGCGAGGGCAATTGGAAGCGCTTCTGCCAGGCCCTGGGACGCGGGGACTGGCTGGCCGATCCCGATTACCAGAACGAGAAGCTGCGGGTGCGGCATCGCCAGCGCCTGAATGCCGAGATCCAGGCGGTGTTCGAGCGCGAGCCCGTGGCTCACTGGGTGGAGCTGCTCAACGCGGCGGGCGTGCCGGCCGGGCCCGTCTATACCGTGCCGCAGATGTTCGAGGACGCCCAGGTGCGGCATCTGGGCGTGGCGCGCCGCTGCGCCGCCTGGCAGGGGGGCGAGCGCACGCTTATCACCCAGCCGGTCACCTTGACGCGCACGCCGGCCGAGATCGAACGCACCGCGCCGGGCTGGGGCGAGCATACCGACGAAGTGCTGCGTGAGGCCGGCTATGGCGACCAGGATATCCGCCGCCTGCATGAGGCCGGCGTGGTCTGAAGAGGAAGACATCATGAGCCATCATCCGCCGGGCCGTATCCAGGCCGACACGCAGGCAGGCGTGCTGCGCGTGCGCATTTCCAATCCCGCGCGTTTCAACGCGATGTCGCTGGCGATGTGGGAGGCGCTTTGCGCCACCGTCGTCCGGGCCCAGGACGACGCCGAGCTGCGTGTCATCGTGCTGCAGGGCGAGGGCGAACGCGCTTTTGTCTCCGGCGCCGATATTTCCGAATTCGCCGAGCTGCGCGACGATGCGGACCAGGTAGCCCGCTACGACCGCGCCGTGAGCGCGGCCCAGCAGGCCCTGGCCGACAGCCGCATTCCCACCATCGCGGTGATCCGCGGGATCTGCATGGGTGGGGGCCTGGGCCTGGCCCTGGCCTGCGATCTGCGCTATTGCAACGCCGGCGCGCGTTTCCGCATGCCGGCCGCGCGCCTGGGGCTGGGCTATGCGCTGGACGGTGTCAAGCGCATGAGCGACATGCTGGGCGCGGCCCGGGCCATGGACCTGTTCCTGACGGCGCGCACCTTCGACGGCGCCGAGGCCGGCCGCATCGGCCTGGCCCACGAGGTCTTCGACGACGAGGCTTTCGAGGCCGAGGCGGCGTCGCGGGTGGCGGCGGTGGCGGGCAATGCGCCGCTCACCCTGCACGCCGCGCGCCTGGCCTTGCGCCATCTGCTGGACGGACGGCCATCGGCCCGCGAGGTGGACCAGGCCGTTCAGGATTGTTTTGGCAGTGCCGACTATCGTGAAGGGCAGGCCGCCTTTCGCGAGAAGCGGCCGCCGGTGTTCCAGGGGCGCTAGACCAACGCCTTTATCAGCCAGGGCCGCGCGCAGTCCAGGTCGGCCGCCGAGTATCAACACAAGGGGAAATACATGAAAACACTTTATCGGACCGCCATCACGGTCTTCCTGGCCGGATATGCCGGCCTGGCCGCGGCCGTGGGGCCGCAGCCGCCGGCCTCGCCGCAAAAGCAGACGCTCACCGTGGGCTATGTGAAGGTCGGGCACCTCTCGCCCATGATCTTCATTTCCGAGCCCATGAAGGCCTGCAATGTGGAGGTCAAGCCGGTGGAGTTCGTGCGCTATGCGGATGCGCGCACGGCGCTGTTGTCGGGGTCGCTGGACGTCTCCGGCATCGGCCCGGCCGATCTGGCCATTGCCCTGGCCCAGGGCAGCGAGAAGATCGTCGGTCTGTCCGGCGTGGCGTCCTCGCCCAAGTACCTGGTCACGCGCAAGGGCGTGAAGATGGATGACTGGAAAGACCTCGCCGGCAAGCGCGTGGGCATCGCGCCGGGGTCGGCGGTGTGGTTCCAGTGGGCCGCCACCCTGGCCGAGAAAGGGATTCCCTACAACAGCTTCACGGCGGTCAATATCCAGGGCGGCGGCACGGCCTTCGTGCAGGCCTTGCAGCGCGGCGACGTCGACGCCGTGGCCCTGTGGGAGCCTTTCGAGTCGCAGCTGGTGGCCGAGGGCACGGCCTTCTTCGCCAAGAACCTGGAGTACAGCCAGTCCAAGGCCGTGGGGGCCGAGCTGGGGCTGCTGGCGGCCACGCGCGATGCGCTGACGGCCAAGCGCGAGGCGGTCAAGTGCTTCCTGTGGGCGTACAAGCAGGCCGAGGAGACGCTGGGCAAGGATCCCGAGGCCTTTGCCCAAGCCTATGCCAAGTACACCAACCTGCCGCTGGCCGTGACGCGCGAGTCCGTCAAGCTCATCAAGCTGGGCGGCGTGCTGGACCTGGAGCAACTGCAGCGCCAGGCCAAGACCTTCCATGACCTCGGCGTCATTCCCAAGGACGTCAGCGGCCAGATCGGCAAGGTCTGGGACCCCACGCTGATGCGCGAGGTCATGTAGTCGGTATCCGGAGGCAGTCATGAATTCTTCTATCCTCAAGCGTCCGGCGGCCGCGCCCCGGGTGGGCGCACAGGGCGCGGCCCTGCGGCGCGGGGCCACCGCGCTGGTGGTGCCGCTGCTCATCCTGGCGATCTGGCAGTGGGCGGGGCAGTCGGCCGATATGGCCGGCGTGCTGCCCACGCCGGTCCAGGTGGCCCAGGCCTGGTATGCCTGGATCTTCGGCAACCCCGGCATGGGCCTGAACCCCTATCAAGGCACCTGGGCCGGCAATGTGCAGTACTCGGCCCTGCGTGTGGCGCAGGGATTCGCGCTGGCCATGCTGGCCGGGATCCCGCTGGGCCTGGCCATCGGCTGGAGCCGGCTGGCCTCGCGCCTGCTCGACCCGCTGATCCAGGGCCTGCGGCCCATCCCCATCACCGCCTGGCTGCCGTTCTCGATCGCGCTGTTCGGCATACGCGACCTGGGCGCCATCTTCCTGATCTTCCTGGGCGGCTTCTACGCCATCGTGGTCAATACCACCCAGGGCGCGCGCGATGTGGACCGCAACCTGGTGCGCGCGGCCGGCATGATGGGCGCCTCGGCCGGCCAGCTCATGCGCCGCGTGGTGCTGCCGGCGGCCATGCCGTCCATCTTCACCGGCTTGCGCATCGGCCTGGGGATCTCCTGGACGGCGGTCATCGTCTCGGAGATGGTGGCGGTCAAGTCGGGGCTGGGCTATGTGCTCTGGGATGCCTATTACGTGGGCCGCATGGACATCGTGCTGGCCGACATGGCCTCCATCGGGCTCATGGGCTTTTTGAGCGACCGCCTGCTGGTCGCCGTCGAACATCGCGTCCTGGCCTGGCGCATGCTCCAGAATCATTGAGGGTGTCATGTCGCATATTTCTGTCACGCAGTTGAGCAAGACCTATCCCGGCGTCTCGCCCGTGCATGCGCTGGACCATATCGACCTGCAGGTCGAGGAGGGGGAATTCGTCGCCTTGCTCGGCCCCTCGGGCTGCGGCAAGTCCACCTTGCTCAATCTGATCGCCGGTTTCGAGTTTCCTTCCGACGGCGAGCTGCGCGTGGGCGAGCAGCCCGTGGCGCGGCCCGGCCCCGAGCGCGGCGTGGTGTTCCAGGAGGCGGCGCTGTTTCCCTGGCTCAATGTCTGGGAAAACGTGGTCTTCGGGCCCAAGATCGCCGGCCTGCCCAAGAGCGACTACGTGCCGCGCGCCGAAGAGATGCTGGAGATCACGGGCTTGTCGGCCTTCAAGCAACATCTGCCGGTGCAGCTGTCCGGCGGCATGCGCCAGCGCGTGGGCATTGCCCGCGTGCTGACGCTGGGCTCCAAGGTCCTGCTGATGGACGAGCCTTTCGGGGCGCTGGACGCGCAGACCCGCCTGACCATGCAGGAACTGCTGCTGTCGGTGTGGCAGCGCCTGCGCACCACGGTGGTCTTCGTCACCCACGATATCGACGAAGCCATCCTGCTGGCCGACACCATCTACGTGATGTCGGCGCGGCCGGGCCGCATCGCCACCCGCATCAAGGTGCCCATCGATCGTCCGCGCTCGCTGGACCTGATCACGGGCGAGCTTTTCAATGGCCTGAAACGCGACATCCTCGGCCAGATGCGCCACTGATTCCGGGAGCCTTCATGTCCAATCCGCGTATTCCGCATGCCTTCCCGGATGACCGGCCGCCCTGCGCGCCGCCGGCCGGCGGCAACATCATGGTGCACCTGGTGATCAACGTCGAGAACTGGCGTTTCGACCAGGCCATGCCGCGCACCATCATCACGCCGCCGCACGGCCGCGAGACCGTGCCCGACGTGCCCAATTTCAGCTGGGCCGACTACGGCATGCGGGCCGGCCTGGCGCGCATGCTGCGGGCCATCGGCGAACGAGGCCTGCCGGCGTCCACCAGCTGCAACGCCAGCGTCATCGACGCCTACCCGCGCGCGGCCGAAGCCATGCTGCGCGCCGGCTGGGAGTTCATCGGCCACGGCATGCACCAGCAGTCGCTCAACCACGGCGGCGGCGAGCGTGAGCTCATCGAAGCCTGCCTGGAGAAGCTGCGCGCCTTCACTGGCGGCCGGCCGCGCGGCTGGCTCAGTCCGGGCCTGCGCGAGACCGCCGATACCCCCGACATCCTGGCCGCGGCCGGTGTCGAGTACGTCTGCGACTGGGTGGTGGACGATCTGCCCAACTGGATGCGGGTGCGCCAGGGCAGTCTGATCCAGATGCCTTACAACCTCGAACTCAACGATTCGGTGATCTATGCGGTCGAGAAACACTCCACGCCCGAGTTCCTGCTGCGCTTGACGCGCACGCTGGAGGTCTTCGACCGGGAGGCGCGGCGCTGGCCGCGCGTGCTGGCGCTGGGCCTGCATCCGCATCTGATGGGGGTGCCGCACCGCTTCGGCGACTTCGAACGCATGCTGGATCTGCTGATGCGCCATCCGGGCGTGGTCTTCATGACCGGCGGCCAGATCGCCGATTGGTTCAAGTCGCAATATCCCGCTGTCTGAGGACCAGGAGACTTCCATGCCCCAGGCCTTGACCGACGATGGCGTGCACCTGAGCTATGAATGCGTGGGCGAGGGGCCGGCCGTGCTCTTCGTGCACGAGTTCGCCGGCGACATGCGCAGCTGGGAGCCGCAGCTGCGCGCCTTCGCGCGGCGCCATCGCTGCATCGTGTTCAATGCGCGCGGCTATCCGCCTTCCACGGTGCCCCGCTCGCTGCAGGCCTATTCCCAGGCGCGCGCCGTGCAGGATATGGCCGCCGTGCTCGATGCCGCCGGCGTGGACCGGGCCCATGTCGTGGGCCTGTCCATGGGCGGCTTCGCGGCCCTGCATTTCGGCCTGATGTTCGCCGACCGGGCGCTGTCGCTGACCATCGCCGGCGCCGGCTATGGCGCGCTGAGCGCGGACAGGCCGGCCTTCCAGGCGGCCTCGCTGGCCGCCGCCGCGCAGTTCGAGTCGCAGGGCAGTGGCGGCTACGGTCCGGCCTACGCCCTGGGCGCGGCCCGCATTCCCTTTCTCAACAAGGACGGGCGCGGCTGGCAGGCCTTTGCCCAGGCCCTGGCCGGACATGACGCCGTCGGCGCGGCGCTCACCCTGCGCGGCGTGCAGGCGCGCCGTCCGGCCCTGGACGCCATGAGCGGCACCCTGGCCGGCATGCGCGTGCCGGCCCTCATCATCGCTGGCGACGAGGACGATCACAGCCTGCAGGCCTCGCTCTTTCTCAAACGGGTGTTGCCGGCCAGCGGCCTGCTGGTGCTGCCCAAGACCGGTCACACCATCAATCTGGAAGAGCCCGAGGCCTTCAACCGCGCGGTGCTGGACTTCATCGCGCAGGCCGAGGCGGGCCGCTGGACGCCGCGCGACCCGCGCTCCCTCGGCGAGGTCATGCCGCCAGCGTCTTCTTAAGCCCGCGGGCCGTCTACGGTTTCACGCCGGCCGAATGCCGGGTCGCGGGTCTGCTGATACAGGACCTGACCGCCGCCGGGATCGCGGCGCTTTGCCCGGCCAGCGCCGGGCGCCATCAGGTCAAGGCGCGTTTGCACAAGAGCGGCGGCAGGCGGAACGGGTCAATCTGCTGTTCCGCCTGCCCGTCCTTCGACGCCTGATTACTTGCCGCTGTCGATGCGCTGCTGGATGTGCTTGGCGCGGTCCGGCGAGGAGGGGTGCGAGCTCAGCATGCTGCTCTGGCCGCCGTCCAGCTCGGCCAGTTTTTCGAAGGCCGTCACCAGGCCCTTGCGGTTCATCTTCTTCTGCGTGAGCAGGTCGAAGGAGTAGTCGTCGGCGGCCGATTCCTGCGATTGCGAGAACTGGGCGTTGATGAACTTCTCGGTCAGGTCGCCCAGCTGCGAGGACGACAGGGCGCTGACGGCGCTATTGCCCGTCGCGCTGGCGGCCGTGCGCGCGGCGCTGACCGCGTAGGCCGTCTGCATGGCTTTCTTGCTGTGGCCCAGGGCCACGTGGCCCATTTCGTGGCCGATGACGCCGCGCAGCTCGTCGTCGTTCATCATGTCCATCAGGCCGCTGTAGACGCGCACGCAGCCATTGCCCATGGCCCAGGCATTGACTTCCTGGGTCTGGTAGACCTTGTAGTTGATCTTCTGGCCGTTGAGGTCCATCTTGCCGAAGCCGGCCATGACCTTGTTCAGGCGCTTGGTGTACTTGCTGTTGGCCGGCGCCACCTTCGATTGCGCGTCGCTTTCCTTGCAGGCGGCATCCGAGAGCTGGACGATATCGGCATCCGACAGGCTCATGGCCTTGGCCATGTCGCCGCCGGCGCTCATCAGGCTGTTGGCGTCCATATTCTTCATATTGGCGCAGCCGGCCAGGGCCAGGCTGCCGGCCAGGGCGGTCCAGAGCAGGGCGCGTTGGGTTTGCATCATTCTTCCTCTTTCCGGTGTTATGTCGATTGTCAGGGGCGCGATGGCGCGCGCGGCTGAACTCTAATAGGGCCGGACTGAATCCTGATGTGCGTGGTTTTCCATTCACGACAAAAAGTGAATGCCCCGGGGAGGACTTGTTGCAGAAGATGTCTCCCGCTACGCCGGCCTGGCCGCGCGCAGCAGGCGCAGGCCATTGGCGACCACCAGCAGGCTGGCCCCCACGTCCGCGAACACGGCCATCCACAACGTGGCATGGCCCGTGACCGCCAGCGCCAGGAATACCGCCTTGATGCCCAGGGCCAGCGCGATGTTCTGCGTCAAGACGCGATGGGTGGCCCGCGACAGGCGGACAAAACCACCGATCTTGCGCAGGTCATCGTCCATCAGGGCCACATCGGCCGTCTCGATGGCCGTGCCGGTGCCGGCCGCGCCCATGGCGAAACCGATGTCGGCGCGCGCCAGGGCGGGCGCATCGTTGATGCCGTCGCCCACCATCCCGACCAGGCCGCCGCCGCCGATCTTGGCCTCCACCCGCGCCAGCTTGTCCTCGGGCAGCATGTCGCCATGGGCTTCGTCGATGCCGGCTTCGCGCGCCACCGCCTGCGCGGCGCGGTTGTTGTCGCCGGTGAGCATCATTGTGCGCACGCCCAGGGCATGCAGATCGGCGATCGCCGCCGCGCTGCTGGGCTTGAGCGTGTCGGCCACGGCGGCCAGCGCGAGCACGCCCTGGCCATCGCTCAGGATGTTGGCCGTCTTGCCGGCCGCCTCCAGCGCGTCGATGCGGGCCTCGATGCCGGCGTCGAGCACCTCCAGTTCGCGCATCAGCCGGCGGTTGCCCAGATAAAAGGTCTCCTCGCCGATGCGGCCGGATACGCCGCGCCCGGCCAGGGCCTTGAAGTCGCTGACCGGAAGCAGGTCCGCGCTGCCGTGGGCCTGGGCCAGGGCGAGCGACACCGGGTGGTCCGAACGCGCGGCCAGGCTGGCGGCCACGCGCGCCGAGGACAGCCCCGCCGGGGTGAGCGGCTGCACGGTTTCGAAGTCGGTGCGCACCGGCTTGCCCCGGGTGAGCGTGCCCGTCTTGTCCAGCGCCAGCCAGCGCAGCTTGCGGCCGTTTTCGAGGTAGACGCCGCCCCTGATCAGGATGCCGCGCCGCGCCGCGGCGGTCAGCCCGCTGACCACGCTCACGGGCGTGGAGATCACCAAGGCGCAGGGGCAGGCAATGATGAGCAAGGCCAGCGCGCGATAGAGCGAGTCCATCCAGGCATGGCCCAGCGCCAGCGGCGGCACGACGGCCACCAGCACGGCCAGCAGTACGACGGCCGGGGTGTAGACGCGCGAGAACCTGTCGATGAAACGCTGGGTGGGGGCGCGCGCGCCTTGCGCCTGTTCGACGGCATGGATGATGCGGTCGAGCGTGGTGTTGCCCGCCGCCGCCGTGACGCGGTAGTCGAAACCGCCGGAGGTATTGATGGTGCCGGCATAGACCGCATCGCCCACCGTCTTCTCGACCGGCAGGCTTTCGCCGGTGATGGGCGCCTGGTCCACCGCCGAGCGGCCGTCGACCAGCGTGCCGTCGGCGGCGATGCGTTCGCCAGGGCGCACCCGCACCGTGTCGCCCACGCGCAGCTGGGCGGCCGGCACATCGGTCCAGCTGCCGTCCTCATTGCGGCGGTGCGCGGTCTGCGGCGCCAGGTCCATCAGGCCGCGCACCGCATTGCGGGCGCGGTCGAGCGCGCGGGCCTCGATGAGTTCGGCCACGTTGAAAAGAAACATCACCATGGCCGCCTCGGGCCACTGGCCGATCAGCACGGCGCCGGTGACGGCAATGCTCATCAGGGCATTGATATTGAGATTGCCGTTGCGCACGGCGATCCAGCCCTTGCGATAGGTCCCCAGCCCGCTGGCCGCGATGGCGGCCAGGGCCAGCACGGCCGTCAGCCAGGTGGGCAGGGCGGCGAAATGCGCGGCCTCGGCCAGCGCGGCCAGCACGCCGCCGACGGCCAGCAGGCGCCAGCCGGCGGGCTTGGCGGGCGCGGGGCGGGCCGCGTCTTCCATGGGCTCGGGCGTCATGCCCAGGCTGTGGATGGCGCGCAGGACGGCGTCGCGCGCGCCTTCGGCGTGCACGACCGTCAGCACGCGCTGCATGAGATTGAACTCCAGGCCATGCACATCGGGCATGCCGCCCAGCTTCTTGCGGATCAGCGTTTCCTCGGTCGGGCAGTCCATCTGGCCGATGCGCAGGCGCGACAGCACCTGCCCCGGGCCGGCGCTCAGGGCCGGCCCGTCGGCGGCCAGCCGCGCATGGCTGCCGTGGTCATGGTCATGGCCGTGATGATCGTGGCCGTGATGATCGTGGCCGTGATGATCGTGGCCATGATGGTCATGGTCATGGGGATCATGGCCGGGATGCGGGCTGTCATCGGGCGAACCCTTCGAGCAGCAACCGCCGGCCAGAGGAAAGACGTCGTGTGAGGACTTGGACATTGGTGATCCTGTGTTGTTGCGTCCCTTGATATTTCCGGGAGACTTGACCGTATTGCACACCCTGGAGTTACTATAGGGTCAAGCCCGCCATCAGCAGGAGGTCCTCATGAAGATCGGTGAATTGGCCAAGGCGGCCGCCACCACGGTGGAAACCGTGCGCTACTACGAGCGCGAGGGCCTGTTGCCCGCGCCCGAGCGCGGCATGAACAACTACCGCAGCTATGGGCAGGCGCACCTGGAGCGCCTGCGCCTGATCCGTAATTGCCGCGCCCTGGACATGACGCAGGACGAGATCCGCGCCATCCTCACGCTGGCCGACAATCACCAGGCCGGCTGCGGCGGCATCAACGAACTGTTCGATGAACACATCGCGCACGTGGATGCGCGCATCGCCGAACTGAGCCAGCTCAAGAGCCAGTTGACCGAGCTGCGCCGGCGCTGCGCCTCGGCCCGGCCGGATACCGATGACTGCGGCATCCTGCATGGCCTGTCCGAGATGCAGGTGGACGAGCGCCCCGAGCGCCATACCCACCTGGGCTGAGCGCCGCCCAAGACCCCGCCGCGCGGCGGGGGATAGGCCGCCTTGACGCCCGCCAGGCCTATAATAAGAACGTTTCTCATTAATCGGCTCCGGCCTCCGTGCCGGGGCGCCCCGGCTTGATACCATAGCCGCGGCCCGCACCTATCCGACCATCATGACCGAAGCCATCGCCAATCCCGCCCTGCACGCGCTCTATACGCGCCGTTCCATGAAATTCCTGCGCGCGCCCGCGCCCAAGGCCGATGAACTCGCGCAGATCCTGCAGGCCGCCATGAGCGCGCCCGATCACGGCGCGCTGCGCCCGTGGCGTTTCGTGCGCATCCAGGGCGAGGCCATCGGGCGGTTTGCCGACGTGGCGCTGGACGCCGTCAAGCGCAGCGGCGACCCGCGCATGACGCCCGAGAAAGAAAAATCAGTGCGCGCCTGGATGGCCGAGGTGCCGCTCTTCCTGGCCCTGGCGGCCAAGATCGACCATAACTCCAAGGTGCGCGAGCAGGAGCAGGTGCTGGCCGCCGGCGCGGCCGTGATGAACATCCTCAACGCCACCCATATGCTGGGCTATGGCGCCTTCTGGAGCACGGGGCTGGGCACTTATGTCGAAGAGGTCCAGGAGATCCTGGGCCTGGATCCGCTGGAATATCGCTTCCTGGGCTATCTGGCCATCGGCACGCCGGCCTGCGCCGTGCCGCCGGCCAACCGCCCGGATTTCCGCGACTTCCTGACCGAATGGACGGGCGCCGAGGCAGCGGTCAAGTAGGACGCGCGCCTTGGCGGCGCGACATGACAAAGGGCCCATGAAGGGCCCTTTGTGCGTTCAGGCGCGGCGCCGGTTCAGGCGGTCTCGTCGATCACGCGCTGGGCTTCGATGCGCACGCGCTCGGGGGCGGTGCCGCCGATGTGCTTGCGCGCCGCCACCGAGCCCTCCAGGGTCAGCACCTCGTGGATGTCAGCCTCGATGGACGGATGGTAGGCCTTGAGCTCATCCAGCGTCAGGTCGGCCAGGTCGCAGCCGCGCTGTTCGCAGTCGCGCACGGCATGGGCGACGACTTCATGGGCATCACGGAAGGGCAGGCCGCGCTTGACCAGGTAGTCGGCCAGGTCGGTGGCGGTGGCAAAGCCCTGCAGCGCGGCGGCGCGCATGTTCTCGGGCTTGACCTTGATGCCGCCGGCCATGTCGGCGAAGAGGGTCAGCGTGTCGCGCAGGGTGTCGGCCGTGTCGAACAGGCCTTCCTTGTCTTCCTGGTTGTCCTTGTTGTAGGCCAGCGGCTGGCCCTTCATCAGGGTCAGCAGGGCGACCAGATGGCCGTTGACGCGGCCGGTCTTGCCGCGCGCCAGCTCGGGCACGTCGGGGTTTTTCTTCTGCGGCATGATGGAGCTGCCGGTGCAGAAGCGATCGGCCAGGTCGATGAAGCCCATGCGCGGGCTCATCCACAGCACCAGCTCCTCGGACAGGCGCGAGACATGCGTCATGATGAGGGCGGCGGCGGCGCAGAATTCGATGGCGAAGTCGCGGTCGGACACGGCGTCGAGCGAATTGCGGCACACCCCTTCGAAATCCAGGCTGCGGGCCACGCGCTCGCGGTCGATGGGATAGGAGGTGCCGGCCAGGGCGGCCGCGCCCAGCGGCAGCCGGTTGACGCGCTTGCGGCAATCGGCCAGGCGCTCGGCGTCGCGGCCGAACATCTCGGCGTAGGCGAGCAGGTGATGGCCGAAGGTGACCGGCTGGGCCACCTGCAGGTGGGTGAAGCCCGGCATGATGGTGGCGGCGTTGTCCAGGGCCACCGTGGCCAGGGCATGGCGCAGCTGGCGCAGCAGGCCGATCAGGGTGTCGATTTCATCGCGCAGCCACAGGCGGATGTCGGTGGCGACCTGGTCATTGCGCGAGCGGCCGGTGTGCAGGCGCTTGCCCGCGTCGCCGACGAGCTCGACCAGGCGCTTTTCGATATTCAGGTGGACGTCTTCGAGGTCGAGCAGCCACTGGAAGCTGCCGGCGTCGATTTCCGACAGGATTTGCTGCATGCCGCGCTGGATGTCGGCCAGATCCTGGGCCGAAATAATGCCCTGGGCGGCCAGCATGTCGGCGTGGGCCAGCGAGCCGCGGATGTCGTGGCGCGCCAGGCGCTTGTCGAAATCCACCGACGCGGTGTAGCGCTTGACGAGATCGGAGACGGGTTCGGAGAACCGCGCGGACCAGGCTTGGGCCTTGTTGGCGAACTGGTCTTGTTGAGAGGGAGTATTTGCCATGATGGCCGGAATTATAGGCCCTGGCGGACAGGCTGGCGCGCCGCCGCCCCGGGCCCCGATATCGGATAATGAGGCCGGATGGACCCCGACGCAAGGAGCAAGCTTTGACGATGCAGTGGCAGACCGTGGCCGAAACCCTGGATCATTACACGCCGGCCCAGCCCTGGGCGCAGACCCTGGTGGGCGTGGCCGTGCTGGCGCTGGTGGCGCTTTTCGCCCAATGGGTGGTGGCCCGCCTGGTGCTGTATTTCGCCCACCGGCTGCTGCGCGCCTCCGGCCACGAAGACTGGGACCAGGCCCTGCGGCGCCGCCGCGCCTACCAGAATCTCTGGTACGCCGTGCCTTTCGCCGTGGTGTCGCTGGGCATCGACCTGGTTCCCCACGCCGAGCGCGCCGTCACCGTGGTCGGGCGCCTGGCCCATGCCGGCGCCTGGATCTGCGTGTTCGTGGCCTTCAGCGGCGTGCTCAGCGCCTGGCAGGACACGTATTCGGCCACCACGCGCGCCCAGACCCGCTCGATCAAGGGCTATATCCAGATCACCAAGCTCATCATGATGGCCATCTGCGTGGTGCTGGTGCTGTCCATCCTGATGGACCGCTCGCCGTTATGGATGATCTCCGGGCTGGGCGCCTTGTCGGCCGTGCTGCTGCTGGTGTTCAAGGACACGCTGCTGTCGCTGGTGGCCAGCACCCAGCTGACCTCCAACGACATGCTGCGCATCGGCGACTGGATCGAAATGCCCCAGGCCAATGCCGACGGCTTCGTCAAGGACATCGCCCTGCACACGGTCAAGGTGCAGAACTGGGATAACACGGTCACCACCGTGCCGACCTACAAGCTGTTCTCCGAAAGCTACCGCAATTACCGCCAGATGTTCGAGTCGGGCGGACGCCGCATCAAACGCACCCTGCGCATCGACGCGACCTCGGTGCGCTTCCTGGATGCCGAGGAGTCCCGGCGCCTGATGCGCTTTCGCCTCCTGCATGACTACCTGCAGGCCAAGGAGAGCGACCTGGCCCGCGCCAACCAGGACCTCGGCCCCCTGGCCGAGGTGCCGGCCAACCGGCGGCGCCTGACCAATATCGGCACGTTCCGCGCCTACGCGCTGGCCTATCTGCGCCACCACCCCGAGGTGCGCCAGGACATGGCCATGATGGTGCGCATGATGGAACCCCAGGCCGAAGGCATCCCGGTCGAGGTCTATTGCTTCACGGCCATCACTGCCTGGGTCGAGTACGAGCGCATACAGGGCGATATCTTCGATCATCTGCTGGCTATCCTCCCCGAACTCGGCCTGCGGCTCTATCAGCAGCCGTCGGGGGCGGACCTCACCGCCTTGTCCGGGCAGATGCGCCAGGCCGCCTGGCACGAAGCCCGGCACGAACAGGCGCTGTCCTTGCCGGGCTCCGGCGACCCCGCCATGCGATAATTTGGCATCCCTTTCATTGCATTGGAATCGTCGTTCATGAGCGTTGTCCGGGTAGGAATCGCGCAAATCAATGCCTGCGTGGGGGACCTGGCGGGCAACGCCGCCCGGGTCCTGCAGGCGGCCCGCCAGGCGCATGGCCACGGGGCCGACATCCTGGTCGCGCCCGAGCTGGTGCTGACCGGCTATCCGCCCGAGGACCTGCTGCTGCGGCCGCTCTTCATCGAGCGCCAGCACGCCGAGCTGGACAAACTGGCCGCCGACCTGGCCGGCCTGGGCGGCCTGCATGTGCTGGTGGGCCATGTCGAGCGCCGCGAGGGGCGTCTCTATAACGCCGCCACGCTGTTGGCCGGCGGCAGGCGGCTGGGCACTTATTGCAAGCGCGAGCTGCCCAACTACTCGGTCTTCGACGAGCAACGCTATTTCACGGCCGATACCCAGCCCCTGGTCTTCGAGCTCAAGGGGCAGCGCTTCGGCGTCAACATCTGCGAAGACATCTGGTTCGACCGGACCGCGTGCGCCGCGGCCCAGGCCGGCGCCCAGGTTCTGCTGGTGCCCAATGCCTCGCCCTACAACGTCGGCAAGCAGGCCGAGCGCCTCATGATCGCCGAACGCACCGTGGCGGCGACCGGCTGCGCCCTGGTCTACGCCAATCTGGTGGGCGGCCAGGATGAGCTGGTCTTCGACGGCGCCTCCTTCGTCCTAGACCGCCAGGGACAGCTGCGGGCGCGCCTGCCGGACTTCACCGAAGGCGTCAATATCGTCGACGTGCACGCCGACGGCAGCATCGTGGCGGTCACTCCCGAGGCTTCGGTGCGGCCCTACAGCGAAGAAGAGCAGGTCTGGAACGCGCTGGTGCTGGGCACGCGCGACTACCTCGGTAAGAACCGCTTCCCCGGCGCCATCATCGGTTTGTCCGGCGGCATCGATTCGGCTGTGGTGCTGGCCATCGCCGTCGATGCCCTGGGCGCCGAAAATGTCCGCGCGGTCATGATGCCCTCGCGCTACACCGCCGATATCTCGCTGGCCGACGCGCGCGACATGGCGCAGCGCCTGGGCGTGCGCTATGACGAGATCGTCATCGGCCCCATCGTCGATGCCTTCGAGAGCGCGCTGGCGCCGCAGTTCGTCGGCCTCCCGGTCGACGCCACCGAGGAGAACATCCAGGCGCGCGCGCGGGGCACCTTGCTCATGGCGCTGTCCAACAAGACCGGCCGGCTGGTGCTGACCACCGGAAACAAGTCGGAGATGACCACCGGCTATTGCACGCTGTATGGCGACATGGCCGGCGGCTTCGCGGTCATCAAGGACGTGCCCAAGACCCTGGTCTACCGCCTGGCGGCCTGGCGCAATACCCAGAACGACATCATCCCCGAGCGCATCATCACGCGCCCGCCCTCGGCCGAACTGCGTCCCGACCAGAAGGACCAGGACAGCCTGCCGCCCTACGATGTGCTGGACGGCATCGTCGTGCGCTACATGGAGCAGAACGCCTCGGCCGCCGAAATCGTGGCCGAAGGCTATCCGCCGGCCGCGGTCGAGCAGGTATTGCGGCTGATCCGCATCAACGAATACAAGCGGCGGCAGGCGCCGCCCGGGCCGCGCATCACGCCCCGCGCATTCGGCCGGGATTGGCGCTATCCTGTCACCAACGGATTCCGCGAATCCCCCTGAGCCCAGCACGCCATAACAATCTCCAGGACAGCGAAAGTGAAACAAGTTACCGCCATCATCAAACCGTTCAAGCTCGACGAAGTGCGCGAGGCCCTGGCCGAAGTCGGCGTCAGCGGGTTGACGGTCACCGAGGTCAAGGGATTCGGACGCCAGAAGGGGCATACCGAGCTATATCGCGGCGCGGAGTATGTGGTGGACTTCCTGCCCAAGATCCGCGTCGAGGTCGTCCTGGCCGACGATCTGGTCGACCAGGCCATCGAGGCGATCCTCAAGGCCGCCCGCACGGGCAAGATCGGCGACGGCAAGATCTTCGTGACGCCGGTCGAGCAGGCCATCCGCATCCGCACCGGCGAGGCCGACGAAGAAGCGCTCTGAAGCCGGCCCCGTCCCCACGCATGAAACAAGCGCCGCATTCGCGGCGCTTGTTTCGTCTGGTGGTCAGAATGTGTAGCGCATATGGGCGATCATGCCGTGCGTAGCCCAGTCCCGGCTCCATTCGCCCTGATAAGCCAAGCCCAGTTGGAGCGCAGCCGTGGCGGCAACCTGCATGCCCAGGCCCAGGCCCCAGCGCGTGCGCGCCAGGCCCCATTGGCCGCTGCGGGCCTGGGTCATCGGCATGGCGGCAAACCCGCCGTCGGTGCGAAAGTCGCGGCCGCGCAAGTCGTGGCGAACCTGAAGGCTGGCGTTCAGGCGCAAGGGCATGGACCCGATGGCCGTGTCGTGCGTGCCGGCCAGGCGGCCCACCAACGACGGTACCGTGACCTGATGGGCCAAGGCCCGCAGGCCATAGCCTCGCCCGGCCGACTCGGTAAATCCCCGTTGCCGGGTGTGATTGAGCATCACGCCGACCTCGGGTGTGAGCTGCGAATCCGGGGTCGGTTGCCATGCCTTGCCCAGCAGCGCGGCGGCCTGCAGGGCATGGCCCTGGGCGTCCGCGCCCACGGCTTCGGCGGTTTCATCAAACCAGATGTGGCGATCGACGCGATGGCGATAGCTGCTCAGGCCAGCCAGATATTTCAGATGCCAATCCTGTCCGAGATCCTGTCGCAGGCCGAACATCAGGCCGATGGCTGTGCCCCGGCTGCGGTCACGATCCGGCGCCTGGAAGTCCTCCTGCCAGCGCCGGTCGGCGATGGCCAGCCCCGCCGCCGCGCTCCAGTCCGGGTTCAGCCGCTCGCTCAGCCCCAGCGTGACGGCATGGCTGCCTTGCCTGCCGTCCAGGCCCGAGGGGTGCCAGCGGACCTGCTGGTGCTGGTATTGCGCGAAAAGCCCCTTGCCGCCCAGTTGTTGCCCAAAGTCGTCCAGGGCCTGATCCTGCGCCAGGCTTTGCAGCGCCGCGGCATTGGCGTAGACGCTGCCCGATAGGGAGTAGAGGCTGCGCTGCAGGCGCTCGGGGTCGCGAATCCCTTGCAAGGCGGCGGCGCCGCCCAGTAGCGCCTGTTCGGCCAGCGGTGCCGCCGGCAGGGCGCGCGCGCCCAGTGGGGCGTTCGCCATGGCATCGTCCAGGCCCTGCATGACGCGCTCCAGATTGCCGGCGGCGGACAGGACCTGGGGCCGTCGCGCATCCGGCTCCAGCCTGCGGGCCGCGAGCCGCGCGTCTATCCGCTGCAAGTCGACTTCCACGCGCCGGGCGTGATAACCCAGCTTGGCTTCGAGCAACAGCGTGGGGGCATGGGTGAAGCTGTCGAAGGCGCCGGTCACCTGGTCGCCGGCGGAAAGCACGACGTGTGTCTGGCCGGCGCGGGCCACGTAGCCGGTGCGTATGCCGTGGATATGGAGCCGGCCGGCCAGCTCCGCCCCGTGCCGGACCCGCAGCGCGCCGGCGCCGATATCGGTGATCAGCGTGCCCTGGGCCGATTGCCGGTAGTTGCCATCGATGGTCAATCCTTTCTCGGCGTTGTAGAGGGCGCCGTCGTTGTTCACCGGGCCCGTGCGGCCTACGCCGGTCAGCGTGCCCCCGCGGTTGATCTGCACGGATGAGGTGATGCTGCCCAGCACATCGAGGATGCCGCCATCGATGACGGTGTCGCCGGCATAGGTGTTGGCGCCGGCCAGGACCAGGGCGCCCTGGCCCGAGACCCTCAGCCCGCCCGGGCCGGAGATATTGTTGCCAAAGACGTAGCGGTCGGAAGCGCCGCGCTGCAGCGCGGCGTGGAACTCGCCGAAGGCGAATTGCGCCGGACCTTGCACGGCGCGCCCGATGTTGAGCAGGCCCCAGCCATAGATGCTGTCGACCCCTCGCTCGCCAAGGTCGGTGGCGGTGGTCAGCAAGGTCGTGCGCAGATTGTCATTGCTCATCCATGGGTATTTTTCCAGCAGGAGCGCCGCCGCGCCGGTCACCTGGGGTGCCGAGAACGAGGTGCCTCTTTGCTGGTTGGCGAATTGATCGGGGTCCGCGGGAAGGAAATCGCCGTATCCACTGGCGGCCATGCACCAGTCGGCGGCATTGCCGCATCGGTCGGCCCAGGGGGAGATCTGGTTGTTGAGCTCCACGCCGATCACGGCGATAAAGCCCTTCTGTAGGGACGGTTCGATAAGCGGCAGCAGGGCCTCGGCGGCCGGATCGGATTGGCCCACGCCGAGGTCGCCGTTGCCGGCCGCGAAGATGAACAGCCCGCCCTGATCCACGATCTGCTTGATCGTGCCAACGAGGGTCAGGGGTTTATTGGCCGCACTGGCGTTTCGATATGCCCGCTGGTAGCTTCGGAACACCTGGACCGAGGTGGCGCCGCTATCGGAGCCCAGGCTGTTGTTGAACAACCTCACGCCTTGGGCCGACAGGTCCCGCCACGCCGCCAGCAGAGAGCGTTCCGACAATTGCCGGGAGTTGGGGGCGAGGCTGATGTTGGCCGACAAGATGGTGGCGCCCGGCGCGATGCCTCCCAGGTAGTGGTTGACGGCGGTGGGCGCATTGAGCTCCTGCATCTGGCGGTTGCGGTCCTCCTGTGCGGCCAGGACCTGGGCGACCTGGGTGCCGTGATCGCCTTGGTTGGCTTCGTTGTAGGGGCCCGCGACGCCATTGGTGTAATCGGCGCTCTGGCCCTGGTCCACGTTGACCACGGGCGGCCCGGGCTTGACCCCGTTGTCGATCACGCCGACTCTCACCCCTTGGCCGGTCAGGCCCGCGTCGCGAGCGGGCTTGAGATTGATGAGGTTGTAGCGCGCCGCCTGGGTATTGGGGAAGACCGAGGATACGTTGTAACGGGTGTCCGCGGGCCGGCGATGGGCGCTCATGGGGCCGAGCAGAAAGTCATCCCAGGACCGGCTGGCCAAGGCGGGCGGGTTGGCCCGCTTGTCTTCGGCGGGCGGAACATCGCCCGGTGGGGGCAGGGGGGGATCGCCTACAGGGGGATCGTCTGCGGGGAGATTGGCCGCGGGAGGATCGATCGCGGGAGGATTGGCCGCGGGTTCACCCGCGCCCGCCGCTTCGCCAGCGTGTCCCGCGTCGCCGCCGCCCTCGCCGTCGCCGCCGCCTTCGCCGCCGCCTTCGCCGCCGATGGGCGGTGCATGCGGGTTGTCGGCGGGCGGCGCTTCGTCCGGCTCAGGCGCGGGCATCAACGCCGGCTGATGGACAGGCGCCGGCGGCACGGCCGGGAGCGGGGCGGGCAAGGAAGGGGCGGGCAAGGAAGGGGCGGGCGAGGAAGGGGCGATGGTGCCACCCCCTCCGCCACCACCTCCACATGCGGCAAGCGTCGTGCAAGAGAGTAACAAGGCGGCACGGTGACGACGACGGAGGCGCAGCGGACCAGGAGGGAAGAAAGGCGCAGGCATGGAACACGCTAAAAGAGAGGCTTTTTAGCGTGCCGTTAATCGATTCCGGGAAATCCGCCGCGAATTAGGACCGAGTGAGGCTGCGTCAGCTTGGCGGCGCAAGGTGAATACCCAGAAGGCATTGCTGGCAGATCGCCGCCGTGATGTCTTGCCGGGCGTGCTCGCGCCGCTCCAGCATGCCGATGGCGCGCGCCGTGGGGCCCAGGTCGGCGGGCAACGGCAGTACGCGCAGGTCCCGGCTTTCCCGCCAGTTGGCGCCATTGAGCAGGGGGAGCAGGGTTACGCCCGCCTGCTGGCGCACCAGTTCCACCAGGGTTTCGATGGCGTTGAGTTCCAGAAATTCGGTCAGCGGCAGACCCAGGCGGCGCAGCACGCGGTCGATCTGCAGGCCGGTGCGCTGGGTGCGGTCAAAGCGCAAAAAGGGATTGGCGCGCAGGACTTCGCGCACATCCTGGCCGCCGGCCGCTGCCGGATGCGCCACCACGACCAGCGGTTCCTGATAAAGAGGCGTCCACTTGGTGGACGCCCTCTTGCGTCCGGCCTCCACGATGAGGGCGGCGTCCAGTTCGCCGGTCTCCACCTTGCCGGCCAATTCGCTGGCCTTGCCGGAGAACACGCGGACATCCAGCCCGGGATGCTCGCGCTTCATGCGGGTGACGACCTTGGACAGCATGCCCATGCAGGACACGATGGCGCCCACCGAGACCGCCCCGGCCAGCGCATCGCTGGCATGGCGGGGCGCGCGCAGGCGCTCGTACATGTCCAGCAATTGCTTGATTTCGGGCAGCAGTTCGCGCCCGGCGGCATTCAGGATGGCCAACCGGCCGCTGCGGTCGAACAGTTCGCGCCCCAGTTCGGCCTCCAGCGAGCGCATTTGGAAGCTCACCGCCGCCTGGGTCAGGGCGACTTGCTCGGCGGCCTCGGCGAAGGTGCCATGGTGGGCGACGGCCAGGAAAGTCCGCATAAATCGCAGGGTGCTCATGGGGTTCGCGATAAGCAAAAAAAATTTTAATGACGGATCAAAAAATCAAATTGATTTAATTAAATCACAAGAGTAATTTCAGCAGTTTGTCCCCCGAGAGCCGTGCCATGAAACCGTTTGACTGGAGCAATCCCTATCCTTCGCATCGCATTCCGCTGTTTGCGCGCAATGTGGTGTCGACCTCGCATCCGCTGGCCGCCCAGGCCGGGCTGCGCATGCTGCTCAAGGGCGGCAATGCCGTGGACGCCGCCATCGCCGCGGCGGCCACCATCGTGCTGGTCGAGCCGGTGTCCAACGGCCTGGGCAGCGACTGTTTCGCGATCCTGTGGGACGGCAAGCAACTGCACGGCCTGAATTCCTCGGGCACCGCGCCCGCGGCCTGGAGCGTCGAGTACTTCAAGCGCAAGTACGGCACGGACGCCGCCGGCCTGGCCAAGCAGCCCAAGCGCGGCTGGGACACGGTCACGGTGCCGGGGGCGGTGGCGGGCTGGTCCGCCCTGCACGAGAAATTCGGCAAGCTGCCGTTCGAACAGCTGTTCGAACCGGCCATCGAAATCGCCGAGCGCGGCTATGCCGTGCCGCCCGTGGTGGCGCACAAATGGGCCGCAGCGGCCCAGGAACTCAGCGAGCAGCCCGGCTATGCCCAGGCCTTCCTGCCCAAGGGCCGGGCGCCGGAGGTGGGCGAGCATTTCCGCTTCCCCGACGCGGCCTATGCGCTCAAGCGCATCGCCGCCAGCGGCGGCCGCGATTTCTATGAGGGCGAGCTGGCCGAGCGTATTGCCGCCTTCAGCAAGGAGTGCGGCGGCGCCATGACGCTGGAGGATCTGCGCAACTACCGCCCGCAATGGGTCGAGCCCATCCGCAAGGCCTATCGCGGCTATGAGCTCAACGAAATCCCGCCCAACGGGCAGGGCATCGCCGCGCTGATCGCGCTGGGCATTTGCGAGAAATTCGACCTGGCCAATATGCCGGTGGATTCGGCGCAGTCGCAGCATGTGCAGATCGAGGCCATGAAGCTGGCCTTCGCCGACCTGTACCGCTATGTGGCCGATCCGCGCAGCATGGAAGTCACGCCGGCGCAGATGCTGGACGACGCCTATCTGGCCGACCGCGCCAAGCTCATCCAGCTGGACCGCGCGACCCACTTCGCGGCCGGCCGCCCGCATGCCGGCGGCACCATCTACCTGACCGCCGCCGACGAGAACGGCATGATGATTTCCTTCATCCAGTCGAACTACATGGGCTTCGGCTCGGGCGTGGTCGTGCCCGGCACGGGCATCAGCCTGCAGAACCGCGGCGTGGGCTTTTCGATGGACCCGGCCTCGGCCAATGTGGTCGAGGGCGGCAAGCGCCCCTTCCATACCATCATCCCGGGTTTCCTGACCCAGGGCGGCCAGCCGGTCATGAGCTTTGGCGTCATGGGCGGCGATATGCAGCCGCAGGGCCATATGCAGACCGTCATCCGCATGCTGGACTATCACCAGAACCCCCAGGCGGCCTGCTGCGCGCCGCGCTGGAAGGTCAATCGCGATTTCACGCTGGACATCGAGGCCAGCATGAATCCGGCCGTCGCGCAGGCGCTCAAGGACATGGGCCATTCCTTGAAGTCGGTCGACGATCCTTATATGGACTTCGGTGCCGGCCAGTTCATCTGGCGCATGCACGGCAGCGACAATGAACTGGGCTATGTGGCGGCCAGCGACAGCCGCCGCGACGGCCAGGCGGTCGGCTTCTGAGGCCGGCCCGGGCGCGCCCCGCGGCGGGCGCGCCGATTTTTCGTCAACAAGGGGAATAGATTCGATGAAAACCTGGAAACCTCTCGGCCTGGCACTGGCGGCGGCGACGCTGTCGCTGGCCGGCGCCGCCGCCGTGGCGCAAGACCTGCGTATCGGCCTGCAGGAGGATCCCGATGTGCTGGATCCGCATCGCGCGCGCACCTACGTCGGCCGCATTGTCTTCACGTCGCTGTGCGACAAGCTCGTGGACCTGGACGCCAAGCTGCAGTTTGTGCCCCAACTGGCGACCTCCTGGTCCTGGAGCGAGGACAACAAGGCCCTGACCTTCAAGCTGCGTGATGATGCCTATTTCCACGACGGCAGCAAGTTCGACGCCGCCGCGGCCAAGGCCAATCTCGAGCGCGCCATGACGCTGCAGGACAGCATGCGCAAGGGCGAGCTGGCCTCGGTCGAAACCATCGAGGCGCCCGATGCCCAGACGCTGGTGCTGCATCTGAAGCGCCCCGACGCCACCCTGGTGGCCCAGTTGTCCGACCGTGCCGGCATGATGCTCTCGCCCAAGTCCTTCGAGGGCGATCCGGCCGCCGTGGGCCGCAAGCCCATCTGCTCCGGGCCGTATAAATTCGTCGAGCGCGTGCAGAACGACCGCATCGTGCTGGAGAAGTTCGACAAATACTATGACGCCAAGAGCTATGCCTTCGCGCGCCTGGTGTTCCTGCCCATCCCGGACACCACGGTACGCCTGTCCAACCTGCGCTCCGGCGGCCTGGACATCCTGGAGCGCATGAATCCCTCCGATGCGCCGCAGGTCAAGAACGACAAGAGCGTGCAATTCATGTCGGTCTCCGGCCTGGGCTTCCAGGAGGTGTTCTACAACCTGGGCAATGGCAAGCGGGCCGAGACCAGCCCCTTCAAGGATCCGCGCGTGCGGCATGCCTTCGAGCTGACCATAGACCGCAATGTCATCAACGAAGTCGTCGGCGGCGGCATTTTCGAGCCGGCCAGCCAGCCTTTCCCGCCGGCCAGCCCCTATCATTCCGACAAGTTCCCCGTGCCCAAGCGCGACGTGGCGCGCGCCCGCGCCCTGCTCAAGGAGGCGGGCCTGGACAAGGTGAGCGCCGAGTTCGCCTTCGGCAACAACACCACCACGGCGGCCATCGCCGAGATGATCCAGGCCATGTCGGCCGAGGCGGGCTTCCAGCTCAAGCTGCGGCCCACCGAGTACGCGGCGCTGCTGAACGAGGCGCAGGCCGGCAATTTCGAGGTCATCATGCGCGGCTGGTCGGGCCGGGTGGATCCGGACGGCAACGTCTACCAGTTCGTGACCTGCAAGGGCTCGCTGAACGACGGCCGCTACTGCAACCCCGAGGTCGACAAGCTGCTGGCCGATGCGCGCACCGTGCCCGACCAGGACAAGCGGCGCGCCATCTATGATCAGGCCCAGAAGTTGCTGCACGACGACGCCCACAACTTCTACCTGTACTATCAGCCCTGGCCTTTTGTGCTGGGCAAAAACGTGCGTGGTTTCACCGCCTATCCCGACGGGATGATCCGTCTGAAGGGCGTCACCCTGGCACAGAAGTAATCCTGCCGCGATGGCCGGGCGCCTGCGCGCCCGGCCGGCGGCGTTTTTGTTTTCCGGTTTCCCAAGCATGTTCAAACTGATATTGCGCCGCGTGGTGGTGGCGATCCCGACACTGGTCCTGGTGTCGATGATCGTCTTCATGCTGCAAAAAATCCTGCCGGGCGATCCCGTCCTGACCCTGGCCGGCGAAGAGCGGGATCCCGCCGTGCTGGACTATCTGCGCGACAAGTACCGCCTGAACGATCCCTTGCCCATGCAATACATGGCCTGGGTGGGACAGGTCGTCCAGGGGGATCTGGGCAAGTCCATGCGCACCGATGTCCCGGTGCTCACGCTGATCGGCCAGAAACTGCCGGTCACGCTGCAGCTGGCCGCCATGGCCATGGCCTTCGCCATGCTCATCGGCATCCCCATGGGCATCATCGCGGCGGTGCGCAAGGGCACGGCCGTCGAGATGGGGGCCAATGTGGCGGCCTTGTCCGGGATGTCGATACCGAACTTCTGGCTTGGCATCATCCTCATCATGGTGGTGTCGGTGCAATGGAAGCTGTTGCCGGCGTCGGGCTACGTCTCGCCGGCCGAGGATTTCTGGCTGTCCATCAAGACCATGCTGATGCCGGCCTTCGTGCTGTCGACGGCGATCGCCGCCTACCTGATGCGTCATACGCGCTCGGCCATGCTGGAGGCCCTGAGCGCCGACTATGTGCGCACCGCGCGCGCCAAGGGCGTGTCGGCCCGCAAGGTGGTGCTGCGCCACGCCCTGCGCAACGCCCTCATGCCCATCATCACCCTGGTGACGCTGCTATTCGGCGAATTGCTGGCCGGCGCCGTGCTGACCGAACAGGTCTTCACGATCCCGGGCTTCGGCAAGCTGATCGTCGACGCCGTGTTCAACCGGGACTATGCGGTCGTGCAGGGGGTCGTGCTCTGCGTCGCGGTGGGCTTTATTTTCATGAACCTGCTGGCCGATGTCCTGTACGTCCTGGTCAATCCCCGTCTGAGGCATCAATGAGCGCGACCGTCGCAACCGCCGTCCCGCCCCGCGCCGGCAATCGCGCCTGGGCCAAATTCAAGCGCAACAAGGTCGCCCTGGTGGGCGCCTTCATTGTGCTGTTCTTCGTGCTGCTGGCGCTGTTCGCGCCGCTGATCGCCAACCACGATCCCTTCCAGACCAGTTTCATGACCATCCGCAAGGCGCCCTCGGCGACCTATTGGATGGGCACGGACGAACTGGGCCGTGATATTTTCAGCCGCATGGTCTTCGGGGCGCGCGCCTCGCTCATGGCGGGCATGGTGTCGGTCCTGATCGCCCTGGTGGTGGGCGTGCCCTTCGGGCTGGCCGCGGGCTATTTCGGCGGCTGGACCGACAGCATCATTTCGCGCGCCACCGAGGCGCTGCTCGCCATTCCCTTCCTGATCCTGGCCATCGCCCTGGCCGCCTTCCTGGGACCGAGCCTGGTCAACGCCATGATCGCCATCGGCGTGTCGGCCGCGCCCAAGTTCATCCGCATCACGCGCGGCCAGGTGCTGGCGGTGCGCAATGAAGACTACGTCCAGAGCGCGCGCGCCCTGGGCGCTTCGGACCTGCGCATCATTGCACGGCATGTCTTTCCCAATGTGATGCCGCCCCTGATCGTGCAGGCCACCATCACCATCGCCACGGCCATCATCGCCGAGGCCAGCCTGTCCTTCCTGGGCCTTGGGCTGCAGCCGCCCAATCCCTCCTGGGGCTCGATGCTGAATACGGCCAAGAATTTCATGACCCAGGCGCCGTGGATGTCGATCTTCCCCGGATCGGCCATCTTCCTGGCCGTGCTGGGCTTCAATCTGCTGGGCGACGGTCTGCGTGACGCCCTGGATCCGCGTCAGGACAAGTAAAGCATGATCGCAAGTATGGACAATCACCGCGTGGTGCAGGTCGACGGCCTGACCGTGCGCTTCAAGACGCCCACGCGCACGGTCGAGGCGGTGCGCGACGTGTCGTTTCACGTCAATCGCGGCGAGACGCTCGCCATCGTGGGCGAATCGGGTTCGGGCAAATCGGTCACCTCGCTGGCCCTCATGCGGCTGGTGGAGTATGGCGGCGGCAAGATCGCCTCGGGGGATATGCGGCTGCGCCGGCGCAATGGCGAGGTCCTGGACCTGGCGCGCGCCGAGGAGCGGGTGCTGGAAAAAGTGCGCGGCGCCGATGTGGCCATGATCTTCCAGGAACCCATGACCTCGCTGAATCCGAGCTTCACGGCCGGTTTCCAGATCGCGGAGGCCCTGCGCCTGCACCAGGGCCTGGACGCCGGCGCGGCCCGCGCCGAAGCCCTGCGCATGCTCGAGCGCGTGCGCATCCCGGAGGCGCGCGCCATCCTGGACCGCTATCCCCACCAGCTCTCCGGCGGCATGCGCCAGCGCGTCATGATCGCCATGGCGCTGTCGTGCAAGCCCCAGCTGCTGATCGCCGACGAGCCGACCACGGCCCTGGATGTCACCATCCAGGCGCAGATCCTGCAATTGATCCGCCAGCTCCAGGAAGAGATGGATATGGGCGTGATCTTCATCACCCATGATATGGGGGTGGTGGCCGAGGTCGCCGACCGCGTGCTGGTGATGTATCGCGGCGACAAGGTGGAGGAGGGCGGCTCCGACGAGATCTTCGCCCATCCGCGCCATGCCTATACCCGCGCGCTGCTGTCGGCCGTGCCGCGCCTGGGCGCCATGCAGGGCACCGATCTGCCCAAGCCGTTTCCGCTGCTGCGCGTCGATGACGATGCGGCCGCGCCGGCCGAACCCGCGGCCGCGGACACGGTGCGCCGCGACCAGGGCCCCGTGCTCAAGGTGCGCGATCTTATCACCCGCTTCGATATCCGGGGCGGTGTCTTCGGCGGGGTGCAAAAGCGCGTGCACGCCGTCGAGAAAGTCAGCTTCGACCTCTACCCGGGCGAAACCCTGTCGCTGGTGGGCGAGTCGGGTTGCGGCAAGACCACGACGGGGCGCTCCTTGCTGCAACTGGTCAAGAGCCAGGGCGGCAGCATCGAGTTCGACGGCCGCGACATCGGCACGCTGCGCGGCGCGGCCATGCAGACCCTGCGCCAGCACATCCAGTTCATCTTCCAGGATCCTTTCGCGTCGCTGGACCCGCGCATGACGGTGGGCGACTCCATCATGGAGCCGCTGCTCATCCACAAGGCCGCGCGCGGCAAGGCGGCCGAGGAGCGCGTGCGCTGGCTGATGGACAAGTGCGGCCTGCTGCCCGACATGGTAGACCGCTATCCGCACGAGTTCTCGGGCGGGCAGCGCCAGCGCATCTGCATCGCGCGCGCCCTGGCGCTCAACCCCAAGGTGGTGATCGCCGACGAATCCGTGTCGGCGCTGGACGTGTCCATCCAGGCGCAGATCGTCAATCTGCTGCTGGATCTGCAACGCGACCTCGGCGTGTCCTTTCTGTTCATCTCGCATGACATGGCGGTGGTCGAGCGCGTCAGCCACCGCGTGGCGGTCATGTACCTGGGCCAGATCGTGGAGATCGGCCCGCGCCGCGCCATCTTCGAGAACCCGCAGCACCCCTATACCAAGAAGCTGATGGCCGCGGTGCCCATCGCCGATCCCCGGCGTCGCCATCGCCAGCGTTCGCTGCTGGTCGACGAGATCCCCAGCCCGGTGCGCCGGGTGGGCGACGAGCCCGTGGTCCAGCCGCTGGTGCAAGTCGGAGAGGGGCATTACGTGGCTCGCCATACAGTAGGGGTGTATGGAGAGCATGCCGTATAGGTTTGGTCTGGTAATGGCTCGTGTTTGATGCCCGTCATCGGCAAAGCTGGAAAAAATTCCAGCTTTGTCCATGGCAAATCTCTTTCGTCCCGGGCGCCTGCGGCGCGCCCTCCACCGCGCGCTCTTTTCCTTGTCGCCCCGCCTCGCGCAGGGCCTGGATGTGCGCTTTTGCTACGACTCGGCGGACCGGCGCTTTCTCGAGGGGCCGGTCTTCGATTTTCTCAACACCTGCTATCGCGCGCGGCATGCCCGTTGCCTGTTCATCGGCATGTCGCGCTACAACTGGCACTATCCGCGCCTGCTTGCGCTGGACTTCCATTCGGTGGATATCGATCCGCGCTGCGCGCGTTACGGCCAGCCAGGCCGGCATGTCACGGGCGACGCCACGGCCTTGCGGGACTACTATCCCGCCAGCCACTTCGAGGTGGTGATCGCCAACGGCATGGTGGGCTACGGGGTCAACGATGCCGGGTCCTTCGGCCGCCTGCTGCACGGCGCCATCGATGTGCTCAAGCCCGGCGGACGCCTGATCCTGGGCTACAACGATACCCGCCGCCGTCTGCGGTTCGACATGGAAGGGATGCTGGCGGCCTGCGGCCTGGCGCGGGAAGCGCCGCCGATACTTGGCCTGGAGGGGCACACCTTGTTGTTCCCGGCGCCCGGCTGCCACCGCTATGTGTTTTTGCGCAAGCCCCGGGGCTAACGGCGTTCGAGGGCGAGCTTCAGGCCGAAGGCCACGAAGACCACGCCCGTGGCCGCGTCCAGGCCACGCCCCACGCCGGGGCGGCCCAGCCAGCGCGCCAACGGCCGGGTGGCGGCCACCAGCACGGCGAACCAGGCGATGCCGATCATGGCATGCAGCGCCGCCAGCAGCAGGCTGAAGCCCAGCACGTCCGCGCCCTGCGGGATGAATTGCGGCAGAAACGTGATGTAGAACACCCCGACCTTGGGGTTGAGCAGATTGGTCAGGCAGCCGCGCCGCAGCCAGCCCAGCGCGCTTACGCCGGCTTGTGGACGGGCGGGCCGGCCCGGGCCGCTTGCCGCGCGCGCCCGGCGCGCGCGCCATAACAGGCCCGCGCCCAGGTAGAGCAGATAGGCGGCGCCGGCGATGCGCAGGACCTCGTAGGCGAACTGGGAGGCCGCCAGCAGGGCGCCCAGGCCGAAGGCGGCCGCGGCGCCCCAGGCCAGGCAGCCGACGCATATGCCCAGGCCGGCCATGAAGGCGCGGCGCGGCCCTTCCGTGGCGGCGGTGCGCAGCACCAGCGCCGTATCCAGCCCGGGCGTGAGCGTCATGATGAGGGCGGCGACGGAGAAGGCGAGCAGGGCGGCGGTCATGGCATGGGCGGGGCGCGTGTGTGTCCATCATACCCGCCGCAGGCGTTATGATGGCGGGCTGACCTCGCCGGATAGTTTTCATGGCTCTGCGCGCAACGATATATAAAGCCGACCTCAATATTGCCGACACCGACCGCCATTATTACGGCAGCCATGGGCTGACCGTGGCGCGCCACCCGTCGGAGACCGATGAGCGCATGATGGTGCGCATCGCCGCATTTGCCATGCATGCCGACGATTCATTGGCCTTCACCAAGGGCCTGAGCGACACGGATGAACCCGATATCTGGTCCAAGGACCTGACCGGCGCCATTTCGCTGTGGATCGAGGTCGGCCAGCCCGATGAGCGACGCATCCTGCGGGCCTGCGGCCGCGCCGAACAGGTCGTCATCTACTGCTACGGCGGTCATGCTTCCCAGGTCTGGTGGGACGGCGTGCGCGGCAAGGTGGAGCGGGCGCGCAATCTGCGCGTGGTCAACCTGCCCGCGGGCCAGACCCAGGCCCTGGCCGGGCTGGCCGAGCGCGGCATGCAGATCAACGTCAATATCTCCGACCATACGGTCTATGTCTCGGCGGCCCAGGGCGAAGTGGCCCTGGAGCCCGAGGTGTGGCGCGAGGCCAGGGACTGAGGCGGGGCCGGGCTCAGCCGCGCGGGTCGCTGGCGGGGATCCCGGCGCGCCGCTCATGCGCCTTGATGGGCGGCACGATGCGCCCGGCGCCGCGCCAGAACGCCGGCAGGAAACACTCGGCCACCAGCAGGGGCTGGCCGTGACGCCAGAACACGGAGCGGCGCGCCCACAGGAAGCGGGCGTCGGATGCCGGCACCGAGGGCAGGCCGGCGACCATGCGGAAAAAGGGCAGGGGCGAGGCCAGCCTGCGGCAGGCGAAGGGCGAGCGGGTGACGCTGCGGTCGTGGTAGAGCATGTCGGCCAGCGGCCGGGTCATCAGGCGCCGCATGCCCTGCCAGCTGCCATGGGAGGCGGATAGGGGGGTGAGGCTGCGGGCCGGCACGCTATCGACACCGTCGATCGACATCAGGACTTCGCGCACCCATACGGCGGAGCCGGGAGGGATGCGCATGGCCTGCGCCTCGTCGGGCGCCGCGCCCTGGGCGTATTCGTCCACCACGCGCAGCCGGACCTGGCCCAGCTGGCGCAGGCCGGCCGTCAGGGCGCCCGGGCGGAACAGCCAATGGCGTTGGGCAGGAGTCAAGAAAAAGGGGGCGCGTGTCAGCCAGCCGGCGGCCAGCGGTGCTTGATACAGGGCAGTCATGGCTACGTATTATGCCAAGACCGCCGGCGCGGATCGGCCGCGCCTTACAATACGCGCCATGGAAAAAGTACGTATCTCCAAGTTGATGTCGGAGCGCGGCCTGTGTTCGCGCCGCGAGGCCGACAGCTATATCGAGCGCGGCTGGGTGCGGGTGGACGGGGTGGTCGTCTCCGAGCTCGGCGCCAAGGCCTATCCCGACCAGACGATCACGCTGGAGCGCGCCGCGCGCGCGGCGCAGACGTCGCTGGTCACCATCCTGATCAACAAGCCCATCGGCTATGTCTCCGGCCAGGCCGAGGACGGCTACAAGCCCGCCGCTGCCCTGGTCGACGCCCGCAGCCAGTACGAGGGCGACCGTTCGCGCCGCCGTTTCGACCGCGCGCACCTGCGCGGCCTGGCCGTGGCCGGGCGCCTGGACATCGATTCCCAGGGTCTGCTGGTGCTGACCCAGGACGGCCGCATCGCCAAACAGCTGATCGGCGAGGACTCGGCCGTCGATAAGGAGTATCTGGTGCGCGTCGAGGGCAGGCTGGACGAGCGTGGTCTGGCGCTGCTCAACCACGGCTTGTCGCTGGACGGCAAGCCGCTCAAGCCGGCCGAGGTGCGTTGGCAGAACGAAGACCAGCTGCGCTTTGTGCTGCATGAGGGCAAAAAGCGCCAGATCCGCCGCATGTGCGAATTGGTCGGGCTGAAGGTCGTGGGCCTGAAGCGCGTGCGCATCGGTCGTGTGCGCCTGGGCGACCTGCCCCTGGGGCAATGGCGCTATCTGCGCGAGGACGAGCGCTTCTGAGCCGCTTGCGGCAGGCCCGGTTTGTATCGGGTTTGCGTAAACTGATTTCAGTACATTACAAACATGGCGGTCAGACTGTGTCCGGAAACAGCCTGGCGCTATGCTTTTCCCCCGGCCCCTGCATGCCCAGGCGCTCCATCAGGAATTCGATGAAGATGCGCGTCTTGGCGGGCAGCAGCCGGGTGTCCGTGACCGCGTAGACCGGGAAAGGGCCGGCATGCCAATCCGGCAGCACCCGTTCCAGGGGGCGGCCTTCATTGCCGGGCACGCTGCCCAGGATGGCGATTCCGGCGCCCAGCCCCGTCAGGCTGCGCAGCATGGACACACTGTTGACCGAATAACGCTTGCCCGGCGTGACCTCGAGCTGCTGCTGGCCATCGGTCAGCGGCCACCGGGTGACGCGGCCGGCATGTCCGACCCGGAATTCCAGGCACTCATGCTTGACCAGATCATCCGGATGCTGCGGCCGGCCATGCCGGGCGAGGTAGTCCGGCGACGCATAGAGATAGGCGGGCAGCATGCCCAGCAGGCGCGCGATCTGGGTGGAGTCCGGCAGCTCGCCGACCTCGATGGCGACATCGCAGGCCTGGAAGACCCGGTTGGCATGCTCGGGGCTGGCAATGTCGAGGTAGAAGTCCACCTCGGGGTAGCGCTGGGAGAACTCGACGAAGCACTCGGCCAGGAACTCCGTGCCGAAATCGGCGGGCAGGTTCACGCGCAGCGGCCCAGAGGGGGTTTCCAGCAGGTTCTGCAGTTCTTCATGCACCACCTGGGCTTCCGCCACGATGCGCTGGCAACGGTCGAAATACAGCTGTCCGGCCGCGGTCAGTTCGACTTTGCGCGTCGTGCGGGCCAGCAGCTGCAGGCCGACGGAGCGCTCCAGTTCGGCCACCTGGCGCGACAGCGTCGATTTGGGAACGCCGAGGTTTTCGGCCGCGCGGCTGAAGTTGCGCGTCTTGGCCACCTCGACGAAGAGTTCCATGCCTTGGAGTCGATTGTTCATGGAGCATCAGCTTAATGTGCGGGAAGCGGTTTTATTGTCCCATAAATGGAATGATGTTTTCGTATCTGACGTCTTTGTTTCTCGGACGGGATAACGGAAAATGTGGCGTTTTGCATCGCAGCAAAGCGAATATCCGGAGACGGGCGTGCAGGCCCGCCGCCGGGGATAGGTTGGATTCGGGAATGGATCATATGAAGAACAAGAAGCAGGTATGGCGCGGCGCGGCCGCGCTTTCGGCGGCGGCACTGGCCCTCGCATTGGCGGGCTGCGGCAAAGAGCAGGCCGCGCCTCAGGCAGGCAAGCCCCAGGTCGGGGTGGTCACCCTCAAATCGCAGCCTGTTTCGCTTTCCACCGAGCTGCCGGGCCGCACGTCGGCCTTCCGCATCGCCGAGGTCCGGCCGCAAGTCAGCGGCATCGTGCAAAAGCGCCTCTTCACCGAAGGCGGCGAAGTGCGCGCCGGCCAGCAGCTCTACCAGATCGACCCCTCGCTCTACCAGGCGAGCTACGACAGCAGCAAGGCCGCCCTGGCGCGGGCGCAGGCGCAGTTGCGCACCGCCGCGCTGTTGGTGGACCGCTACAAGCCGCTGGTGGAGACCCGCGCGGTCAGCCGTCAGACCTATGACGATGCCGTGGCCGCTCGCGACCAGGCCAATGCCGATGTGCTGTCGGCCAAGGCCGCGTTGGAGACGGCCCGCATCAACCTGGTCTACACCAAGGTGCTGTCGCCCATCGACGGCATCATCGGCCGCTCGCTCGTGACCGAGGGCGCCCTGGTGACGGCCAACCAGTCCGGCGCGATCGCCTCGGTGCAGCAGATCGATCCCATCTATGTCGACGTGACCCAGTCCAGCGTGCAGCTGCTGCGTCTCAAAAGCGCGATGGCCAGCGGCCAGCTGCAGCAGGCCGATGGCGCCCAGGCCGCCAAGGTCACCCTCGTGCTGGAAGACGGCAGCACCTATGCCGAAGCCGGCAAGCTGGAGTTCTCCGAAGTGACGGTGGACCCGACCACCGGTTCGGTGACCTTGCGCGCGGTGTTCCCCAACCCGGGCCATCAACTGCTGCCCGGGATGTTCGTGCGCGCGCGACTGGCGCAAGGCGTGGCCAACGACGGCCTGCTCGTGCCGCAGCGCGGTGTGACGCGCAGCCAGCGTGGCCTGCCGACCGCCCTGGTGGTCAATGCCGAGAACAAGGTCGAGCTGCGCGAGCTGGTGACGGACCGCGCGCTGGGGGACCAGTGGCTGGTCACCAAGGGCCTGGCCGCGGGCGACCGCGTCATTGTCGAGGGCCTGCAGTCGGTGCGTCCGGGTATCGAAGTCAACGCTCAGGAATATCAGGCCCGCGCAGCCGCGCCGGCCGGGCAGGGCGGCCAGGCGCCGGCGGCCAAGTAAGGGAGCCAGCGCATGGCAAAGTTTTTTATCGACAGGCCGGTCTTCGCCTGGGTGATCGCCATCGTCCTGATGATGGCCGGCGCCCTGTCCATCCTTAATCTGCCGGTGGCGCAATATCCCAATATCGCGCCGCCCGCGATCGCCATCAACGTGACCTATCCCGGCGCTTCGGCGCAGACCGTGCAGGACACGGTGGTCCAGGTGATCGAGCAGCAGATGAACGGCATCGACAACCTGGAGTACATCTCTTCGGAGAGTAATTCCGACGGTAGCGTCGCCATTACGCTGACCTTCCGCCAAGGTACCAATCCGGACACGGCCCAGGTGCAGGTGCAGAACAAGCTGGCCGTGGCCCAGCCGCTGCTGCCGCAAGAAGTGCAGCAGCAGGGCATACGGGTGACCAAGGCGACCAAGAACTTCCTCATCGTCGCCGGCTTCGTCTCCTCCGATGGCAGCATGGATAAGTCGGACCTTGCCGACTATGTGGCTTCCTACGTGCAGGATCCGATCAGCCGCACGCGCGGCGTGGGCGATTTCCAGCTGTTCGGCGCCTCGTATGCGATGCGGGTCTGGCTCAGCCCCGAAAAGCTCATCAACTACAACCTCGCCGCCTCCGACGTCACCAACGCCATCAAGGAGCAGAACGTCCAGGTGTCCTCGGGCCAGCTGGGCGGCCTGCCGGCCACGCGCGGCCAGCAATTGAACGCCACGGTCATCGGCCCCACGCGCCTACAGACGCCGGAAGAGTTCGGCGACATCCTGCTCAAGGTCAACACCGACGGCTCGCAGGTGCGCCTGCGCGACGTCGCCAAGATCGAGCTGGGGGCGCAAGGCTATTCCATCGACAGCTATTACAACGGCAAGCCCGCCTCGGGCCTGGCGGTCAAGCTGGCCACCGGCGCCAATGCGCTGGATACGGCGCAGGCGGTGCGCGACACCATCAACAGCCTCAAGCCCTATTTCCCGCCGGGCATGGAGGTGGTCTATCCCTACGACACGACGCCCTTTGTCAGCCTGTCCATCGAAAGCGTGATCCACACGCTCTTCGAGGCCATCGTGCTCGTGTTCCTGGTGATGTACCTCTTCCTGCAGAATGTGCGCGCCACCCTGATTCCGACCCTGGCCGTGCCGGTGGTGCTGCTGGGCACCTTCGGGGTGCTGGCCGCCTTCGGCTATTCCATCAACACCCTGACCATGTTCGGCATGGTGCTGGCCATCGGCCTGCTGGTCGATGACGCCATCGTGGTGGTGGAAAACGTCGAGCGCGTGATGGCCGAGGAGGGCTTGTCGCCCAAGGCCGCCACGCGCAAGTCCATGGGACAGATCACCGGCGCGCTGATCGGCATCGCCATGGTGTTGTCGGCCGTGTTCATTCCCATGGCCTTCTTCGGCGGCTCCACGGGCGTGATCTATCGCCAGTTCTCGATCACCATCGTCTCGTCCATGGTGCTGTCGGTCGTCGTGGCCATCGTCTTCACGCCGGCCTTGTGCGCCACGCTGCTCAAGCCCATTCCCAAGGGCCACCACGGCACCAAGAAGGGCTTTTTCGGCTGGTTCAACCGCATGTTCGAGCGTTCCACGGAAGGCTATGCCAATACCGTGGCTCGCACGATGACACGCGGCAAGCGCCTGCTGGTCATCTACCTGGCGCTGATCCTGGCCATGGGCTGGCTCTTCACGCGCATCCCGACGGCCTTCCTGCCCGAGGAAGACCAGGGCATTCTGTTTGCCCAGGTGCAAGCCCCGGCCGGCGCCAGCGCCGAGCGCACCAAGGTCGTGATCGACCAGGCCGTGAACTACCTGCTCGAGAACGAGAAGGATTCGGTGGCCTCGGTGTTCGCGGTCTCGGGCTTTTCCTTCGGCGGCCGGGGCCAGAACGCGGCCATCCTGTTCATCAAGCTGCGCGACTGGAAGGAACGCCCCGCGGCCAGCCAGCGGGCCGCGGCCGTGGCGCAGCGCGCCAATGGCTATTTCTTCGGCCATATCCGCGACGCCCAGGCCTTTGTCTTCGCGCCGCCGGCGGTGATGGAACTGGGCAACGCGACCGGCTTTGACTTCATGCTGCAGGACCGCGCCGGCGTGGGCCATGACAAGCTGCTGGCCGCGCGCAACCAGCTCCTGGGCGAGGCCGCGCAAAGCCCCGTGCTGGCCCGCGTGCGCCCCAACGGGATCGAGGACGCGCCCCAGTACCAACTGGACATCGACCGAGAGAAAGCGCGCGCGCTGGGCGTGGCGATCGCCGACATCAACAGCACCCTGTCCACGGCCTGGGGCTCGTCGTATGTCAATGACTTCATCGACCGCGGCCGCGTCAAGAAGGTATTCGTGCAGGGCGAGGCCGCCTCGCGCATGCTGCCCGAGGACCTGGACAAATGGTATGTGCGCAATGCCTCCGGCGACATGGTGCCGTTTTCGGCCTTCGCCAAGGCGCACTGGACCTATGGGCCGCAGAAGCTGAACCGCTACAACGGCGTGCCCTCGTACAACATCCAGGGCGAAGCCGCGCCGGGACGCAGCTCGGGCGAAGCCATGGCCGAGATGGAGCGCCTGGCGGCCAAGCTGCCCACGGGGATAGGTTTCGA
This sequence comes from Bordetella hinzii LMG 13501, assembly GCF_001548475.1. Lineage (GTDB taxonomy): Bacteria > Pseudomonadota > Gammaproteobacteria > Burkholderiales > Burkholderiaceae_B > Bordetella > Bordetella hinzii. Next base: position 41,116 of record NZ_LRUJ01000034.1, read on the forward strand.
ATGGACCGGTTTGTCGTATGAGGAGCGGCTCTCCGGCGCCCAGGCGCCCGCCTTGTACGCGATCTCCCTCATTGTGGTCTTCCTTTGCCTGGCGGCGCTCTATGAAAGCTGGAGCATTCCCACGGCGGTGATGCTGGTGGTGCCGCTGGGGGTGATCGGCGCCCTGGCCGCCACGCTGTTGCGCGGCCTGTCCAACGACGTCTATTTCCAGGTCGGCCTGCTCACGACAGTAGGCCTGGCGGCCAAGAACGCGATCCTGATCGTGGAATTCGCCAAGGAGCACTATGAGCAGGGCGCCAGCCTGGTCGAGGCGGCGGTGCACGCGGCGCGCCAGCGTCTGCGGCCCATCCTGATGACCTCCATGGCCTTCATCCTGGGCGTGGTGCCCCTGGCCATTTCCAATGGCGCGGGTTCCGGCAGCCAGCACGCCATCGGCACCGGCGTGATCGGCGGCATGCTCTCGGGCACCTTCCTGGCGATTTTCTTCGTGCCCCTGTTCTTCGTGCTGGTCCTGCGTCTGTTCAAGGTCAGGCGCCTGACCGAAATCCGCGCGCAGGAAGAGGCGGCGCACGCTCATTCCAACGGAGATCAGCAGCAATGATCCCCACCATGAAAACCCTGTTGTCCCTTTCGCTGGCCGGCGCCCTGGCCGGCTGCTCGCTGGCGCCCAAGTATGAGCGCCCCGAGGCGCCCATCGATGCGGTCTATCCCAGCGGTCCGGCCTATGGCGCGGCTGTCCAGCCGGCCGCCGGGCAAGTGGCGGCCGCCGACGTGGGCTGGCGTGACTTCTTCCGCGATCCGCTCCTGCAGCGCGTCCTGGAACTGACGCTGGCCAATAACCGCGACCTGCGCGTGGCCGCGCTCAATGTCGAGGCGGCGCGGGCGCAGTACCGCATCCAGCGCGCCGACCTCCTGCCCTCGGTGGGCGTGGCGGGCGACGCCTCGGTGCAGCGCTCGCCCGGTGACCTGACCCAATCGGGCAATCCGCAGATCTCGCGCCAGTATCGCGTGGGCGGGGCCGTGGCCTCCTGGGAGCTGGACCTGTTCGGCCGCATCCAGAGCCTGAGCGAAGAGGCCCTGCAGACCTATCTGGCGCAGGACGAGACGCGCATCGCCACCCAGTTGACGCTGATCGCCGAGACGGCCAATGCCTATCTGACCTTGCGGGCCGACCAGGAACTGCTGCAGCTGACCCAGGACACGCTCTCTTCTCAGCAGGACTCCTACAAGCTCACCAAGCAGAGTTATGACCAAGGCGTGGCGACCGCGCTGGACCTGAGCCAGGCAGAGATTTCCCTGCGCACCGCCGAGCGCAACCAGGCCCAGTACCTGCGCCAGGTCGCCCAGGACCGCAATGCGCTGACGCTGCTGGTGGGCCAGCCGCTGCCGCCCGAACTGCTGGAGCAGCTGGCGCAGGCCACGCGCCTGCCGGACGACGTCGTGATCGCCGACCTGCCGGCCGGCCTGCCTTCGGACCTGCTGGCGCGCCGCCCGGACGTGCGCGCCGCCGAGCATGTGCTGCAGGGGGCCAACGCCAATATCGGCGCGGCGCGCGCGGCCTTCTTTCCCACCATCAGCCTGACCGGTTCGGCTGGCACGGCCAGCGCCTCGCTGGGCGGACTGTTCAAGGCCGGTTCGGGAGCCTGGAGCTTTGCGCCGCAGATCACCTTGCCGATCTTCGCGGGCGGCTCGCTCATGGCCAATCTCGATCTTGCCCATGTGCGCAAGCGCATCGAGGTGGCCAACTACGAGAAGGCCATCCAGACCGGTTTTCGGGAAGTGGCCGACGGCCTGGCCGGGCGCGCGACGCTGGACCAGCAGATCACCGCGCAGCGCCAGCTGGTCGACGCCAGCCAGCGCGCGTACACGCTGGCGGACCAGCGCTTTCGTCAGGGGGTCGACAGCTACCTGAGCGTGCTGGATTCACAGCGTTCGCTGTACGCGGCGCAACAGGTGCTGATCGACACCCGCCTGGCGCGCCTGTCCAACCTGATCAGCCTGTACAAATCCCTGGGCGGCGGCTGGACCGAACGCACCGTGACGGCCGGCGCGCTACCGCCCGGCTAGACCCCGCCTGCGTCGGCGCGGGCCGGATAAGCACTTTTTTGCGTGCTTGTCCGGCCTGTTTTTGTTTATCAGTCCAATTGATCTGCGCGTGTTTATGGCCTGCAACAATCGGCCAAAAATAGGTCGCATCCACGTATGGGTCCGCCGGCCCCGCTCTTAGAGTATGCCCGGGTTCGCCCCGGTCGCCGGGGCGTTTTTTTCAGCGCTCTAAGAGGCATTGGTATATGCAGCACATGAAGAAGATTGTGGTGGGAATGGCGGTCGGCCTGGCCGCGGCGGGGGCGGCGCAGGCCCAGGACAGCGGGTTTTACGGCACCGTCCGCGCCGGGGCGGCCATCAACCGCCTGAATGACATGCAGGGATACGAGACCTCGGCCGGCAGCGTAGACCTGGGCGATTCTTCGCATGTCACGCGGTGGCTGGGCGCCGTGGGGGTGGGCTATCACCTCTATCCCGGCTGGCGGGCGGAGGTCGAATATGTCCTGCCCAGCCGGATGCGCTTCGAGCGCAAGGCCACGTTGTCCGAAGGCGATGTGGGCGTGGGGGTGCACCTGATGCGTTCGCAGCGCCTGATGTTGAATCTCTATCGGGATGTCGAGCTGACCGATCGCTTCAGCCTGTATGGCAATCTCGGCCTGGGCATGGCCTTCGTCAAGGCCGACGGCCATGTGACGACGCAGCCTGACGACCATCGCGCCGACCTGGCCAGCCGCCGGCAGACGCGCTTTGCCTGGAATATCGGCGCCGGCGCCAGCTATGCCCTGAACGATGCCATCAGCCTGGATCTGGGCTACCGCTATGTGCAGGCCGGCAATGTCCGCACGGGCGATCTCGCAGGCGGTCCGGTAGACGGCGAGAACGGCCATCTGCGCGGCAAACTGCGCGTGCACGAAGTCTATCTCGGCGCGCGCTACCGCTTCTGACGCCAGGCGGGGCGCCGTGCCGGCGCCCCGCGGGTTCAGGCGCGTTTGCGGGCGATGAGCCCCACGACGAACAGCACGATGATCGCGCCGACGACCGAGCCTATCCAGCCCGCCGGCTCACCGGGCGCATACCAGCCCAGCGACTGTCCGAGATAGCCCGCCACGACCGAGCCGACGATACCGAGTATGGTGGTCATGATGATGCCCATGCTCTGGTCTCCCGGCATCAGGGCCCGGGCGATGAGACCCACGACGAAGCCGACGATAATCATGATGATGATGCTCATGCGCGCTCTCCTTCCTAGGGGGATGGTCGCAGCCATCATACTCACGAGGGACGGCCGCGGGGTGTAACAACTCGTGTATCCCGCCGCGGGCATGGCCCGCCGTCTCAGCCCTCGGTGATCTCCAGCAGCTGCTTCAAGTCCTTGGCGATGGCCGCCACGCTGTCGGTATCGGAGGCCAGCAGCCGGGCGCGGCCCTGCTTATCGAAAATATAGACGCCGCGGCTGTGGGTGACGTCATAGACGTCGGCCGAGTCGCCGGGCTTGGGCTTCTCGATCTGGTAGGCCACGCGGTAGCGCCGCGCCAGGTCGGCGATCTGTTTCTCGCTGCCCGTCACGCCGATGGCCTGCTTGTTGAAGGCGTTGACATAGGCTTGCAGGATGTCTGGCGTGTCGCGATGGGGATCGACGCTGACGAACAGGATGCGCACGTTGCGGGCCTGTTCGCCCAACTGCTGCAGGACTGCCGTGAGCTGGGCCATGGTGGTGGGGCAGACGTCCGGACAGCTGGCATAACCGAAGAAAAGCAGCACTGTCTTGCCCTTGAGGTCGTCGCTGCTCAGGGTCTTGCCGCCAGCGGCCGGCAGGCTGAACTTCAGGTCCGGCAGATGCCCCTTCACGTCGTAGAGCGTCCAGTCCACGGAACGATCGCCGCAGGCGGCCAGGGCCAGGCAGAACACCAGCATGAGCGCGCGCCAGGCGCGGCCAGGGAAAAGCTTGCGCAGCATAGGGCAGAAGCGGCGGGCGCCGCAATAGGGGGTCGTTGGGTTGGCATGATTCTACCGTCATGCGCAGGGGCCTTGCAGGCCGGGTCATTCGATCCGGGATTGGCCATTGTCATCTACATTGCGCATGGCTTGGCTAGAATTTTCAGTTTGTTGTCAGTAGTCGCCCCGCTTTGGGGCCCGGCAAGGCAGGCTGCGTGACCCCGTACCACCCCGTTGTTCTCGAACTCCTGGCGCGCGATGGCGCGCGCGAAGTCCTGGATGCGCCCTGCGGCACCGGCTGGCTGGGCCGGTCCTCGGCCGGCTTGCTGCTCGACGGCGTGGGCTTGTGGGAGTTTCCGCAGCCGCAGGCGGGCTATCGCGAGGTGCGCGAGCACGATCTGGACCGGCCGCTGTCGCTGCCGCGCCGCTACGATGCCGTGGTGTGCTGCGAGGCCATCCATCTGCTGACCAATCCGGGCCAGGCTTTCGAGAGCTTTTTCCGGGCCCTGCGGCCGGGAGGCCGGCTGATCGTCACCACGCCCAACACCTGGTATCAGCGCTCACGGCTGCAGTTTCTGCTCAGGGGCTTTCATTCGGGCTTCCGGCCCATGGTGGGCCGCAGGCGGGGCGAGGATTACATCACTTACTTCACCTGGAGCTTTCCGCTGCTGCACTTGCTGATGACGCATAGCGGCTATGAGGACATCCGGCTGCACGAGGTCAATGAGCCCAAGCCCAAGCGTTGGATCGAGCATGTGCTGGCGCTGCCGTCGCGGCTATATTGCCGCCGCCAGCAGCGCCGCGACCCCCGGCATGCGGCCTACTGGCGCCAGGCGGGATCGGCGCAGTCCCTGCACGGCCGCTGGCTGGTGGTGTCAGCCAGGCGGCCGGGGCCTTGAGGCCCGGTCAGGCGGATTCAAGCATGCCGCTGTGGCGCAGCAAGGCGTCGATGCGCGGCGGGCGGCCGCGGAAGGCCGCAAAGGATTCGGCCGCCGGGCGGGCGCCGCCCACGGCCAGGATTTCGCGCCGGAAACGCAGGCCGGTGGCCGGGTCCAGGGTGCTGCCCGCCTGGGCCGCCTCTTCGAACGCCTCGTAGGCGTCGGCCGACAGCACCTCGGCCCACTTGTAGCTGTAGTAGCCGGCGCCGTAACCGCCGGCAAAGAGGTGCGAGAAGGCATGCGGGAAGCGATGCCATTGCGGCGGGAACAGCACCGCCACCTCGGCGCGCACGGTCTCCAGCAGGCTCATCACCTCGGCGATGGGCATGCCGCTGGCGCGGTCGTGCATCAGCATGTCGAACAGCGCGAACTCGATCTGCCGCACGGCTTGCATGCCGCTCTGGAAGTTGCGGGCCGCCAGCAGGCGGTCAAAGAGGGCGCGCGGCAGGGGTTCGCCGCTGTCGACATGGGCGGAGAGCTTTTGCACCACGGCCCATTCCCAGCAGAAGTTCTCCATGAATTGCGACGGCAGTTCGATGGCGTCCCACTCGACGCTGGCGAAGGCCGAGGCGCCCGGTTCGTCGACCTCAGACAGCAAGGCGTGCAGGGCGTGGCCGGTCTCATGGAAGAGGGTAATGACGTCGTCATGCGTGAGCAGCGCCGCCTTGCCGCCGTTGGGGCGCGAGAAATTGCAGGTCAGGTAGGCGACTGGCGTCTGCACCCGGCCGGCCACGCGGCGGCGGTTGCGTTCGCTATCGACCCAGGCGCCGCTTTGCTTGCCGGCGCGGGCATAGAGGTCCAGGTAGAGATGTCCCAAGGTCTGGCCCGCCGGCGACTCCACCCGCACGCCGCGCACATCGGGATGCCAGGCCGAGACCTCGGCCTCGCGCAGCCGCACGTCGAACAGGGTCTCGATGACCTCGAACAGGCCCGCCAGCACGCGCGGCTCGGTGAAATACTGCTTGATCTCGTCTTCGGAATAGGCGTAGCGGGTCTCGCGCAGCCGCTCCGAGACGAAGGGCACATCCCAGGGCTGCAGGTCGGCCAGCCCCATTTCGGCCTGGGCGAAGGCGCGCAGTTCGGCCAGGTCGCGCTGGGCGTGGGGCTTGGCGCGGGCGGCCAGGTCGCGCAGGAAACCGGTGACTTCGGCCGCCGTGCTGGCCATGCGGGTCTGCAGGCGCAGGTCGGCGAAGCTGGCAAAGCGCAACAGGGCGGCTTCTTCGGCGCGCAGCGCCAGCAGCTCTTCGATCAGCCCGGAGTTGTCATAGCGGCTGTCGCCCTGCTCGGAGGCCACGGTGCCATAGGCGCGATACAGGGTCTCGCGCAGCGAGCGGTCGCGCGCATACTGCATGACCGGCAGGTAGCAGGGCATCTTGAGCGTGAGCAGATAGCCTTCGCGGCCCTGTTCGCGCGCGGCATCGGCCGCGGCGGCCACCACGTCGGCCGGCACGCCTTCCAGGCGGCTGGCGTCGGGCAGGTGCAGTGTCCAGGCGTCGATGGCGTCCAGCACGTTTTCGGAGAATTTCTGCGAGGCCTGCGCCTCGCGGTCGGAGATCTCGGCATAGCGCGCGCGGGCCTGGCCCTGGAGCTCCACGCCGCTCAGGCGGAAGTCGCGCAGGGCGAGCTCGACGACGCGGCGGCGCACGGCGGGCCATTGCGCAAAGTCGCTGGCCTGGGACAGGCGCTGGTACTGGCGGTACAGGCCCTCGTGCAGGCCGACCCAGGTGGAGAACTCGGTGACCTTGGGCAGGGCGGTGTTGTAGGCCTCGCGCAGCTCGGGGGTGTTGACCACCGCGTTCAGGTGGCCCGCCACGGACCAGGCGCGCCACAGGCGCTCGGACTGGGTGTCCAGGGGCTCGACCACGGCTTCCCAGGTGGCGGGGCGGGCCGGATCGGCCGCCGCCTCGACAGCCTGGCGCGCCAGGACCAGCAGCTCATCGATGGCCGGGACGATGTGTTCGGGTTTGACAGCGGCGTAGTCAACCAGGTCAGCCACGGGGGCGAGCAGCGGGTTCTGAGTCATGGGCGTCCGATAAAAAGGCGTAACAAAGACCGGCCAATGCGCAAGGCATGGGCGGATGCTTGATATATGGGGAGTATGCCCGGGAATGCAAGCGGCCGGCAGGCCAGCCGCTTGCCGGGCGGTCAGCCGGCCAGGGTGCGCTCGGCCGCCTCGACGGTATTGACCAGCAGCATGGCGATGGTCATGGGGCCCACGCCGCCGGGCACGGGCGTGATGGCGCCGGCGACTTCGCGCGCGCTGGCGAAATCCACGTCACCGCAGAGCTTGCCGTCGGCGCCGCGGTTGATGCCGACGTCGATGACGACGGCGCCGGGCTTGATCATGTCGCCCGTGACCATGCGCGGGCGGCCGGTGGCCACCACCAGCACGTCGGCGCGGCGCGTCTGCGCGCCCAGGTCGCGCGTCTTGGAGTTGCACAGCGTGACGGTCGCGCCGGCGGCCAGCAGCAGCATGGCCATGGGCTTGCCGACGATGTTGCTGGCGCCCACGACCACGGCCTCGGCGCCGCGCAGGGCCACGCCTTCGGCTTCGAGCATCTTCATGATGCCGTAGGGCGTGCAAGGACGGAACAGCGGCTGGCCCGTCATGAGCAGGCCGGCATTGCTGATATGGAAGCCGTCGACGTCCTTGCCGGGGGCGATGGCTTCGATGACCTTGTGCGAGTCCAGGTGGGCGGGCAGGGGCAGCTGCACCAGGATGCCGTGGATGGAGGGGTCGCGGTTCAGGGCATCGATGCGGGCCAGCAGCTCGGCCTCGCTCAGGTCGGCCGGATATTGCTCCTTGACCGAATGCAGGCCGGCTTTTTCGCAGGCCGCCACTTTGTTGCGCACATACACCTGGGAGGCCGGGTCCTCGCCCACCAGGACGACGGCCAGGCCGGGGCGCACGCCCTTGGCGGCCAAGGCCGCCACGCGCTGGGCGACCTCCTCGCGGATACGCTGCGAGAGCGCGGCGCCATCAATGATTCTTGCGGTCATGCGTGGGCCTCGGGTTTGGCCAAGGCGACTTTCATGAGGTCGGCTACGGTGGTCACTTCAAGTTTTTCCATGATGTTGGCGCGGTGCGCCTCGACGGTCTTGATGCTGATGCCCAGGTCGTCGGCGATCTGCTTGTTCAAGCGGCCGGCGACGATGCGCTCGAGCACCTGCTGCTCGCGCGCGGTCAGTCGCGCCAGCATGGCTTCGTGGTCTTTCTGGGCCTGGTGCTTGGAGATGCGCTGCGCGGCCTGCTCCAGCATGCGCGCGACGATTTCGCGCAGGTCCGATTCGTTGAAGGGCTTTTCGAGGAAGTCGATCGCGCCTTTCTTCATGGTGGACACGGCCATGGGCACGTCGCCGTGGCCGGTGATGAAGACAATGGGCAGGGGGGCGTTGCGGGCGATCAGCTGCTCCTGCAGCTCCAGGCCACTCATGCCGGGCATGCGCACGTCGGCGATGAGCACGCCGACCTGGGCGGCGTCGTATTCGTCCAGGAAGGATTCCGCGCTGGCGAAAGCGCGCACCCGGTAGCCGTTGGCCTCCAGCAGCCAACGCAGGGAATCGCGGACAGCCTCGTCGTCATCGACTATGTATACCGTGCTCGACAGGTGGGGGGTGTTCATGCGTGCAACTCCTCGGACTGGTCATTCTGGGCGGGCGCCTCGGGCGCCGCACAGGGCAAGGTAAAGCGGAAGATGGTCCCGCCAGCGGGGTTCGGATCGGCCCACAGACGGCCGTGGTGCGATTCGATAATGGTACGGCAGATATTCAGCCCCATGCCCAGGCCCTGGGACTTGGTGCTGAAGAAGGGTTCGAAGAGCCGCTCGGGCTCGGCGATGCCATGGCCGCGGTCGACCACGGCCACTTCGATCTGGTTGTCGTGCGGAATGACGGCCACCTTGAGCTCATCGGAGTCGCTGCCTTCCATGGCCTCCAGGCCGTTTTTCAGCAGGTTGAGCAGCACCTGCTCGATGAGGATGGGGTCGGCCAGCACGTCGGGCGCGGTCGAAGGCACGAAGCTGTCGATGCGGATGCGCCGCTTGCGCGCGTCGATCTCGGCAAAGCCGATGGCGTTGTCGACGATGCGGCCGATGGGCACGCGCTGGCGGCGCGGCTCGCTGCGTTTGACGAACTCGCGGATGCGGCTGATGATCTTGCCGGCCCGCTCGGCCTGGGCCGCGGCTTTTTCAAGCGCGGGCAGCAGCATGTTCGGGCTGGTGTGGCCGGCCTTGACCAGGGCCACCGCGCCCATGCTGTAGTTGGCAATGGCGGTCAGCGGCTGGTTGAGTTCGTGGGCCAGCGAGGACGCCATCTCGCCCATGGTGGTCAGGCGGCTGGTGAGCTGGATTTTCTCTTGCTGCACGCGCGAGGCTTCTTCGTGGGTGCGGCGCTCGGTGATGTCGCGGGCCACCTGCATGCGCACCCGCCGGCCGTCGGTCCAGGCCAGCATGCGGTGGTGCACCTCGAACCAGCGCTGCACCGAGGGCGCGAAGACTTCCACCGACTCATCGGTGAAGCGGCCGCGCCGGCCGGCCAGCAATTCGTCGTGGCCGCCGGTCTGGGCGCCGAAGACGCGCCGGTAGGTGCGGTTGGCGAACAGCAGCTCCAGGCCGTCGTGCGTGTCGGCGGTGACCGAGATGGCGTCGTCCAGGCCCTCGAGCACCGTCATGAAGCGCTCATGGGCGGCGGTCAGGGCCTCGCGGATGCGCTTGGGCTCGGTGATGTCGGTCATGGAGGTCATCCAGCCGATCTGGTTGCCGTTGGGGTCCAGCAGCGGCGAGACATACATGCGCGCGGTAAAGCGCGAGCCGTCGCGGCGCTGGGCCTCGACCTCCAGGCCGCTGGACGGCGTCTTGCCCGACATCAGCACATCGAGCGTGTGCTGGTGCTGCTCATGGCGGCCCGGCACCCAATAGGGGAAGGGCGGGCTGCGCCCGATGAGGTCGGCTTCGTTCCAGCCGATCATGCGGCAGAAGGCCGGGTTGACATAGGCGATCCGGCCTTCCATGTCGAGCACGCGCATGCCCGTGGACATGGAGTTTTCCATCGCGCGGCGGAAACCGGTTTCCGCGATCAGGGCGGCTTCGGCCGTGGAGCGGAAGCGCGTGTAGCGCCACAGCATCAACAGGCTGATGATGATGACGATGGACAGCGCCAGCACCACCCAGATCAGGCGCTGCTGGCGCAACTCCTGGTCGATGGTCACGAACATGACGCTGTCGTCGTGGATGCGCTGCAGCCAGAAGAACATGCCCATCACACATATATAGAGGACGAGCACCAGCGCGGGCGTTACCCAATACAGACCGCGCCGGCGCGAGCGGGCGTGATCATGGAATGAATTCGGGATATTGGACTTGGCGGGACTGGACATGGGCATGCGGCCGTTAGGCTGCGTATTTTACGGGGTAATGAGGTCCGGGTGGGTCGTGGGATACGGGACTTGGGCGCACCGGGCGCCGCGGCGCGGGCAAGGGAGCCGATATTTCGATGTTGCAGTGCGCAATATTAGGCCGGGCCGGGCCGGTTTCTGGCCGCCTTCTGCTCTGGCGGCGGTCCTGGCTGCGCCGCCGCATGGCCGGCGTCGCGGCAAGCCGGCCGGAGCGGCCGGGCGCCGCGGGCTTGATCTGCACGCCGCGATGGCGCGCCATGCTGTCTTTATGGCGCAAAGGAGGGTGTGCCATCCTATTGCGGGGAGGCGTTTCAGAAAATTGTCAGAATTCCGTATTATGAAATGCCGTACCGCAACATGAAATTTTTCTTGCTCCGGGCTAACCTAGCTACTTAGAATGCGCGCTTCGATGGTTGGCGTCCCCGATTCGGTCCGAGGGCGTCGGCGCGCATAAACTTCTGTACCCCGCTTACCCATATACGGGGTGTGGTCCAAGAAACCCCATCAGGAGACACACGATGTCCTCTCCCGCTCTGGCCGGCAGCCTCCTGGCTGCCAACGACGAAGACACCCAAGAAACCCAGGAATGGCTGGAAGCCCTGGCCGCCGTCCTCGATCGCGAAGGTCCGCAGCGCGCGCACTATCTGCTGGAGCGTCTGATCGATGAGGCCCGCCGGTCGGGCGCCCACATCCCGTTTTCGCCGAACACGGCCTATGTGAACACCATCCCGCCGGGCCTGGAGCCCGCGCATCCGGGCAATCTGGAGCTGGAATCGCGCATTCGCTCCTATGTGCGCTGGAACGCCATGGCGATGGTGGTCAAGGCCAACAAGCATAACCCGCCCGATGGCGGCGACCTGGGCGGCCACATCGCCTCCTTCGCCTCGCTGGCCACCATGATCGGCTGCGGCCAGAACCACTTCTGGCACGCCGAGAGCGACGACCACGGCGGCGACCTGGTGTATTTCCAGGGCCATACCTCGCCCGGCATGTACGGCCGCGCCTATCTCGAGGGCCGCCTGACCGAAGAGCAGCTGGATCATTTCCGCCAGGAAGTCGACGGCAAGGGCCTGTCTTCCTATCCGCATCCCAAGCTGATGCCGGATTTCTGGCAGTTTCCGACCGTGTCCATGGGCCTGGGGCCCCTGATGGCCATCTACCAAGCCCGCTTCCTGAAGTATCTGCATGCCCGCGGCATCGCCGATACGAGCAAGCGCAAGGTCTGGGTGTTCTGTGGCGACGGCGAGATGGACGAGCCGGAGTCGCTGGGCGCCATCGCCCTGGCCGCCCGCGAAAAACTCGACAATCTGATCTTCGTGATCAACTGCAACCTGCAGCGCCTGGACGGTCCGGTGCGCGGCAACGGCAAGATCATCCAGGAGCTGGAAGGCGACTTCCGCGGTTCGGGCTGGAACGTGATCAAGCTGATCTGGGGCGGCTACTGGGATCCGCTGCTGGCGCACGACAAGGAAGGCATCCTGCGCAAGATCATGGAAGAGACCGTCGACGGCGAGTACCAGGCGTACAAGGCCAATGACGGCAAGTTCGTGCGCGAGCATTTCTTCGGCAAGCACCCCAAGCTGCTCGAAGCCGTGGCCCGCATGAGCGACGAGGATATCTGGCGCCTGAACCGCGGCGGCCATGATCCGCACAAGGTCTACGCCGCCTTCGACGCGGCCTCGCGGCACGAGGGCCAGCCCACCGTCATCCTCGCCAAGACCATCAAGGGCTATGGCATGGGCCATGTGGGCCAGGCCAAGAACCCGACCCACCAGCAGAAAAAGCTGGAGCTGGACTCCATCCGCGAATTCCGCGACCGCTTCGGCATCCCCATCCCCGACGACCAGCTCGAGAAGCTGCCGTACTTCAAGCCGGCCGAAGATTCGCCGGAAATGAAATACCTGCACGAGCGCCGCAAGGCCCTGGGCGGCTATCTGCCCAAGCGCCGCCAGAAGGCCGACGAGCAGCTGGCCGTGCCGGCGCTCGATGCCTTCAAGGCCGTGCTGGAGCCCACCGCCGAAGGCCGCGAGATCTCGACCACCCAGGCCTTTGTGCGCGTGCTCAACCAGATCCTGCGCGACAAGCAGATCGGCCCGCGCGTGGTGCCCATCCTGGCCGACGAATCGCGCACCTTCGGCATGGAAGGCCTGTTCCGCCAGATCGGCATCTATGCGCCCGAAGGCCAGAAGTACGTGCCGGTCGACAAGGACCAGGTCATGTACTACAAGGAAGCGGCCGACGGCCAGCTCCTGCAGGAAGGCATCAACGAAGCGGGCGCCATGAGCTCGTGGATCGCGGCGGCCACGTCGTACTCCACCAACAACCGCATCATGGTGCCGTTCTACATCTATTACTCGATGTTCGGCTTCCAGCGCGTGGGCGACCTGGCCTGGGCGGCCGGCGACATGCAGGCGCGCGGCTTCCTGCTGGGCGGCACGGCCGGGCGCACCACGCTCAACGGCGAAGGTCTGCAGCACGAGGACGGCCACAGCCACATCCTGGCCTCGACCATCCCGAATTGCGTCTCCTATGACCCCACCTTCGCGCACGAGCTGGCCGTGATCATCCAGCACGGCCTCAAGCGCATGGTCGAAGACCAGGAGAATGTGTACTACTACCTGACGGTGATGAACGAGAACTACGCCCAGCCGGGCCTGAAGGCGGGCGACGAAGAGGGCATCATCAAGGGCATGTACAAGCTGCAGTCCAAGGGCTCGGCCAAGGCGCGCGCCCGGGTGCAGCTGATGGGCTCGGGCACCATCCTGCGCGAAGTGATGGCGGCCCAGGACCTGCTCGAAGCCGACTGGGGCGTGGCCTCCGACGTCTGGAGCGTGACCAGCTTCACCGAACTGCGCCGCAATGGCCTGGACGCCGAACGCTTCAACATGCTGAACCCGGAAGCGCCGGCCCAGCTGGCCTATGTGACCGAGCAGCTGTCCTCGACCGAGGGCCCCATCATCGCCTCGACCGACTACATGAAGCTGTTCGCCGACCAGATCCGCCCCTTCATGCCCAAGGGCCGCGAATACAAGGTGCTGGGCACGGACGGTTTCGGCCGCTCGGACTTCCGCAGCAAGCTGCGCGAGCACTTCGAGATCGACCGTCATTTCGTGGTCGTGGCCGCGCTCAAGGCGCTGGCCGACGAAGGCAAGGTGCCGGCCGCCAAGGTCACCGAGGCGATCAAGAAGTACGGCATCAACCCGAACAAAGCCAACCCGCAATACGCCTGAGGGTAGACAGAGATGAGCAATATCGTGGAAATCAAGGTTCCCGACATCGGCGACTTCAAGGAGGTGGAAGTCATCGAGGTGCTGGTGGCCCCGGGCGATACCATCAAGGCCGAGCAAAGCCTGATCACGGTGGAGTCCGACAAGGCCTCGATGGAGATCCCCGCCTCTCAGGGCGGGGTGGTCAAGTCGGTCAAGGTCAAGGTCGGCGACAAAGTCGCCGAAGGCAGCGTGATCCTGGAAGTCGAGGCGGCGGCGGCCGAAGCGCCCGCGGCCAAGGCGCCCGCGGCCCCGGCGCCCGAGACCAAGGCGCCCGAGACCAAGGCCGAGGCGCCCAAGGCCGAGGCCCCGGCGCCGGCTGCCGCCAGCGGCCCGGTGGATGTCACCGTGCCCGACATCGGCGACTTCAAGGATGTCGAAGTCATCGAAGTGCTCGTGGCCGTGGGCGACACGGTCAAGGCCGAGCAAAGCCTCATCACTGTCGAGTCCGACAAGGCCTCGATGGAAATTCCCGCCAGCACCGGCGGCGTGGTCAAGGCCGTCAAGGTCAAGGTGGGCGACCGCATCAACAAGGGCGACGTGATCCTGGTGGTCGAGGGCGGCGCGCCCGCGGCGGCCGCCGCGCCCGCGCCCAAGGCCGAGGCGGCTGCCGCCCCGGTGGCCCCGG
>NZ_LRUJ01000035.1 GCF_001548475.1 Bordetella hinzii LMG 13501
CCCCCGCCTTGACCTGGGGCATGGCGCCGGGCAGCGTGGCGAAGCTGAACTGCGCCTCGCCCGTCATCACGGCGGTATTGGCCAGCGACCCGCCACGGTAGGGCACGTGCACGATGTCCAGATGCGCTTGCTGCGCGAACATGGCGCCGGCCAGGTGCACGGGAGAGCCATTGCCGCTCGATGAGTAGTTCATCTCGCCCGGCTTGGACTTGGCCAGCGCCACCAGGCCCGCCACGTCGGTGGCGGGCAGTTTGGGGTTGGCCACCAGCACCAGCGGAATCGAAGCCACCATCCCGACCGGCGCAAAGCCGCCCACGGGGTCATAGCCGAGCGACTTCTTGTACAGGGCCGGGTTGATGCCGTGGCTGGACACCGTGGCCATGAAGACCGTGTAGCCGTCGGGCGCGGCCTGCTGCACCGACGCCGCGGCGATATTGCCGGCCGCCCCCGGTTTGTTCTCCACGATGATGGACTGCTTGAGCGTCTTGCCCAGCTGTTCGGCCAGCGCGCGCGCCAGGATGTCGGTGGTGCCGCCGGCGGCATAGCCGATGACGATGCGTATGGGCTGTTCGGGATAGGCCGCCTGCGCGGCCGGCAGGGCCGATGCCAGCAGAAGGGCTGCCAGGGTTTGTTTCATGGAAGTCTCCGTAATCGTTTTTTTTTGGCCGCCACGCCCGGCCTGGCGTCCCGCGATGGGCGCGTGCGCCCGCCGCGTGGCGGGCGCACGCGGTCCTGCCGGCCGGGCCGGCATCCAACAACAATCCGGTACAGGGGAATCAGGTGCCGGTGAACACCGGCGCGCGCTTCTCGGCGAAGGCGCGCCGGCCCTCGCGGTAGTCATTGCTCTCGAAGCAGGCCAGCACCAGCTCGGTCATGGCCTGCATGTCGACCTGCGGCCCGAGCTGCTGCATCTGGCGGATCATCTTCTTTCCGGCCATGAGCGTGAGCGGCGCATTGGCGCCGATCTGGTCGATATACGTCTGCAGGGCCAGGTCCAGCTCGCCGGCTTGCGCCACTTTGTGCACCAGGCCCAGGTGCACGGCTTCGGCGGCCGTGTAGCGCGCCGCCGTCAGGAAGATCTCCAGCGCGCGGGCCGGCCCGGCGGCCGTGACCAGGTTGCGGATGGCCGTCATGCGATAGCCCAGGCCAAGCTTGCCGGCCGGGATGGCGAAACTGCTGTCTTCGGAGGCCACGCGCAAATCGCAGCACAGCGCGATGTTCAGCCCGCCGCCGATGCAGTATCCCTTGATGCGCGCGATGGTGGGCTTGTCATAGTCGTAGAGGGCCAGCTGGGCGGCCTCGGCCACGCGCTCATAAGCCTGCACCGCCTCCTCGCCCGAGCGCAGGGTATCGAACTGCGAGATATTGGCGCCGCTGACGAAGGCGCGCTCGCCCGCGCCGGTGAGCACGACCACGCGGATGGCCGGATCTTCGGCCAGCGCCTGCAAGGCGATAGGGATCCCCTCCCACATCGCGAAGGACACGGCGTTGTGCCGCGCCGGATCATTGAAGGTGATCCACCCGGCCGCGCCACGTTTTTCCACGATGAGATTCTCGGTGATGCGATCCTGCAAAATGCGCTGGCTATCCATGCTGGTGTCCGTCGCTGCGTGTGCGCAGCTGCGCCTGGCGGCGCAGCATGCCGTTGCTCAAATGCTCGCGCATCGCCGCGCGGGCGCCTTCGCTATCGCGCGCGGCGATAGCGTCGAAAATCCGGTGGTGCTCCTGTTCGACCTGGGCGATGCGTTCGGTGCCCGTGCTGCCATAGCGCAGCGTGCGCACCGCGTCGCCGATGGCCCGGCCGAACAGCGACAGCAGCCGCACAAAATACGGGTTGTTGCTGGCCTGGCAGACCGCCATATGGAAATCCAGCGCCCGGTCGGCCCCTTGGCGCCAGTCTTCGCGGGCCGCGTCCACCTGGGCCAGCGCGGCGCGCAGCGCCTCGAGCTGCGCCTCGCTGCGGTGCTGGGCCGCCAGGGCCGCGGCGCCGGCCTCGATCTCGACGCGCAGCTGGTAGATCTGCTCCAGCGCCTCGGCGCGCAGCAGGTCCTCGGGCAGGATCTCAAAATTGGCCTGCCCGCCCGCGGCCACGAAGCTGCCCACCCCGCGGCGCGTCTCCACATAGCCCGACAGCTTCAGGCGCGCGATGGCCTCGCGCACCACATTGCGGCTGACGCCGAAACGCTGGGCCAGCTCGAACTCGGTGGGCAGGCGCTGCCCCGGCTCGAAAGCCTGGCTGAGTATCTTCTGGCGGATCTGCTGCGCGATCTCGTCGGCCAGGTTCTCGGGCCGGTTGAGACTGCCGAACAGCGCATCGGACGCGGACGTTGCCATGGGAATCCTGAAGGAAGCGAAAGCCCCGATGGTGTCACACTGCCCCGACGGCGCGCAAACGCCCGCGCGCCGCCTCGTCCAGGCCCAGCCACAGCAGGATGTCGTCGGTATGCGCCCCGGTTTCGGGCGCCGGCGTCACCGGCCCGGGCTCGGTGTCGCCGAAGATGACGGGCTGGGCCAGGATATCGATCTCGCCGCGCTGCGGATGGGCGACCCGGCGCGTCACTTTCAGATGCCGCACCTGTTCGTTCTCGAACGTGCCGTCCATGCCCAGGATGGGGCCGCAAGGCACGCCAGCCGCGTTCAGGCGTTCTATCCACTCCGCGCTGCCGTGCCGGCGCGTGCGCGCCACGATCTCCGCATTGAGCGCCGCGCGATTCTCCACCCGCAGCCCCGCCGAGGCGAAACGCGGATCCTCCGCCAGGGCCGGCATCTCCAGCACCTCGCACAGCCGCGCGAACATGCTCGAACCCATGGCGGCGATATTGATATAGCCGTCGGCGGTGGGATAGACGCCGGTGGGCGAACTGGTCGGATGGTCATTGCCCGATTGCCCGGGCACTTCGCCGTCGATCAGCCAGCGCGTGGCCTGGAAATCCATCATCCAGATCTGCGACTGCAGCAGCGAGGTCTGTACCCAGCGTCCCTTGCCGGTCTGCTCGCGGTCCAGCAGCGCGATCAGGATGCCGATCGCCGCGAACAGGCCGGCGCTCAGATCGGCGATGGGGATCCCGGCCCGCATCGGCCCGCGCCCGGCCTCGCCGGTCACCGACATCAAGCCGCCCAGCCCCTGGGCGATCTGGTCCAGTCCCGGGCGGTCCGCATAAGGGCCGTCCTGGCCAAAGCCGGAAATGCTGGCGTAGACCAAGCCCGGATTGATGCGCGACAGCGAGGCATAGTCGATGCCCAGCTTGGCCTTGACCGAAGGCCGGTAATTCTCCACCAGCACATCGGCGCGCTTGACCAGCTCCAGGAAGACCGCCCGGCCCTCGGGATGCTTGAGATTGAGCGTCAGGCTGCGCTTGTTGCGATGCGTATTCTGGTAATCGCTGAACTTGGCCGCCCCGCCCGGCTTGTCGTCCTTGACCTCGCTGGGCTCCTCGATCTTGATCACATCGGCGCCCCAGTCGGCGAATTGCCGTACCGCCGCCGGTCCCGAGCGCACGCGCGACAGATCCAGGACCACAAAGCGCTTGAGCGGAGAAAACATCATGGGGGCTGTCTCGTCATCTAGTTGTTGGATGTTGGACATCCTACTTTGCAAGCGCCCGGCAGCAACATAGGGAAGAACCCGAAGGCGCGGCCGTGCCCGGCGCGCGGGTCCGGGAGGGGTCGTCCCGCCTAAACGGCTTGCGTCGGCTGGCGGCGCAGGGGGACCACGGCGCGCGCGCGCAACTGGCCACACCCGCCGTCCACATCCTGCCCGGCGCTATTCCTCACCTTGGCCAGCACCCCCCGGCGGTGCAGCTGGCGCGCCATCTCGCGGATGCGTTCGGCATCGGGGCGCTGGTAGTCATCCCCTTCGAGACTGTTGAAGGGAATGAGGTTGAGCACCCCGTACTTGCCCTTGAGCAGCCGCGCGATGGCATCGAGTTCATCATCGCCATCGTTCACGCCCTTGAGCAGCGTCCATTGATACTGGATCGGGTAGTCGGTGGCGCGGGCATATCGCTCGCCCAGTTCGATGAGCGCTTCCGGCGGAATTTTCGGCGCCCGCGGCAGCAGGTGCTCGCGCAGCCCGGCCTTGGTCGTGTGCAGCGACAGCGCCAGCGCGGGCTTGATGCGCTGGCGCGGCAGGGCGTCGAACACCCGCAAGTCGCCCACGGTGGAAAACACAAGACTCTTGTGGCCGATATTGCCTTCGGTGCCGAGCAGGTCGATGGCTTCGAGCACGTTGTCCAGATTGTGCGCCGGCTCGCCCATGCCCATGAAGACGACTTTTTTCACGGCGCGCAGGCGCCTTGCCAGCACGACCTGGGCGAGGATTTCCATGCTCGAGACCTGGCGCAGCAGACCGCTCTTGCCAGTCATGCAGAAGCGGCAGCCCACCGCGCAACCCACCTGGGTGGACACGCACAGCCCGCCGCGCGGCAACAGCACGCTTTCCACCATCTGCCCGTCGGCGAGTTCGACGAGCAAGCGCGAACCGTCGTGGCCGGCGTGCTCGGCGCGCACGCGGGCCAGGCCAGCCAGTTCCGCCGTCAAGGCGGGCACGGCGCCGCGCAGCGCGAGCGGCAGAAAATGCGCCGAGCGCTGGCGCCGCGTGCCGACATCCAGCGCCTGCCCTTGCAGCCAGGCGCGCACGAGCCGGCCGCGATGGACAGGCAGGGCGCCGAGAGCGGCGAGGCGTTGGTCGAAATCGGAAAAGCGCATGGGGAGCGGATTTTACCCTGCCCCCCGGCACGGCCGGCGGCCAGGATACACTGGGCATTCGAACGGAGGCATCCGCATGAAACCCCGCGTGACCGTCATCACCCTCGGCGTGGAAGACCTTGGCGTCTCCTTGCGCTTTTACCGGGATGGCCTGGGCCTGCCCACCGAGGGCATCATCGGCACCGAGTTCGAGCACGGCGCCGTTGTCTTCCTGGATCTGCAACCCGGCCTGCGCCTGGCGCTCTGGCCGCGCGCCAGCCTTGCACATGACACCGGCCTGGCGGCAGCGCCGTTCAACCCGACGCAAATGACGCTGGGTCACAACGTCTCGTCAAAGACCGACGTCGACAGCGTCATGGCCCAGGCCGGCGCGGCCGGCGCGACGATCGTCAAAGCGCCGCACGACACGTTCTGGGGCGGGTATTCCGGTTATTTCCAGGATCCTGACGGGCATCTCTGGGAAATCGTCTGGAATCCGCAGTGGCCGGCGTGATGGCCGGCCCTCCCGCGGCAAAGCGCGCACGCGCGCCAGCCCGCCCTTACTCGAAGGCCTTTTTCTTCCAGAGTTCCCAGGGCCGGTTCATCACGCCGGCCATCATCTCGTCGGCCAGCCGCGCCTCTTCGGCGGTCAGGAAGGTGATGTCCCCGTTCAGGCCGATGGCCTTTTGCTGCATGCCGGCGTTCATCTCGGTGTAGACGGCGCGGTAGACAGCGGTGGGAATGCCCGGGCCCACGGCGACAAAGCCGTGGCCGCGCATGAGCGAGATATGGCCGTCGCCCAGGGTCTTGGCCAGTTCGCGGCCATGGTCGCGGTTGCGCACCAGCATGTCGGTATGGCCGAAGCAGCAGGCGATGTCGAACACCGGCGCGCCGCCGCCCAGAAAACCCGCCATGTGGTAGATGGGCCGCAGCCGCACCGAGGAGCCGGCAAACGGGATCACCGAGGGCGAGTGGCTGTGCACGACGGCGTTCACATCGGGGCGGGCGCGATAGATCTCGCCGTGGATGTAGCGTTCGAGATAGGGCTTGCGGTCATCGGCGCCAGCCACCTCGGAGTCCATGCCGAACTCCATGATGTCGTCGGCCGTGACCAGCTCGGGAGCCAGCGAGCGCGACAGGAAGAAGCGCGTGGGGTCCTGGGGGTTGCGCACGCTGACGTGGCCGAAGCCGTCCAGCACGCCGAAGCGGGCCAGCACGCGGTTGGCAACGACCAGGTCGTCGATGCAGCTCTTGATTTCTGCGTTCATCGTCTTTCCTTGCGGCGTTATTCGAGGGTGATGCCGGACTGCTTGGACAGCGCGTCGTACATGCTCAGGTCCTTGCCGATCTGCTCGGCCATCGCCGCCGAGCCGGTCTTCTCGATTTCGTAATAGCGGTCGCGGAATTCCTTCTGCACCGCCGGATCGGCCATGGTGGCGGTCACGGCCTTCTCGAACGTTTCCTTCACGTCCTGGGGCAGTCCTTGCGGCGCGAACAGGCCGAACCAGACCGAGATGTCCAGGTCGCCGAAGGGCGGGGTCTCGGCGATGGCCGGAATGCCGGGCATGAAGGAGACGCGCTTGGACGAGGCCACGGCCAGCAGGCGCAGCTTGCCGGCGTCGGCATGCGGCGCCAGGTTGGGGATGGTGCTGAAAAGGATGGGCACCTGGTTGCCCAGGCCGTCATTGACCGCCGGCGCGCAACCCTTGTAGGGCACGTGCACGATGTCCAGCTTGGCCGACTGCTTGAAGGACTCGCCGGTGAAATGCTGCGGCGTGCCGTTGCCGCAGGAGGAGTAGCTCAGGCGGTCGCCGTTCTTCTTGATGTAGTCGACCAGCTCCGGCACGGTCTTGGCCGGCACGGCCTGGTTCACGCCCAGGGCCACGGGCGCGCTCACCAGCAGGGACACCGGCGCCAGCGTCTTGCGCACGTCGGGCGTGCCGCGCATGTTCAGCGCCGCGTTGATGGTCAGCGTGCTGTTGGTCAGCAGGAAGGTATAGCCATCGGCCGGCGCGCGCGCGACCTGGCCGGCGCCGATATTGCCCGAGGCGCCCGCCTTGTTGTCCACGATGACGGTCTGGCCGCCCAGGTGGGCGGGCAGCTTGGAGGCCATCAGGCGCGCCACCACATCGGCGCCGCCGCCGGCGGCAAAGGGCACGATGAGGGTGATGGGGCGGCTGGGATAGGCGTCGGCGGCCTGGGCCGGGGCAAGGACGCTCAGCAGGGCCAGGGCAAGGGCGTGCCTCGCCCCGCGCAGCAGCTTGGCTGTGGGCATGGTTTGTCTCCGCATAGGACTTTTTAGAGTGCCGCCATTATGGGGAGGCAGCCATGCCGGTTCAAATCATATTTTCTTATTATCCATACGAAGATTCGTATGCCTGGGACGGCGCCTGCCTGGACACCCGCCTGGCGCTGGCCGGCCGCGCGCGGAACTTGCGCCCGCGGCCGCCGGTTTGTCCCGCGGCCGCGATTTCCCTATAGTCTCGCCTTTTGGCGCCGGCGTTTGCCGCCGTCGCCGCATCCCTGGCCACAGGAGCCGACCATGAGCGCATCCGCCACCCCGCCCGCCACCGCCACCGACCCGCAAGCCCTGGGCGACCTGGCGCTGAACGCCGCCCACATCGCGCTGTTCGCCATGCGCCAGCAAAAACCACAAGAAGCGCTGGGCGTGCTGGAGGACGTGGCCGACTCGCTGCTGCAATATCTGGCCAAGCACCTGGCGCTGCCGGCCGAGGGCAAGGCCGCGGCCAAGAAGCGCATCACCGACACGCTGCACCTGGCGCTGGCCGTGACCAAGGGCAGCAAGATCTGAGCCGCCTATAGCCGCGCCAGCCAGTCCCGGACGCGCCCGGCCAGCGCCAGGCTGTTGCGGTCCATCATCAGCATGTGCGAATTGCCTTCGTGGCCCATCTCGGGCAGCCGCCATAGCGTGACGCTGGGGTGGCGGGCCGCGAAGGCCTCGATGCGCGCCCGCATATGGGGCCAGCGGGCGTCCTCGTCCATGTTGTCGCCCATCAGGATGAGCGTGGGCGTGCGGTAGTCGGCGCCGGGCGGCAGGGCCGGGATACTGGCCGGCTCAAGGGCCACCACGGCGCGCACCTGCCCGGGCATTTCCTGCGCCAGGCGCAAGCCGAACACCCCGGCCTGGGAATGACAGACCAGCGTGGCGCGGCCGACGCGGCGCAGGAAGGCCCGGTAGGCGTCCAGGATGGCGGCGTCCGTATGGGCCCAGCGCGGCACCATCTGCGCGGCCAGCGCGCCGAAGGCCTGCAGGGGGAACTGCTGCCTGGCGTAGGCGCCCTGCCCCGGCCGCGAGCCGGGCGGCCCGAGACGGAAGCGGGTATAGACGTCCTCCTGGGTCTGGATAATGGCCGGCTCCGGCCAGACATGCGAGGCATGGCCGGCGCGGCCGCGCTCGACCGCATCGCAAAGATAGGCATCCCAGCCCTCGGCCAGGAAGTAATGCAGCCAGCCGGGCCGGCCGTCGGGCGTGGTCTCCCAGGCTGCCCCCGTCATGCCGCCGCCGTGCCAGAACGCCAAGGGTTCGCGGCCGTTGGGCGGATCGCACAGAAAGTACTGCGCGTACATCTGCTCGACGCGATAGTGGCCATTGGGGTTGAGCGGCACGGGCTGGCCGCCTTCGGCCAGCACGACTTCACGCCGGGGCAGGCCGCTGAGTTCGATCTCGCGCCCGCCGACATGGAAGGACCCCATGTCGCGCAGGCGCAGTGGCTTGGGCAGTGTCATTCAGCTCGGATGTGGTTGCGTTCGATGACGGTTTTCCAGCGCGCGCGCTCCTCGGCCAGGAATCCGGCCAGCGGCACCTCGGGCGCGGCCTGCACACCCAGCTCGCGCATGCGGGCCGCCACCTCGGGCGCGGCCAGCGAGGCGGTGAAGGCCGCGCGCAGCTTCTCGATCGCCGCCGGCGGCGTGCCGGCCGGCGCCAGGATGCCGAACCAGGGCGTGATCAGGAAACCGGGCAGGCCGGCCTCGGCGAACGTGGGCACCTCGGGAATGGAGGCCGAGCGCGTCTCGCTGGCCACGGCCAGGGCGCGCAGCTTGCCGGCCCGGATGCTGGGCAGGGAGGCCGGCAGGTTGTCGAAATACATATCGACCTGGCCGCCCAGCAGGTCGGCGGCCACCTGCCCCGCGCCCTTGTAGGGGATGTGGGCGATGTCCACGCCGGCGCGCTGCTTGAACAGCTCGGTCGCCAGGTGGGCCGAGCCGCCGATGCCGGACGACGCCGAGTTCAGGGCGCCCGGATGGGCCTTGGCGTAGGCGATGAGTTCGCCCACCGTCCGGGCGGGCACGTTGGGATTGACCACCAGCACGCTGGGCACGGTGCCCAGCATCGCCACGGGCGCGAAATCCTTCTGGATGTCATAGGGCGGCGGCTGGTAGAGCGAGGGCGCGACCGCGCAGCCGAAGGCGCACATCAGCAGCGTCTGCCCGTCGGCCGGCGCGCGCATGACGGCCTGCGCGCCGATATTGCCGCCGGCGCCGGCGCGGTTTTCGATGATGAGCGGCTGGCCCAGGCGGGCCGCCATGGGCTCGCTCAGAATGCGCGCCAGGATGTCCGGCGTGCCGCCGGCCGGGAAAGGCACGACCAGCGTGATGGGCCGGTCGGGATAGCCGGCGGCCTGCGCCGCGCCAGCCAGGACCATGGCCGCGGCGCCGTGGCGCAGCGCCGCCCACAGGCCGCGCGCATAGCGGGAATACATGCTCAAGTCTCCTCGGGACGGTCCGGCCATGCAAGGACCGGACTTCATGGCCCCACTGTAGCGGCGCCGTGCGCGCGCGCCCAATGCCGATTGGTCAAGTCCGCCATACCATTTTCGCTATGCTATGGCCCTGTCTTTTCTTCATGCGCATGGACCATGAGCGATAGCCCTGCCCTGCCCGCCCTGCGGCGGCTGGATATGAATCTGCTGCTGACCTTCGATGCGCTGATGCGCACGCGCAGCGCCACGGCGGCCTCGCGCCAGCTGCACAAGACGCAACCGGCCATCAGCCGCGAGCTGGCCCGGCTGCGGCGCCGGCTGGACGACCCGCTGCTGATCGTGGTCAAGGGCCGTTTCGTGCCGACCGAAAGAGCGCTGGAGCTGCATGCCGCCGTGCACGGCGCGCTGCTCAGCCTGGACGCGGCGCTGCGCCCGCCCGCGGCCTTCGATCCCGCCCGCGCCACGGGCATGGTGAATATCGGCCTGGGCGCGCACAGCGAGTTTCTGCTGGCCGGGCCTCTCATGCAGCGACTGCACCAGCAGGCGCCTGGCCTGGTGCCGCGCTTCCAGGCCATCCATGGCGCGGTCCAGGCCGATGACCTGGATGCCGGGCGGCTCGATCTGGCGGTGGGCCTGTTCGGGCCGATGCCCGCCCGTTTCCACGATGAATCGCTGCTGCGCGAGCGCCGCGTCTGCGTGCTATCGGCGCGCCACCCGCTGGCCGCGCGCAAACAGCTCAGGCTGGCCGACCTGGCCGGCCTGCGCTGGTTCGCGTTCTCGCAGATGTACGGCCACGAAACCCAGCTGGAGCGCGCGATGAAGCCGCTGGCGCCGGGCGAACGTATCCAGTTTTCCGCCTTTCTGTCGGATTTCGGCGCAGCGCCCTACGTCATCGTGGACAGCGACTACGCCACCACCATGCCGGCCAGCGTGGCGCGCCGCCATGCGTGCCATTTCGCGCTGGCCATTCTCGAGCTGCCGCCGCCCCTGCGCGACATCGAGCTGCGCATGGTGTGGCCACGCCGCCTGCACACCTCGCCGCTGCATGCCTGGCTGCGCGAACAACTGCGCCAGGTGCTGGCCGGCCAAGTCTCGGCGCCTCAGCCTTCGCCGCGCCGGCGGATGGGGAATTCCATCTCGGCATAGCGCACGAAGCGCGATCCGCGGACCAGGCGATAGCCGCCCCAGATGAGGAAAAACAGCGGGATGCCGATATAGGTGGCGGCCGCGCCCGTCCAGTCGATCCGGTCCTGCAGGAAGGCCTGGTAGTTCTGCCCCAGGGTGATGACCAGGCAGAGCGTGAAGGCAAACAGCGGGCCAAAAGGGAAATAGGGCGAAACATAGGGCAGCGCATCCAGCCTGCCGCCCTGGGCCAGGTAGCCGCGCCGGAAGCGGTAGTGGCTGATGGCGATGCCCAGCCAGGCGATGAAACCCGTCATGCCCGAGGTGTTCAGCAGCCAGATATAGACCTCGTTGGGGCTGAACAGAAAGGACAGGAAGCACAGCGCCGCGATGGCGGTCGTGGCCAGCAGCGCCATGATGGGCACCCCCTGGGCAGAGACGCGGCCGAAGACGGCCGGCGCCTTGCCTTCGCACGCCAGCGCGTGGAGCATGCGCGTGGCGGCATACATGCCCGAGTTGCCGGCCGACAGCACCGAGGTCAGCACCACGGCGTTCATGATGGAAGCGGCGGCCAGCAGGCCGGCGCGGTCGAAGATGAGGGCGAAGGGGCTGACCGCGATATCGCCCACCTCGTTGCGCAGCAACTGGGGATCGGTATAGGGAATCAGCAGGCCGATCACGCCGATGGCCAGCACATAGAAGAGCAGGATGCGCCAGAACACCTGGCGCACCGCGCGCGGCAGGTCGCGCGCGGGATTCTTGGACTCGCCGGCCGCGATGCCGATCAGCTCGGTGCCCTGGAAGGAAAAGCCCACCACCATGGCCACGCCGATCAGGGCGGCGAAGCCGCCGGCAAACGGCGCATCGCCCACGGTCCAGTTATGCCAGCCGCCGGTCTCGCCGCCGCGCACGATGCCCAGCAGCATCAGCACACCCATGGCGATGAAGGCCAGCACGGCGATCACCTTGACCAGCGCGAACCAGAACTCGGCCTCGCCGAAGCCGCGCGCCGACAGCGCGTTCAGGCCGAAGGTGATGGCCAGGAAGAGCGCGCTCCAATAGACGCCCGGCACGTCCGGGAACCAATAGGCCATCACCAGCTGCGCGGCCACCAGGTCCACGGCCACGGTGACGGCCCAGTTGTACCAATAGTTCCAGCCCAGGGCGAAGCCGAAGCCTGGCTCGACATAGCGGGCGCCATAGGTGGCGAAAGACCCGGACACCGGCATGCTGGCGGCCAGCTCGCCCAGGCTGGTCATGATGAAGTAGACCATGAGGCCGACCAGGCCGTAGGCCAGCAGGGCGCCGCCCGGGCCGGCCTGGGCAATGGTGTTGCCCGAGGCCACGAACAGGCCGGTGCCGATGGAGCCGCCCACCGCGATCATGGAAAGATGGCGCGCCGACAGCGTGCGCCTCAGGCCGGACGGCGTGCTGACCGATGCGGCGGGCATGCCTTGCGCCCGGCGGGAAGGGGTTGAAGTCAAGACTATCCTCCGGCGGCGGCCGCCAGGCGGCCGGAAAACCGGCGAGCATAACCCAAACCTGCCCGCCCCAGCCCGCCCACCTATATCCCGAGAAAGACGAAAGGCGGGCTGTCCTCGAAGGCCGCGTTGGCCATGCCCGCCTGCGCGCGGCCCTGGTCGGGCCCCAGGTCGAGCTTCTTGACCTTGCCGGTCCCGGCCGAGAAATCCACCTGCTTGAGGTCTACCCAGAAGATATTGGGGCTGACGGCCGACTCGAAAAAATAGAGCTTGCGCTTGTGGTCCACCACGGTGCGCCATCGGGTCGAGGAGATGTTGGGCTGGTCGGGCGTGGTGATGCCAAAGGGCACCGAGGCATTGCGTATCACGCTGAACACGCTGGCCAGGGCCATGTCCGGATTCTCGCTCTTGGGAATGGCGTTGATATAGAACATGGCGCGCGCATAGCGGTCGGCCGAGCGGTTGGTGCCCGGCAGCATGACCGTGCCGCCGATCTCGCGCCAATAGGCTTCCTGCGCCAGCTGGCGCTCGAAGATGGGCGAGTTGGTCATGACCTGGTAGTCGCGCGAATGATGGATGACCTGCTTGCCGCCGATGTACTCGATGATGGCGCTGTCGCCCGTGCTGTCGGACAGCGACAGGTGCAGCGTGGCCAGCCGGCTTTCGCCCGGCACCTTGTCGGTGACGATCGTGAAGGGCTCTTGCTCCAGGGCCGCCACCGCCTCCTGCACGGAGGCATAGTTGTCGAGCACATATTGCGCCCAGGCGGCCAGGGACAGCGGCGGTTTGTTGCCGTCCGGCTTGGGATATTCCGACTCCACCAGCCACAGCAGATTGGCCGCCAGGCCGGCCTCGTTCACGCCGTCCGTGGTGGAGACGTCATAGCCGCTGGCGATGACGCTGCCGTACTTGGAAGTCCAGCGCAGCGTGCCGGGGCCGCCCGCGCCATCGCGCGCCATGCCGCGCGGGAAGATCCACAGGTTGGTGCCCACATCGACCTTCCAGTCCATGGAGCGGGCCGTGATGATATTGCCGGCCGGTCCCAGGTAGACCACGCGCGTGCAGGCATAGGCAAGCAGCGGCGCGCTCAGCAGCGCGGCCGCGGCCAGGCGCGCGGTCCAGGACGCGCGGGGCGATCGGGTGTTTTGCAATGCGGCTCCCGTTGGCGGGGCGACGCCCGCCCTCGGCCGACATTACTCCAAGCCGCGGCCAAGGCGCAAACCGGGCGATCAGCCCGGCAGTACGCCGGGCTCGTCCTGCTTCTGCGCCGTGCCGCGATAACAAGAACGGCCGGCCTGCTTGGCCTCGTACAGCGCGCGGTCGGCGCGTTCGAGCAGGACCTCCAGCGCCGTGCCGTCCTGCGGATAGCGGGCGATGCCCACCGAGGCGCTCACCGGCGGGCTCACATCGGGAAAGGGATAGGACAGCACCGCGATCAGCAAGGTCGCGACCCGCGCCGCCGCGGCCGCGTCGGCGCCCGGCAGGAGGATGGCGAACTCATCGCCGCCCAGCCGCGCGACCACATCGCTGCCGCGCACGGTGTCGACCATGCGCTTGCCCGCCTGCGTGAGGACACGGTCGCCCGCCGCATGCCCATGCCGGTCATTGACGCCCTTGAAGCCGTCCAGGTCGAGCATGAGCAGGGCCACCGGGCGTTTTTCGCGCTCGGCCGCGCGCAGGGTCAGCTGCGCCAGCTCGCGGAACAGCAGGCGGTTGCTCAGCCCGGTGAGCGGGTCGTGATAGGCCTGCTCGCGCGTGCGCGCCAGGGTGCGCGACGCGCGCACCAGCGCGGCGCCAAGCTCTTCGGTTTCACGAAAGGCCGTCCCGGCCACCGAGACCGGCGCGCCGCGCCCCAGGGCTTCGGCCGGCGCGATCAGGCCGCGCACCGACCGGGTGATGGCGCGCGCCAGGATATAGGCCACCGCGAGCGCCGCGGCCAGGACCACCAGGCCGGCCAGCAGGCCCAGCGACATGGACCGGTACAGCCCGGCGCGCAAGACGGCCGCGGGCGCGCCGACGGCCACCGTGCCGGCGGACGTATGCGTGAAAGCGGTCAGGGCCGGCACCCCCTCCAGGGTAAGGGTCTCCAGCGTGCCTTCGGCACGTTCGCGCGTGGCCTGCACCAGGGCGGGAACGGCCAAACCGCCCACGAAGCGGCGGTCATCGCGCGAACGGGCCACGATGCGGCCGTCCTTATCGAGCACCGCGGTCACCCAGCCTTCGCCCAGGGGATAGCGCTGCAAAGCCTGGCTCAGGCGTCCGGAACCGATCTGCGCGTAAAGGCCATGGCCGTCCCGGCCCGCCAAGCGCACCGGCAGGCCCATGAGTATGCAGGCGCGCTGCGGCACGGCGCTGGCCAGCACGCCCGAGACCACGAGCCCGTCCTCGCGCAGCGCGCCGGCCAGCAGGGTATCGGGAATGCGCGCGGGGCATTGCGTGTCGCCTTCGGCCAGGAGGACGCGGCCCTGCCCGTCGGCCAGCACGAAACCGTCCACGCCCTGCAAACGCATGATCTGCAGCATGCGCCCGCCCAGGCCCCGCAGGTCGCCGCCGCGCAGCTCATCCGCGGCCGCCAGCATGCGCAGCCCGGCCTGGACACCGTTCTGCTCGTGCTCCAGGCCCGAGCCTATCGCCCGCGCCGTCTCGACGACGGATTGATAGACCTGCCTGGCGCGCAGGGCGTAGTCCTCATAGGCGACCGCCGCGGCGACCAGGCAGGCCGGCATGGCGCAGACCGTGCCCAACAACAGCAAGGCCTGCTTCAGGGTCATGCGCCGCCGAGCGGTCCAGAGCGATAAAGAACCATCATCCATGACGAGCGCCTTCCAAGGGGCCTGTGCCCATGGCGGGCACAGGTCCAGTGTAGGCAACGCAGGTCAACAAAGCGTCAAATGCCTGTGGCGCTTACATTAATTTCGGCAAGGCGGGCTTTCTTATCGCCGCATATCGGTTTATTGCCGCCCTGCCCAGGCTTCAGGCCTCCAGCAGCACATCCTCCAGGCCCCTGGTCAGTTCGAGGGCCTGGCGTTCGAAGAGGCGCCGGTAGATGCCTCCCTCGCGCCGGATGAGCATGTCGTGGCTGCCTTCTTCGACGACCTTGCCGTGATCCATCACCAGCAGGCGGTCCAGGGCGCGCACCGTGGACAGGCGGTGGGCCACGACCAGCGTGGTGCGTCCTTGCATCAGCCGCGTCATGGCTTCCTGGATCAGGACTTCGCTTTCGCTGTCCAGGCTGGACGTCGCCTCGTCCAGGATCAGGATGGGCGCATCGGCCAGGAAGGCGCGCGCGATGGCCACGCGCTGGCGCTCGCCGCCTGACAGCTTCACGCCGCGCTCGCCCACCAGCGTCTCATAGCCCTTGGGCAGCGCCATGATGAAATCATGGGCGCTGGCCTGGCGCGCGGCCTCCTCGATCTCGGCGCGCGAGGCGTCCGGGCGCGCATAGGCGATGTTCTCGGCCAGCGTCCGGTGAAACAGGATGGGCTCCTGCTGCACGATGGCGATCTGCCGCCGCAGCGAGGCCTGCTTGACCTGGGCGATGTCCTGCCCGTCTATGGTGATGCGGCCGGCGTCGACGTCATACAGCCGCTGGATGAGCTTGATGAAGGTCGTCTTGCCCGAGCCCGAATGTCCCACCAGGCCGATACGTTCGCCCGGCGCGATGCGCATGGAGAAGTCCTCGTACAGCGGCTGCTGCTGGGCCCCGTAGCGGAAGGTGACGTGGTCGAAGCGGATCTCGCCGTCGCCGACCTTGATGGCGCGCGCGCCCGGCCGGTCGTCCACGCCCAGCGGCTGGCGATCCAGCATGACCAGTTCTTCCATGTCGTTGACCGAGCGCTGCAGATTGCGCAGGTCCATGCCGACTTCGCGCAGATAGCCCTTGAGAACGAAGAACATCGTCATCGCAAAGGTGATGTCGCCCACGCTGGCCTTGTCATTGGCCCAGAGATAGAGCGACGCGCCCATCATGGCGGCCTGCATGGCCGTCATCATGGCGCCTTGCAGGCCGCCATTGATGGTGGCGCGCACCCAGGAGCGGCGCGTGCGCGCCCGCCATTTGGCGATCACGCCTTCGAGCCGGGTTTCCTCGCGCGCCTCGGCGCCGAAGGCCTTGACCACCGCGTTGCAGCTGATGGCGTCGGCCAGCGCGCCGCCCATGCGGGTATCCCAGGCATTGGACAGGCGCGCGGCCGGCGCCACGAAGCGCAGCGTCATGAGGACGGTGATGCCGATGTACAGCACCGCGCCCAGGCCCACCACCAGGCCCATCACCGGCCAGGTCAAGCCCAGCAGGACGGTCGCGCCCACCAGCATCACGAACGAGGGCAGCAAGGCCGTGAGCAGCGTGTCGTTCAGCAGGTCGACCGCCCACATGCCGCGCGTGATCTTGCGCACCGTGGAGCCGGCGAAGCTGTTGGCATGCCAGTCCGAAGACAGGCGCTGCACGCGGTGGAAGGAGTCGGTGGCCATGCCGCGCATCATGCCCAGGGTAAAGGGAATGATGTTCTGGAATGCCGCCTGGCGCAGCAGCGTGCCGCCCACGCCCAGCGCCACCAGCAGCCAGAAGGCGGCCAGCGCGGCGTGCCAGGCGCTCTCATCGCCCGGCGCGCCCGATGCCACGGCGTCGACCAGGCGGCCGGCATACATGGGGGTGAGCACGTCGGCCACGGCCGACAGCAGGGCCATCACGGCCACGATGCTCAGGCGCCAGGGCTGCTTGGCCCAGTGGCGGAAAGTGAATCCCAGCACATTGCGGAATGTCTGGCCACGTCGTTCTTTGTAGGTTCTAGCCATATTGGATAAACCGGCCGTCAGGCCGGCGCTCGATAAAGAAAAGAAAATCGCTGTCGGCCGCGGCAGTGGCGGCTCAGGATGTCGAAAGGATCGGAGCGGGTCGCGGCGGTCCGCGCGCCAGGCAGGAGCCGGGTGCGGAGGCCGCGCGGGCGACGACTTAGGAGTGTCGCGGGAACACGCGCGGGTGGGCTTGCTTGTGCATCTCTAGCCTCCCTGTGTGTCGAGGGTGATAAGGGAAAAAGACATCGGCATTGCGCCGATGCTGTGCATTCTAGCGCGATACCCCGGGAAATCCATGAGGACCCCCACCCCCAATGTGGTCTTCATGCGACACATATATCTAGCATGATAATATTTAGAATACTAAATATCTATCCGAGACCGCCATGACACCTCCCGCCTCCATCGGCCGCCTGCTGGTCAACAGCGGGCGCCAGTGGCGCAAGCGCATCGACCAGGCCCTGGCTGTCGAGGGCCTGTCGCAGGCAAGCGCCTGGCCGCTGCTGGTGCTGCGCGTGCATGGCGTGCCGCTGCGCCAGGGCGTGCTGGCCGACGAGATCGGCATCGAAGGCGCCTCGCTGGTGCGCGTGATCGACGCGCTGCAGGCCGCCGGCCTCATCGAGCGGCTGGCCGATCCCGAGGACCGCCGGGCGCGCTGCGTGACGCTGTCGGCCGCGGGCCAGGCCAAGGCGGCCGATATCGCGCGCATCGTAGACCGCGTGCGCGCGGAAGTCGTCAGCGGCATCGACCCGGCCGAACTGGCCATCGCCGAGCGCGTGCTGCGCGCTGTGCAGCAGCGGCTTGAAACCCTCAACGCGCCAGGCCCCCAGGCATGATCGCGCGGATACTGAGCTACCGTCCCAGCCTGAGCGACGCCATCTTCTCGGCCAAGAATTTCATCGCGTCCATGCTGGCGCTCTACCTCTCGCTGAGCCTGGATTTCCAGCGGCCGGCCTGGGCCATGGCCACCGCCTACATCATTGCCCATCCGTTGTCCGGCGCGCTGACCTCCAAGGCCGTCTACCGCGTGATCGGCACCTTGTTCGGCGCGGCCGTGGCGGTGCTGCTGGTGCCCCGGCTGGTCAATGCGCCGCTGCTCATGTCGGGCGTGCTGGCCCTGTGGGTCGGCCTCTGCCTGTATATCTCCATGCTGGACCGGCGGCCGCGCAGCTACATCTTCATGCTGGCCGGCTATACCGCGGCCATTGTCGGGTTCTCCAGCGCCGCCGAACCGCTCAATGTCTTCGACACGGCCCTGGCGCGCTGCGAGGAAATCACGCTGGGCATCCTGTGCGCCACCCTGGTGAGCCACCTGGTGCTGCCGCGCCACGTCGGCGGCCTGATCGCCATGCGCATCGAAGACTGGCTGCGCGACTCGGCCAATCTGCTGATCGACAGCCTGCACGGCGAGGACGGCCGCAAGCGCCTGCCGCAGGACATGCAGCAACTGGCCGCCGGCGTGGCCGAGCTGCGCACCCTCTTCGTCCACCTGGCCTACGAGAAGCCCCAACTGCGTGGCGGCGAAGGCGCATTGCGCGTGCTGCACGACCGCATGGCGCTGATGCTGCCCATCATCGGCGCCATCTCCGACCGCGTCACGGCGCTCTGCGGCCTGGCCGGCGGCCAGCGTCCGGCCGACATCGCCCAGCTGACCGCGGTGCTCGAGCGCTGGCTGCGGCCCGGCGCCGACGAAGCCGACTTGCAGGCCCTGCGCGCGGCCATCGCCGGCCTGCGCGCGGCCGCGCCCGCCGGCTCGTCCGGCACGGCGGCCTGGGAGGGCATTCTGCGCGGCAGCCTGGCCATGCGCCTGGAGCGCCTCATCGAACTGCGCCAGGATGCGCATGACCTCTGGCGCCATATCCGGCGCGGCGAGACCCCGCGCCGGCGCACGGCCCGCCGCCTGCCCAGCGCGGAGCTGCGCGACCATGGCGTGGCGCTGCGCTGCGGGGTGGCGGCCGCCTTGTCGGTCGGCTTCTGCGCCCTGGTCTGGATCGGCACGGGCTGGCCTTCCGGCGTGCTCGCCGTGCAGATGGCCTCGGTCGGCGCCTGCATCCTGTCTTTCATGGACGATCCCGTGCCGGCGCTCAAGACGTTTTTGCAGTGCACGCTGCTCTCGGCGCTGATCGTGGCGCTCTATCTCTTCGGCGTCCTGCCCTTGATCCATCACTTCGCCCTGCTGGTCATGGTGCTGGCCGTGTTCCTGCTGCCGCTGGGCATGATGCAGGCCTCGATGGCGCATTTCGGCATCGCGCTGCCCATGATCGCCAACAGCATCCTGCTGCTGAACCTGCACAATGTGCAAAGCGAAGTCTTCGACAGCTATCTGAACGGAGCCATCGCCTCGGTGATCGGCTTTGCCATTCCCACCATCGTCATCAGCTTCGTGCGCGCCATGAACCCCGACACCAGCGTGCGCCGCCTGATCGCCGGCGGCTGGGCCGAGCTCGGCGATGTGGCGCGCGGCCGGCTGGCGCTCACGCGCGACGCCTTCGCGCGCCGGATGTATGACCGCGTGGCCATGCTGGCGCCGCGCGCCAGCGCCACCGCGCCGGCCGTGCGCGCCCGGGCGCTGCGCACCAGTTTTGAGTTCGGCGCGGCCGTCAACCTGGTGGAGCTGCGGCGCCTGCGCGACGAGCTGCCGCTGGCGCCGCGCGCGGCCATGGACGACCTGCTGGGCGCCATGGCGCGCCTGTTCGAGGCGCGGCGCAAGCGGCGCGAAGGCCCCGACGAGCAGGCCCTGCGCTGTCTGGACACGGCCCTGACCCAGGTCAGGCGCGAGCCGCCGGCGCGCGGGCTGGCGGAGATCCTCGCCGCGCTGGCCGGCCTGCGGCTGGCTTTCTTCGGCGCCGCCCCGCCCTATCGCGGCTAGGACCGGTATGCTTGGCTTTTGACGTGGAGAACCGGCATGTCACGCATCCAATATGCCCCCCTGGTCCTCGCGCTCTGCCTGGGCGGCGCCCAGGCCCAGGAAGTGCCGCGCGGCTGCGCGGCCAAGCAACAGGCCATCGAGCGCGAGATCGCCTACGCACGGGAGACCGGCAATACCCAGCGGCTGCGCGGGCTGGAACGCGCCCTGGCGGCCTCGCAGGACTGCAATGACGCCCAGCTGCGGCGCGAACGCGAGGACAAGCTGCGCGCCGCCGAGGCCAAGGTCAAGGAACGCGAGGCCGAGCTGGCCGACGAACAGGCCGAAGGCAAGGTCAAGGACATCGCCAAGGCGCAGCGCAAGCTGGACGAGGCCCGCCACGATCTGCAGCGGGCGCGGGCCGACGTCTACCGTTGACGCCGGCGCTCAGGCGGCCAATAGCGCCAAGGGCGCCATGGGTGCCGCGGGCGCCGCGCTGGCGGCTCGCGGCGCGGCCGCCAGCTTGAAGGCGCTGACCGAGCGCATGAGCGCGGCGGCCTGCTCCTGCATGGCATGGGAGGCCGCCGCGGCCTCTTCGACCAGGGCCGCGTTCTGCTGGGTGGCCGTGTCCATCTGGGCCACGGCCTGATTGACCTGCTCGATGCCGATGGACTGCTCGGCCGAGGCGGCCGTGATCTCGCCCATGATGTCGGCGACGCGCCTGACCGCGGCGACGATGTCCTGCATGGTGGCGCCGGCGCGCTCGACCAGGCGGGCGCCGGCGCCGACCTGGCCCACCGAAGCCTCGATCAGGCCCTTGATCTCCTTGGCGGCGGTGGCGCTGCGCTGCGCCAGCGACCGCACTTCGGCGGCCACCACGGCGAAGCCCTTGCCCTGCTCGCCCGCTCGCGCGGCCTCGACCGCCGCATTCAGGGCCAGGATGTTGGTCTGGAAGGCGATGGCGTCGATCACGCCGACGATTTCCGCGATCCGGCTCGAACTCGACGAGATGGCCTGCATGGTGCCCACCACATCGGCTACGGCGCGGCCGCCGCGCAGCGCCACCTCACTGGCGCTTGCCGCCAGCTGGTTGGCCTGCACCGCGTTATCGGCGTTCTGTTTCACGGTGGAAGCCAGCTGCTCCATCGAGGCCGCGCTCTGCTCCAGCGAGGCCGCCTGCTCTTCGGTGCGCGCAGCCAGGTCGCCATTGCCCGCCGCCATCTGCGCGCAGGCCGCCGAAATGGTCTCGGCGCCGGCCCGTATCCCGGCCACGGTCTTGCCCAGCTGGCTGTTCATCTCGCGCAGCGCCAGCAGCAGGCGGCCGGTCTCGTCCTTGCCGCGCACCTCGATGCGCTGCGTCAGATCGCCCATGGCCACCGTCTCGGCGATCCGGACCGCGTAGGCGATGGGACGCACGATGCTGCGCGTCACCAGCCAGCCCAGCAGGCCGCCCAGGCCCAGCACCGCCACGCCGAAAGAAAACATCAGCATGCGCACCATGCCGGCCGCGTGTCCGGCCTGCTCGCCGGCCTGCGCGGCCCGCTGGCGCGACAGATGGCCGTAGCGTCCCACCGCGTCGATATACGCCTGCATGGTCGGGCGCAACTGCCCGCTCACCAGGGCGTTGAGCGCGGGCCGGTCGGCCGCGTCGTCACGCTGCTTGATGCCGGCCGCCTCGGCGCGCACCTGGCGGTATTGCGTCATGGCGGCGCTGATCGCGGCCAGCACCTGGGCCGCGTCTTCGTCCATGCCGGCTTCCAGGGCCGCCTTGATCTCATTGCTGCGCCGGGTCTGGGCGTCGAACTTGGCGAGCAGGCGCTGCGCTTCGTCGGCGTCGGCGGTCTGCAGAAAGGCCGAGACCGCCTCCATGTGCGAATCCAGCACGCCCTGCCATTCCGCGGCCAGCGCCACGCGCTGCATGGCGCCGTCCAGGCGTTGTCCGGCTTCGCGCATCTGGCCCACGCCCCACAGGCTGACGCCCATCATCGCGCCCATCAGCAGCAGCAATACCCAGATCGCCGCCCCCAGGCGCACGCCTATCCTCCAATCGCGCAGCTTCATGCCCACCCTTTTGTGAAATATTGATACAAGTTTTATATAGGTCTATCCGTCCGATCAAGCGCGGGGGGCCGATCCGCGGGCGCGCCCTTTGATCGTCGTCAAGCGGCGGCCAGGTATGCCGCGGTTTCCCGGCGCGGGCGCCGGCCGCGGCCCCCGCCGGCTGCGCTCTCGCCGCCCCGCCCGGCCGCCCGGCCCGCGCCGGTCCGGGCGGGCACGGCGGCCGGGCGCGTGTAAACTCCTGGCTTTTTGGTTCTGTTGCATGGTGCAATCGTCCCGGCGCCCCGGCGTCGGCGGACCGGCTTTCATCCGTCTGCTGACCCGGTTGACCGACGCCGATGTTCCCGAATCCGGCCAACTCCTGTCGGACCATCTCAGCCAATGGCTGGGCTGGACCGATGGCCTTGCCCTGGCCGCGGCGCTCAACAGCAAGCCCGTGCCCGGGGAGGCCCGCCTGGACCGTGTCCAGGAGCGCGACCTCGTCCTGCTGCGCACCGGCCTGTCCAATGCCATCGCCCGGGACATCAAGCAGCGCGGCCCCTCGCCCTTCCAGGCCAAGGACGCGCCCGCCGAAGACGACTACAAGACCTACCGGCAGCTTTACCTGGCCCTGCAGCAGACCATGGAAACGCGCATCGGCAACCTGCGCACGCGCTTGCGCGCCACGCTGGCGGCCAGCACGCCGGCGCTCACGCAGTTGGCCGTGATGGACGCCATCATGGAACGCGGCCTGCTGCCGCGCGAGCGCAGCCTGCTGGCGACGGTGCCGGGGCTGCTCGAAAAGCATTTCCACCGCCTGCGCGAGGCCGAAGAGGCCGCGCTGGCGGAGCAGCCTGACGCCCGCCGGGGCGGCTGGCTGGAAAGTTTCCGCAAGGACATGCAGAGCGTATTGCTCGCCGAACTGGAAGTTCGACTACAACCGGTCGAGGGGTTGCTTGCCGCCCTTCGCGCCCGCTAATCAGGCCCTCATGACTCGCATCCTCCCTCTCATCGTCTTCCTCGCGGGCTTGGCCGCCATCGGCTGGATAGGCGCCGGCTACATCGGCGGCAATCCGCTGGCCCTGTCCATCACCGCCCTGATCGGGGTCTGCTACCTGGCCGGCGCCCTGGAACTGCTGCGCTATCAGCAGGCCACGCGCGGCCTGACGCGCGCGCTGGAGGGCCTGTCGGAGGCGCCGCCGCAGCTGGGCAGCTGGCTGGACGGCCTGCATCCCAGCCTGCGCAACGCGGCCAGGCTGCGCATCGAGGGCGAACGCGCCAGCCTGCCCGGCCCCGCCCTCACCCCCTATCTGGTGGGCCTGCTCGTGCTGCTGGGCATGCTGGGGACCTTCCTGGGCATGGTGGCCACGCTGCGCGGCACGGGCCTGGCACTGGAAAGCGCCACCGACCTGGCCGCCATGCGCGCCTCGCTGGCCGCGCCGGTCAAGGGCCTGGGCTTTGCCTTCGGCACCTCGGTGGCCGGGGTCGCGGCCTCGGCCATGCTGGGCCTGCTGTCGGCCCTGTGCCGCCGCGCCCGCCTGCAGGCCGGCGAATACCTCGATACCAAGGCCGCCACGACGCTACGCGGCTATTCACTGGCCCACCAGCGCGAAGAGAGCTTCAAGCTGCTGCGCGGCCAGGCCGAAGCCCTGCCGCTGCTGGCCGACCGGCTGGCGGCCATGATGGCCTCGATGGAAAGCCAGAGCCAGGCCCTCAACCAGCGTCTGCTGGCCGGCCAGGAAGCCTTCCACGGCAAGACCGAGGCCGTGTACGGACGCCTGGCCAATTCGGTGGAAACCGCGCTCACGCACAGCGTGGCCGAGAGCGCCCAGGCCGCCGGCGCGGCCATCCAGCCCGCCGTGCAGACCACCATGCAGACCCTGGCGCGCGAAACCGCCGCCTGGCGCGATACGGTCACCCAGGCCTTGCAGCAGCAGATGGACCGCCTGTCCACGCGCCTGGAACAGACCAGCGCGGCCCTGGCCGGCAACTGGACCGAAGCCCTGGCCGGCCAAGCGGCCGCCAACCAGGCGCTCAACCAGGACTTGCGCGGGGCGCTGGAACAATTCGCCGCCGGCTTCGAGCAGCGCGCCTCGGCCCTGCTGGCCGACGTCTCGGCCCGCCTGGAACACGCCACTTCGGCCCTGGCCGCCGGCTCGCAGGCAACGGCCCAGGCCTGGACCGAGGCGCTGGACCAGCAGCGGCAGGGACACGCCGCGCAGGCCGAACAGCTCGAGGCCGCGCTGGGCCGTTTTGCGGCCACCTTCGAGACCCGCTCGGCCCGCCTGCTGGACGATGTGGCCGCCCGCATGGCCGGCACCACCGACAGCGTCGCGGCCGCCACGGCCGGCGTGGCCGACATCTGGAAGGCCGCGCTGGCCGAACAACAGGCGGCCCAGGCGGCGCTGGCCCAGGACCTGCGCCTGGCCCTGGAGCAGTTCAGCACGGGCTTTGACAGCCGCGCCACGGCCCTGGTCGACAGCGTGGGCATGCGGTTGGACGGCACGGCCGGCGCCATCGCCGGCAATGTGCAGTCCGCCCTGGGCGCCTGGCAGGCCGCGCTGGGCGAGCAGCAGCGCGGCCAACAGGACGCGGCCCAGGCGCTGCGCGCCGCGCTGGAACAGTTCTGCGCCACCTTCGAGGCGCGTTCCGGCAACCTCATCGAAAGCCTCTCCGCCCGCCTGGAGGGCGCGGCCCACGCCGTGTCCGAGGGCACGGCCGGTGCCCTGCAGGGCTGGCAAGCCGCCCTGGCCGGCCAGGCGCAGGGCCAGGCCCAGCTGGCCGCGCGGCTGCGCGAGACGCTGGACGGCTTCGCGGCGGCTTTCGAGGCCCGCTCGGCCGGCCTGGTCGACAACGTCGCCGCCCGCATGGACCGGACCACCGAACAGCTCGCCCAGGCCTGGCACGAAGCCCTGGCCCGCCACGACGCGGCCAGCGCCACGCTGGCCGACGCCCACCGCGCCGCCCTGGATGCGGCGGCCGAACGCTTCGAGGGCCACTCGGCCTCGCTGCTGGCCACGGTGGACCAGGCCCATGGCCGTCTGCACGGCGAATTGGCGGCCCGCGACGAGGCGCGCCTGGCCGCCTGGACCGAGTCGCTGGCCGGCGTGGCCGCGGCGCTGCGCGCCGAATGGGAAGACACCGGCAACCGTACCCTGGCGCGCCAGCAGGAGATCTGCGATAACTTCTCGGCCGCCGTCGGCGACCTCACGACCCAGGCCGCGGCGCGGTCTGAGCACATGATCACCGAAATCGAGCGTCTGCTGGAGGCGGCCTCGCAGGCGCCCAAGGCCGCCGCCGAAATGCTCGCCGAACTGCGCCAGAAACTTTCGGACAGCATGGCGCGCGACAACGCCATGCTGCAAGAACGCGGCCATCTCCTCGACACCGTGGACACCCTGCTCAAGGCCATCAACCACGCCAGCCATGAACAGCGCGCCGCGGTGGATGCCCTGGTGGCGTCCTCGGCCGATCTGCTCGAGCGCGTGGGCCAGCGTTTCACCGAACATGTCGAAGGCGAGACCGGCAAGCTGGGCGCCGTGGCCGACCAGGTCACTGGCAGTGCGGCCGAGGTCGCCAGCCTGGGCGAGGCCCTGGGCGTGGCGGTGCGCCTGTTCGATGAAGCCAACGGCAAGCTGGTCGCCCAACTCGAACGCATCGAATCGGCGCTGGCCAAGTCGCTGGCCCGCAGCGACGAGCAGCTGGCCTATTACGTGGCCCAGGCCCGCGAGGTCGTCGATCTTTCCCTGCTGTCGCAAAAGCAGATCATGCAGGAGCTGCAGCAGCTCAACCGCGACGGTGCCGAGGCCGCATGAGAGACGAGTTCGACGCCGGCCCGGAGACCCCGGCCCCCGCCTGGGCGGTCTTTGGCGACCTGATGTCGGTGCTGCTGGGCGCCTTCGTGCTCATCCTGGTGGGCATCATCGGCGTGCAATTGCAGCTCTCGGTCAAGCTGGACGAAGAAGTCAAGGAGCGCCAGGCCGAGACCGAGCGGCGCGAGACGCTGGAGCAGGCCCTGGCCGGCCCGCTGGCCGCCGGCCGCGTGACCCTGGTCGACGGCCGCATCGGCATCAGCGGCAGCGTGCTCTTTGCGCTGAACTCCGACCAGCTCCAACCCGAAGGGCGCGACGTGCTCAAGAGCCTGGCCGCGCCGCTGACGGCCTATCTGCGCGACCGCGACGAGATCCTCATGGTGAGCGGTTTTACCGACGACCAGCCCGTGAGCGAATTCAACCGGCGCTTTGCCGATAACTGGGACCTCTCGGCCCAACGCGCGCTGACGGTCACGCGCGCGCTGATCGAGGCCGGCATCCCGGCCAACACGCTGTTCGCGGCGGCCTTCGGCGCCGAGCAGCCCGTGGCTTCCAATGCCGATGCCGAAGGCCGGGCCAGGAACCGCCGCGTGGAAATCGCGCCCGTGCCGCGCCAGGCCGGCGCCGGCAAGCCCGGGGATAGCGCGGGTGGATAGCGCCGCCCGCCTGCAGGCCTGGCGCGAACAGGGCGCCCATCGCGCCGATCCGGTGCGCTTCGCCGTGCTTGAAGCCCTGGCGCGGCGCGCCGGGCAGCTGCAAGGCGGCGCGCGCCGCGCGGTCGAGGACAGGCTGGCCCGCCTCATCGAAGACTATGCCCGCCTGGCCGACGCGCCGGCCGCGGCCATGCCGTCCGCCGCGCAGCCGGCCGCCGCGCCGCTGCCGGACTTGCTGGCGCATATCGCCGGGCGCGCCGCGATGCCGTCCGGCGGCCTGCGCGAGCACTATCCCGAGCTGCCGCTGCTGGATGACTTCCGCGCCATCTGGACGCGCCTGAGCGCCGACCAGCAGCTGCGCCAATCCATGGAGCAATTGCCCGAAAACGCCGGCCCCTTGAACTCCGACCATCTGGTGCACCGGGCGCTGTCGCACATGCGCGCGCTCTCGCCCGACTATCTGCATCAGTTCATGGCCTATGTGGAGACGCTGTCCTGGCTGGAGCGCTTGAACACGGCCGCCGCGCCGGCGCCCAAGGCTAGCGCGGGCAAGCCGGCAAAGCGGCGTCCGGGCCGAACGTCATCCACTCCCTGACGCCCAGCTCGCGGCTGGGCGCAATGCTGAGCACCTCGCCCTGGCGCGTCTGCACCACCGACTGCGTGCCGTCGACGTCCGCGTGCCCGGCATAGCGGGCTGGCGTCTCGCGCGGCGGCGTAAACAGCCAGGGGCGCCGGCCCTGCCAGCCCCGCGCGACGGTCTGCACCTGGGTGCCCGCGGGATAGCGCAAGGCGCCCAGCGCGTGCGGGCAAATCAAGGTGGCCGAGGACAAGGCATGCAAGCCCCCATCGGCCCGCAGGCGCAGATGCGCCTCGGCCAGCCACATGCCTTCCAGCTGCAGGACCTGCCCCGGCTTCAGGTCTATGCTCCAGCGGTCCGGGTCCACATGGCCGTCGACGTAGACCGTGCCGGTGGAGGCCCGCAGCCGGGCCCCGGACACGGCCAGCGCATGGTCATCGCCGGCGGCCAGCGTGCATTGCTCGAACACCGGCTGGCCTGCCTTGAACTCGAACTCGATGGCCTGCCCGGCATCGCACAGCCAGCCCTGCACCTGCTGCGCCCCCTCGCCGAACACCGACATCGAGACCGCCTCGCTGCCGATCTCCGCGTCGCCGCGCCCGTCGTAGCGGGCCGACACGCGGCGGGCGAGCCGGCGCGCCTGCAGGCCCTGCACCGCCACGGCCTGAGGGAAGACTGCCTCGACAAAGGTCTCGGGCCGGCCCTCGCGCATCAATTGCAGCCGGGTGCCGGCCGGCATGGCGATGCCTTCGATCGTCCGCGCCTGGCCCAGGGTCACCAGGCGGGCCGCTTCCTGGCGCGCCACCTCCTGTTGGTAGCGCCACACCGAGAGCGCGAAGTCGATGCCATAGGCCAGCAGCAGGGCCAACGGCAGGAAGGCGGCCAGGCCGAGCCAGGGATGCCGGCGCAACGCCCGCCGCCAGCTCCGGCTGAACGCCAGGCCCAGGCCCCAGACCGCCAGGCAGACCAGGGCGAGCAGGGACAGCAGCGGCAACAGGAAGAACCAGATCGAAGGAATGCCTACGGGAATCATGGCTTTATGATACCCAGCCGCGCGGACACGCCGGCAGGCAGGTCATCGGCGTCCCTGCTACACTCGCTGCACCTTTTGGGGAGTAGCCGCCTTTCCGCCACGGGAAGGGCCCGCGTCAACAGGCTTGGCCCGACACGGCCATGGCGCGGGCAGCCTGCCGGCCTGGCGAGACCATGGACCTTCCCTGCCGCGCCGGGCGGCAGGGCCGAGGTCTATGCGTAGCGGCCCGGCAGGAGTATCAGATGAATCTGTTGTCCACCGTGGTGCTGGCCTTCGCCATGTCGACCGACGCCTTCGCGGCCGCCGTCAGCAAGGGCGCCGCCCTGCACAAACCCCGTTTCGCCGAGGCCTTGCGCACCGGCCTGATCTTCGGCGTGATCGAGGCCATCACCCCGCTGATCGGCTGGGCGCTGGGCTCCATCGCGGCCACATTCATCGCCGATTGGGACCACTGGATCGCCTTCGGCATGCTCTGCGTGCTGGGCGTGATGATGATACGCAATGGGCTGGCCGGCGAGGCCGAAGCCGCCGCGCCGGCCTCGCGCCATGGCTTCTGGCTGCTGGCCGCCACCGGCTTTGCCACCAGCATCGACGCCATGGCCGTGGGCGTGAGCCTGGCCTTCATCGACAACAACATTGTCTTGACCGCCCTGGCCATCGGGCTGGCCACGCTGACCATGGTGACGCTGGGCGTCATGCTGGGCCGGGTGCTGGGCGCCATGGCCGGCAAGCGTGCCGAAATCCTGGGCGGGCTGGCGCTCATCGGCATCGGCTCGACCATCCTCCACGAGCATCTGAGCGCCGCGGCGGCCTAGCCCCCGCGCGCCTTGATGGGCGTGCCGGCCACCGCGAAATTGCCCGCGCCCAGATGGTGCAAGGTGTGCAGCTCGCGGTTGGCCTCCGTGAAATTCCAGTGGCCGTCCGCGAAGATGCGGCTGTCGGCCGCCGCGCTCACCACCTCGGCAAAGCAGGTGTCGTAGGCGTCCTCGGTATGCGTCTCGGGGATCCAGCGGCACTCCATCCAGGCCGCCATGCCGGCCTCCAACAGGGGCAGGCCCAGCGCCGGCCCCTCGAAGGCCTCGATGCCATGGCGCGCGAACTTGTCGCCCTGCCGGCCGGACACGCTGCCCACCGCATAGGTCAGGTCCGCCAGCGCCGCGCCCGGGATCAGCAGCCCGAAATGCCCGCTGGCCTGCATCAGCTCGCGCGTATAGGTGTGCTTGTCGATCACCACCGACACACGCGGGGGCGTGAACTCCACCGGCATGGACCAGGCCGCCGCCATGATGTTGCGCACCGCGCCATGGCGCGTGGTGATCAACACGGTGGGGCCGTGATTGATGAGCCGGCTGGCGTGCTCGAGCGCCACCGGCCGGAAATAAGAAGAAGACATCGCATGCTCCTGGAAGCGGCCGCCCGCCTCGCGGATGGCCTGCCGATTGAACCAAAATGCGGACGCGCCCGCCAGCCCGCCGCCCAGGCGTCATAAGCTTATTCAGACAAGGGTTTGGAGCGCATGCTACAGTCCTCCCCCGCGTGGCCGGCCGGCCACGAGGAGAAAGTCTTGTCTGCCCGCTTTGCCAACTGGTTGCGCGCCTTCGCCCCCGTCCCCGTGGGGGCCAGCCCCCGGGAAAAATGCTATGGCGCCATCGGGGCGCTGCTCGGTCTGCTGTGCACCGAATGGATAGGCCGCCATGCCCTGGGCCAGGCCAGCCCCTGGTTCGTGCCCCCCATGGGCGCCTCGGCCGTCCTGCTCTTTGCCGCGCCGGCCAGCCCGCTGGCCCAGCCCTGGTCCATCCTGGGCGGCAACATCGTGTCCGCCCTGGTGGGCGTGGCCTGCGCCCTGTGCATCCCCGACACCGCCTGGGCGGCCGCCATGGCCGGCGGCCTGGCCATCGCCGCCATGTTCGCGCTGCGCTGCCTGCATCCGCCCGGCGGGGCCGTGGCCCTGACCGCCGTGCTGGGCGGGCCCGCCGTGAGCCAGCTGGGCTTCGGCTTCGCGCTCTGGCCGGTGGGCATCAATTCCCTTGTGCTGGTCAGCATCGCCATCGCCTTCAACGGCCTGCTCAGGTGCCACTACCCCCGGCGCCCGCAGGACAGCGCCGCGCCGCACCAGACCCGCGACCCGATCCCCAGCCAGCGCCTGGGCTTCTCTCCCGAAGACCTGCGCCAGACCCTGGCGGCCCATGACGAGCTGCTGGACATCAGCGAGGAAGACCTGCAGGCCATCGTCCTGGCGGCCGAAACCCGCGCCGCGGCGCGCCGCCACGGCCGGGTCCATTGCGCCGACATCATGTCGCGCGACGTCGTCAGCCTCCACGCGCACGACAGCCTGGAGCACGCATTGAACCTCATGCGCCGCCATCGCCTGGGCGTGCTGCCCGTCGTCGAGACCGCCAGCGGCACATATCTGGGTCTCTTGAGCGAACACGATGCCCTGGCCGGACAGGCGCGCGGCGCGGCGCTGGCCGAATGCATGCGCTCCGAGGGCGCTTTCGCCACCCCCGACCTGCCCGCCGTCGAACTTGCGCGCCCCATGGCCGACGGCCTGCACTGCGTGCCCGTGCTGGACCCGGCCGGCCGTCTGCAAGGCCTGGTCACCCAATCGGACCTGATCGCCGCCCTCTACCAGATGACCCTGGCCCAGGAAGCGCCACAGCGGCTGGCGGCCTGAGGCCCCGGCTACAATCGGCGCACCACTCCATGCAGGAAGCCGCGTGAGAACCGATAGCCGCCTGTCCCGCGTGCTGCATGTGCTGCTGCATATGTCGCGGGATGACCCGCCCATGACCTCCGAGCGCATCGCCGCCATGCTGGGCACCCATGCGGCCGTCGTGCGCCGCACCCTG
Organism: Bordetella hinzii LMG 13501; assembly: GCF_001548475.1. Lineage (GTDB taxonomy): Bacteria > Pseudomonadota > Gammaproteobacteria > Burkholderiales > Burkholderiaceae_B > Bordetella > Bordetella hinzii. Next base: position 30,611 of record NZ_LRUJ01000035.1, read on the forward strand.
GCCGGCCTGCGCAAGGCCGGTTATGTGCGCTCCGAGAAAGGCCATCGCGGCGGCTGGAGCCTGGCTTGCGACCTGGCCCAGGTCAGTCTCTACGACATCTACCAAGCCGTCGGCATCGAACGTCTCTATGCCATCGGCCTGGACCAGAACAACCCCGATTGCGCGGTCGAGCACGCCGTCAACGCGGCCCTGGCCGACGCCCTGGCCGACGCCGAGGCCCTGCTCGTCAAGCGCCTGCGCGCCGTCACCCTGGCCGACCTGGCGCGCGACTTCGGCCAGCGCATGCAGGCCTTCCCGCAAGGACTGGACCACTAGACGCCCCCGGGCGCGCGGATCCCCTACGCGGCCTGGGGATATCTTCACCCGTGTGCGCGCTTTCATGTATCTTTTGTTGATGCAAGAATCCGCCGCGAGGCTTTTCCCTGTCTGGAGTCGCTATGAATCCCCCCATCCTGCAAGCCCTGTGGACCTGCGTGGCCCTGGCGCTGGCCTCGGCCAGCATCGCCATGACGATGACGCAGACCGCCATCTTCGAGCCCTGGCGCAAGCGGATGCTGCGCTGGCATCCGCAGCTGGGCCACTTGGCCAAATGCTTTTATTGCACCAGCCATTGGGTGGTGATCGCCGGCGTGTCGATCTATCAGCCGGCCCTGCTGCCCGGCGGCCATCCGGTGGCGGACTGGATCGTGGCGGTCTTCTTCACGCTGACGCTGGCGACCTGGGTATGCGGCCTGATGTTCAAGGTCTTCCTGCTGGCCATGGGCAAGGCGCTCAAGGAAGACGAGGTCAAGCGCCTGCTGGCGCATTGAACACGGCCGGCCCCGCTTGCCCGGGCGCAAGCGGGGCCGGCGCAAAAAAAAGCCGCGCATCGCGCGGCTTCCGGGAGCGTGGCCTCAGTCCACCTTGTGCAGCCAGCCGTGCTTGTCGGCGCTGCGGCCGCGCTGGATGTCCTGCAGCGCGGCCTTCAGGCGCAGCGTGATCTCGCCCGCGCCGCCCGTGCCGATGGTAAAGCCGTGCTTGCGGCCCTTGACCTGGCCGATGGGCGTGACCACGGCGGCCGTGCCGCAGGCAAAGGACTCGACCAGCTTGCCGCTCTTGGCGTCTTCCTGCCATTGGTCGATGGCGTAGGGCTCTTCGCGCACCGTCATGCCCAGGTCGCGGGCCAGGGTGATCAGCGAGTCGCGGGTGATGCCGGGCAGGATGGTGCCGGTCAGGGGCGGCGTCTGCAGCGAGCCGTCGGCAAAGACGAAGAAGACGTTCATGCCGCCCAGCTCCTCGATCCAGCGGCGCTCGACCGCATCGAGGAAGACCACCTGGTCGCAGCCTTCACGCGCGCCTTCGGCCTGGGCCTGGAGGCTGGCCGCGTAGTTGCCGCCGCATTTGGCCGCGCCAGTGCCGCCGGGCGCGGCGCGGGTGTAGTTGTCGGACACCCAGATGGTGACGGCCGAACCGCCGCCCTTGAAGTAGGCGCCCACGGGCGAGGCGATGACGGCGTACAGGTATTCGGAAGACGGCTTGGTGCCCAGCGCGACCTCGGTGGCGATCATGAAAGGACGCAGATAGAGCGAAGCGCCGTCGGCCGAGGGAATCCAGTCGCGCTCCAGGCGCACCAGGGCCTCGACGGACTCGACGAAGATGTCCTCGGGCAACTCGGCCATGGCCAGGCGGGCGGCCGAGTTGCGGAAGCGGCGCGCATTGGCGTCGGGGCGGAACAGCGTGGCGCCGCCGTCGGGCAGGCGGTAGGCCTTGAGCCCCTCGAAGATCTCCTGGGCGTAATGCAGCACCAGGGTCGACGGGTTGAGATTCAGATCGCCGCGCGCAACGATCTTGGCGTCATGCCAGCCGCGGTCGGCGCTGTAGCGCACGGTGGCCATGTGGTCGGTGAAAATCCGGCCAAACCCCGGGTCCTGGAGCAAGCGCTCGCGTTCGGCGGGCGCCACCGGGTTCGGGTGGCGCTCAACCAGGAATTTGGGTTTGTCTTGACTCATTTCTGTCTCCAGCTCTCATCAGGGGTACGCGACTCGCAGAGCATAACGCCAATGCGAACGCCGTAGAAATCAATATGCGGGCTGCCGGCCGCCGGCGCGGGACTGCGCCATGCGCAAGGCCAGCTGCGACAGCACGCAGGCCGCGGCGATCACCAGCACGGCCGACCGCAGGGGCGAGCCGCCCAGGCCGGCCAGGCTGGTGCAGATCGCGCCGATGGCCATCTGGGTGCAGCCATACAGGCCGGAGGCCGAGCCTATCACCTGCGGGTTGACGCTCATGGCAAGCGTCAGCGCCGCCGGCGAACAGGCTCCCGCGCCCACGCAGAAGATAAACATCAACACCATGGTGAGCGTGGTGTCCATCACGCCGGCCAGCACGCAGCCCAGCAGCGCGAGCACGCTGACGGCGCTCAACAGATTGCCGCCCGTCAGCAGGCGGTCGATGGGGATGACATTGAGCAGTCGCCCGCACACCGCATTGCCCAGCCACACGCCGGAGACCAGGATGGCCAGGTAGACGCCCACCTCGTGCTCGGGACGGTGCAACTGCTCGATGAAAATAAAGGGCGCGCTCGCCACGAAGGCATACATGGACGTCGTGGCACAGCCGCCGCCCAGGGTATAGCCCACGAAACGCCGCGAACGGAACAGCGCGCCGTAGTCGCGCAGCAGCCGGGCCGGCGTCAGCGGCGCGGCCTGGGCCAGCGTCTCGGGCAGCTTGCGCCAGGCCAGCAGCAGGTTGCCCACGCCCAGCAGGCAAAGCACCGCCAGGATGGAGCGCCACCCCAGCGTGGCCGCCAGAAAGCTGCCGGCCAGCGGCGCGAGCGCTGGCGAGATCATCACCATCATGTTCATCAGCGCCAGGCGCTTGGCGGCCGAATTGTCGGCCGCGGTGTCGCGCACGATGGCGCGCGCCAGCACCAGGCCCGCGCAGCCGCCCAGCGCCTGGAAGAGCCGCGCGGCGATCAGGGCATGGGCGCCGGGCGCCAGGGCCGCGGCCAGGCCGGCCAGCGTGTAGACGACCAGGCCGCCCATGAGCACCGGGCGGCGGCCGAAGCGATCCGACAAGGGGCCGTAGATCAGCTGGCCGCCGGCCAACCCCAGGATGTAGAGGCTGACCGTCATCTGCATGGAAGCATTGCTGGCCCCCAGGTCCTTGCCGGCCATGGCCAGCGCCGGCACGAAGATGTGCATGGCCAGCGTGCCGCTGAACGTGAAGACCGCCAGCATCCATAGCTGCACGCGGGGTACGGGGGTGTTCATGCGCCCTCTCCTTCGGCGTCCAGCCGCTCGCAAATGTGTTCGAGCAAGGCGCACGCCCCGGCGATCGCTTCGGGCGGCAGATCGGCCAGCGCGGCCTCGCGCACCTGGCGCGCCACGGCCTCGACCTGTTCGACCACGGCCTGGCCGGCCGGTGTCAGGGTCAGCGCCTTGGCGCGCCGGTCATCGGGATCTTCGCGGCGGGCCAGCAGGCCGCCGGCCTCCAGCGCGTCAAGCACCCGCACGATGGAAGAGCCGTCCAGGCCCAGCGAGGCGGCCAGTTCTTTCTGGCGCATCGGGCGGCCGGCGCGCGACACGCGCAGCAGCGGCAGCCAGGTGGCGTCGGTCAGGCCAAAGGGAAGCAGACGGCGGTCGGCGGCGCGGCGCCAGCTGCGCGCGGCCTGGGACAGCAGCGAGCCGAAGCGCGCCGCGGCGGTGGAGGAATCAGGCATGATAGGAAAAATTAGATGGCATACAAACTAATTGTATCCCATCAATTTAACCCTATGCTTTCGCCGCGCGGCACCGCCGCGCCTAGTGCATGCGCCGCCGGTATAGCGTGCTGCGGTGCACCCCCAGCGCCCGCGCCGCGCGGCTGACATTGCCGCCATGGGCGGCCAGCGCGGCCTGGATGGCGCTCTCGGTGACCGCCTGAAGATCGGCCGCGGCGGCGGGAGCCTGGTCGCGGATGTCGGCCGGCAGCATGTCGCGCTCGACCACGCCGTCCGGGCCGGCCAGGACCTTGAGCGTGCGCAGCACGGCGCTCAGCTGGCGGTAATTGCCGGGCCAGGCATAGGCGGCCAGCTCGGCCTCGATGGCCGGCGGCAGCGCCGGGCCCGGCTGGGACGCCCACATCTGGCGCAGCAGCGCCGGCAGATCCGCGCGCTCGCGCAGCGGCGGCAGCGACACGGTGTATTCGGCGATGCGGTAGTACAGGTCGGCGCGCACGGGGGCATCGCCCTGGCCCCGGGCCAGCGGCCGGTGCGTGGCGCACACCAGCGCGAAATCCACCTCCACCGGCTTGCCGCCGCCCAAGGGCGAGACTTCGCGCGTTTGCAGCACGCGCAACAGGCGGGCCTGCAAGGCCAGCGGCATGTCGCCGATCTCGTCCAGGAACAACAGGCCGCCATGCGCCTGGCGCAACAGGCCCTTGCTGCCCTGGCGGCGCGCGCCGGTGAACGCGCCCTCTTCATAGCCGAAGAGTTCGGATTCGATCAGGCTCTCGGGCAGGGCGGCGCAATTGATGGCCACGAACGGGCCCCGGGCGCGGCGGCTGCGCGCATGCAGTTCGCGGGCGAACACCTCCTTGCCCGCGCCGGTCTCGCCCTGCACCAGCAGCGACACGCCGGCATCGCAAAGATGGACCGCGCGCGCCAGCGCGGCCAGCGTGGCCGCCTCGAAATACACGCCCGGCCGGCCGGTGGGCAGGCCCGCGGCCGGCGCCACGGCCGCCCGGCGCGGCTCGCGCAGGCGCAATGCGCGTCCCTCGCGGGTGCGCGCCAGGCCCTGGGCGGGATCGCCGTCGAACAGATCGGCATAACGCAGGGCGCCGATGGCCTGGCCATCCAGGCCCAGCAAGGCCCGCGCATGGCGGTTGGCGCCGGCCAGGCGCTCGCCGTCGAAGGCCAGCAAGGCCCGGTCTTCGAGACGGAGCACGTCGTGGCGGCCATGGGCGGCCTCGAAGATCGCGCGCTCCATGTCGTCGACGGCCGCCGTCACCTGCGCCAGCAGCTCGGGGCGGGCCAGGGCCGTCTGGCAGGAAAAGTCCAGCACGCCCAGGGTCCGGCCCTCGCTATCGGACACCGGCACGGCCATGCAGGTGAGGATGCGGTTGGATTCGAGGTAGTGTTCGGCGCCTCGCACCACCAGGGCGCGGCCCTCGGCCAGCGCGGTGCCGATGGCATTCGTGCCGGCGGCGGCCTCGCCCCAGCTGGCCCCCGGCATCAGGGCCACGCGCCGGGCGCGCTCGGCAAAGCCGCTGTCGCCCTCGCAATCGAGCACCAGGCCCTGGGCGTCGGTCAGGATGATGATGCCGCCGGCGGCGCGCAGCCGGGCCAGGGCGGGTTCGGCCGCCCGCCGCAAGGCCTCGTTGCGCTGCCGCGCGGCGCGCAGCTCGGCGGCGGTCAGGGGGTCGTCCTGGCGCGCGCCGCGCATGTCTATGCCCAGTTCGGCGCAGCGGCGCCAGGAACGCAGGATGGGCTCGGCCACCAGCCCGCTGGGCAAGACGCCCTGCTCGGTGAAAAGGGCGCGCGCCTGGCTCAGCGCCCGTTGTCGATGGACCATGGATTGTCTCCGTCTCTCGGCGTTCTGCGACACCTGTTGCGCGGCGCTGTCGCAAAACGCGACAGGCCGGCCCGCCGGCACGCCGCGCGGCGGGTCCGCGCCGCCCTACTGTCGCACGCGCCAACCGGCCCTGTCTACTGGCACGGACTTTGCTTGGAGAAGGACAGGGCCTCCCCGCCCCGACAACAAACCACGACCCGGAGACAAGCATGGACATCGCGACCCGCATCACGCCCGAGAGCTACGGCACGCGGCTGGACCTCAAGAAGACGTACGGCAATTTCATCGACGGCCGCTGGCAGGCCCCGGCCGATGGCGAGACCTTCGACAATCTCACGCCGGTCACCGGCCAGCTGCTGTCGTGCCACGCCCGCTCCAAGGAGCGCGACATCGAGATGGCGCTGGACGCCGCGCACCGCGCCGCGCCCAAATGGGGCGCCACGGCGCCGGCCGAACGCGCGCGGCTGCTCTTGCGCATCGCCGATGTGATGGAAGCCAACCTGGAGCTGCTGGCCACCGCCGAGACCTGGGACAACGGCAAGCCGATCCGCGAAGCGCGCGCGGCCGACATCCCGCTGGCCATCGACCATTTCCGCTACTTCGCCTCGGTCATCCGCGGCCAGGAGGGCGGCCTGTCGGAAATCGACGCCGACACCGTGGCCTATCACTTCCGCGAACCGCTGGGCGTCGTGGGGCAGATCATCCCCTGGAACTTCCCCATCCTGATGGCGGCCTGGAAACTGGCGCCGGCGCTGGCGGCCGGCAATTGCGTGGTCCTGAAGCCCGCCGAACAGACCCCGCTGGGCATCCTGATGTGGGCCGAGTTGATCGGCGACATCCTGCCGCCGGGCGTGCTCAACATCGTGACCGGCTTCGGCCTGGAGGCCGGCAAGCCCCTGGCCTCCAGCAAGCGCATCGCCAAGATCGCCTTCACCGGCGAGACCACCACGGGGCGCCTCATCATGCAGTACGCCTCGCAGAACATCATCCCGGTCACGCTGGAGCTGGGCGGCAAATCGCCCAATATCTTCTTTGACAACGTCGCCGCGGCCGATGACGATTTCTTCGACAAGGCCATCGAGGGCTTCGTGATGTTCGCGCTCAACCAGGGCGAGGTCTGCACTTGCCCCAGCCGCGCGCTGATCCAGGAGTCCATCTACGATAAGTTCATGGAGCGCGCCCTCGCGCGCGTGGCCGCCATCAAGCAGGGCAATCCCCTGGACCCCGACACCATGCTGGGCGCGCAAGCCTCGGCCGAGCAACTGGAAAAAATCCTCTCCTACCTGGACATCGGCAGGCAGGAAGGCGCCCAGGTGCTGGCCGGCGGCGAGCGCGCGCAATTGGCCGGCGGCCTGGCCGAGGGCTATTACGTGCAGCCCACGGTGTTCAAGGGCAATAACCGCATGCGCGTCTTCCAGGAGGAGATCTTCGGCCCCGTGGTGGCGGTGACGACCTTCAAGGACGCCGACGACGCCCTGGCGCTGGCCAATGACACCCTCTACGGCCTGGGCGCCGGCGTATGGTCGCGCGACATCAACACCTGCTATCGCATGGGACGCGGCATCAAGGCCGGCCGGGTGTGGACCAACTGCTATCACGCCTACCCGGCGCACGCGGCCTTTGGCGGCTACAAGCAGTCCGGCATCGGGCGCGAAACGCACAAGATGATGCTGGACCACTACCAGCAGACCAAGAACCTGCTGGTGAGCTATTCGCCCAAGGCGCTGGGCTTTTTCTGAAACCCCTCGGGGAGGCCCGCGGGCTTCCCCGCCCCCGACCCGGAGACAGCGCATGATGCCGCGCACGCCGCGCGTGGTCGCCACCGATGCCGGGCGCGACCTCATCGCAACCCTGAAGGCCAAGCATGGGCCGCTGATGTTCCATCAATCGGGCGGCTGCTGCGACGGCAGCTCGCCCATGTGCTATCCAGCCGGCGGTTTCATGGTCGGCGCCACGGATGTGCTGCTGGGCGAACTGGAGGGCTGCCCCTTTTATATGGGCGAAGACCAGTTCGCCTATTGGGAACACACGCAACTCATCATCGATGCCGTGCCCGGGCGCGGCGGCGCCTTTTCGCTGGACAGCGCCGAGGGCCGGCGCTTCCTGTTGCGCTCGCGCTTGTACACCGATGCGGAGTGGGCGCGCGTGGCCCCGGTGACGCGGGGCGCCTGAGCCGCGGCCAGCCTCACTGCGGAAACAGCAGCCGGGTGTGGACCGGATCCACTGCGCCGCTGCGCTTGCCGTCGGGATCGAAATAGCGATCCTCGCGGCACACACGCTCCCGCGTGTCGCAGAACACGCCATTGGCATAGGTGAAGGCGCTGCGGTCGAAGTCGCCTTGCGCGGCCAGGCTCGCGGCGGCCTCGGCGCCCAGGTATTTGCGCGTCAACTCGCCGGAGACGCCCTGCTGGTCCGCGCAGAAATATCGGTCGCACAGCACGCCGGCCTGCGGCGTGCGCAAGGCCGGCGCCGCCTGCGCCGCCGTGGCGGCCAGCGCCAGGACCAGAAACGGGATCTTCATGGGCATCTCCTTGTGCGGTGAATGGCCTGCCACCCCGGGGGGCGGACAGCAAAATATACCCTTCCGCCCGCCCAGACCCCTCACGCGGCGGCGGCCAAGCGCCCGGCGCTCAGATGCCCTGTCCGCCGGAGACTTCGATGCGCTGCGCATTCACCCAGCGGTTATCCTCGGACAGCAGGTTGGCGATCATCGGGCCGATGTCGTCGGCCATCCCGACGCGGCCCAGGGCGGTCATGTCGGCGAAGTAGCGATTGAACGCCGGCGTGTCCCGCACCGCCCCGCCGAAGAAGTCCGTCGCGATCGCGCCGGGCGCCACGGCGTTGACCGAGATCCCGCGCCGGCCCAGTTCCTTGGCCATGTAGACGGTCAGCACTTCGACCGCCCCCTTGACCGCCGCGTAGGCGGACCATCCTTCGGCCGATACGCGGGTCAGCCCGGAGGACAGGTTCACGATGCGCCCGCCATCGGCGATCAGCGGCAGCAAGGCCTGCGTGAGGAAGAACACGCCCTTGAAGTGCACGTCGACCAGCTTGTCGAACGCCTGCTCGCTCATCTCGGCGATCGCGGCGACCTCGCCGTGTCCGGCGTTGTTGACGAGATGGTCCAGGCTGTCCCGCTGCCAGGTGGCGCGCAGGACCGCCCTCAGCTGGGCGGCGAAAGCCGGGAAACCCGATGCCTTGCCCACATCCAGCTCCAGGGCAACCGCCTTGCGTCCCAGGGCCTGGATCTCGGCCACGACGGCGCCGGCTTCCGCCTGGCGGCTCTGATACGTCATGATGACGTCGCCGCCCTTGCGGGCGATGGCCAGCGCGGTGGCGCGGCCCAGACCCCGGCTGGCGCCGGTGACGAGGGAAATGGTGCTCATGGTTTGCTCCGTGACAGGGGGTGAAAACAGGGCTTCATTGTGTGGCCGCGGGCGCCGGCCCCTTTTGCCTGAATCTCGGAACTCCTGGCCTTTTCCTCCAAAGCTGTTCGCGCCCGCCGCGGGGATGGACTACGATGTCCACGCAAGAAGGCAAGGTACCCCTGGCATGAATGACTCCCTACTCGACGCGGCGCGGCGCTATGCCCAGGCGCATGCCGCCCCCAACGGCGTGGCCCGCACGCCCATTGCCGGGCTGACGGTCATCCGCGCGACGCGGCCCAGCGGGATCGACTACGCCATTTCGCGGCCGCTTGCCTGCCTGGTGCTGCAGGGCCGCAAAAGCGTGGCCATGGGCGCGCAGTCGGTCGAGTTCGGCGCGGGCGATTCGCTTCTGATCACCTCCGACGTTCCCACGGTCAGCCAAGTCACGCGCGCCAGCGCCGCCGAACCCTATCTTTCGCTGGTGCTGGACCTTGACCGGGGGACGATCGCCGAGCTTGCCGCGGAGATGAAGCTGGGGCCGCCGGCCCCCGGGGCGCACCTGCGCGCCGAACCCTCGGACGCCGAGGTGGCCGACGCGGCGCTGCGGCTCCTGCACCTGCTGGAACGTCCGGCCGCCTTGCCCGTGCTGCAGGCGCAACGGCTGCGCGAGATGCACTATTGGCTATTGGTCGGCAGGCACGGCCCGGTGATCCGCCGCCTCGGCTGGCCGGGCAGCCAGGCCCAGCGCGTGGCGCGCGCCATCGCCTTGCTGCGCGCGGAGTTCGCGCAGCCGCTGCCGATGCGGCGCCTGGCCGAGGCCGCGGGCATGAGCGCCTCGTCGTTCTACCAGCACTTCCGCGAGGCGACCTCCCTGTCCCCGCTGCAGTTCCAGAAACAACTGCGCCTGATCGAGGCCCGCCGCCTGATGACGGCCGACGGCCTGGCGGCCAGCGCCGCGGCTTTCGCCGTGGGGTACGAGAGCGTCCAGCAATTCACCCGCGAGTACCGCCGCATGTTCGGCTTGCCGCCGGCCAAGGACACCGAGGCCGGCCGCGCCGCCCTTGCCGCGGCCTGAGCCGCCGCGGCCGTCCGGGCGGGCGACGCCGCCCGGACGGTGTTCAGTCCAAGGGATGGAAACAGGCGGCCGGCCACTGCCCGTCCGGCGCGGCCAAGGACGGCACGGCGGTCTTGCAATCGGCCTGGACGCGGGCGCAGCGCGGATGGAAGGCGCAGCCCGGCGGCAGATGGGTCGGCGCCGGGATTTCGCCTTCTATCTTCATGAGCCGGATGCGCGCCTTCGGATCCGGCACGGGCGAGGAGTCGCGCAGCACGCGGCTGTAGGGATGCCTGGGGCGGTCCAGCACCTGGGCGGTGGGGCCGGTTTCGATGATGCGGCCCAGATACATCACGCAGACCGTGTCGCAGAAGTGGCGGATCACACCCAAGTCATGCGAGACAAAGACGAAGGACAGCCCGCGATCGCGTTTCAGGCGCTCCAGCAGCTGCAGGATCTGCGCCTGCACCGAGACGTCGAGCGCCGAGACCGGCTCATCGGCCACGATGAGCTCGGGATCCAGCACCAGGGCGCGGGCGATGCCGATGCGCTGGCGCTGGCCGCCGGAGAACTCGTGCGGATAGCGGTCCAGCGCGGAGGCCGGCAACCCCACCTCGACGATGGCCGCTTCGACCTTGCGCGCGATCTCGGCCGCGCTGCCCATGCGGTGCACGCGCAGCGGCTCGCTCAGCGCCTGGCGCACGGTGCGGCGCGGATTGAGCGAGGCATAAGGATCCTGGAACACGATCTGCACCCGGCGGCGCAGCGCCCGCATGGCCTGGGCGCTGGCGCGGCGGATATCCTGGCCGTCGAAGACGATGCTGCCCGCATCCGGCTCGATCAGGCGCAGCAGCGTGCGGGCCACGGTGGATTTGCCGCAGCCGGATTCGCCCACCAGCCCCAGGGACTGGCCGCGCCGCACGCTGAAGGACACATCGTTGACCGCGCGCACGATCTGCTTTTGTCCGCCCAGCCAGCCGCCGCCGCTCTCGAAGCGCTTGACCAGGTTCCTGACCTGGAGAATATCGTCCATCTTGTGTTCCTTGCCGCTGAGTTTCGGGCGTGTCATGTCCGGACGGCCTCCGCCCTCACCACGCAGCGCACTTCGTGCGCGGGCGCCACGGTCTCCAGCCGCGGCCGCTGCGTCTCGCAGCGCGGCTGGCGCAGCGGGCAGCGCGGCGCGAAGGCGCAGCCCGGCGGCATGGCGGTGATGGCCGGCACCGAGCCCGGGATGGAGGCCAGGGACTGGCTGTCCGCGTCCACCCGCGGCATGGCCTTGAGCAAGGCCTCGGTATAGGGATGCAGGGGCCGTTCGAAGAGCGTCTGGACGCCGGCCGTCTCGACCACTTCGCCGGCATACATGACGGCCACGCGGTCGGCGATCTGCGCCACCACGCCCAGGTTGTGGGTGATGAAGACCACGGCCATGCCATGCGCCGATTTCAGCTCCGACAACAGCGTCAGGATCTGCGCCTGGATGGTGACGTCCAGCGCCGTGGTCGGTTCGTCGGCCAGCAGCACGCGCGGTTTGCAGGCCAGGGCCATGGCGATCATCACGCGCTGGCGCATGCCGCCCGAGAATTGGTGCGGATAGTCGTCGAAGCGCTTCCCGGCAGCCGGGATCTTGACTTCCTGCAAGGCCTGCAAGGCCAGCTTGCGGGCCTCGGCCCAGGACAGTCCGCGATGCTGGCGGATGGCCTCGGCGATCTGGTCGCCCACCGTCATGGTGGGATTCAGCGAGGTCATGGGCTCCTGGAAGATCATGGCGATGGCATCGCCCCGCAGCCGCATCATCTGTTTTTCCGGCAGCGCGGCGAGATCGCGGCCTTCGAGCAGGATCTGGCCGCCGCCGTGGCGCGCGCCCGTCCCGGGCAAGAGGCGCAGCACCGACAGCGCGGTGACGCTTTTTCCGCTGCCGGACTCGCCCACCACGGCCAGGGTTTCGTTGGGCGCGACCGCCAGCGACACATCGCGCACGGCGGCATGCCAGGCGCCGCCGATGCGGAACTCGGTGCGCAGTCCGCGCAGCTCCAGTACGGGATGGGTCATGATCGCTCCGTACGCAGTTTGGGGTCGATGGCGTCGCGCAGGGCATCGCCCAGCAGGTTGAGCGCCAGCACCGTCAAGAGGATGGCCAGGCTGGGGAAGACGGTCAGCCACCAGGCGTCGAGGATGTTCTCGAAACCCTCGCGGATCATGCTGCCCCAGGTGGCTGCAGGCGGCGGCACGCCCAGGCCGATGAAGCTGAGCGAGGCTTCGCTGCGGATGGCCGAGGCCATCCACAGCGAGCCCAGCACCACCACGTCGGAGACCATATTGGGCAGGATGTGCACGCCCATCAGGCGCAGCGGCCCGAAGCCCAGCGCCCGCCCGGCCTCGACGAAATCGCGCTGTTTGAGCGCGATGGTCGGCGCGCGGGCCACCCGTACGAAAGGCGCGATCTCGGTGATGGCGATGGCGATGATGAGGTTCTCCAGGCTGGCGCCCAGCATGGCCGCGACCATCAGCCCCAGCAGCAGGGTCGGGAAGGACAGCAGCACATCGACCAGGCCCATGATGATCTGGTCCACCAGGCCGCCGGCATAGCCGGCCAGGATGCCCAGGGCCGATCCGATGCACATGGCGATCATGATGGCCACGAAGCCCACCAGCAGCGACACGCGGGCGCCGTAGATCAAGCGCGAGAGCACATCCCGGCCGTAGCTGTCGGTGCCCAGCCAGAATTCGGCCGAGGGCGGCTCCAGGCGGTAGGCGATGTTCTGCTGCAGCGGATCATGCGGCGCCAGCCAGGGGGCCAGCACGGCCGCCAGCACGATGCAAAGCAGCAACCCGATACCCACCCAGGACAGGCGGTTGCGGGACAGGGCCTGCAGCAGGGCATTGGGCCGCGCGGAGGAAGCAAGGGCGCTCATTTGTATTTCACCCGGGGATCGACCAGCCCGTACACCAGGTCGGTCAGCAGATTGACAAGGATGACGCAAGCGGCAAACACCACCATCAGCCCTTGCAGCAGGGTGTAGTCGCGCGTGTTCAGCGCGCCCAGGATGAGCTTGCCCAGCCCGGGACGGTTGAAGACGATCTCGGTGAGCACCGAATTGCCGATCAGCGTGCCGAAGTACAGCCCCACCACGGTGACGATGGGGATGAGCGCATTGCGCAGGCCATGACGCATGATGAGGCGCAGTGGCCGCAGCCCCTTGGCGCGCGCCGTGCGGACATAGTCCTCGCCCATCACGCCCAGCATGGACGAGCGGGTCACGCGCATCACATAGGCCATCATGATGAGGCCCAGGTTGAAGGCCGGCAGCGCCAGATTGCGCAGCTGCGTGCCCCAGTCGGTGGCGGCGGAGCTGCCGATGACCGGAAACCAGCGCAGCTGGATGGCGAAGACCAGCAACATCAGGATGGCCGACACAAAGGCCGGGAAGGACAGGCCGGTGAGCGACAGCAGGCGGCCCAGGTAGTCGGGCCAGGCATTGCGGCGCAGCGCGGCCCAGATGCCCAGGGGCAGGCCGAAGACCACGCCGATCAGGATGGCGGCGGCCGTCAGCTGCAGCGTCCAGGGCAGCACCTGCCCCACTTCCTGCAGAACGGTGCGGCCGCTGGCCATGGACACGCCAAAGTTGCCGGTCAGCATATCGCCCAGGAAGCGCAGGTATTGCTCGTGCGTGGGCAGGTCCAGCCCCAGGCGCAGCCGCAGCGCGGCCAGGGCCTCGGCGCTGGCCTGGTCGCCCAGCATCACCGCGGCCGGGTCGCCCGGCACCAGGCGCACCAGGATGAAGACCGCCGTCAGCATGGCCAGCAGCGTCGGTATCGCCAGCAGCAGCCGCTTGATGGCATAGCGGATCATGGTTGCCCTCCCATCAGGCGCGCGGCCTGCAACGCGCCGATGGGGCGCGCGGTCGCGCCGCGCAGCACCAGGTCGGCCATCACCGCGCCCACCACCGGCACCAGCTCAAAGCCATGGCCGGAAAAGCCGAAGGCATGGAACAGGCCCGGCGCGCGGGGCGAGGGCCCGATCACGGGCAGCAGGTCTTCGGTCTTGGCTTCCAGGCCCGCCCATACGCGCACGATGCGGATGTCGCGCACCATGGGGAAAAGATCCGTGGCCGCGCGCGCGCCCTTGGCCAGCACGCGCATGCGCGCCGTCGACGTCTCGCGATCCAGGTCGGGCGTGCCCTGCAGCCCGCCGCCGATGACCAGCGTGCCCTGGTCGGATTGCTTGAAGGACAGCGAACGCCCGACGATGGCGACCACCGGCTTGATGAAGGGCCGCAGCCGTTCGCTCACCATCATCATGGACGATTTGGTGGCCAGCGGAATCTCATCGCCGGCCATGGCGGCGATGCGCGCCGACCAGGCGCCGGCGGCATTGACCACGGCCGGGACGACCCAGTCGCCACGCTCGGTGACGACACGCCAATCGGCCCCCTGCCGCCGCAGTCCGGTCACGGCGCAATGCTCGACCAGCGTCACGCCGGCCGCCTCGGCGCTGGCGCGAAAGGCGCGCAGGGCGCGGTGCGGATCGGCCGCGCCATCGCGCCGGGCGATCGAAGCGCCCACGCAATGCGGGCTCAGGGCCGGCAGCAGCCGGCGCAATTCGGCCGCATCGATGATGTCTTCATGCGCATAGCCGGCCGCCCTCAGGCTGTCGACCCGGCCGGCCAGCTTGGCCAGCCCCTGCTCGGTTTCGGCCACGCAGATCTGGCCATGGGCATGAAAGCCGCAATCATCGCCCACCAGGGAGGCCATGTCGTGCCACATGTCCAGCGCCTCCATCGACAGGTCCAGCTCGCGGCGGTCGCGGTTGAGCGTGCGCACGCCCGCGGCCGTGGCGCCGGACGCATGCCGGCCGGTCCAGTGGCGCTCGATCACCACGACCCGCTTGCCCTGGCGCGCGATATGCAGGGCGGCCGACAGGCCGTGCAGACCGCCGCCGATGACGGCGACATCGAAAACCGGCGCGCTCACGGCCGCGGCTCCCTGGCCGCCGGCGCCTCGCCCGGCGATTCGGGCGCGCCGGCCAGGACCACGCCGTCGTCGCCGACATCCAGCGAGGCCAGCTCGCCCAGCGTCAAGGGTTTGAGCGGCGGCCGGATGCGGTAGAAACCCACTTCGGAAACCGGCCGTCTTTCTTCGGCGGCCACGATATGGGCGACGGTGTAGCCGCACTGACGGCCCTGGCAGGGCCCCATGCCGGCGCGGGTATAGGATTTGACCTGGTTGGGCCCGGGCTGGCCGATACGCGCGGCGCGGCGGATATCGCCGGCCGTGAGCTCTTCGCAGCGGCACACGATGGTCTCGTCCGGCGGGTTGAAAATCCCGGCGCGGGGGGGGTACATCTCATCGAGCATGGGCCGGATGCGCAACAAGCCCCGCAGTTTCTCCCGCAAGGGGGCGGCGGCCTGCCCGGCCGCCTGCGCCGTCATGCACCCGGCCCGCAGGGCCATGCCCAGCGCGGCCAGTTCGCCGCGCGCGCAGGCCGCCAGCGCCCCGCCGATACCGGCCGCATCCCCGGCCACATACACGCCTTCGCGGCTGGTCTGGCCCCAGTCGTCCAGATCGGGCGCCAGGCAGGACTGGCGCGCATCCCAATGGTGGGCGCACTCCAGCGCGCGCGTCATATGGATGGAGGGCACCACGCCCTCGTGCGACAGCAGCACCGAGGCCGGTTCGCGCCGCAGGCTGCCGTCGGCCAGGGTGTATTCGATCTCGCGCAAGGCGCCCTCGCCCAGCGCGCGCAGCCCCGTCACGCCGCGCACGCGCCTGACTCCGGCGGCCTTGAGTTCGCGCAGCCAGCCCAGGCCCTTGCGGATATCGCCCCACGAGGCCAGGGCGGCGCCGGCCCAGGGCAAGGCCCGGCGCCAGGCGCCCGGCGCCGAGGTGTCCAGCCAGCCGGCGATCTGGCCGCCGGCGCGCAGCAGCTGCGCCATGTACAAGAGGGGCAAGGGGCCGCTGCCGGCCACCCAGACCGGCGCGGCGGGCACTTGGTTGGAAGTCTTGAGCAGGATCTGCGCCGCGCCCACGGTCAGCACGCCGGGCAAGGTCCAGCCGGGGAAAGGCGCGGGACGCTCCTGCGCGCCGATGGCCAGCAGGACCTGGTCCGCGCGCACGGCCTGGGCGCGCCCGCCGCGTGTCATATAGACATGCCAGCCGGTCTCGATCTGCCAGACCTGGGTTTGCGGCTCATAGACGGCGCCGCACTGGCGGAAACGCTCGGCCAGGGCCGCGCCGGCGCGGTATTCATCGCCCAGCAGGCGCCCGGTGCGCGTGCCCGCCACGGTTTCCACCGCGCGCCAGATCTGGCCGCCCGGCGCGGGCTGCTCGTCGACCACCAGCACCCGCATGTGCTGCTCGCGCAGGCGGATGGCCGCGCTCATGCCGGCCGGGCCGGCGCCGATCACCACGACATCGAATTCGCGCTTCATGCTTGCACGCTCCGCTTGCCGTGCTGGCGCTCGACGCGCATGCCATCGCGCACCGGCACCATACAGGCCTGGGTGGAGGCCACGCCATCGATGATGGCCAGGCATTCGAAACACACGCCCATCATGCAATAGGGCGCGCGCGGGCTCTCATTGACCGGCGTGCTGCGGCTGGCCGGCGTGTCCTGGCGCAACAGCACCGCCGCCACGCTTTCGCCGGGCTCGGCCCGCACGGGCTGGCCGTCGATGGTGAGCGTCAATGACGCGGCACCGGATTCATGCAACTTTCTGAACATTGAAGCGCTCATGATGAAAGACATCCAGGAAGGAAGGAGGGGCGCCCGAAGCCAGGGCGCGGGCATAGCGGCCCGCGTGCAAGGCGGCCAGCGTGACACCCGAATGGCATAGCGCCACAAAGGCGCCGGGAAACGGCTGCGATTGCGCGTAGACCGGACAGCCGTCGGGGGTCATGACGCGCAGGCATGACCAGTGACGCACCAGCCGGGCCTGGGCCAGGGCGGGCAGGATGCGCAGGGCATTGCGGCTCATGTGCACGGCCGCCTCCGTGGTGGTGGAGAGGTCGTAGCCGGCCTCTTCCTGGGTCAGGCCCACCATCACGGTGCCCTCGCCGGTCTGGCGGATGCCGCTGGCCGGCACGGGCAGAAGCGGCGCGAGCCGCTCGGTCACGAGAATCTGGCCGCGCTGCGGGCGCAGGGGCACCGCCAGCCCCACCTGGGCGCCCAGGGCGGCCGAGCCCAGGCCGGCGGCGATGACCAGCCGCGCGCCGCGCGCGCGCCGCCCGCCGGCCTCGATCTCGAAACCGCCGCCGTCCAAGGGCCGGATGGCGCGCACTGGCGCATTGCCCCACAGCGTGCCGCCGCGCCGCAGGAATACCGCCTGCAAGGCCGCCAGCAGGCGCAAGGGGTTGGCGTGTCCGTCCAGCTCGCCCACGCTGGCGCCGCTGACCTCCGGCCCGAGGTCCAGGCCCGGAAAGCGCCGCAGCAACTCGTCACGCGCCAGGACGCTGACGCAATCGCCGACCTCGGGCGCCTGCCGGCGCCAGGCCTGCATGCGCGCCGCGCGCGCCTGCAGGTCCGCCTCGCCGAGGCAGAAATGCAGGCCGCCGCGGCGCTCGTATTGCAGATCAATGCCGCTTTCGGCCTGCAGCTCGCGCGCGAAATCCGGCCAGTCCAGCACCGAGCGGTGCGACAGGCGCTGATAGTCCGGATTGCCGTGGCCCTTGCCCTGCAGCCACACCAGCCCGAAATTGGCCTTGGCGGCGCGATAGTCGGTGTCGCCGCCATCGACCAGCAGCACGCGCTGGCCCAGCCCCGCCAGGCCGTAGGCGATGGCCGCGCCGACCATGCCGGCGCCGGCCACGATGACATCGGCCTCGGCGCTTGCGCCACCCGCTGCCGGCATATAACCTTTTTTACTACCCTCTGTGTTCATGTCCGGATTTGCTCATGTCATGAAAAACATCCTCAACCTGCGCCAGATCGAAGCCTTCAAGGCAGTGATCGAGCACGGCACGGTCAGCCAGGCGGCCACGGCGCTGGGCGTGTCCCAGCCGGCCGTCAGCAAACTGCTCACCCATCTGGAGGCCGACAGCGGCCTGGCGCTGTTTGAGCGGGTGCGCGGCAAACTCGCGCCCACCGCGCAGGGCATGCGCCTCTACCGCGAGGTCGACCGGGTCTTCAACGGCCTGCGCCAGCTGGAGCAAGCCGTCGAATCCATCCGCCGCGCCGAGCAGCGCACGCTCAACGTGGGCGTGCTGCCGGCCCTGGCCGGCGCCTTCATCCGCCGCGTGAGCATGCAGTTTCTCAGGCGCCATCCCGATGTGCGCATCTCCATCCAGAGCCGCGGCTCGCTCTTTCTGGCCGACTGGCTGGCCACGCGCCACATCGACGTGGCCCTGGTGGGCAGCCGCGTGGACAACCCCTATATCGAGCGCGAGCCGCTGTTCCGCCAGCCCCTGGTCTGCGCCCTGCCTCCCAATCATGTCCTCACGCGCAAGCGCGTGATCCGTCCGCGCGACCTGGCCGGCCTGCCCTTTATTTCCTTCGGGCCGGAGAGCCAGACCCACCAGCTGGTGCAGCAGGCCTTCGACGCCGCGGGCCTGCCCGTCAACGTGGCGCTGGACACCAACACCGCGCCCACGGCCTGCGAATTCGTCGCCGCCGGCCTGGGCGTCTCGCTTATCCATCCGCTGTTTGCCGAGGGCATGCAAAGCCGCCTGGTGCTGCGGCGTTTCGATCCGGAGCTGCATTTCCATTTCCAACTGTGCCGGGCGCAGGCGTCGCGCAATGCGGCGCTGGTCGAAGACTTCGTGCAGGAGGTGCGCGACGTGGCCGCGCAGGTCTCTCGCGAAGTCCTCAAGGGGCAGTGACCGTCGTCTGCTCGGTGATGGGCGGCTGCAGATTGAGCGCGCCGTCCAGCTTGTAGCCGTAGTTCACGCGCTCGCTGTGCACCCAGACCTGTTTGAGCCCGAACAGCGGCACGGCGCAGACATCGGCCCGGATCCTGGCCTGGGCGTCCTTCCAGAGCGCCAGCTGCTTCTGGGCATCGGGTTCGATGCGAGCCTGGCGGATGGCTTCGTCAGCCACCGAGCAATGCGAGAAATTCGACATCGCGCCGGGCGCGCCGATGGCGGCCGCCGAATCATAGAACTCGGTCAGATAGGTATCGGCATTGGGAAAGCGCGCCGCGCCGTAGAACACCAGGGCGCTCAAGTCCTGGCGGCTCTTGGCCTGGTAGGTGGCGTGATCGACCACCTCCATGTCCAGCTTGATGCCGGCCTTGGCCAGCTGCGCCTGCACGATTTCCATGATGGGCTGCTGGGCCGAGATATTGGAGACCACCGACTTGATCTGGATGCCGTCCGGAAAGCCCGCCTCGGCCAGCAGCTGCTTGGCGCGCCCGGCGTCATAGGCATAGGCGCCCGCGCCGCAGTCCTGGCCCAGGTAGCCATTGGGCACGACCGAGCAGCCCTTGTCGGCCACGTCCTTGCCCGCGTAGCGCACGATCTCGTCCACATTGATGGCGGCGGCGATGGCCTCGCGCACCTTGAGATTGTCCAGCGGCTTGATGTTGCGGTTGATGTGCAGCGTGCGGAACTCGGCCGGTTCGAAGATATCGACCTGCATGCCGCGCTTGGCCGAGCGCTCGACCCAGCGCTGCTCGCGCTTGCCCTGCATCACGTCGATTTCATTCGAGGTGAAGGCCAGCTCGCGCGCGCTGTCGGAGGGGATCATGCGGTACATGATGCCGGCGAGCTTGGGCTTGCCGCGGAAATAGCTGTCGTTGGCCACCAGCTTGACGTACTGCTGCGTGACGTGCTGACCGAAGGCGAAGGGGCCTGTGCCCACCGGGCTGCCGCCGAACTTGTCGCCCAGCTTCTCGGCCGCCTTCTTGCTCACGATATTGCCGCCGTGATAGTTGGACACCCGGCCCAGGAAGGCGGCGTCGGGATACTTGAGCGTGAAGCGCACGGTGTGGTCGTCCACGGCCTCGACCTTGTCGATCAGGCCGAAGGTCGCCGCGAAGCTGGAGCGGTTGGGGTCGGCGGCGCGCTGGATGGAGTACACCACGTCCTCGGCCTTGAGCTCGCCGTAGCCGCCATGGAATTGCACGCCGCGGCGCAGGTGGAAGGTCCAGGTCTTGCTGTCGGGCGAGGCTTCCCAGCGTTCGGCCAGGTCGGGCTCCAGGGCCTTGGGATCGGCGCTGCCGGGCGGAAAGCGCACCAGCGCATTGAACATCTCGGCCGCCACGCCCTTGTCGGCCGTGGACGTGGCCCGATGCGGGTCCAGCGTGGCGTTGTCGGCCGCGCCCGAGCTCAGGCGCAGCATGGGCCGCTCTTCGGCCCAGGCCGAAGACCCCAGGCCACAGGCCGTCAGCGCCAAGGCCAGGCCGCAACGCATCAAGACTTTCCGCTTCATGGATTTCCCCCTTGAATATCGCCACGCCCCGGCGTGGCCGTTGTCCGGTCAGGCGCAGACTAAAAGCCCATGATCCATGGCGTCAAAGTCCTTTACCTGCACACCCTATTCCAAAGGGTTATACCCGGCCCGGAAACCCGCCGGCGCCTCCTGGAAGAGGGGCCGCCGCCTAGTGGTAACTACCTAGAGAGCGATCCCGCGCGAACCGAGGGTAAATACCCATGCCTGCGCCTGCCCGCGGCGCCGGCTACCATGGCGGCTGCCTTCATCCACGGAGCCCCCGGGTCCATGCTCGCCGCTGCCGCCGGCAAAACCGAAACCCATTTTTTTGCCGGCCCGGCCGGCGCCATGGAAGTGCTGGCCGACGCGCCGGCCCAGGCGCCGCGCGGCATCGCCCTGGTCACCCATCCCCAGCCGCTGCTGGGCGGCAGCCCGCGCCACAAGATCCCGCACCGCCTGGCCCACGGCTTGCGCGACGACGGCTGGCTGGCCCTGCGGCCGGCCTTCCGGGGCGTGGCCGGCAGCGCCGGCCACTATGACCATGGCGACGGCGAAAGCGAAGACATCCTGGCCCTGGCGCGCGCCCTGCGCGCCCAGGCCCCCGCCCTGCCGCTGGCCTTGGTGGGCTTCTCCTTCGGCGCCTACGTCCAGGCTCGCGTGGCGCGCGCCCTGCTGGACGCCGGCACACCGGCCGACCGCGTGGTCCTGGCCGGCCTGCCCGTGGGCGAAGTGCCGGCCGAGCGCGTCTACGACACGCCACCGCTGCCCGAAGAAGTCGTGCTCATCCATGGCGAGAACGATGCCCAGGCGCCGCTGGCCCCGCTGCTGGAGTGGGCGCGGCCCAACGGCCATCCGGTCACCGTGGTGCCCGGCGCGGACCACTTTTTTTCCCGCTCGCTGCCCCTACTGCTCAAGCTGGTGCGCCAGCACCTGGCCGCCTGAAAGGCGAAGCGGAAACTGGCGGGCGCGGTAGGGGTAATCGGGGGGGCGGCCGGAAAACACGGCAGAATCCCCTTGTCCTCCTCCCAACGGAACGCGCACTCATGACGACGGAATACTTCCCGCCCAAGGTCTGGACCTGGAACAAGAACAGCGCCAGCACCGCTTCCAATGCCTCCAGCCTGAACCGTCCCATCGCGGGCGCCACACACGAGAAAACCTTGCCCGTGGGCCGCCATCCGCTGCAGCTCTACTCCCTGGGCACGCCCAATGGCCAGAAAGTCACCATCCTGCTCGAAGAGCTGCTGGCCCGTGGCCACGCGCAGGCCGAGTATGACGCCTGGCTGATCCGCATCGGCGAGGGCGACCAGTTCGGCAGCGGCTTTGTCGACATCAACCCCAACTCCAAGATTCCGGCCCTGGTGGACCGCTCGGGCGACACGCCGATACGGGTGTTCGAATCCGGCGCCATCCTGCTCTACCTGGCCGAGAAATTCGGCGACTTCCTGCCCGCCGACCCCGCGGCGCGTGCCGAATGCCTGTCCTGGCTGTTCTGGCAGATGGGCAGCGCGCCCTATGTGGGCGGCGGCTTCGGCCACTTCTATGCCTACGCGCCCGTGAAGATCGAATACGCCATCGACCGCTTCACCATGGAAACCAAGCGCCAGCTCGATGTGCTGGACCGGCGCCTGGCCGAACATGAATATCTCGCCGGCGACCAGTACACCATCGCCGACATCGCCGTCTTCCCCTGGTATGGCGGCCTCATCAAGGGCTGGCTCTATGACGCGGCCGAATTTCTCGCCGTGCACGAGTACCGCCACGTCCAGCGCTGGGCCGACACCCTGCTCGCCCGCCCCGCCGTCGACCGCGGCCGCATCGTCAACCGCCTGCGCGGCCCGCTGTCCGAGCAGTTGCACGAACGCCACGACGCCAGCGACTTCGATACCAAGACGGCGGATAAAACCTGAGCGCCGCAGGCCGCGCCTCATGCCGGCGGACCCGTCGGGATGCGCTGTCCCGGCCGGCCCGGCGGCCAAAAAAAGACAGGGGCCCCCGAGGGGGCCCCTGTCGCATTGCCGGACGGCGGTCAGCCCGCCACGATGAAGCGGTCGGCGTCATCCATGAAGGCCTTCTCGGACTTGGGCGCTTCGTTCGAGCCAAAGGGCATCTGGGCGCGCAGCTTCCAGGAAGCCGGCACCTTCCACTCGCGCGCCACGGCGGCGTCGATCAGCGGATTGTAGTGCTGCAGGCTGGCGCCCACGCCGGCATTGGCCAGGGCCGACCACACCGACAGCTGGGCCATGCCGCTGGCCTGTTCCGACCACACCGGGAAGTTGTCGGCATAGAGGGCGAATTTCTCTTGCAGGCCGCGCACGACGTCCTGGTCTTCGAAGAACAGCACCGTGCCCACGCCGGCGGCAAAGCTCTTGAGCTTGGCCTCGGTCTTGTCAAAGCCCTCGGCGGGGGCGACCTTGCGGACTTCGTCGATGGCCAGGGCCCACAGCTTCTCGCTTTCGGCGCCAAACAGCACCAGGGCGCGCGAGGTCTGCGAATTGAAGGAGGACGGGCTGTGCTTGACGGCGTCCTGGATCAGGGCGACCAGGGCGTCCTTGGACAGGGAGACGTTGCGGCCCAGGGCGTACTGGGTGCGGCGCTGCTTGAGGGCCTCGATATAAGCGTTGCTCATGAGCTTTGTTGCCTTTCGACGAGTAGATAGGGAGAGGATGCCTAGGGATTCTACCTAGTCGCCCTATCGCCGATCCAGCCTTTATTGACCTCAATTCCTACCCTGGGGTGAGACAGTTTGTTCTATCGCGAGCAACAATCGTGGTGGTGGTAGGAACTTTTTTGTGGTTTCTGTTGCTCATCTCTTACCTTTCTTTCGAAAAGCTGCCAAACCGCCCATGCCCCACCCCTCTGTTGCCCGCCCCCGTCTTCGTCCCCTGACGCTGGCCATCGCCCTGGCGCTGGCCTCACCGGCCGCCTGGCCGGCCTCTTATGGCCTGATCGGAAGCGGTGGAGACGGCGGCACCGGGGGATTCACGGGCGCCGGCGGCGGCGGTGGCATAGGCGGAGGCGGCGGCGCGGGCGGCCCCACCTTGAACGCCGGCTACGCGGTCGGCGGCGCGGGCGGCGGGCTGCGCGCCGGCGCCGATGGCGTGGCCCCGACA
>NZ_LRUJ01000036.1 GCF_001548475.1 Bordetella hinzii LMG 13501
GCTTAGCCATGGCGCACCCCCGCAAACGCTTCGGCCAGGCCCTTAGCAAAGCCTTGGTCGAACGCCAGGGATGCCAGGGCAGCGTCGGAGTCATCCGCCTGCAAGCCGCGGACGAATGCGCAGCGCTCGGTATCGCGGTACTCGCCCATCGTTTTGCGGATCTGGGCGAACCAGGCCCGGCCCGCCGCTAGACCAGCCGCACAACCCGTTGTATGATTTCCGTCGTGCCCTGCGACCAAGCAAGCACTTTCTCCAGCCCCGTTAAGCGCGCCAACGCTTGCGGGGCTTAGTTTTTGGTTCGTCATATCACTCTCCTTTAGACGTCCGGATACCCCGAGGCCGGGATTCGATCCATGCCAGCACTTGCGCCCGATTCCATACGATCCGACGCTTTCCGATCTGATAGGGCTGCGGAAATCCGTTGTTTTTGATCTCGTTGTAGAGTTGGGTTGCGCTAAGGCTGGTCATCTTCAACACGGTCGGCCGGGCGTCGAACGTGATCTCAGGGGCCAATTCGGTAGTATCGAGCTGCTCTTCCATGAAAACTCCTTAGTGTTCGTAGTTTCGATAGTGTGAAAAACACACTAGGACAAAGTTTCGCACACTCGGGACGCAAAGCAAGTAATATTTGCCACCGTTAACACTATTGAGTGCAGATCGTGGCAGAAAAGCCGAAAAGGCCTGTAGGGCGTCCGCGCAAGGCGGCCCCGGACAAGCAGGGACAGTTCAGTATCCGCTTGCCGTTTATGGGAAAGCTGATGCTCGAGTTGCTCGCCAGGGAGCAGAACATGTCCCTGTCGCAGGCCGTGGACTTCGCGGTTAAACGATTGGCAGATACTTACGAGATTGAGGGTAAGTCGATCGCCAGCTTGGCCAGAGAAGCGTACGGTAGGCTTCTAGAAAAAGTGAACCCCGACGTATACGAGGTCGGCCGCAGTACTACGAGCCATCTCATGGTGAGATCAACGAGTGAAAGCGTGTCGCCGATGAACGAGGCCGAAAAGGCTTTCATGTTCCCGGACCATTTGCGTACCGACGAAGAGCGCTTCTTCGTGAACGTTCTTGAGCTTCTAGGTGATGACGGCACGCGCGCAATGCAGAGCAAGGAAGACAGCACCGTTTTGTGGAGCGTATGCAAAAACGCCTTTGCGGCGAACATCAGGCCCAACGAGGTAGTCGCCTTTTGGCGTCAAGAGGTGCACGGTAGATCAAAGAGCTAGCTGCTCCAGCGCCGTGGCGGCGACAGTTTGCCGTAGCTGACCGTAGTGCTTTTCGATCATGGCCACGCTGGTGCCGCTCACCTGAGCCACCGTTAGCAGATCCAGGCCACCCACCACGAGATCAGTGATTACCGAGTGCCGGAGGCTATACGCCGTCGTCTCGGCCGGTAGGCCAGCCGCGGCTACTGCGTCCTTGATTGGGTGCTTCCAGGCGTCTTTGTTCCACCGGATACCATCAAGACGGGTAAGCAGCGGCGCGCCAGGCGCTTTGCCTTGGGCGTGCTTCGCCAGAAAGTCGGCAGTGGCGCCGGTGACGTGCAGCTTGCGATCCTTTCCCGCCTTGTCCTGGCCGATCCGTAGCGACTTCAGGCGGTGGTCATAATCTCCGGCGTTCAGGCTGGCCAGCGCTCCAGGCCGAAGCGGAAGCATAGACAGACCGCGCAGCAATTCGCCCACATCCGGCGCGGCGTGTTCGATGAAGGCCCGGCGCTGGTCCCGGTCTAGATACAGTTCGCGTCGACGAGTAGCGCCCTTGATCGGCTTTAGCGCTTCCCGCCATGCAAAGTCGGTCGTCACCTTGCCCTCAGCGAAGGCAAGATTCAGGGCAGCGCGCAGGGCCGTCAGATCGCGGTTAATCGTGTCTGGGGCGCGTTTTCTCTCCTTACCCTTTACAACCACCGGAGCGGCCATCAATCCCGTCCTGTAGGCCTTCACGTGATCCCGCGTGAGTTTCGCCAGTTCGACGTCGGCCAGCGGTGTGGCGTCGACCCATCGCTTGAATCTCCCGGCTATATCGTTGGCAGGCTTATCTCCCTTCTCGCGGCGCGTGTGGGTCACATAGTCGGCGCAGATATCCTTGACGGTATTGCGTCCAGTGGTGCCGCCCTTGTCCAGGTGTGCGAACCAAGCTCTGGCCTGCTCAGTGGCGCGGTCAAATCGTTCAAATGCTGGGTACTCGTCCAGTGCGCCCAAGGATTGCGAAGGTTGCTTGTCGCCGTCCCTGTAGCGAGCCAGCCAGGTGCCCACGCTGTCCGCCGTCATCTTGCGGAAGCCGACATAGCAGCCGGTGGATATCTTGTGCCAGTAGGGTGCCCGGCGAGGTTTGAGACGGTCGCGGGCAGATACGGAATCGATCTTGGTAGCCATGGGCGAACTATACCCAGTACTCAAAAAGTACTCAAAATCTTCTGGGATATCCGCGTATCTCTTGGTGCTTAGATTCCCTGTCGTCCCTATGAAATAAGGCTTTCCGGGATCTTCTGGAACATTGAGATTTCGCCTTCACACGGCAGGGGTCACAAGTTCGAAACTTGTACCACCCACCAGACACCTGAGAAAGCCCGCTGCCAATCCAGCGGGCTTTTTCTTTTTCTGCGGCGAAATCCCGCCAGCCCCGTCTCGCCAATCCCTTGGCGCCCGGACCACTTTGGTCCAACCCCCTTTTTCGTGTATGGTCGTAGCAGCCCTGCCCGTGCGTGAGCAGTGCTTGATCTGACGCAAGGCCCGCCGGGGTGTGCGCGCACCGCGCATGCCGGCCGGCGGATAACATGGCGTTGCCGGGCAGCTAGGCAGGCTAGATCGCAAGCGACGCGGATCCTTACCGCGCGACTTACGGCACCGCGCCGCACCCGAGCATCCGCCGTCTGTCGTGGAGATCGGATGAAAAAGTCGCTGGTTTGGGGATCGGTGGCCGTGCTGCTCGCGCTGGCCGCCGCGGGGGCGATCTGGGTCAACCAGTATCGCGCGCAGGACATGCCGCAAAACATCGGCAGCGCCAATGGCCGACTGGAAGTCGGCCGCATCGACATCGCCACCAAATATGCCGGACGCCTGCAGGAGCTGCTGGTGCGCGAGGGCGATGGCGTGGCCGGCGGGCAGGTGCTGGCACGGCTGGACACCACCGAGCTGCGCGCGCAGTTGGCCGCCGCCCAGGCCGCGCAAGGCCGCGCCGACCAGGCAGTGGCCCGTGCCCAGGCCGAAACCGAGGCGCGCCAGGCGCGCGAGAAACTGGCGCAGATCGAACTCAAGCAGACCCAGGGGCTACGCAGCGACGCCCTGGTCTCGCATATCGAATTGCAGCGCCGCCAATTGTCTTTGCAGGGCGAAAGCGCCGGGCTGGCCGCCGCGGGCGCGGCGCTCGGCGAGGCCAAGGCCGCCGGTCTGGAGGCCCAGGCCCAGATCGCCCGCGTGAAGAGCGTCATCGACGACATGGACCTGCGCGCGCCGGTGGCCGGCCGGATCGAGTACCGGGTGGTCGAGGTCGGGGCGGTCCTGCCGGCCGGCGGACGGGTGCTGACGCTGCTGAACACTTCCGATATCTATATGACGGTCTTCTGGCCGGCGCGGGTGGCTGGCCGCCTGCGGGTGGGGCAGGAGGCCAGGATCGTGCTCGACGGCGTGCCCGGGGCCGTGTTCCCGGCCAAGGTGGGCTTCGTGGCGGCCGAGGCCCAGTTCACGCCCAAATATGTCGAAACGGTCAACGAGCGCGACAAACTCATGTACCGCGTCAAGCTGCAAGTGCCCGTGGACCTCGCCAATCGCTATGCCACGCTGCTCAAGGGCGGCATGACGGGCAATGGCTATGTCAATCTGCAGGCCGATGCGGCCTGGCCCGCCGAGCTGGACATCTCGCTGCCCAAGGAGTGAGCGATGGACGCCATCGTCCTGGAGCAGGTCTCGCATCGGTACGGCGCCGTGTGGGCGCTGCGCGATGTGTCGCTGGCATTGCCCATGGGCAAGACCATAGGCCTGATCGGCCCGGATGGGGTGGGCAAATCCACCTTGCTGTCCCTGGTCGCCGGGGTCAAGCGCCTGCAATCGGGCCAGGTCCGGGTGCTGGGCGGCGATATCGCGCGCCGCGGTTTCCGCAATGAACTCGCCTCGCGGCTGGCCTTCATGCCGCAAGGGCTGGGACGCAACCTCTACCCCACGCTCTCGGTCTACGAGAACGTGGACTTCTTCGCCCGACTTTATGGCCTGGATCCGGCGGCGCGCGGCAGCCGCATCGAGCGGCTGCTGCGCGCCACCGGCCTTGCGCCTTTCCCGGACCGCCCGGCCGGCAAGCTGTCCGGCGGCATGAAGCAAAAGCTCAGCCTGTGCTGCGCCCTGGTCCACAACCCCGAGCTGCTCATCCTGGACGAGCCGACCACCGGGGTGGACCCGCTGTCGCGCCGCCAGTTCTGGGCCCTGGTCGACGCCTTGCGCGCCGAGCTGCCCGGCATGACCGTGGTGGTGGCCACGGCCTATATGGAAGAGGCGCAGCGCTTCGAGCACCTGGTGGCGCTGGATGCCGGCAACGTGCTGGTGAGCGATGCCACCGATGCGGTCATGCGGCGCGCCGGCGCGCAGACCCTGGAGCAGGCTTACATCAGCCTCTTGCCGCAGGACCAGGCGGACGCGCCCCTGGACATCACGCCCTTTGAACCCCGGCCCGGGCCGCCCGCGATCGAGGCCTCCGGGCTGACGCGCAAATTCGGCAGTTTCGTGGCCGTGGACCGGGTGAGTTTCCGCATCGAGCGCGGCGAGATCTTCGGCTTCCTGGGCTCCAACGGCTGCGGCAAGACCACCACCATGAAAATGCTCACCGGGCTGCTGGATGTCTCCAGCGGCACGGCGAAGCTGCTCGGCCAGCCGGTCAATGCCGGCGACATGGCGACCCGCATGAAGGTCGGCTATATGTCGCAGTCCTTCTCGCTCTATGAAGAGCTGACCGTGCACAAGAACCTGGAGCTGCATGCGCGCCTGTACCGCATGGAAGGCGAGGCGGCGCGCCAGGCGGTGGCGCGCGCGCTGGACGAGTTCGAGCTGCGCGACGTGGCCGGCATCCATCCGGCCAGCCTGCCGCTGGGCATGCGCCAGCGCCTGCAACTGGCCGCGGCCTGCCTGCACAGCCCGGAAGTCCTCATCCTGGACGAGCCCACCTCGGGCGTGGACCCGGCCGCGCGCGATATGTTCTGGCGCCACTTGCTGCGCCTGTCGCGCCAGGAGCGCGTGACGATCTTCGTGTCCACCCACTTCATGAACGAAGCGCAGCGCTGCGACCGCATCTCCTTCATGCACCGCGGCCGCGTGCTGGCCGTGGGCACGCCCGACGCCCTCACCGAAAGCCAGCACGCCGCCACCCTCGAAGATGCTTTCGTGGCCTATCTCGAACAGGCCGACCCCGAGCAGACGGTGGAACAGGCCGGGCAGGGCGCCGCCGATCTGGCCGGCACCGCGCCGCCGGCTGCCGGTGGCCTGGCCGCCTGGTGGCGCCGGACCTGGGCCTTCGCGCAACGCGAGTCACTGGAATTGCGGCGCGACCGCATGCGCCTGGCTTTCGCGCTGCTCGGACCCATCGTGCTCTTGTGCATTGCCGCCTGGAGCGTGTCCTTCGACGTCGAGAACGTGCGCTATGCAGTCCTGGACCGCGACCAGAGCCTGGAGAGCCGCCGCCTGCTCGAACACTTCTCCGGTTCGCGCTATTTCCGCGAGGACGCGCCCCTGGCCAGCGACGCGGAGATCACCGAGCGCCTGCGCGGCACCCCCGCCAAGCTCATCATCGACATTCCTCCCGGCTATGGCCGCGACCTGCTGGCCGGCCGCGGCCCCCAGGTCGGTTTCTATATCGACGGCGCCCAGCCTTTCACGGCCGAGAACGTGCGCGGCTATGCGACCGGCATCATGCTGGAATACACGGCCGGGCTCATGGCGGCCAGCCCCCTGGGCGGATTGGCCTTGCCCGCCCGCGTGGAGTCGCGCTTCGCCTACAACCAGGAATTCCGCAGCATCTACGCCATCACACCGGGGATCCTGATGTTGGCGATGATCCTTATCCCCACCATGTTGACGGCCCTGGGCGTGGTGCGCGAAAAGGAGATGGGCTCGATCACCAATCTCTACGCTTCGCCGGCCTCGGTCGGGCAGTATCTGCTGGGCAAGCAGATGCCCTATGTCGCGCTGGCCATGCTGAGTTACCTCACCCAGGTGTTTTTGTGCATCGTGCTGCTGAGGGTGCCCTTGCGCGGCTCGTTTCTCGGTCTCTCGCTGGGCGCGCTGCTCTTCGTGCTGGCCGCCACGGCCCTGGGGCTGCTCATGTCCACCTTCGTGCGTTCGCAGGTGGCCGCCATCTTCGGCACGGCCATCCTCTGTCTCATCCCCTCGGTCAATTTCTCCGGCCTGCTCTATCCCGTCTCCACGCTGACGGGCAGCAGTTATTGGGTGGGCGTGGGCTTCCCCTCGTCGTGGTTCCAGCTCATCAGCCTGGGCGGTTTCACCAAGGGGTTGGACTGGCGCGGCTTCCTGTCCATGTACGCGGCCCTGGCGGCATTCGCCCTGGCCTATATCGGCGCGGCGCGCCTGCTGTTGCGCAAGCAGGAGGCCTGAGATGACGCAATGGCTGCGCAATGTGATGCGTCTGTGCGGCAAGGAATTCCATAGCCTGGCCGGCGACTACACCTTGATGCTGCTCATCGTGTTCGCCTTCTCGGCGGCTATTTATTCCGTCGCCAGCGGCGTGAAAGCCGAGGTGGCCAATGCCTCGGTGGCCGTGCTGGACGGCGACCGCTCCAATCTGTCCTTCCGCCTGCGCGACGCCATCCTGCCGCCGTATTTCAAGCCGCCGCAAGCCATCACCCGCGATGAGGTGGACGAGGCCCTGGACCGCGGCCGCTATATCTTCGTGATCGAGATCCCGCCCAATTTCGAGCGTGACGTGCTGGCGCGCCGCCAACCGGCCGTGCAGGTCCTGGTGGACGCCACCGCGATGACCCAGGCCGGCCTGGGCGTGACCTACCTGAACGAAATCATCGCGCGCGAGGTACTGGCTTTCCTCAATGCGCAAGGCATCGAGGCCCAGTTGCCGGTCGTGCCGGTCACGCGCCAGCTCTTCAATCCCAATGCGCAGTCGTCGTGGTACACGGCGGTGATGCAGATCGTGACCAATGTCACCGTGCTGGCCATCATCCTGGTCGGGGCGGCCGTCATCCGCGAGCGCGAGCACGGCACCATCGAGCACTTGCTGGTCATGCCGGTGCGCGCCAGCGAAATCGCCATGGCAAAGATTCTTTCCAACGGCGCCGTGATCCTGCTTGCCGCCATGCTGTCGCTGCGCTGGGTCGTGCATGCCGGCCTGGGTATCCCCCTGCACGGATCCCAACTGCTCTTCATGGCCGGCCTGGCGCTCTATCTCTTCTCGGTGACGGCCCTCGGCATGTACCTGGCCACCTTGGCGCCGACCATGCCGCAGTTCGGCTTGCTGGCCGTGCCCGTCTATGTGGTGGCGTATCTGTTGTCCGGCGCGGCCACGCCCGTCGAAAGCATGCCGCCGCTGATGCAAAGTCTCGTGCCCATTCTTCCGACCACGCAGTTCGTCATGCTGACCCAGGCCATCCTGTACCGGGGCGCGGGCTTTGCCGTCGTCTGGCCGCAATTCCTGGCCATCGCCGTGTGCGGGGCGCTTTTTCTTGGACTGGCGCTGCATCGTTTCCGTTCCATGCTGGCGCAGCAGGGATAGCCTCATGATTCCGATCCCACGATTGTTCCCTATCCTGTTGCCGGCCTTGCTGGCTGCCTGCTCGGTGCGCGTGGAGGCCCCTCCCGAGCATGCGCTGCCGGACCGCTTCGACCAGATGCCCGCCGAGGCCGCGCCGCAGGCGCTGGATGCCTGGTGGCGGGCCTGGAACGACCCCATCCTGACGGATCTCATCGACCGCGGACTGGCGAACAACAACGACCTCAAGCAGGCCCAGGCCAGCCTGCGCGAAGCCCGCGCCATGGCCGCCGTGGTGGATTCCGCGCTCTATCCCGATCTGGCGGCCAATGCGGGGGGCCAGCGCGGCAAGCTGGAACTCCGGCAACCCCGCCCCTTGCCGCGCGACACGGCCATGGTCACCGACTACCTGGCCGGGGTGGCGGCGGTCTGGGAGGTCGACGTGTTCGGCGGGCGCCGCAGCGACGCGGCCGCCGCCGGCGAGGCCGCGGCCAGCCAACAGGAGCGGCTCCATGGCGCGCGCATGCTGGTGGCCGCCGATATCGCCCAGGCCTATCTCGAGGCGCGGGGCCTGCAGGCGCGGCTGCGCGTGCTGGATGCCAGCATCGCCGCCAGCGACAGGCTGCTGCGCTATGCCCAAGGCCGCTTCCGTGCCGGGCAGGCCACCCGCTACGAGGTCGATCGCGCCCAGGCGCAGGCCGAGAATATCCGCGCCCAGCGGCCGCTGCTGGTCAGCCAGCACGAGGTACGCCTGCGGCGCCTGGCCGTGCTCACGGGACGGGCGCCGCAAGGCCAGGCGGCATTGCCGCCCCTGCCGGCCGCGGCCGGCATCCCCGCCGCCCCCGGCGGCATGCTGCCCTCGGAAGTCCTGGCAAGACGCCCCGATGTGCGCGGCCGCGCCCACGAGGTCAGCGCCTACGCGGCCAGGCTGGGCAGCGCCAAGGCGCAGTGGTTGCCGCGGTTCACCCTCAATTTCCTGCTGCAAGACGGGCGCCTGGATATCGACGGCCTGCCGGCCCTGCAGGGCACGGCCGGCCTGTTGGGCATAGGCGTCACCCTGCCCATCTTCACGGCCGGCCGTATCGCGGCCAACGTCGAGGCGGCCGACGCCCGCCTGCAAGGCGCGCTGGCGCGTTACGATCAGAGCATTCTGGATGCCTTGCGGGAGGTGGACGACGCCTATGGCATGCGGCGCGGGCTGGATGAGCGCGAACAGCTGCTCGCGCAGGCGGCCGCCACGGCGCGCCGCAACGCGACGCAGGCCGCGCGTCTCTACGATGGGGGGCGGCAGACGCTGCAGGATGTGCTCGAAGCCCAGCTGGACGCCCTGCGCCGCGATGATGAACTGGCCCAGGCGCATACCGCCCGGGCCCTGGTGACGGTCAAGCTATATCAGGCGCTGGGAGGGGGATGGACCGGCGTGGGCAGTACTCAAACAGGAGAATGACACGATGCACCCGAATACCAATACGATGCTCATCATCGTGAGCCTTGCCGTGGCGCTCATGCTGGTGGGTTTTGGGCTGCGCGACCGTAACCTCGGTCTGGGCCTGATGGGGCTGGGCCTGATCGTGGCCGTGCTGACCATCCTCTACAAGGCCTATATCACCTTCAGTTCTTTTTACTGAAAGGGGATGTCGCGGGCCATGTAGACCGCGCCGGCGCCATAGCCGGCCAGCTTGGCCGCCAGCGGCGCCGAGGGAGGCGCCGCCTGGTAGCCGAGTTTTTCCCAGTAGCGCACCGCCGGCGCCAGCGACACCAGGCTGGCGCGGGTCAGCCCCGCCCGGGCCGCCGCGCGGGCGCTGTCCCGCAGCATCAGGCCGGCCACGCCGGCGCCCTGGGCCTGGGGCGCCACCGCGCAATCATGCACGAACCAGCTGTCGGCATCCTCTGGCAGCGCCTGCAGCGGCAGGTTCAGCGCCGGCGGCAGGCCGGAACGCCAGGGATAGGCGACCAGATAGCCGGCCAGGCTGCCGCCGCGCATGGCCACCCGGCAGGTGGCGGGGGCCAGCTCGAGGCGGTTCAGGAAGAAATCCGCGCTTTCAAGAATGTCAGCCGGGTAGACGTCCGCTTGCAGGCGCAAAATCAGGGGCAGGTCGTCCGCGGCCATGGGACGGCAACTCAGTGTGCGAGGCATGGAAAATCAATAAAAACAGCGAGTTGGCCCTATTCTACCGTGCTGGCCCAGGGGCTTTTTTTGGCCGGCTTGCCCGCTGTTCTATCGGGATTCGGCTGATTTGATAAAAATTTGACAGTGGGATTTGCATACTTGCCGCATATTCAACCCTCTTATAGGGTCAGCACTATGCAAGTCGAATTCCGCTCTCAGGCATTTCCAGCCTCGCTTCCCCCCTCCGAGGCGCCCCTCGAAATGGCTGGAGAGGTCCGTTCTTTCTACGTCGAGGCGCAGGTCAGCTGCATCGTACCCTGCCTGAACGAGGCGGATAATCTGCGGGTGCTGCTGCCGGCCCTGCGCAGCCGCCTGGACTCCATGTGTTCGGCCTGGGAGATCATCGTCATCGATGACGGCAGCAGCGACGCCACGCCCGAGCTCATGGCCGAATGGACTGCGCTTGACGGTTTCCGCTACATCCAGCTGGCCCGCAACTTCGGCAAGGAGGCCGCGATCAGCGCGGGCCTGGAGGCCGCCGACGGCGATGTGGTGATCTGCCTGGATGCCGACATGCAGCATCCGCCCGCCCTCATCGAAGAAATGCTGCGCCGCTGGCGCGCCGGCGCTGAAATGGTTTACGCCCTGCGCCGGGATCGCAATGACGAAAGCCGTTTCAAGCAGCTGGGTTCGCATTGGTTCTACCGCCTGCTCTCTGGAAGCCGGGTCGACGTGCCGGCCGGGGCGGGCGACTTCCGCCTGATGGACCGCCGCGTGGTCGAGGCCCTCGTGGCCTTGCCCGAGCGCACCCGCTTCATGAAGGGCCTCTACGCATGGGTCGGTTTCAAGAGCGAAGCCTTGCCGTATACGCCGGACAGCCGCATGCATGGGCGCAGCCACTTCCGGCCCATGCGCCTGTTCGGGTTGGCCCTTGACGGCCTGACCGCCTTCACCACTTGGCCGCTGCGTGCCGTCAGTCTCCTGGGCGTGCTGTTCGCCCTGCTCGCCCTGGTCTACGGCGCCTATCTGGTGGGCGCCTACCTGCTGGTCGGCAACGCTGTCTCGGGCTGGACCACCATCATGACCGCCTTGCTGTTCTTTGCCGGCGTCAATCTCATCTCCCTGGGCGTGGTCGGCGAGTATGTCGCCCGTATCTTCGATGAGGTCAAGGGCCGGCCGCTCTACATCGCCCGCCAGCGGCGCGGGCGCGCCCGTGCGGCACGCAAGGCGCGCGCGCAATGAGCAGCGTCGCCTTACCCGTGTCCGGCGTCGCGCGTCACCGTATCCCCGCCTGGCTGGTGCTGGCGGCCGTTGCGCTTTGGCTGATGGGCCTGGCCTGGTCGCGCCCGCTGACGTTGCCCGACGAGGGGCGTTACGCCGGCGTGGCCTGGGAGATGCTGCGCAGCCATTCCTATCTCGTGCCGCTCATGGACGGCATGCCTTATTTCCACAAGCCGCCGCTGTACTACTGGCTGGCCCAGCTGTCCTTCTCGGTCTTCGGGCTGTCGGAGTGGGCCGCGCGCCTGCCTTCGCTGTTGATCGCCTGGGCCAGCATCGCCGGCGTCTATGGTTTTGCGCGCCGCTATCGCGGCGAGCGCTTCGCCCTTTGCGCCGTGCTGGTGCTCTCCAGCATGCCCTTTTTCTATGGCGGGGCGCAGTTCGCCAACATGGATATGCCGGTCGCCGGCATGATCACTCTGTGCGTGCTGGCCGGCGCGGACACCATCATGCGGGTGGCCGCGGGCCTGCCCTGGCGCCGGATGTCGCTGGCCACCGCCTTGCTGGCAGCCCTGGCCGTGCTGGCCAAGGGGCTGATCGGCATTGTCTTGCCGGGGGCCATCCTGTTTTTCTGGCTGCTGATGCGGCGTGACTTCCACGGCTTCAAGGCCCTGGTCTGGCCACCCGCCATTGCGCTTTTCCTGCTGGTGGCGCTGCCCTGGTTCGTGGACATGCAGCTGCGCTATCCCGGGTTTTTCCATTATTTCTTTGTCTACCAGCACTTTGAGCGTTTCGCGCTGTCGGGCTTTAACAATGTGCAGCCCTTCTGGTTCTATCCGCCTGTGCTGGCCGGCCTGACGCTGCCGTGGTCGCTCTGGATGGGCGGCACGCTGCGCCGCGGCTTCTGGGGTGCCGAGGATGTCGACGGCCTGCGCCGCCTGATGCTGATCTGGCTGGTGGTCGTCGTGGGCTTTTTCTCGCTGCCCAGCTCCAAGCTGATCGGCTACATCCTGCCCGCCGTGCCCGCCCTGGCCTTTCTCATTGCCGAACTGGTGCTCCCGGCCTGGGAGCGGGGGCAGCGCCGTCGGGCCCAGGTTTGCCTGGGCGTGGCCATGGCGCTATGCGTGACGGGCATCCTGGTCGCCACCTTTAACCCGCGTGGCGGCAGTGGGCCGCTGGGCGAGCAGGTCCGCGGCGAAGCCGGGCCCTATGACACCATGGTGGCCTTGCATCACTTCCCCTTCGACCTGGGTATCTACACGGCCTCGACCGAACCGCTGTGGGTGGTCGACGACTGGTCCAACCCCGAAATCCCCACGCGCGACAACTGGCGCAAGGAACTCTACGACGCCGCGATTTTCGAGCCCGAGGTCGGCAAGCGCGTCCTGGTTTCGAATGCCGTCTTCAATGAGCGCCTGTGCGCCGCGCCCACGGGTTCGCGTTATTGGGTCTGGGGGCAGACCTCGGACGGGGACGCCTATGCGGCCATCCGGGGCGAAGCGCCGCGCTTTGTCGACGGGCGCCGCCAGGTCTGGCGCATTGATGTCAACGATGCGGTCCGGCAGCGGGTTTGTGGCGGAAAGCCCATAGGCGGCTCGCCACAAAAGTAAGGAAGGCCAGGCCGACCAGGATCAAAGCCAGCAGGAGGTCATAGGGCAGGCGGGTGGCATGCAACAGCCAGACGTAGGCGGCCTCGTTCAAGGCGAAGCCCGCGGCTGACACAAGGAAGAAACGCCGCGCGGCTATGATCCAAGAGAGCGTCAAATGACGAAAAGTCAGTCGGTAGTGACCACTGAAGGACACCACGAAGGCTACCAGCCAGCCGGCCACGTTCGCCCAGGCTGGCGCCAGGCCGGCGAATTCGACGCACAGCACGGCGACCAGCCAGTGCGTTGCGGCGGCGGCGCAGCCGACAAAGACGAACCAGGCAATTTGACGAAACAAGGCGGGCATGCGGAAGTGAAGGTAATGGATACGACGATGAAGGCCTCGGCCCATGGCCGGCGTATTGCCGTCTGCGGCGACGATTTTGGCATGGATGCCAGCATAGACCACGCGATTTTTCAGCTGGTCGACGCGGGCCGGCTGAGCGCCGTGAGCTGCATGTCGACCGGCGCGAGCTTTGCCCGCCACGCCGCCGACCTCAAGCGTCGTGCCGCCGACACCGGCCTGCATCTCAATCTTACCCAGGCCCTTTCGCCCGCCGACGCCGGCATGCTGCCGCTGAAGACCCTCTTGCTGCGGGCCTATGCCGGCCGCCTCGACCGCACCCAGGTCCGCCAGGAGATCGACCGCCAGCTCGATGCCTTTGAAGACCAGATGGGCCAGGCGCCTCACTATGTCGACGGACACCAGCATGTCCATCAATTGCCCGGCGTGCGCGGCCCCCTGCTGGAGGCCTTGCGGCAGCGCTATCCCCGGCAGCGTCCCTGGCTGCGCCTGACGCCGGCCGGCGCCATGCAGGGCCTGCCCTTGGCCGCCGTCTTCAAGGCGCATGCCATCGCGGGCCTGGGTGGCCATGCGCTGGCCGCCCAGGCCCGCCAGGACGGCTGGCCCGGCAACAGGCGTTTCTTCGGCGCCTACGGCTTCGGGGGCGGGCGGCGCGCTTATGCCAGCTTATTGCATCATTGGCTGTTTAACGCCCTCGACGGCGACCTGATCATGTGCCACCCCGCCTTGCCTGGGCCCATCGAGCATGCGGCGCAGCGCGTGGCGGAATTCGAAGTCCTGTCCAGCCCCGAACTGGGCGAGTGGCTGGTGGCCAATGGGCTGTCGGTGGCGCGGCTCAGCCAGATGGTCCCGGCGGGATCCCGCGAGGCCAGCATCGGCGCCAGTCTCAAGCGGCAGGGCTGGGGGGCGGACGCCAACCCGCCGCTGATCAGCCGCTGAGGCCGGGAGCGCCGGCACGCCAGGCGGCGCCGGCATCGCGCACGAAATCCGCCACCGCCCGGTCATATTGGCTGCCGGCGCGCACGCCGCCGGAGTGCGAGCCACCCTCTATCTTCACCAGCCGCCTGAGTTCGGGCGGCACCTTGATGGCGGCCGCGTAGAGCTCATCGCTCATGCTGTCGGGCACGACGCGGTCAGCCGTGCCATGCAAGAGCAACAGCGGGGTGGACAGGCGGGCGAGCTTGCCCACCGAATCGAAATGCTGGGTCAGCAGCCAGGACGCGCCGGGCACCTTGCCCCATTTGTATTGGGTCATCATGGCCGCGATGCTGGTGAAGCTGGATTCCACGATCAGGCCGGCGATCTCCGGCTGCCTGGGCTGCGACACCAGGTCGATGGCGATGGCGCCGCCCAGGCTGTGGCCATAGACGAAGCGGCGTGCCGGATCCGGCTGGCGCCGCGCCAATTCGTTCAGCGCCGCCTGGGCATCCTGCAGGGCCGAGCGTTCGGAGGGCAGGCGCGGCGTGGAGGCGCCGAAGCCGCGATAGTCGATGGCCAGCACCGAATAGCCCAGACGGGTCCAGGCCTCCATGCGGAATGCGCTGCCGTTCAGGTTCCAGCGGGCGCCGTGCAGGTAGAGCACCGTGGGCGCCTGGGGCAGCGGGCTTTGCCAATACCAGGCGCGGATGGCTTCGCCGTCGACGACTGGCAGGTCGAATACCTGCGTGCCGTCGGGGGGTTCGCGCCACCAGCGCTGCTGCTCGGCTTCGGGAGAGAAAATCGCCTGGCGCTGCCAGCTGTCCAGTTCGGAGCAGCCGACGACGCCGGCGGCGATGAGCGCGGCCGAACCGGCCAGGCGACGTGATGTGCGGGAAAAGGCAACCATGATGGAATCTCGGACTCGCCCCGGCGGCTCCAGGTTCCCCGCGGCGCCCTCAATGATGCAGCAGTTCCAGGACGATGGGGTAGAGGGAGATCACCAGCAGCAAGGCCATGGTCATGTTGAAGGCGCGCACGGCGCCCGGCCGGTGCAGGACGCGCCGCAAGGCCATCCCGAAAGACACCCAGATCGAGATGCTGGGCAGGTTGACCAGACCACAGACCAGGGCCGCCACCCATAGATTGGCCAGGAAACCCTGCTGGGGCGTGTAGGTGGCCACCACCCCCACCGTCATGACCCAGGCCTTGGGATTGACCCACTGGAATAGCGCGGCCTGCATGAAAGTCAGCGGCCGGCTTCGCTGTGAGCCGTCTTCCATGGGGCCGGAACGCGCGATCTTCCAGGCCAGGTAGAGCAGATAGGCCGCGCCGCCGTATTTCAGGGCGGTATATAGCCATGGCAATTGGCTGAACAGCGCGCCCAGGCCCAGGCCCACCAGCAGGATCATGACCGAAAAGCCGATGGTCACGCCGAGCATGTGCGGGACGGTGCGCCGAAAGCCGAAGGTCAGCCCCGAGGACGCCAGCATTACGTTGTTGGGGCCCGGCGTGATGGACGAGACCAGGGCGAACAGGGCCAGGGGGCCCAGCAGCGAAAGCGAGAGGATGGGGATGGAATCGGTCAACATGGAGGTCTACCGGAAACAAAAGGGAGGCTAGCGTGTCTTGATCAGGGCGCGGCGGCCGCCCGCGATGACCAGCACCACCGCCAGGGCGAACACGAAAGTGTCAGGCGTGACCCGCTCCTGGAAAAGCACCGCCGCGGCCAGCACCGTCAGGAAAGGCTGCAGCAGCTGGACCTGGCCCACCCGGGCGATGCCGCCCACCGCCAAGCCGCGGTACCAGGCGAAAAACCCCAGGAACATCGAAAAGAAAGCCAGATAGCCGAAAGCCCAGAGCGCCTGTGCGCTGGGCAAGGGCGAGCGGGCCGCCATCCACCACACTGGACCGGCCAGAAAGGGGGCGCTGACCACGAGGGCCCAGCAGATCGTGCGCCAGCCGCCCAGCGTGCGCGAAGCGCGCGCGCCCTCGGCATAGCCCATGCCGCCCAGCACAACGGCCAGTAAAAGCCAGAGGTCTCCCGGCTGCAGGCTGCCGTGGCCCTGGCTCAGGATGAAACTCACCACCAGGACGGCGCCCACCAGGGCCCAGCCCCAGAAAGCGGGCGAGGGACGCTCGCCGCTGCGCCAGCAGGCGAACAGCGCCGTGGACAGCGGCAACAGGCCATTGACGACGGCGCCATGCGAAGACGGCACGCTGGCCATGGCCAGGGTCGAGGTCAGCGGCCATCCCACCACGATGCCGGCCGCGGCCAAGACAATGCCGCTGAACTCCGAGCGGGTGGGCCAGCGGCTGCGGCTGGCCAGCAGCAGCAGCGCGGCCGGCACGGCGGCAGCCAGGGCGCGCCCCAGCCCGACCAGCAAGGGCGGCATCTCGGCCACGGTCAGCCGCGTCATGGGCAAGGTGAGGGAGAACACGAGGACTCCCAGCAGGCCGAAGGCATAGCCTTCGAAGGAGGGGGCAGCTTGGCTACGGGACATGGAAAGGGCGGAATTGAGGGTCGGGGCTTGCCCGGGAAGGAGAAGCCTGTCACTCTACGCACAGTCATCGGTACAGTACCGATACACTTTGGCGATTCACTTTAATCACTGGCCTGGTAAAACTGCCATGACAGTTGCATCCGAACCCGCAGCTTCTTCTCAATTACCCGCCGACTGGCAGCCCGTGCGCGAGGGCGACGCGACCCTGGTGACCCAATTGGCCGATGATCTGGCCCGTCGTATCGACGAGCAAGGCCTGCGCCCGGGCACCCGCCTGCCGTCTATCCGCCGCATGGCCGAACAGTCGGGGGTCAGCCGCTTTACCGTGGTCGAGGCCTATGACCGCCTGGTGGCGCGGGGCTTGGTCCAATCGCGGCGCGGCGCCGGCTTCTTTGTGCGTGCCCGCAACAGCGGTTCGCTGGCGCCCGCGCTGCCGGCCTCGCCGGGGCTGGCGGTGCCGGCGCGCGTGGATGTCACCTGGCTGCTGCGCAGCATGTTCCGGGACACCACCCCCGGCTCGCCGGGCGGCGCCGGGCTGTTGCCGGCCGACTGGCTGGATCCCGAGATGGTGGCGGGCGCCATCCGCGCGGTGGGGCGCTCGGCCCGGGCCAATCTGGTCTCCTATGGGCGGCAGCAGGGCTTTTTGCCGCTGCGCCAGCAGATCGCTTCCATGCTGCAGGGAGACGGTGTGCCGGCGCATCCCGAGCACCATCTGCTCACGACCAATGGCGTGACCCACGGGCTGGACCTCATCGCCCGCCATCTGGTCAAGCCCGGGGACACCGTGCTGGTCGAAGACCCCGCCTGGTTTGTGTTCTTCGGCCGGCTGGCGGCCTTCGGCGCGCGCGTGATCGGCGTGCCGCGCGGCCCGGATGGCCCGGACCTGGCGCTATTGGAGCGGTTGGCGGCCGAACACAAGCCCCGGCTCTTCATCATCAACGGGGCGGTGCACAACCCGACGGGCCACACGCTGTCGGCCGGCGCGGCCTATGGCGTGCTGCGGCTGGCCGAACGCCACGATTTCATGGTGGTCGAGGACGACACCTACGGCGAAATGCATCCTGGCGGCGCGATGCGCCTGGCCGCGCTGGACCGCCTCAACCGGGTCATCCTGGTGGGCGGTTTTTCCAAGATGCTGGCGGCCAGCCTGCGTGTGGGCTATGTGGCGGCCCACGCCGACATCCTGCAGCCCCTGGCGGACCTCAAAATGCTCGCCGGCCTGACGACGCCCGAGCTAGGGGAACGGGTCGTGCACCGTATTCTGGTCGACGGGCAATACCGCCGCCACCTCGATCGGGTGCGGGCAAAAGTGGACGAAGCCCGGCGCGATTGCCTGCGCCGGTTGCAGGCCCTGGGCTTTGCCGTTCCGCAC
The DNA here is from genome assembly GCF_001548475.1 of Bordetella hinzii LMG 13501. Taxonomy (GTDB): domain Bacteria; phylum Pseudomonadota; class Gammaproteobacteria; order Burkholderiales; family Burkholderiaceae_B; genus Bordetella; species Bordetella hinzii. The sequence goes on from NZ_LRUJ01000036.1 coordinate 17,759, forward strand.
GAGCCTTACGCTGGCATGTTCGTCTGGGCCGATTGCGGGCGCGACTCCGAAATCCTCGCCCGCCAGGCGGCCGACCGGGGGATGCTGCTCGCCCCGGGCACGTTGTTCTCGCCCTCGCAGCAGCCGTCGACCATGCTGCGCTTCTCGGTGGCCATGATCGACTCGCCCGAAGCCTGGCGCATCCTGGCCGACCTCATGGCGGAGCCCGCCGGCAAGCCCGGGGCCACTATACTTTGAGTATTGTCCCCCGCCCTTCGCGGGCCGCGCTCCGGTGGAGCTGGCCCGCAGGGGCCATCACCCAAGGAATTCCCTCATGAGCGTGCCGATTCGTCCCCTGACCGAAAACTTCGCCGTGGCGCCCCAGCTCGGCCCCGATGACATGGCCGGCGTGGCCGAAGCCGGCTATAAAAGCGTGATCATTAACCGTCCCGACTTCGAAGGCGGCCCGGATCAGCCGACCGCCGCCGATGTGGCCAAGGCGGCGGTGGCCGCCGGCCTGGCCGTCGAATACCAGCCGGTGGTGGGCAGCGCCATGACCGCCGCCGACGTGGCGCGTTTCGCCGAGCTGCTGCGCAGCCTGCCCGGCCCCGTGCTGGCGTATTGCCGCACCGGCACGCGCTGCACCAACCTCTTCGTGGCGGCCCAGCAGCTGGCTTGATGCCCATCAAGCCGGCGGGACTTTTCCCGCGTGCGGCCGGGGTTTTCCGGTAGCATGTAGATTCCTACTAGAAGGAGCAGGCAGCATGTTCAAGAAGATCCTGATTCCCACCGACGGTTCCCCGCTTTCCGCACAAGCCGCCAACGCGGGCATCACCTTTGCCCGTTCGGTTGGCGCCGAAGTCGTGGCTTTGCACGTGACCCAGCCCTTCGCGGCCACCATCGGTTTTGACGGCATGGCCGCGGCCTATGCCATCACCGACGAGGACTACGAAAAGGCGGCGGCCGAGCAGGCCGAAAAATACCTGAAGCAGATCGTCGATCGCGCCCATACCGCGGGTGTGAAGGTCGAGTCCCGTGCTGTGTCCAATTTCAATGTCGCCGACGGCGTGGTGCAGGCCGCGGCCGACACCGGTTGCGACCTCATCTTCATCGGCAGCCACGGCCGCAGCGGCCTGTCGCGCCTGTTGCTGGGCAGCGTCACGGCCAAGGTGCTGTCGCTGGCCACCACGGCGGTGCTGGTCTACCGCGTCAAGGAAGAAAAGAAGTAAGGCGCGCGCCTTCTTCCGCTCTTGGCGATCCCCCGCGTGCCGCTTGCCGGCGCGCGGGGTTTCTTTTTTTGGCCCCGGCCCCGGCAGGGCGCAATGACCCGGCGGGGGTTGAGGTCAAGTGCTGCGTCCGGGCGGTCTCCGTACTATGCTAATCAGTCTGGGCTTCGCCCAGGACACAACGGTTTTTCCTGTTGCGCCTTCCATGATCCAACGCCTTGAGTAAGGGGCCACCATGACTCGCAGGACGCCAATCGAGCTTTATCGGAACATCGGCATCAGCGCCCACATCGACGCCGGCAAGACCACGACGACCGAGCGCATCCTTTTCTACACCGGCATCACCCACAAGCTGGGCGAGGTGCACGAGGGGGCCGCGGTCATGGATTGGATGGAGCAGGAACAGGAACGCGGCATCACCATCACCTCGGCGGCCACCACGGCCTTCTGGCGCGGCATGGCGGGCAACTACCCCGAGCATCGCATCAACATCATCGATACCCCGGGGCACGTGGACTTCACCATCGAGGTGGAGCGTTCCATGCGCGTGCTCGACGGCGCCTGCATGGTCTACGACTCGGTGGGCGGGGTCCAGCCCCAGTCCGAAACCGTGTGGCGCCAGGCCAATAAATACGGCGTGCCGCGCATCGCCTTCGTCAACAAGATGGACCGCGTGGGCGCCGACTTCCTGCGCGTGCAGCGCCAGATCGTCGAGCGCCTCAAGGGCGACGCCGTGCCGGTGCAGCTGCCGCTGGGCGCCGAAGACCACTTCCGCGGCGTGATCGACCTGGTCAAGATGAAGTCCATCCTCTGGGACGACGCCAGCCAGGGTGTGCGTTTTGAGTATGCCGACATCCCGGCCGATATGCTGGCCCAGGCCCTGCAATGGCGCGAGAAACTGATCGAGAAGGCGGCCGAGGCCAACGAAGTGCTGCTCGAAAAATACCTCTCCGGCGAGACGCTCACCGAAGAGGAGATCAAGGCCGGGCTGCGCCAGCGCACCATCGCCAACGAAATCGTGCCCATGCTCTGTGGCAGCGCCTTCAAGAACAAGGGCGTGCAGGCCATGCTGGACGCGGTCATCGATTACCTGCCCTCGCCGGTGGACGTGCCGGCCATCAAGGGCCATGACGAGCACGACAAGGAAATCGAACGCCATCCGTCTGACAAGGATCCCTTCTCTGCGCTGGCGTTCAAGATCATGACCGACCCCTTCGTCGGGCAGTTGGTGTTCTTTCGCGCCTACTCTGGTGTCGTCAAGTCCGGCGATTCGGTGCTCAATCCGCTCAAGAACAAGAAGGAGCGCCTGGGCCGCATCCTGCAGATGCACGCCAACGAGCGCAAGGAAATCAGCGAAGTCTATGCGGGCGACATCGCCGCCGCCGTGGGCCTGAAGGACGTCACCACCGGAGACACCCTGACCGACCCCGGGCACGTCATCGTGCTGGAACGCATGGTCTTTCCCGAGCCGGTGATTTCGCAGGCCGTGGAGCCCAAGACCAAGGCCGACCAGGAAAAAATGAGCCTGGCCCTGAACCGCCTGGCCCAGGAGGATCCTTCATTCCGGGTGCGCACCGACGAAGAATCGGGGCAGACCATCATCTCCGGCATGGGCGAACTGCACCTGGAGATCCTGGTCGACCGCATGAAGCGCGAGTTCGGCGTCGAGGCCACGGTGGGCAAGCCCCAGGTCGCCTACCGCGAAACCCTACGCAAGAAGGTCGAGGGCGTCGAAGGCAAGTTCGTCAAGCAATCGGGCGGTCGCGGTCAGTACGGCCATGCCGTCATTACCGTCGAGCCGCAGGCGCCGGGCAAGGGCTTCGAGTTCGTCGACGCGATCAAGGGCGGCGTCATCCCGCGCGAGTTCATTCCCGCGGTCGAGCGCGGCATCGTCGATACGCTCAATACCGGCGTGCTGGCGGGCTATCCGGTAGTGGACGTCAAGGTGACGCTGACGTTCGGCTCCTATCACGACGTGGATTCCAACGAGAACGCCTTCCGCATGGCGGGCTCCATGGCCTTCAAGGAGGGCATGCGCCGCGCCGATCCGGTCCTGCTCGAACCCATGATGCAGGTGGAGGTCGAGACGCCGGAAGACTTCACGGGCAATGTGATGGGCGACCTGTCCTCGCGCCGCGGCATGGTGCAAGGCATGGAAGATATCGCCGGCGGGGGCGGCAAGCTGGTGCGCGCCGAAGTCCCGCTGGCCGAGATGTTCGGCTATTCGACCTCGCTGCGCTCGCTGACCCAGGGACGCGCCACCTATTCCATGGAGTTCAAGCACTACGCCGAAGCGCCCAGGCAGGTGGCCGAGCAGGTCATCGCCGCGCGCTCGGGCTCGCGCGGCTGAGGGCTTCAGGCGGCGGCCGCCATGCGGCCGCCCGCCCGCCGCTTGAACGAGGCCAGGCGCACGCCGGCCAGGATGAGCGCAAAGCCCATGGCATGGTAGGGCCGCGGCGCCTCGCCCAGCAGCGGCCAGGACAGCAGGGCGGCGTAGGCCGGCACGAGGAACATCGACAGGCCCGCCGTGCCGGGGCCGGCGCGGCGCACGAGCTTGCCGTAGGCGTAATAAGCTCCCAGGCTGGGGACCAGGGCCAGAAACAGCAGGGTGAGCGCCAGGCGGGGATCCGCCCATGGCACCATGCCGCCCAGCGCCGCTTCCAGGCCAGCCGCCGGCGCCAGCATGCAGGCGCCGCCGCCGATCAGCGCCGCCAGGCGCAGGCTGTCCGGCATCTCCGGGATGCTCAGGCGCTTGTAGAGCACCGTATAGAGCGCCCAGCCGCTGGCGGCCAGCATGATCCAGAGATCCCCGCGGCCGAAGGCCAGGCTGCCCAGCGCCTGGACATCGCCCCGGCTCAGCACGGTGAGCACCCCCAACAAGGCCAGCAGCATCCCCGCGGCCTTGCCGGGCGGCAGGGGCTGGCGCCAGATCAGCGTCTCCAGCAGCGACACCAGCAGCGGGCTGCACGAGAAGATCAGCGCGATATTGGTCGCGCTGGTGGATTGCGCGCCGATGTACTGCGGCGCCACCGCCACGCCCATGCCCAGCAGGGCAAGCGCGGCCAGCACGGGCAGGGCGGCCAGCAGTTGACGACGATGACGCCAGGCGGCGCGCGCTACCCAGGGCAGCAGCAACGCGAAGGCCAGCAGCCAGCGTCCGAAGGCCAGGAAAACGGGCGGCAGATCGGCGCCATGGGCCCATCGGGCGGCCACCATGTTCGAAGCGAAGAGAGCGGGTGCCAGCAGCAACAGGGCCAGCGTGGACAGGTCGCGCCCGGCAGGGGCGCCTTGGAGGGAAGTGGCGGGCATGAGGAACAGCGGCGTGGATCACACGCATGGGCTGCCGGCGCCCCGGTAAGGGCAGCGGCCGAAAACGGCAGGCTGGGTAAGCGCTGCCAGGACGAGATTCTATGCCTGTGTCCCGGAAATAGGCTTTTGCGTTCGGCCTTTAAATCGCCATTCAAGAGAAAAAAATTTTCTCAATCTGGCTGATTGATATATAAATCACTTTTTCATCCCGGACGTGGCCGACATGAGCGTCAAACTCGACGATATCGACCTCAGGATCCTGCGCGAACTGCGCGCCGACGGACGCCTGAGCAACATCCGGCTGGCCGAGCGTATCGGCCTGTCGCCCACACCCTGCTGGAACCGGGTCCGGGCGCTGGAAGAGGCCGGCGTGATCGAAGGCTACGCAGCGCTCTTGAACCAGAAAGCGCTGGGCGTGCCGGATACCGTCATGATCGAGGTCACGCTCGAGCACCATGACGACGAGAGCCTGGAGCGCTTCGGCGAGCAGATCTGTGCCCTGCCCGAGGTGGTGGAGGCCTTCCTGGTTACCGGCGAGTACGACTATTTGATCAAGGTCGCCGTGGCCGGCACCGAAGGCTATGAGCAGTTTCTGCGCAAGCGGCTCTATCGCCTGCCCGGCGTGCGGCATAGCCGTTCGACCTTTGTGCTCAAGCGCCTGAAGCAAGTCGCTTCGGTGGCGGTTTGAGACGCTTCGGGCTCAGGCCAGGAAGTCGAGAATGGCCTGGTTGAAGGCGCGTGGATTGCCGAGGTTCATGCCATGGGAAGATCCGGCGATCTTCACGCGCTGGGCCTGGGGCAGCAGGGCCTGCAGGCGGTCCAGCGTGGCGGGGTAGGGGGCCGGACTCAGGGCGCCGCCGATCAGCAGCACGGGCATGGACAGGGAGGCCAGGTCGCCCAGCGGCGCGGCGGGTTCGCGGGCCTGGCCCAACAGGGTGGCCGCATTGTCGCGCACCATGTCCTTGAACCAGGGCACCATGCGGCGCCAAGTGTCGGGGCCGGTCACCGTATCGATGAACAGCGCCAGCCCCGCGTCGGCCTGGCCGGCCTGGATCAGGGCGAGCGCGCGCTGGCGGAAATCGCCCCGCTCGTCCTCGCCCGGGCGCGCCAGGCCGGGATCGGCCAGCACCAGGCTGCGTACGCGGGCCGGCGCGCGCAAGGCGGCCTCCACGGCAATGCGCCCGCCCCGGGAGTGGCCCACGAGATGCGCCGCGCCGCCGGCGGCCGTATCGATGAAGGCGAGCACGTCGTCCGTATGCCGCGCGATGGAAAAGCCTTCGCCCGCTCCATCCCAGCGCTCAGGCCAGTAATGCCGCAGAGAGAGCGACAGGACGCGGAAATGCCGCGACAAGGCGCTCAATTGAGGTTTCCAATAGCGGCAGTCACAGAGCGAACCGTGGACCAACACCAACGGGTCGCCGCGGCCGGCTTCGGTATAGCTCAGGGGATAGCCGTCCAGGTCGACGGTTTGCAGCTCAAGTTCGGGTTCGGAACGCATGGGCGGGGATTTCGGCACTGTCGCGCCAGATTGTAGTGCGGGCAGCGGTCTGGCCGGCTGATACACTGGCGGCCACCCCTGTTCCGGAGTCCATCCATGCACGTCACCGCCATCGACGAGTTGCCGGATTCGGCGCGCCGCGTCGCCCTGTTGCTGCAATCGCTGGGCCACGATAAGCCCGTGGTCATGCTTGCGGCGACGGGCAAGACATCCGCCGAGGCGGCCGCCGGGCTAGGCTGCTCCGTGGCGCAGATCGCCAAATCCATCGTCTTTCGGCGTCTTGCCGACAATGCGCCTGTCCTGGTGGTGGCCAGCGGCGTGAACCGGGTCGACGAAGCCAAGGTCGCTGCCCGGGTCGGGGAGCTGGGCAAGGCCGACGCCAAGTTCGTGCGCGACACCACCGGCTATGCCATTGGCGGCGTCTGTCCCATCGGGCATGCCGTGGCACCGGTGATGCTGTTGGACCGTGATCTCTTCCAGTACGACAGCCTGTGGGCGGCCGCTGGCCACCCGCACGCCGTCTTCAATCTCACGCCCCGGCAATTGGCCGCCATGACGGGCGCCGAGGCCGCCGACGTCGCCCTGCGAGCCTGAGCGGCCGCCAGGCCGGTCAGAGCAGCTGCAGGCGGCTCTTAGCGGTGTTGGCCGCCGGAGAATTCGGATAATCGCGCACGATGCGCTGCAAGGTCGTCTTGGCGCCCGCGCGGTTGTTCAGTTCGATCTGGCTGCCGGCAATGACCAGGAGGGCGTCGGGCGCGCGCGCGTTGTCGGGCGACTTCTGCAGCAGGTTGTTCAGCTGCTCGATGGCGCCCTTGTAGTCGCGCGAGGCATAGCGGGCGCTGCCCAGGTAGAACTGCGCCGTGGGCGCCAGCTGGCTGTTGGGGTAGAGGGCGATGAAGGCGGCCAGCGACTCGGCGGCATCCTTGTATTGGCCCTTGCGGTACAGGTCGGTGGCGCCATCGAAGGCGGCTTGTTCCTGCGCATCTCCGACTTCCACCCCCTGCGGGTTGCCGGGATGCTGCTGGCCCTGTCCCTGGGCGTTAGGCTGCTGGCGCGACACCAGTTCGAGCTGGTCGCGCAATTGGGCGATTTCTTGCTGGAGCGACTGGAGCTGGTCCGCCAGCTGCAGGCGGGCACGCGAATTCTGTTCGTTCTGCTGCTGCAATTGCTGGCGCAGGTCCAGGATGGCCCGCCTCGCTTCGTCATCGGAAAAAGCATGGGCCGGCGCAGCCAGGGTGGCCATGGCGATGCTGGCGGCCAGGGTCAGGTTACGCAGGGAGAGAACTCGATCGCGCATAGAAATTCCAGGTCTCTGAAAGCAAAACGCCGGGACGGCCGGTAGACCGTCCCGACGCATGTGGGGCACTTGATTACCGCTGAAAATCAGCGCTGATAGACGATATCGGCGCGGCGGTTTTCAGCGAAATCGGCTTCGGTCGAACCGGTCGCCTTGGGCTTTTCCTTGCCGAAGGAGATCGTTTCGATCTGCGTGTCGGTGACGCCCAACAGGGTCATCATGCGACGCACGGCATCAGCACGGCGCTGGCCCAGGGCCAGGTTGTACTCGGCGCCACCGCGTTCGTCGGTGTTGCCTTCGATCTTGATGCGCTGCTGCGGATGCGAGGCCAGGTAACGGGCGTGGGTTTCGACCAGGCCGCGGTACTGATCCGACACCGAGTAGCTGTCGAAATCAAAGTACACCGAGCGCTGTTGCGCCAGGATGCTTTGGGGGTTGAAGGGATCCAGGATTTGACCGGTGGTCGAACCCTGGGTGCCGCCACCTTGACCGGCTTTATCGTCGAGAGGGACGGAGCTGCAAGCGGCCAGGGTGGCAGCCAGGGCAGCAATGGTTAGGCTTTTGGCAATGCGCGACTTCATGATAGTTCCTTTGCAAAGAGAGTCACACGTGTTATCGGGTAAATGGGCCCCACGTAGGTTCACGTATTTCCCCATTCAGGACTGACAGGGTCTGCCGCACGCGGCCATCGCTCGATACTCCCGCAAGCACGCTACGGCCATTTTGGATGGTCGCGTAGAGCACCTGCATGCCATTCGGCGCGAAACTCGGCGACTGGTCATCACGACCGTCGGTCAGCAGAGTTTCGGTGCCAGAGGACAGGTTTAGCGAGGCGATTCGGAACGCGCCGTCGCGTCTTGCAACGTACAGCAGCGTCGATCCATCAGGAGAAATTCGGGGTGAAATGTTGTAACTACCATTAAACGTCAGTCGGCGGGCGTCTCCGCCATCAAGGCCGACTTGGTAGATTTGTGGTCCGCCACTACGGTCACTGGTAAAGATAATGGAACGGCCGTCAGGCGTAAAGCTCGGCTCGGTGTCGATGCCAGGAGAACGTGTAATACGGCGCGGTTTGGCGCTGCCGTCGGCCGAGACGATGTAAATTTGCGACAGGCCGTCCTGGGTCAGTGCAACCGCAAGTTGCGAACCGTCAGGCGACCAGGCCGGCGCACTGTTGTTGCCCTTGAAATTGGCCACCGGGATTTGCGAGCGGCTGGCCAGGGTCTGCACATAAACCACGGGCTTGCCGGAGTGGAAGCTCACATAGGCCAGCTTGGCGCCATCGGGCGACCAGGTCGGGGAGATGATGGGTTCGCGCGAGCGCAGGGCGACCTGCGGATTCTGGCCGTCCGCATCGGCGACCTGCAGCTCATAGGTATTGCCCTGCTTGAGGACATAGGCGATGCGGGTGGCGAATACGCCACGCACGCCGGTGATCTTTTCGTAGATGCGGTCCGCGATCTGATGGGCGATGCGGCGCAGTTCCTGTTCGGAACCCGAAAAGGCCACGCCGTCGAGCTGGCCCTTCTTGACGGTATCGGCCAGTCGGTAGCGGATTTCATAGCGGCCGTCGGCGCCGCGGCTGATGCTGCCATAGGCCAGGAAATCCGCGCCGCGGCCGCGCCATTCGTCGTAGCCGATGGGCGAGTCGACCGTCAGGCCGGAACCCGCGGTATTGATAAGGCGGAACTGGCCGGTGCGGGTCAGGTCGGCGCGGATGACATCGGCCAGGGCGCGGCCCCGCACATCGTCGCCGGCGAAGTCGGCGATGCCGATCGGATACTGGGTGGCGCCGGTGCCGGAAATGTCGACACGCAGCTGCGCATGGGCCGGTTGCCAGGCGACGAGGGCGGCCAGGAGCAGCAGCAGTGCAAGGCCATACGATCGCAAGACCCCCGGCAGGGAGGCTCGGCTGGAAGCGGTTGTCATGGTCAGCAATCTCCTGTCAATCATACATACGGTACACGACGTCGATAAGGGGCTCGTAGCGGCCCGTCGAAGGCTTGGGGAAGGGGTTGCAGCGCCGGATGCCGGTCTCGACCGCGCGGTCGAAAGCGGTATTGCCGGAGGAGCGCGTCAGCGTCACGTTGCCCACCCTGCCATCACTTCCTAACTGTACCCGGTATTCCGCCGTGGGATTGGCCGATCCGGCGCGCGGCGGCGCCGGATATGCCACGCCGGGCTGCACGCAGGCGCGGACCTTGGCGCCATAGCCATCGTCGCGGCCGCCGCCGGCCTGGTTGCGGTCCGCGGTGCCGCCGGGGCGGCCCGCATTGCCCAGGATATCGTTGCGGAAAGCATCGCGCAGCGCCTTGTCGGCGGCGGCCTTCTTGGCGGCTTCTTCCTTGGCCTTTTTCTCGGCGGCCGCCTTCTTGGCCGCCTCTTCCTTGGCTTTCTGCTCCGCGGCTTTTTCCGCCGCGGCCTTTTCGGCGGCGGCTTTCTCGGCGGCAGCCTTTTCCGCCGCGGCTTTTTCGGCAGCCGCCTTCTCGGCGGCGGCCTTCTTGGCGGCGTCTTCCTTGGCCTTCCTGTCGGCCTCTTCCTTGGCTTTCTGTTCGGCGGCCTTGCGTTCCTGCTCCAGGCGCTGCTTTTCCTTCAGCTCGGCCTGGCGGCGTTCTTCTTCCAGGCGCGCCTTTTCCTTTGCGGCTTCGGCGGCCTGGCGGGCTTTTTCTTCCTGCTCACGCTTCTTGCGAGCCGCTTCCAGCGCGATCTCGGGATCGGGCTGGGGCTCGGGCTGGACTTGCGGAGGAGGCGGAGGCGGCGGCGGCTCCGGCTTGGGTTCGGGCTTGGGCGGCTCCGGTTCAGGCTGGGGCTTGGGCGGTTCGGGCTGCGGTTTGGGCGGCTCGGGCTCGGGCGTGGGCTGGGGCGGCGTCGCGTCGGGCGTGTCGCCGTCCATCCACAATTCGACCTGCACCGGGCCGGGGTTCTGCGTATGCCAGTTCAGGCCGAAGAACAGCACGACGATCAACAGTATGTGCACCAGCGCCGCCAGGCCCAGGGACTTGGCATTGTCCTTGCGCTCTGGGGACCACGGGGTTTTGCTGTCGGATCGAATAATCGGTGGCATGGGCTTGCGAGGTCAGGCGGGCGCGGGGCGCCGTTCAGCGTTTCTTGGCGGGCGTGGGCTGCGGCTGCGAATTGCCGCCCTGGTCCACCAGCAGCCCGAGGCGGGTCACGCCATTGCTGCGCAACTCGTCCATCACCTTGACCACGGTTTCATAGGGGACCTTGCCGTCGGCGGCGATCACCACCGGGGTTTCGGCCGTGATGCGCGAGCGCACCTGGCTGACCAATTCCGCGCGCGCGATATCCTGCAACTGGGCATCCGGCTCGCGCATGCGCAGGGCGATCTGGCCGTCCTGGGAAATCTGCACTTCCAGCGGCTTGGCCGGCACATCGGAGGCCGCGCCCACCGAGGGCAGCTGGATCAGCCCAGGAGTGATGAGCGGCGCGGTGACCATGAAGATCACCAGCAGCACCAGCATCACGTCGATGTAGGGCACGACGTTGATGTCGGCTTTCATGCGGCGGCCGCCGCGGCCGCTGGAGCGTACCGAAGGCATTAGCGCACCTGCCGCTGCAAGATGTTCAGGAATTCGTCGACGAAGCTGTCGAAGCGGATCGAGAGGCGGTCGATGTCATTGGTGAAGCGGTTGTAGGCCACCACGGCGGGAATGGCGGCGAACAGGCCGATGGCCGTGGCGATCAGGGCTTCGGCGATGCCGGGCGCCACCGAGGCCAGGGTGGCCTGCTGCATGTTCGACAGGCCGATGAAGGCATGCATGATGCCCCAGACCGTACCGAGCAGGCCGATGTAGGGGCTGACCGAGCCGGCCGAGGCCAGGAAGTTCAGGTGGGACTCCAGCGTGTCCATCTCGCGCTGGTAGGCGGCGCGCATGGCGCGGCGCGGGCCGTCGAGCAGGGCGGTGGAATCGCCGCCGCCACGGCGGGCCTTGAGGAACTCGGTCATGCCGGCATCGAAGATGCGGGCCAGGGCGCCCTGTTCGTCGCGGCGGCTGGCCACGGCCTGCTGCAGCATGGCCAGGTCGCCGCCCGACCAGAAATCATCCTCGAAGCGGCGGGTCTGCTGATGCGCGCGCTTGATCGCCATTCGCTTGGCGAAAATATATGTCCAGGACATGATCGAGATGCCCAGGAGCAGCAGCATGATGAGTTGGACCGGCACGCTGGCATTGAGAATCAGCGAAGACAACGACATGTCGCTGGTGACTTGCATGGTTATTCCTGAGTGAATTCCAGTAGGGCGCGGAGGAAATCGGGCAGCCCCGCGGGTCGCATGCGCTCCGAGTCTACGCAGCAGACTTGGATTTGCCCTTCGGCCAGCAGTTCCCCGTCCCGCTCGGCGCGCTGCGCGAAGTGTATCGAAGCTCGGCCCAGTCGTGTGACACGGCTGCGGATCGTAAGCAGATCATCGAGCCGGGCCGGCCGCCGATAGGCCATGTCCAGTCCCTGGACAACAAACAGCCGTTTTTCTTCGCGCGCAAGCCGGGACTGGTCCACGCCGAGGCCCCGCAGCCATTCGGTGCGGGCGCGCTCGAAGAACTTGAGGTAATTGGCGTAGAAAACCACTCCGCCGGCGTCGGTATCTTCATAGTAGACACGCACGCTCAGAGTGGATTCGGCAGACGTCGGCTGGCTCACGGTGGATAAACGGCCTAGGGGAAACCCGGATCAATAATGACCCGGGGCGCAGTCTACAGCGTTTCGAGCTTGTCCAGTATCTCTTTCAGTGCCGAATCCACCGAAATTTTTGCAGCCTCGGCATCGCGGCGGCCTTGCAGTTCCACCACGCCGTCGGCCAGCCCGCGGTCGCCGACAGTCACCCGCAGGGGCACGCCGATCAACTCCCATTCAGCAAACATCACGCCTGGACGGGCATCGCGGTCGTCGAGGATGACGTCCACGCCGCGTTCGCGCAGGGCCGTGTAGAGCGCCTCGGCCTTGTTACGAACAGTTTCACTTTTGCCCCAGCCGACCGGGCAGATCACGACCTCGAACGGCGCGATCGCGCGGGGCCAGACGATGCCCTTGCTGTCGAAATTCTGTTCGATGGCCGCCCCGACGATGCGGGTCACGCCGATGCCATAGCAGCCCATCTGCATGAGGGCGGGCTTGCCGGTCTCGTCCAGGAAGGTGGCCTTCAGGGCTTCGGAATACTTGGTGCCCAGGAAGAACACATGGCCGACCTCGATGCCGCGCTGGATGGCCAGGGTGCCCTTGCCGTCGGGCGAGGGGTCGCCCGCCACGACATTGCGCAGATCCGCCACCAATTCCGGCTCGGGCAGGTCGCGGCCCCAGTTCACCCCTCGGATATGGAAGTCCTCGCGGTTGGCGCCGCATACGAAGTCCGCCATATTGGCCACGGTGCGGTCGGCGATGATGTGCACCGGCTTGGCCGTGCGGATCGGGCCCAGATAGCCGGGTTTGCAGCCGAAATGCTCGACGATCTCCGCTTCGGTGGCGAAGCGGAAGCCCTTCAGGCCAGGCAGCTTGCCCGCCTTGATTTCATTGAGCTCGTGGTCGCCGCGCAGCAGCAGCAGCCAGATCTGCACGCCGTCCTTCTCGGAGTCGGTGGCCAGCACGATGGATTTGATCGTCCGCGACAGGGGCAGGCCGAGCAGCTTGGCCACGTCCTCGCACTTGGCCGCGCCCGGGGTGGGCACTTCCTGCAGGGGCTCGGCCGGCGCGGCGCGCCCGGCCAGCAGGCAGGGCGCCTCGGCCAGCTCGATATTGGCTGCGTAATCCGAATCGGGGTTGAAGACCAGCAGGTCTTCGCCGGTATCCGCGATCACCTGGAATTCGTGGCTGCGCGTGCCGCCGATGGAGCCGGTGTCGGCCGCCACGGCGCGGAACGCCAGCCCGAGGCGGCGGAAGATCCGGTGGTAGGCGTCATACATGACGTCATAGCTGCGGCCCGCGCCGGCTTCGTCGCGGTCGAAGGAATAGGCGTCCTTCATGGTGAATTCGCGGCCGCGCATCACCCCGAAGCGGGGGCGGCGTTCATCCCGGAACTTGGTTTGGATGTGATAGAAGTTCACCGGCAGCTGGCGATAGCTGTGGATTTCATTGCGCGCGATGTCGGTGATGACCTCCTCGGAAGTCGGCTGCAGCACGAAATCGCGCTGGTGCCGGTCCTTGATGCGCAGCAATTCGGGGCCGTATTGCTCCCAGCGGCCCGATTCCACCCAGAGTTCGGCCGGCTGCACCACCGGCATCAACAGCTCGATGGCTCCGGCGGCGTTCATTTCGTCGCGGATGATGCCTTCGACCTTGCGGATGACCCTCAGGCCAAGCGGCATATAGGTGTAGATGCCGCCGGCCAGCTTCCGGATCATGCCGGCCCGCGTCATGAGTTTATGGCTGGCGACTTCTGCCTCGGCAGGCGCCTCTTTCAGGGTGTTGATGTGGTAGTTGGATGCGCGCATGTTTAAAGGTGGCAGCAGATACGTATAATCGTCCGTAATTGTATTGAATTCGGTGGGGGTGGCCCATGCTTGATCGCGAAGGCTACCGCCCCAATGTCGGCATCATTCTCGTCAACGGTAAAAACGAGGTCTTTTGGGGCAAGCGGATCCGGGAGCACGCCTGGCAATTCCCGCAGGGCGGCATCAAGTACGGCGAAAGCCCGGTGCAGGCCATGTATCGCGAACTCCATGAGGAAGTGGGCCTCAAGCCCGAGCATGTCCGTATTTTGGGGCGTACACGTGACTGGTTGCGTTATAACGTGCCGGATCACTTCGTCCGGCGTGAGTGGCGTGGCCACTATAAAGGACAAAAGCAGATTTGGTTCTTGCTGCGGCTCGTCGGGCGCGACAGCGACGTATGCCTGCGCTCGACGCAGCATCCGGAGTTCGACGCCTGGCGCTGGAGCCAGTATTGGGTTCCCTTGGATGCGGTGATCGAGTTCAAGCGCGATGTGTATACACAGGCCTTGAACGAGCTGGCGGCCATCCTGTTCCGCAGGCACCACGAAACCCGCTATCTGCGGCAGCGTGTGCACGGACCTCGCTCTTCTGATAATTCCGCGGAAACAGACGGACATGCGCATATTGCTGGTTGAAGATGAGCGCGACATGGCCTCATGGCTCATGCGCGCGCTTGCGCAAAGCGGGTTCCTGCCCGATCACGCGCCGGATGCGCGCACTGCCGAAGGGCTGATGGCCGGCAACGAGTACGACGCCATCGTCATGGACCTGCGCCTGCCGGACAAGCATGGCCTGGTGCTGCTGCGCGAAATGCGCAACCGCGATGACCGCACGCCGGTGCTCCTGCTGACCGCCCAGGGCGCCTTGCAGGACCGCGTGCGCGGCCTGAATCTGGGCGCCGACGATTTCCTGACCAAGCCGTTCGCGCTCGAAGAGCTCGAGGCGCGCCTGACCGCCCTGGTGCGGCGCAGCCGTGGCCGCCAGCACCCGCGCCTGCAATGCGGCTCGCTTTCCTATGACGGCGAAAGCCGGGCGTTCACCCTGGACGGCTCGCTGCTTTTCCTGACGCCGCGCGAGCACGCCGCGCTGGCGGCGCTCCTGACCCGCAGCGGCTATCCGGTGGACAAGGCGCAGCTGTTCGGCAAAGTGTTCACCCATGACAGCGAAGCCAATCCCGACGCCATCGAGGTGGTGCTGCACCGCCTGCGCAAGAAACTCGCCGGCAGCGATGTGCGCATCGTGACCGTGCGTGGCCTGGGCTATATGCTCGAAAGCGTGGCGCGTGAGTCCTCCGAGTCCTGAGCGCAGCTGGCGGCGGCCCCTGCTGGGCATCCGGGCGCTGCTGATATCGCTGCTGCTGCCGGGCGTGATTCTCCTGCTGGTCATCGATAGCCTGAACGACTACCGCACGCTGTCCTCGATCACCAACGAGGCCTATGACTCGGCCTTGCTGGAGCCGGCGCGCGTGCTCGAAAGCAGCCTCGAGTTCAATCCGGATGGCAGCCTGCAGGTGGCCACGCCCCTGTACGCCCAGGTCATGCTCGAATCCCGCGCCGGCCTGCGCAAGTATTTCCGCATCGAAGAAATCGATCCGCCCTGGCCCGATGGCCGCAAGGGCGAGCCGCCGGCCGGCCACAGCCTGGCGGGCATGCCCGAGATGCCCCGCCCGCCGGAATGGCCCCAGGGCAATGGGCAGCCGGTGTTCTACGACGCGGTCTACCGCAACGACCCGGTGCGCGCGGTGGCGGTGCTGCGCGACCTCTACTATCACGGCCAGCACCGCCAGGTCCTGGTGATCGTCGCCGAGAGCATGGGCAAGCGCCTGGCCGCCGAGACGGCGGCGCAGCGCCAGGAGATCCTGCGCGATGCGCGCATGCTGGCCCTGGTGGCGCTGCTGGTCTGGTGGGGCGTGACCTGGGCGCTGCGGCCGCTGGTGCGGCTGCGCAACGACATCCGCTCGCGCCGCCAGGACGACCTGACGGCGCTGGACGCCTCGCGCGTGCCTAGCGAGGTGGCGCCGCTGGTCGAGGCGGTCAACTATCACATCGCCCGCCACCGCCACGTCATCGACGAGCAATCGCAGTTCCTGGCCGACGCCTCGCACCAGTTGCGCACGCCCCTGGCCATCATGCTCACTCAGGCGCAGTACGCGCTGCGCGAGCGCGACCCGGCGCGCGCGCAGGAGGGCCTGCGGGCCATCGTGGACCAATTGCGCCGCACCCGGCGGCTGACGGAGCAGTTGCTGTCGCTGGCGCACGCCAATCAGGCCGAGGTCATGCCGCGGCAGGTCCTGGACCTCAACGACCTGGCGCGCGAGGTCGTGCTGCAGTATCTGCCGCTGGCGCATGAAAAACGCCAGGACCTGGGCTGGGTGGACGCCCGCGGCGAGGATACGGCGCACCAGGACGGCGGCCAGGCCGTCGTGCCGGTCCTGGGCAGCGAGGCCGAACTGCACGAATTGCTTTCAAATCTTGTGCACAACGCCATCAACTACGCTCCGGTGGGCGCCCGGATCACGGTGTCCGTGGTGAAAAGCGCCGATCGGGCCGAAGTCATCGTCGCCGACAACGGGCCGGGCATCGACCCCATGCTGCGCGCCCGGGCCTTCGCGCGCTTTGACCGCATCGGCGGCGAGCGCTCGGCCGCCTCATCGGGGACCGGGCTGGGCCTGGCCATCGCGCGTGGCTTTGCGCGCCGCAACGACGGCGATATCGAGCTGCACGACGGCGAGCCCAACGAGCAGGGCGGACACGGCCTGGCCGCCGTTTTCTGGATCCCCATCGCCCACGCCAAGCCGTCCGATCCCGCTGCGGACGCCCACACTTGACGCGATTCGGGCAAATACATCCTAGGGATAACCCCGGGATTCAGGAAGCCGACAGTCAATAGAAAGCGAATTAGCAGCTTCGCTTCGTATTCTGCGTGCCGGTCCCGTTAAAAGCGGGATAGGCCGCGCTCGCATTTGGAGCGCCGGCAGAACAACCGCGCCCAGGGCGCGCGAGGAGCAAGTGTGGACTTATCTAGTTATAAAAAGGATTACTACGGGGGAGCGTTGATGGTGTTGGTCGGCCTGGGGGCCGTCTATGCCGGTACTGATTACCATCTGGGTTCGCTGTCCCATATGGGCCCGGGATTCTTTCCTGCGGCGGTAGGCGCTCTGTTGGCCTTTGTCGGCCTGTTGATTGCCGTTTCGGCACGCGCCAAGGGCGCCGCCGACGTTGGCAAGGAGGGGGCCAAGGCTCCCGAACCCGGCGGGCACAGCCACGCCTTTCCGGATCTGCGCGGCAGCTTCTGCATCCTGCTGGGCATCCTGGCCTTCTTGCTCCTGGGCGAGTGGGGCGGCCTGCTGCCGGCGACGTTCGCCATTGTGTTCATCTCGGCGCTGGGCGATCGCACCAACACCTTGAAACAGGCTTTGCTCCTGTCCGTGTCGATGTGCGTGATCGCCGTCGTTGTCTTCTGGTGGGCGCTGCAGCTGCAGTTGCCGCTGTTTCGCTGGGGTTGAACGCCATGATCATGCAATCTTTGACCGACCTCTGGTATGGCTTCGGCATCGCCTTCCAGTGGCATAACCTGATGTGGTCGTTCTTCGGCGTGTTGGTGGGCAACCTCATCGGCGTGTTGCCCGGCATGGGCGCGCTGTCGGCGATCTCCATCCTGCTGCCCCTGACGTATGTCATGCATCCCGTGCCCGCGATCCTGATGCTGGCCGGCATCTTCTACGGTTCGCAATATGGCGGCGCCATCGGCGCGATCCTGCTGAACCTGCCCTCGCACCCGCCGCATGCCGTGACCTGCCTGGACGGCTATCCGCTGACCAAGCAGGGGAAGGGCGGCACGGCCCTGGGCATCACGATGATCTGTTCGTTCTTCGCCGCGTCCGTCGGCATCATCGTGATGATCTTCGCCTCGCCCCTGCTGGTCGAGGTGGCCTTCAAATTCGGTCCGACCGAGATCTTCTCCATCATGCTGCTGGGCCTGCTGGCCGGCGCCACCATGTCGCGCGGCTCGCCGCTGCGCGGCGTGGCCATGACGCTGTTCGGCCTGCTGTGCGGCGTGGTGGGCACCGACGTGAACACGGGCACCATCCGTTTCTCGTTCGGCCTGCTGGACCTCTCCGACGGCCTTGAGCTGGTGGCGATTTCCATGGGGCTGTTCGGCGTGGCCGACTTCCTCATGAGCGTCAACCGCATGGCCACCATCAGCACCGGCGCCAAGCTGCGTGTGCGCGACATGCGGCCCAGCAAGGCCGAGATGAAGGAAGCCTTCATGCCCATGGTGCGCGGTACCCTGGTGGGCACGGTCTTCGGTGCCATGCCCGGCACCGGCCCGACCATCACCACCTTCATCGCCTACGCCCTGGAACGCAAGATCTCCAAGACGCCCGAGAAGTTCGGCACCGGCATGATAGGCGGCGTAGCCGCGCCCGAAGCCTCCTCGCACTCCAAGACGCAGGTGGACTTCATCCCGACGATGAGCCTGGGCATTCCCGGCGATGCCGTGATGGCCCTGATCCTGGGCGCGCTGCTCATCCAGGGTATCCAGCCCGGTCCGCAGCTGATCACCGAGCATCCGGACATCTTCTGGGGCCTGATCGCCAGCTTCTGGGTGGGCAACGTGCTGCTCATGGTGCTCAACGTGCCGTTGATTGGCGTCTGGGTCAAGCTGCTGCAAGTGCCTTACCGCTATCTGTTCCCCTCGGCGCTGTTCTTCATCGCGGTCGGGGTCTTCAGCACGCAGAACAGCCTGTTCCAGATCTGGGAAGTGCTGGCCTTCGGCGTGATCGGTGCCTTGCTCATGTTCCTGGATTTCTCGGTGGCGCCCATCCTGCTGGGCTTCGTGCTCGGCCCCATGGTCGAAGAGAATTTCCGCCGCGCCCTGCTGCTGTCGCGTGGCGACATGATGATCTTCGTCCAGCGCCCGATCAGTGCCTGGTTCGTGGCCGCCAGCGCCCTGCTGATCCTGCTGCAGGTCTGGGCCTTCCTGCGGCGCAATCGCAAAAAATCCGAGACGCCGGCGCAGACGGCGGCTTGAAGAGCCGCGGTTTCAGCGTGTGGGGCGGTCTTCGGACCGCCCTTTTTTTCGCCCGCCAGGGCGGCACGATGCCAGGGCGGCCCGCCGCCGGATGGAGGGGCGTCCTGTAGAATCAGGCGCTGGTTTCCACACTTCCCGCGGGCGAGATTGGACAAGACATTTCTTAAAGGCCTGGTGCTCCTGGAAGCCATGGCCCGCAACGAAAAGGGTTCCGGGGTCAGCGAACTGGCCTCGCAGCTGCTGCTCAACAAGAGCAATGTCCACCGTCTGCTGCAGGCCCTGGTTCATCAGGGTTTTGCCCGCAAGAATTCTGATACCGGCCGCTATGAACTCACCATGAAGCTCTGGGAGCTGGGGGCGCGCATTGCCGATCGCCTCGATGTGCGCACCGAAGCGCTGCCTTTCATGCGCGAGCTGGCGCGGGAATCCCTCGAGACCGTCCATCTATCCATCCTGGAGGGCGCCGAGGTGCTTTATATCGAAAAGATAGACAGTCCGCAGCCGGTGCGCGCCTACACCACCGTCGGCGGCCGCGCGCCCGCCCAATGCGTCGCCACGGGCAAGGCCTTGCTGGCCTGGGCCGAGGAGCCGGTGCTGGCCGCGGTCAAGAACCGCTTCAAGCCGCATACCAGCAAGTCCATCATGCGCCTGGGGGATTTGCGGCGCGAGCTCGAAACTATCCGTGCCCAGGGTTTTGCCATCAATCGTGGCGAGTGGCGCGAGCAAGTCGTGGGGGCGGCGGCGCCCATCCGCGATGCCTCGGGCGGCGTCGTGGCCGCCGTGGGCATCTCCGGTCCGGCCGAGCGCCTGGACCACCAGAAACTGCTCCAGGCGGGCAAGCGCGTGCGCGAGGTCGCCGACACGATCTCGCGGCGCCTGGGCAGCGGCCGCGCCTAGCTGGATGCGCCCCGGAAGGCGCGGATCCGGTCCTTGAGGCCGGGCTGCGAGGCCGAGCGCACAAGCGCCGCCATATCGCCATCCGGATTGCCGCCGCGCGTGAGCGTGCGCAGCCAGTGGCGGCCCGCCGGCGCCAGGGATAATACGTTTTCAAGGGCGCTTTCGATCCGCTTGTCCCAGTTGTCGGCCGGCTCCAATCCCTGCAGAAAGCCGATCTCCAGGGCTTGCGCCGCATCGAAGCTGCGGGCGCTTTCCAGCAGGTCATAGGCGTGCTGCCCGCCCACGAGTTCGGCCAGACGGCGCGTGCCCAGCGCCAGGCCGAATTTCAGGCCCGGCATGCGAAAGCGCGCATCGGGCGCGGCCCAGCGCTGGCGGCAGGCGGCGATGAGGTCCACGCCCGCGCCGAAGTTGCTGCCGTGCGCCAGCGCCAGCGTCGCGCAGGGGCCATAGGCCACTGCCTGCAGCAGGGTCTCGATACGGATGAAGCGCAGCACCAGGTCGCCCTCGCCCAAGTCCTCGAAGCCCGAGAAGTCAAACCCGGCCGAGAAGTTGCTGCCTTCGCCGCGCAGCACCAGCAGCGGCACTTGCGCGGCCTGCGCCGCCAGCACGGCGTCGAGCAGGCGCTCGACCAGGTCGGCCGATAGGGCGTTGCGCTTTTCCGGCCGGTTGAGCGTCAGTTCCCAATGGGCCTCGTGCCGGCCGATTTTCAATACCTCGCTCATGCCGGCGTCCCCGGAAGAATTTCCGCATTGTGTTCGCCCAAGGCGGGGGGATTGAGACGCACGGGCAGGCCCTGGCCATTGATCTTGATCGGCGAGGTGAAGGTGCGGGTGACGTGGTCGCCGGGCAGGGTGATTGCTTGCACCCATTGCATGTGCTCGACCTGGGGATCGGCCAGGACTTGCGAATAGGTGTTGATGGGCGCGCTGGGCACGCCGGCCTGCTGGAAACACCGCAGCCAGTGCGCCGCGTCCTGCGTGACGAACACGGTCTCCAGCAGATCGCGCAGGATGACTTGGTTGCGGGCGCGCAGCGTCGTGCTTTGGAATCGCTCATCGCTCAGCAGCTCCGGCCGTTCGACCACCTGGCACACCGATCGCCACAGGGCGTCATTGCCGGCGGCCATGGCGAAATAGCCGTCGCGGCAGCGGAAGGCCTGATAGGGCGCGTTGCGCGGGTGGGCCGAGCCCAGCTTGGCGGGGTCCTTGCCGCTGCCGAAATATTCGGAAGTCTGCAAGGCGGCGATGGCCAGCGTGGTGCCCAGCATGGGCACGTCGATATGCGCGCCCTGGCCGGTCTGCTCCACCTGGCGCAGCGAGGCGGCGATGGAAAAGGCGGCGTACAGGCCGGCCGCGAAATCGGCCAGCGGCACGCCGCATTTGACCGGCGCGCCGTCGGCTTCGCCGGTCACGCTCATGACGCCGGCCATGGCCTGTATGGTGAGGTCGAAACCGCCCTCCGCGGCACGCGGGCCCGATTGCCCATAGGCCGAAATCGAGCAGTAAAGCAGGCGCGGATTGATGGCCTTCAGGCTCTCGTAGTCCAGCCCCAGGCGCTGCATGACACCCGGCCGGTTGTTCTCCAGGAGCACGTCGGCCTCGGCGGCGAGCGCGCGCGCCTGCGCCAGGCCGGCGGGGGATTTCAGGTCCAGCGTCACGGAACGCTTGTTGCGATTGAGCGAGGCGAAATTCTCGCTATAGCCGTTATTGATGGGCGGCCAGGCGCGCAGCGTGTCGCCGCCGCCGGGGTGCTCGATCTTCACCAGATCTGCGCCCATGTCGGCCAGCAGCATGCCGCAGTAGGGGCCGGCCGCGACATTGCAGAACTCAAGGACGCGGATGCCTTGCAAGGGGAGGGGGGTGTCCACCGGATCTTCTCCAAAGGGCTATTCACTGCCCGGCGATAGGTGTTCCAAATATTGGAACGATGTTTTTAATTCAGGCGTATTTCCGGACCGATCCAGATTGTAGGCAAGAACGCCGGCGGATCAAACGGATTCCAGGTGGGAACAACCGATTGCAGCGCGAGAGCTAGCGTGTGAGGGGTTTCATGCCCATGCGTTCATAGCTGGGCGCCAGGCGTTCGAATAGAAAGTCGAGAAAGGCGCGCACGGCCGGGATCATGCCGCGCCGCGAAGGATAGATGCAATGCACGATGCCTTCGGGCGAGCGCCAATCCGGCAGCACGGGCACCAGTTCGCCGCGGCGCAACTCCGCCTGTGTGGCGACCGAGGGCAGCAGGGCGATGCCGCGCCCGCGCACGGCGGCCTCGGTCAGGACAATGAAGTCATTGCAGCACAGGCGCGGCGCCACCGTGATGGCGCGCTCCTGGCCCTCGCCATTGTGCAAGGACCAGACGACCTCGGTCTGCGGATCGTTGAAGCTCAAGGTCATGTGGTGCACCAGGTCTTCGGGGGAGTCCGGCGCGCCATGGCGCTGCAGATAGGCGGGGCTGGCGACCAGGGTGCCGCTGGCCGCGCCCAACTGGCGCACGACCAGTTCCGCATCGGTGTCCAGCCTGGTGCGCACCCGTAGCGCCAAGTCCACGCCTTCGTTGATCAGGTCCACCCGCCGGTTGGTCGCCAGCATCTGGATGGACACTTCCGGCCAGGTATCCATGAATTCCGGCAGCAAGGGGGCCAGCAGCTGCTGGGCGATGGAAATCGGGCAGCTCACCACCACCGGACCCGATGGTTGCGTCTGCAGCTGTCGCATGGCTTCCTCGGCGGCGCGGGCCGAGGCGGTCATCTCGCGGCAGTAGTGCAGGTAGCGCTCGCCGGCCGTGGTCAGGCGCAGGCGGCGCGTCGTGCGCTGCAAAAGCCTCACCCCCAGCCTTTCCTCGAGCTGCGAGATGCGCCGCGACAAGCGCGATTTGGGGATATCGAGCACGCGCGCGGCGGCGCTGAATCCGCCCTGGTCGACGACTTGGGAAAAATAGAAGAGGTCGTTGAGATCTTGCATGATTGTTCTAAAACTGGAACGTTCAGTTCATCATAGACCTGTTTATGCGTTTAATGAAGCTCCGTACAGTACGGGTCATGGCTCAACGCCCCTACTGACTGGAGATTTTCGTGCATACCCTTGTCCTGCTCTCTTCCATCCTTGGCGATCGTTCGAATTCCAAGAAGCTGGCCGACCACTTCATCGCCCGGCTGGGCGAGCAAGCCGGCGCCATCGCCGTGCGCGATCTGGCAGCCGATCCGATTCCTTACTTCGGCGCCGATACCGTGGGCGCGCTTTTCACGCCCGCCGACATGCGCAGCGACGCCCAGCGCGACATCGTGGCGTTGTCTGATGCCCTGATCGCCGAACTGCAGGCGGCCGACCGTGTGGTGTTCGCGGTGCCGACCTATAACTTCAGCCTGCCGGCCCAGCTCAAGACCTATCTGGATTATGTCGCCCGCGCCGGCGTGACCTTCCGTTATACCCCTGAAGGCGTGCCGGAAGGTCTGCTCAAGGGTAAGCAGGTTTTCCTGTTGATAGCGCGTGGCGGCAAGGCGCTGGGCACGCCGGACGACACGATGACGCCCTACCTGAAGCAAATGCTCGGCTTCCTGGGCATGGATGACGTGACGGTGATTGCCGCCGAAGGCATGGCCATGGGCGAATTGGGAGCTGCCGAAGGCCTGGCCCAGGCCAAGGCTGCCATCGACGCCCTGGTGGCCCAGCCCGAACTCGCCTGAGGCGGCCGGGCAAAAAAAAAGGACGAGGCTCGCCTCGTCCTGTTCGATATCCGCCGCTTCAGTCGCGCAGGCGCGTGATGAGGCTGGAGGTGTCCCAGCGGCCGCCGCCGTTTTTCTGTACGTCGCCGTAGAACTGATCCACCAGCGCGGTCAGCGGCAGGCGGGCGCCATTGTGGCGGGCCTCGGCGAGCACCAGGCCCAGATCCTTGCGCATCCAGTCCACGGCGAAGCCGAAATCGAACTTGCCATCGACCATGGTGCCGCCGCGGTTTTCCATTTGCCAGCTTTGCGCGGCGCCCTTGCTGATCACGTCGAGCACCAGCTTCATGTCGAGGTCCGCCGCCTGGCCGAAGGCAATGGCTTCGGACAGCCCTTGCACCACGCCGGCGATACAGATCTGGTTGACCATCTTGGCCAGTTGGCCGGCGCCGGGAGCGCCCACCAGCGTGACCGCGCGGCCGTAGGCCGCCGCCACCGGCTTGATGGCGTCGAACACCGGGACTTCGCCGCCGCACATGATCGTCAGCACGCCATTGACCGCGCCGGCCTGGCCGCCCGACACCGGGGCATCGACGAAATTCAGGCCAAGCTCCTTGGCGCGTGCATACAGCTCGCGCGCCACATCGGCCGAGGCCGTGGTGTGGTCCACGAAGGTCGCGCCTTGCGCCATGCCGGCGAACGCGCCTTCGTCGCCGAGCACCACGCTGCGCAGATCCTCGTCGTTGCCCACGCAGGCGAAGACGATCTGGGCGCCTTGCGCGGCCTGGCGGGGCGTGGCGGCCGATTTGCCGCCGAATTCCTGCACCCAGGCTTGCGCCTTGGCCGGGCTGCGGTTGTAGACGGTGACCTCGTGGCCGGCACGCGCGAGGTGGCCGGCCATGGGCAGGCCCATGACGCCCAGGCCGAGGAAGGCGACTTTCTTAGCCGCGACGTTGTCATAGGTTTTCGAGCCGATGCTTGCCATGCCAGAGTTTCCCGGTAAGAAGTAAGACAGCAAAGCCGATAACTTACCTTAATCGCCCGCAGGCCGCGAGCCACGCCTAGCGACGGGGCAGGGCGGGCAAGGGCAGATGGGCATTGCGGTCGGTCGCCAGCGTCACCACGCGCCAGCGCAGTTCGGCCTCCGTGCGCTCCACGTCAGCCTGCCCGGCCTGCCGCAGGGCGTCGCTGCCCAGCAGCAGATGGGCGGGCGGCGCGCTGTGATAGGCCAGACGCAGCACGATCTGCGCCACGCGCGCCGGGTCGCCCGTTTCGTTGCCCGCCAGGTGGATGAACTGTTTATGCCCCGCCTCCATCGTGGAGCGGTACTCCGGCAGCCAGGCACCTTCCTCGATACCGCGGGGCAGGTCGCGCGCCAGGTCGCCGGGCTCGAGGCAGCACAGCTTGACGCCGAAGGCGGCGACCTCGCGTGCCAGCGCTTCGGTAAAGCCGCCGACCGCCCATTTCGAGGCCTGGTAGGCGGCCAGTCCCGGCGCGCCGAAGCGTCCGCCCACGGACGACACGTTGATGATGTGCCCGCTGCGCTGCTGGCGCATGATGGGCAAGACCGCGCGCGTCAGGTTGACCAGCCCGAAGAAGTGTTCGTCCATCTCGGCGCGGAAATCCCCGTCCTCGATCTGCTCGAAAGGCGCCATGCGGCCCGGGCCGGCCGTATTGACCAGCACATCCACCCGGCCGAAGGCCTCCAGCGCCGCTTGCGCCAGGCCGCGCGCGGCCAAGTCATCGGCGGCCTGAGGCAGCACGCAAAGCCGCGTGCCGTACAAAGCTTGCAGGTCGGCCAGGCGCTCGCTGCGGCTTGCCGTCGCCAGCACGTGTTCGCCCGAAGCCAGTGCCGCCTCGGCGATATATCGCCCCAGGCCGCGCTCCCCACCCGTGATCAGCCACACTTTCGCCATGATGGTTTCCTTTTAATGACTATGTACTCACTCATTTAAAGTCGGCAATGCTTGCCAGCCGCCGCCTGTTCTTCAGGCCGTGATGGCGTTCCAGAAGGCTTCGAAGCCGGCGGCCGAGTAGTCGTCGGCCCGTTGCGGTTCGCGCGCCATGAAGCCCATCGTTGTCTCCGCCACCACGGTCATCAGGGTGGAGACGAACAGCCAGGGAACGGTCAACAGCGCCGGGTTGCTGACGCTTTCTTCGAGCACTGACTGCAGGGCCGTGTAGTGCTGCCGGCACTCGGCCTTGACGTCCTCGCGAACGCGGTCCGACACGCCCAGCTGCGTCACCGCCTTGAACTTCTGCGGATAATGCGCACCCCATTGCACATAGCGATTCCACATATGGCGCAGCCGCTCGCGCGCCGAGGCCTCTTGCGGATAACCGGCCATCATGGTCCGGCTCAACTCCAGCTTGACCTCCCGGTACAGCGCGTTGAGCAGCTCGTCCTTATTCGGGAAATAGGTGAACAGGCTGCCCTCGGCGATGCCTGCCTCCTTGGCGATCCGGGCCGTGGGCGCGGCGATGCCTTGCCGCGCGATCACATGGGCCGCGCTGGCGAGGATGGCATTGCGTTTGTCTTCGCTGCGGGGCCTGGCCATGGTGCTGAATGAATGAGTGCTTGCTCAATTATAGAAAGCCGCACCCCCCATCCGCAAGCCCCGCGGCAAAAAAAAAACCGGGCCCGTGGGCCCGGTGTGTCGAAAACCGTCTTGCTTAATCTTCTTCGACGAAGGTTTCTTCCCGCTTCTTGCGGATGGCCGGCAGGGCGACCAGCACCACCAGGGCCAGGGCCAGGGCCAGCAGCGTGGCCGACAGCGGACGGCTGATGAAGGTCGAGAAGTCCCCACGCGACAGCAGCAGGGCACGGCGGAAGTTCTCTTCCATCATGGGGCCGAGCACCAGGCCCAGCAGCAGAGGCGCGCCTTCGCACTTCAGCTTCGCCCAGACGTAGCCGACCACACCGAAGGCCGCCGTCATGAAAATATCGAAGGTGTTGTAGTTGAGCGAGTACACACCGATGGTGCAGAACACCAGGATGGCCGGGAAGAGAATACGGTAGGGCACCTTCAGCAGCTTGACCCAGAGGCCGATCAGCGGCAGGTTCAGCACCACCAGCATCAGGTTGCCGATCCACATGGAGGCGATCAGGCCCCAGAACAGCTCGGGGTGGCTGGACATCACCTGCGGGCCCGGCTGGATGTTGTGGATGGTCATGGCGCCGACCATCAGCGCCATCACGGCGTTGCCCGGGATGCCCAGGGTCAGCAGCGGGATGAAGGAGGTCTGGGCCGCGGCGTTATTGGCGGATTCCGGACCCGCCAGGCCGGCCGGGTGGCCCTTGCCGAAGCGCTCGGGGTTCTTCGAGATCTTCTTTTCCAGCGTGTACGAGGCAAACGACGACAGCACGGCGCCGCCGCCGGGCAGGATGCCCAGGGCCGAACCCAGGGCGGTGCCGCGGATCACGGCGGGAGCGGCTTCCTTGAACTCCTGCTTGTTGGGGTACAGGGAACCGATCTTGTCGGTGATGTCGACGCGGTTTTCCTTCTGCTCGAGGTTGGTCATGATTTCGGAGAAACCGAACACGCCCATGGCCACGATGGCGAAGTCAATACCGTCTTGCAGTTCAGGGATGCCGAAGTCGAAGCGGGCGACGCCCGAGTTCACGTCGGTGCCCACCATGCCCAGCAGCAGGCCGAGGATGATCATGGCGATCGCCTTGGGCAGCGAGCCCGAAGCCAGCACCACGGCGCCCACCAGGCCCAGCACCATCAGCGAGAAGTACTCGGCGGGGCCGAACTTGAAGGCCACCTCGGCCAGCGGGGGCGCGAAGGCGGCCAGGAGCAGCGTGGCCACGCAGCCGGCGAAGAAGGACCCCAGGGCGGCGATGGCCAGCGCGGCGCCGGCGCGGCCATTGCGCGCCATCTGGTGCCCGTCCAGCACGGTCACCACTGCGGATGTCTCACCGGGCAGCGCGACCAGGATGGCGGTTGTCGAGCCGCCGTACTGGGCGCCGTAGTAGATGCCGGCCAGCATGATCAGGCCCGCCACCGGCGGCAGCACATAGGTGATGGGCAGCAGCATGGCGATGGTCGGCACGGGGCCGATGCCCGGCAGCACGCCGATCAGCGTGCCGAGAATGCAGCCCAGCAGGGCGTAGGCCAGGTTTTCGGGGCTGATGGCCACCGAAAAACCCAGCATGAGGTTGTCAAACAATTCCATGGCGAGTGTTCTCCTCTAGCCTTAGATAAACGACGGCCACAGCGGGAAGATCAGGCCCAGGCCCTTGATGAAGGCCAGGTACGTGAACACCACCAGGAAAATGCCGTTGGCCACCGCGACCTTGAGGCTGAACTCATGGCTCGCCAGGCTGCTGAGCACGACCAGCAGGAAGACCGAGATATAGACGCCCAGGAGCTTGAGCACCAGGGCATAGACGACGACGGAGCCAATGACCAGGAAGACAATGCGCCAGTCGAAGCGGTCGACGTGCGTTTCGGTGGCCTTCTTGGAAAGCGAGCCGATCAAGACGATCGCGCCCAGCAAGGCAAGGACGAGTCCCAGCCAGAAGGGGAAGTACCCCGGTCCCATGCGGGCCGCAGTACCCATTTGGTAGCTGCTGGCCTGCCAGGAGAATCCCAGTCCGAGGATGATGAACATCATCCCCGACCAGAAATCCTGTCGATTGCGTAGCTGCATGATTGGTTGGCTCCTGTTTTACAGCGTGTAGATATGGTGCAAAGCCCGCCCCGGTGTTGGTCAGCGGCGACGGGCACAAAAAAGGCACTTGGAGGTGCCATTCGTTCTTATTGAAAGCTTGGATCGCCTTGTTGAAAGCGAAATTGCGCTTTTTTGAAGGCCGAATGGTAATGGAGGGGACCACGCATGCAAACCCTGGGCTACACCAGATACACTGGGGTTTTCCCTCGGTTTTGGGCCAAATAGGGGATGATCCGGGTCTATTCTGTAACCGCGGCGTCAGTTTGAAGGGCGTTTGAAAGCTTATTGAAAGTTTTAAGAAAGTTTGGCGAAAGCATGGGGTCTCATGCCGGGATGCCTCTGCCTTTCTCGCCATGACAGTCGTCTGGCAAAAAGCTTTCATGTGGTACTGAATATTGCCGTGTTTCTCAGCTTGCGTGAAGAGGCCCGAATCGGTTCCGGATGGTTTACGATAGCGCCCATGCTGCAAGACCTCGATCAACTCGCCGCCCGCATCGGGCAATTGGTGCAACGCACCCGGCAACTGCACGCCGAGCGCGATGCGTTGCGTATTCGTCTGAACGACAGCGATGCCGAGGCGCGCGCGCTCAAACAGCGCTGCGCCGACCGCGAAGCCGAACTCCAGGCCCTCAAGGACCAGATGCGCGACCATACCGGTGCCCTGGACCTGTACAAGGCCGAGGCCCAACAGGCCGAAGCGGCGCTGCGCGAACAACTGGCGCGCGAATCCGCCGAACGCCTCGCGCTGGAGGCGCGGGTCTCGACGCGCGAAGGCGAGATGCAGCAGGCGCTCGCCGCGCGCGAGGCCGAATTGCAGCGGCTGCGCCTGGCCGCCTCCTCGGCCCGCGAACGCATCGACGCCGTGCTGGCGCGCCTGCCTGGCGCCGCGGCGGGAGAACAAGCCTGATGGAACGCCTAGATGTCTCTATCCTGGGCCGCGACTATTCGCTCGCGTGCTCAGCCGAAGAAAAGCCCGTCCTCCTGGCCGCCGTGCGCCATGTGGACCACCTCATGCTGCGCATCCAGGGCACCGGCAAAGTCTCGAGCAACGAGCGAATCGCCGTGATGGCCGCCCTGCAGATCGCTGGAGAACTGCTCGCCATGAAGGCCCCCGACGGCCCGCTGGGCGGTTTGGCAGTCGGCGACTTCAAGCGTAGAATCGAAGAAATGAACCTGATGCTCGACGACGCCTTGTCGGGCCAGGAAAAGCTCATTTAAGCGTAGTCAAACCTTCTTGGACACTGCGTTGTCAGTTTGTCCCTGCGGTGCTCGTGACTTGGCCATACATTCTCTGAACCGATGCTATCGGCATAATGGTTGCGGGAGTGTGGAGCTGGAGTGATCGTCACTTTGCTGACGAACCCGATGCTCTTCGGATCGCGACCACCTTGAACCTAAGGGTTCGAGATGCCGGCCTAGACGGCACACGCGGGGCATCTATCCCGGCAGGCCTGCTTCTTCGAAGCGCGGCCTGCCCCGGGGCCGGGCCCGCCCGGATCTTCTCCTGTCATTCCTCTCACAGGTTTCCACATGCACCGACCCTTTGCGTTTTCGCTGACCCGAATCGCGGCTGCCTGCTGCGCCACCTTGGCCTTCGCCGTGGCCCAGCCCAGCTTCGCGCAGACCGCCGCCCCGGCCGCCGCCGAAGCGCAGCGCACCGCGCCCGAACTCAGCCTGCAGGCTTCGGCGTCCTCCGAGGTCAAGCAGGACACAGTGCGCATCAGCCTGTCGGTCGAGATTGAAGCGAATGACCAGGCCACGGCCGGCAAGCGGCTGACCGCGGCGCTGGATGACGTCGTCAAGCGCGCTCGCGGCGCCAAGAGCATCGATGTCCGCTCGGGCGGCTATAACGTCTGGCCCAACACCAACTCCAAGGGCAAGATCGTCAACTGGCGGGGCCAGGGCGAGGTAGTTTTGGAGTCCAAGGATTTCGAGGCAGCGTCGGCGCTGGCCGCCAAGCTGGGCGACAAGACCGCCATCTCCAATATTTCTTTCCTCTTGTCGCGCGAAGGCCGCGAAGCCGAGGAGCGCAAGCTGCTGAGCCAGGCCGCCCAGGCGTTCAAGGAGCGCGCCCTGGCCGCGGCCAATGCTTTCGGGTTCTCGGGTTATCGCCTGTCCAAGCTGGAGCTGGGCGGCGGCGGCGCGCCGGCCCCGATGCCGCGCATGATGGCGGCCCAGATGGCCAAGTCCGATGCGGCGTCGGCGCCGGCCCCGGGCGTGCCCCTGGAAGCCGGCGAAGTCACCGTCAGCGTTACGGTTGGCGGGACGATTGTCTTGCAGTAAGGACGAACAGCACCAGGCCGGCCAGGAACATGGGCAGTGACAGCCACTGGCCCATGCTCATGCCGCCGGCCAGCAAGCCCAGGAAGTTATCCGGCTCGCGCGTGAATTCCACCAGGAACCTGAAAGCGCCGTAGCCCATCAGGAACATCGCGCTGACCTGGCCGGTAGGGCGCGGTCTGCTCGAAAACCACCACAGCAGCACAAACAGCACCAGGCCTTCCAGGCCCAGTTCATAGAGCTGCGAGGGATGGCGCGGCAGGTTGTCGCCGGACTGCGGGAAAATCATTGCCCAGGACACCGTGGTCGGGCGGCCCCAGAGCTCTCCGTTGATGAAATTGCCCAGGCGTCCCGCGCCCAGGCCCAGGGGGATAAGCGGCGCGATGAAATCGCTGATGGTAAAAAAGCTCACGCCTTTCTTGCGCGCGAAGAACAGCATCACCAGGATGACGCCGATCAGCCCGCCATGGAAGGACATGCCGCCTTCCCACAGGAAGGCGATCTCCAGCGGGTGGCTGAGGTAGTAGCCCGGCTTGTAGAACAGCACATAGCCCAGTCGGCCGCCCAGCACCACGCCCAGCACGCTGTAGAAGATCAGGTCTTCGAGATCCTTGGGCGTCAGGTTGCCGCCTTGACCGCGCTTGATGCGGTAGCGGCCCAGCAAATAGACCAGGGCAAAAGCCAGCAGGTACATCAGGCCGTACCAATGAACGGCCAGCGGACCCAGGCGCAAGGCGACGGGATCGAATTGAGGTGCTTGAAGCATGGGCGGTCTGTGAAAGAATTTGTTCGATGATAACCGGCGCTGATGTCATCCGTGGCAAGCGCAGTTGCACAGACTGCCCGCGGCGGGATTCGTTCCGCGCCCCATTCTCGGTTACCATCCATGCGGTCGGGGCTGTTCCGGCCGGTATCCTCTGTCGTGGAATTCCGTCGTTATGTATTTGAATCTCAAACGGGTCCTGGGCGGCGCGGCGCTGCTGCTGGCCGCCTCGGTCCAGGCGCAGACCACGGGCCTGGACCTGGCCAAGAGCAAAGCCTGTATGGCTTGCCACCAGGTGGACAGCAAGCGGGTAGGGCCGCCGCTGAGCAGCGTGGCCGGGCGTTATGCCGGGCAGCCCGAGGCGGTCGACTATCTGGCCAACAAGATACGCAACGGCGGGCGCGGCGCCTGGGGCGCCGTGCCCATGCCGGCACAGTCGCAGGTCTCGCCCGACGAGGCCAGGCAGCTGGCGCAATGGATACTGACGCTGGCGCCGGCCAAGAAACCCTGATTTCAAGGAATCATCATGTCTGAATCCCCAACTCGTCCCGGCATGGAGGTCGCGGTGCTGGGCGGCGGCTGCTTCTGGTGCGTCGAGGCGGTGTTCAAGGACTTGCGCGGCGTCGAAAGCGTCTTGCCCGGCTATGCCGGCGGCCACGTCGATCATCCCAGCTATCAGCAGGTGTGCAACAAGGACACCGGCCATATCGAAGTGGCGCGCGTGGAGTTCGACCCGGCGCAGCTGAGCTATGCCGATCTATTGCGCGTATTCTTCGCCACCCACGATCCGACCACGCCCGGCCGCCAGGGCAATGACGTCGGTCCGCAGTATGAGTCGGCCATCTTCTGGCAGGACGAGGCCCAGCGGGAACAGGCCCAGGCCGTGATCGCCGAGGTCAACGCGGCGCATATCTATGACGCGCCCATCGTCACCAAGCTGCTGGCGCCCGCGAGATTCTGGCCGGCCGAGGACTATCATCGCGATTACTTCGCGCTCCATCCCGAGCAAGGTTATTGCCAATTCGTGATCGCTCCGAAAGTGGCGAAGTTCCGCAAGCAATTCCATGACCGCCTGAAGCGCTGAGGCGCGGGCGCGGAAAGCCCAAGCCCCCTTTCGGGGGCTTGGTCGTTTTTGTGCCTCAGTCTACGGACTTGACCACGCCGCGGCGCATCTGGTCGAGTTCGATCGATTCGAACAAGGCCTTGAAGTTGCCTTCGCCGAAACCGTCGTTGCCCTTGCGTTGGATGATCTCGAAGAAGATGGGGCCGATCTGGTTCTCGGTGAAGATCTGCAGCAGCAGGCCGCCGCCGGGCGCGCCGTCCAGCAGGATGCGGTTCTTCTGCAGGCGGTCGACGTCTTCGCCATGTTGCGGCAGGCGGCGGTCCAGCAGTTCGTAATACGTGTCGGGCGTATCCAGGAACACAACGCCGTTTTTGCGCAGCTGCTCGATGGTTTGGTAGATATTCTCCGTCGCCATCGCGATGTGCTGGATGCCTTCGCCGCGGTAGAGATCCAGATACTCCTGGATCTGGCCTTTTTCTTCGGTGCCTTCCTCGTTGATCGGGATGCGGATATTGCCGCAGGGCGAAGTCATGGCCTTGGACTTCACGCCCGTCACCTTGCCCTCGATGTCGAAGTAGCGCACTTCGCGGAAGTTGAACAGGCGCTCATAGAATTCGGCCCACTCCGCCATGCGGCCCTTGTGCACATTGTGCGTCAGGTGATCGACCAGGGTCAGGCCGGCGCCGGCGTGGGTCAGGTCTTCCTGTGCGTGGGCCGGGTCCAGCGGTTCGAAGTCGACGTCATAAATGCTGATGTCGCCGATGCCGCCATGGCCGTTCTTGCCGCGCCAGCGGTCCACCAGGTAAATGAGCGAGTCGCCGATGCCCTTGATGGCGGGGATGTTCAATTCCATCGGGCCGCTGTGCGAGTCGAAGCCCCAGGCGCCCAGCTCCAGCGCGCGCTTATAGGCGCGGGCCGCGTCATCGACGCGAAAACCGATGGCGCAGATTGACGGGCCGTGCAGCCGGGCGAAGCGTTGCGCGAAGGAATCCGGTTCGGCATTGATCAGGAAATTGATGCCGCCCTGGCGATACAGGGTCACGTCCTTGTGGCGGTGCTTGGCGATGGCCTTGAAGCCGAGCAGCTCGAACACCTTGCGCAGGGCAATGGGATCGGGGGCGGTGTATTCAATGAATTCGAAGCCGGCGGTGCCCATGGGGTTGTCCCAGGGCTGGAATTGCGTGCTCATGGCTGCGCTCCCTTGTCTCTTTAGTTTGGGGTATGTAAAAGCCAAATTCTAGGCATTTGGCGCGGCAGCCGATTGCGAAAATGGCGGAACACGTCCTATCATCGGCAATTCAATTGCGCAAAATTGATGATTTGGGGTGGAATATGACCGAAACTGGATTGGACAGGACAGATCGCAGAATCCTGGCTGAATTGCAGCGCGATGGGAGGCTGAGCAACCAGGAGCTGGCCGACCGTGTCTCTCTCTCGCCCAGTCCTTGTCTGCGCCGGGTGCGCCGGCTCGAAGAGCAAGGCTATATAAAACGCTATGCGGCCCTGGTCGATGCCGACAAGGTCGGCCTGGGTCTGCTGGCCTATGTGACGATCCGCCTGAACAAGCATGTCGGCGGCAGCCACGCCTCCATGGCCGACTTCCATCGGGATGTCCAGCTCTGGCCCGAAGTGGTGGAGTGCTATGCCATGTCCGGCGATATGGATTATCTGCTGCGCATCCAGGTGCAGGACCTGGCCCACTTCTCCCGGTTTGCCATGGATACCCTGATGCTGCATCCGGCCGTGGTCGATATGAAATCCTTCTTCGCCCTGCAGCAAATCAAGGAGACCACCGAACTGCATGTATAGGCGGCCACCTGGGATGCTCCCCCTATATATAGGGGAGGGCGCGCAAACCGGGGACGCAGAATGGGCGAGGCCAGAAGATTTTTGCGGTTTTCCGAGAAAAAGGTGTCAAAGCCATGACGCGCCAAAATTTTCTGTGCTATAGTTCGCCCCCTCGCAACACAGACCGCAACGCAAATGCAATGCAGTCGGTGGTGCGGGCCGGAACGAGGCGGTGTTGTGACGGATCCAAAGGCGGTTGCCGCATGAGCGGGACGCTGGGTCGGCAAGGCGGTCTGGAG
>NZ_LRUJ01000037.1 GCF_001548475.1 Bordetella hinzii LMG 13501
ACCTGGGCCGTGCCGTCATCGAGCACGGCAAACACCATTTTGCCGCGCCGGGTCATCATGACGCGCACGCTGGCCAGCACGCCGCACATCCATTGCAGGTCGCGCTGCGGCTCGATGCGCGCCAGCGGCATGGGCACGATGCGGCGGACCTCGTCGCGCCAAGCGTCGAAGAGATGGCCGCTGAAGTAATAGCCCAGGGCGGCCTTTTCTTCGGTCAGGCGGGTGTGCAGATTCCAGGGCGCGACCTTGGCCAGTTCGCCGGCCACCACATCGCCGCTGTCGTCGCCGAACAGCGAGGCCTGGTTGGCGCTGCGCGCGGCCTGCTCGGCGGCTTCCATGGCGGTGCCCACCGAGGCCAGCATGGCGGCCCGATTGGGTTCGATGGTGTCGAAGGCGCCCGCGCGGATCAGGGCCTCGATCGTGCGGCGGTTGACCGCGTGCTTGCTGACGCGGCGACAGAAATCGAAGAGATTGGCGAAAGGACCGCCCTCTTCGCGGGCGCGCAGGATCTCCTCGACCGCGCCCTGCCCCGTGCCCTTGACGGCCCCCAGGCCGTAGCGCATGGTGCGCGGCGGCTTGCCGCGGGCCGTATGCGCATCCTCGACGGGCGCGAAGCGGTAGCCGGAGGCATTGACGTCGGGCGGCAGGACTTCCACGCCATTGTCCTGCGCGTCGCGGCAGAAGATCTGCACCTTGTCGGTGTCGTCCATATCGGAGGACAAGGTGGCGGCCAGGAACTCGGCCGGATGGTAGGCCTTGAGCCAGGCCGTCTGGTAGGCAATGAGGGCATAGGCGGCCGAGTGCGACTTGTTGAAGCCGTAGCCGGCGAATTTTTCCATCAGGTCGAACAGCTTGACCGCCAGGTCCGGGTCATGGCCTTTTTCTTGCGCGCCCTTTTGGAAGAGCTCGCGGTGCTTGGCCATCTCCTCGGGTTTTTTCTTGCCCATGGCGCGGCGCAGGAGGTCGGCGCCGCCCAGCGAATAACCCCCGATGATCTGCGAGATCAGCATCACCTGTTCTTGGTAGACGATGACCCCGTAGGTGCTCTTGAGCGTGGCTTCCAGGTCCGGGTGGAAGTAGTCGACCGCGGCGCGGCCGTGCTTGCGGTTGACGAAGTCGTCCACCATGCCGGATTCGAGCGGGCCCGGACGATACAGGGCCAGCATGGCGATGATGTCTTCGAAGGTATTGGGCCGCAGCTTCTTGAGCAGCTCTTTCATGCCGCGCGATTCCAGCTGGAACACGGCGGTGGTGTTGGCGTCGCACAGCACCTTGTAGGCCGCCGGATCGTCCAGCGACAGCGCCATGATGTCGAAGTCGCGCTTGTCGGCGTTGAACTGGCGCACATAGCGCACCGCCCAATCCAGGATGGTCAGGTTGCGCAGGCCAAGGAAGTCGAACTTCACCAGCCCGGCGGCTTCGACGTCATCCTTGTCGAACTGCGAGACCGCGCTGTTTTCCTGGCCGGGCTGGCAATACAGCGGGCAGAAGTCGGTCAGCTTGCCCGGCGCGATGAGCACGCCGCCGGCGTGCATGCCGATGTTGCGGGTCAGGCCCTCGAGCGGCCGGGCCAGGTCCACGAGCGCCCGGACTTCTTCTTCCTGGTCGTAGCGTTCTTTGAAGGCCGGCTCATCCTTGAGGGTGCGCTCCAGCGTCCAGGGGTCGGCCGGATTGAAGGGGATGAGCTTGGACAGGCCGTCGCAGAACATATAGGGCATGTCCAGCACCCGGCCGGCATCGCGCACCACGGCCTTGGCGCCCAGGGTGCCGAAGGTGGCGATCTGGCTCACGGCCGCGCGGCCGTACTTGGTCTTGACGTACTCGATGACCCGTTCGCGGTTGTCCTGGCAGAAATCGATATCGAAGTCGGGCATGGACACCCGCTCCGGATTCAGGAAGCGCTCGAACAGCAGGTCATAGCGGATCGGGTCCAGGTCGGTGATGCCCAGGGCGTAGGCGACCAGCGAGCCGGCGCCCGACCCCCGGCCCGGTCCGACCGGCACGCCGTTGTTCTTGCCCCAGTTAATGAAGTCCTGCACGATGAGGAAGTAACCCGGGAAGCCCATCTGGATGATGGTCTTGCACTCCCAGCGCAGGCGTTCGTAGTAGCTGTCGCGCTGTCGGTCGCGCTCGGCCGGATCGGGATAGAGAAACGCCAGGCGCTTTTCGAGGCCCTCCTCGGACAGCTGCACGAGGTAGTCATCCAGCGACACGCCGTCAGGCGTCGGGAAGATGGGCAGGCGCGGCTTGCCCAGCACCAGCGAGAGATTGCAGCGCTTGGCGATCTCCACCGTGTTGGCAAGCGCCGAGGGCACATCGGCGAAGCGCTTGTGCATCTCCTCCGAGCTTTGCAGGTATTGCTGGGGCGTGAAGCGCTTGACGCGGCGCGGATCGGCCAGGATCTCGCCCTCGGCGATACACACGCGCGCTTCGTGGGCCTGGAATTCTTCGCGGTCCAGGAATTGCACCGGATGGGTCGCCACCACGGGCAACCCGGCCTCGGCGGCCAGCCGCATCGCGGCCTGGGTATAGGCTTCGTCGCCGTCCATGCCGGCGCGCTGCAATTCGATATAGAAGGCGCCGGGGAACATCGCCCCCCATTGCCGCGCCAGCGCCAGGGCGCCCGCGGTATTGCCTGCCTCCAGCGCATGGCCGATATCGCCGGCCCGGCCGCCCGACAGGACGATCAGGCCCTCCTGGCCCTCGAGCCATTCGCGCCGCAATTCGGCCCGGCCCTTGTACTGATTGACCAGGAAAGACTGCGACAGCAGCTCGCACAGGTTGAGATAGCCCTTGTGGTTGCGCACCAGGATGAGGGCGCGGAAGGGCTTGTCACGGTCCTCGTCGTTGCTCAGCCACACATCGCAGCCGGCGATGGGCTTGATCCCGGCGCCCCGGGCGCTCTTGTAGAACTTGATCAGGCCGAAAATATTCGACAGATCCGTCAGGGCGACCGCGGGCTGGCCGAGCTTGGCCACGCGCTTGATGAGATCGGAAATACGCACGATCCCGTCCACGACCGAAAACTCGGAGTGAACGCGCAGGTGTACAAAAGGGGGCGGGTTTGTTACGGCTTCGGACATGGCCCGATTGTACCCGGGCAGGCCTGCCCGGCGGCCTTGCCGGCTCCCGCTTTGCGCGCGATGGAGATTTGTCAAAGCACCCGGCGGGCGGGATATGGGACAATCCCATCCATCACTTCGCTAGACTATCCGTCCCCAAATGAAATGGCTGCTTCCCGGCCTCTGGCTGGCTTCCATCCTGTTCGCACATTTCCGTGGCCGCGTGCGTCTGTCGCTGTCGCGCCAGTTCCTGGATCACTCCGTCATCCTGGCGCCGGTCAACGCCTTCATGGTGCTGTGCTCGCGCGTGCCGACCACGCCTTATCTCACCAGCCGTGAGATCCCCGAACTCCAGGTCCTGGACGACAACTGGGAAATGATCCGCGACGAAGCCCTGAAGATGGCCGAGCTGCAGCGCATCCGGGCCGCCGAGAAGCACGACGACATCGGTTTCAATTCTTTCTTCAAGTATGGCTGGAAACGTTTCTACCTGAAGTGGTATGACGCCCGCCATCCCTCGGCCGAGGAGCTCTGCCCCCGGACGGTGGCCTTGCTCAAGGGGTTGCCCAAGGTGAAGGCCGCCATGTTCGCCGAGCTGCCGCCGGGCGGCAAGCTCAACGCCCACCGCGACCCTTTCGCCGGGTCGCTGCGCTACCATCTGGGCCTGGCCACCCCCAACGACGACCGCTGCTACATCGTGGTCGACGGCGATTCCTACAGCTGGCGCGACGGCGAGAGCGTGGTGTTCGACGAAACCTATGTGCACGAGGCGCACAACAAGAGCGAAGCCAACCGCATCATTCTGTTCTGCGACGTCGAGCGCCCCCTGAAATGGCGCTGGGCCGAGGCCTTCAACCGCTGGTTTGGCCGCAAGGTCATGTCGGCGGCCAGTTCGCCCAATGACGCCGGCGACCAGACCGGCGCCATCAACAAGCTCACCCATGCGCACTGGAAATTCGACCAGAAGCGCAAGCAGTTCAAGGCCTGGAACAAGACCGCCTACAAGGCAACGAAATGGGGCTTGATCGCCCTGGTCGTGCTGGCCTTCCTGGCCTGGTAAGCCCGCGGGGCAGGCCCGCGGTCCGGCGGCCTAGCGCCGCATGGCTTCCCAGGTTTTCATCAGGCGCTTGACCGACACCGGCATGGGCGTGCGCAGTTCCTGGGCGAAGAGCGCCACGCGCAGCTCTTCGAGCAGCCAGCGGAATTCGTCCAGGCGCGGGTCGGGCGCGCCCTTGAGCGCCGCGCGGGCACGCTGGTACTGCGTCAGGAGCGGCGCCATCTCGGCGACCAGGCGCGCATCGCGGGCCGGATCGGCGCGCAGTTTGTCGATGCGGGCGACCGCGGCCTTCAGGTAGCGTGGGTAGTGCGCCAGCTGGGCATAGGGAATGTCGCGCACGAACCACTTGGGCATGAGCGCGCCGATCTGCTGCTGCAGGTCGGCATAGGCGGCCGCGTGCGGCTTGGCCTGGGGCAGCTTGCGCTGCAGGGCGGCATACTCGGTCAGGATAGCCATGGACAGGCGCGCCACCTCCTGGGCCAGCAGGCCGAGCCGGCCCTTGCCGTCCTGGCGCCGGGCCTCGAACTGCTGCTCATTGACCGGCCAGGGATCGCCCAGGCAGGCCTGGGCCAGCGCGCAATCGATGATCTGGTCCCTCAGCTCGTCCTGCGTGCCCAGGGTCATGTAGAACATGCTCATCTTGGTGAGGTCGGTCAGGTTCTTTTCCAGGAACTTGACCTGCTCGCGCAGCCCGATGCGGAACAGACGCAGCAGGCCGGCCCGGTGGTGGCGCCGCGCCTCGTCCGGGTCGTCGAAGACGTCCAGGTCGCAATGCCCGCCCCGGTCCACCAGAGCCGGATAGCCGATGACGGACTGGCCGCCGCGCCGGATTTCCATGATCTCCGGCAAGGGGCCGAAGGTCCAGGCGGTGAGGTTCTCGTGCGCCAGCGCCTGGGCCACCTCGCTGTCGCGCGCGGCCAGCTGCTGGAAGGTCGCCTGGGCCTGCTTGCCCAGGTCGGCCTTGAGCTGGGCAAGATTGCGGCCGGCCGCCAGCATGCGGCCATGCTCGTCCACCACCTTGAAGTTCATGAAGAGGTGGGCCGGCAGGGTCTCCAGCTTGAAATCGCTGGCGATCGGACGCACCTGCACCTGTTTCCACATATCCTCGATCAGCGCCTCGACCAGGCCCATGCCGGGATCGGCGGCGCGCTCGAACCAGCGGTCATAGAAGCCCGCCGCGTAGTCGGGCAGCGGCACGCAATGGCGGCGCAGCTTCTGCGGCAGCGATTTCAGCAGCAGATGCACTTTTTCCTTGAGCATGCCGGGCACCAGCCATTCGCAGCGCTGGGCGTCGATCTGGTTCAGGGCGAACAGCGGCACCGACAGCGTCACACCGTCGCGCGGCGAGCCCGGCTCGAAGTGGTAGTCCAGGGCCATGCTCACGCCCTGCCACTCGACCTTCTTGGGAAAGACGTCGGTGGTCACGCCGGCGGCCTCGTGCCGCATCAGCTCTTCGCGGGTGAGCATCAGCCGCGCGGCTGTCTCTTTGTCCAGCCCGCCGACCCACTTTTCGAGGGTGGCGGTCTGCGACATGCCGGCCGGGATCTGGCGGTCATAGAAAGCGTAGATCAGCTCATCATCGACCAGGATGTCCGGGCGGCGGGCCTGGTGCTCGAGCTTCTCGATGCCGGCGATGAGCTTGCGGTTGTGGGCCACGAAGGCCAGGCGCGTATCGATCTCGCCCGGCACCAGGGCCTGGCGGATGAAAAGCTCGCGCGCATGCTCGGGGTTGATGCGGCCGTATTGCACGCGGCGGCCGCTGTAGATCGCCAGGCCGTAGAGCGTGGCGCGCTCGTTGGCCACGACCTGCCCGGCCTTTTTCTCCCAGCGCGGATCGGACCAGTTGCGGCGTAGCAGATGGGCGGCCACGCGCTCGATCCAGACCGGCTCGATGCGGGCCACGCAGCGCGCGTATAGCCGGGTGGTCTCGACCAGTTCGGCCGCCATGACCCAGCGGCCGGCCTTCTTGGCCAGCCGCGACCCGGGATGGATGTGGAAACGGATGTCGCGCGCGCCCAGGTAGTTGCCGCCCTCTTCGCTCTTGAAGCCGATATTGCCCAGCAGGCCGGTCAAGAGCGCCAGGTGCAGCTGCTCATAGGTGGCATCGCTCTGGTTCAGGCGCCAGCCCTGCTCGCCCACCAGCGCGGCCAGCTGGGTGTGCACGTCGTGCCATTCGCGCAGGCGGATGGGCGAGAGGAAGTTCTGGCGCAACAAGGCCACCAGCTTGCGCTGCGAGGCCTTGTGCTGGACCTGCTCGCCGTACCAGCGCCAGAGCTTCAGGAAGGACAGGAACTCGGATTTGTCGTCGGCGAACTTGGCGTGCGCGGCCTCGGAGGCTTCGCGCTCCTGCATGGGACGGTCGCGCGGGTCTTGGACCGACAGCGCGGCGGCGATGATGAGCATCTCGCTGAGGCATTGCTGCTCGCGGGCGGCCAGGATCATGCGCCCGATGCGCGGGTCGACCGGCAAGCGCGCCAGGTCCTGGCCGATGCGCGTGAGGGTGAACAGGCGCTTGCCGCCTTCGCCCTCGTCCTCGGACATCTCGATGGCGCCGAGTTCCTGCAGCAGGTGGTAGCCGTCGGCCACCGCGCGCCCGGGAGGCGCCTCCACGAAGGGGAATTGCTCGATATCGTCGAGCTTGAGCGCCTTCATGCGCAGGATGACCGAGGCCAGCGAGGAACGCAGCACTTCGGGGTCGGTGAACGGCGCGCGCGCGTTGAAGTCCGTCTCGTCATAGAGCCGGATGCACACGCCCGGCCCGACGCGGCCGCAGCGGCCGGCGCGCTGATTGGCCGAGGCGCGGCTGATAGGCTCGATGCGCAACTGCTCGACCTTGTTGCGCCAAGAGTAGCGCTTGATGCGCGCCAGGCCGCTGTCGACCACGAAGCGTATGCCCGGCACGGTCAGCGAGGTTTCGGCCACATTGGTCGCCAGCACGACACGGCGGCTGTTGCCCCGGGGGTGGAAGATCTGTTCCTGCTCGGCCTGCGACAGGCGCGCATACAGCGGCAGGATCTCGGTGCCCACGGGATGGCGCTTGCGCAAGGCTTCGGCGGATTCGCGGATCTCGCGCTCGCCGGGCAGGAAGACCAGCACATCGCCCGGACCGTGGCGGGCGCATTCGTCCACCGCGTCGACGATGGCATCGACCAGGTCGCGCTCTTCGTCGCCGGCCAGGCGTTCGCGCCCGGGGCGGGCCGGCGCGCTGGCCGCTTCGTCGGTCTGGGGCGGCTGCACCGGGCGGTAACGGACTTCGACCGGATAAAGACGGCCGGACACTTCGATGACCGGCGCGGGCCTGTCCTGCGCGTCGGCGAAGTGCCGGGCAAAGCGTTCGGCGTCGATCGTGGCCGAAGTGATGACCACCTTCAGGTCGGGGCGGCGCGGCAGCAACTGCCGCAGGTAGCCCAGCAGGAAGTCGATGTTCAGGCTGCGCTCATGCGCCTCGTCGATGATGATGGTGTCATAGCGCTTGAGCAGCGGATCGCGCTGCGACTCGGCCAGCAGGATGCCATCGGTCATCAGCTTGATGGCGGCATTGGGCCCGGTGCGGTCATTGAAGCGCACTTGGTAGCCCACCACCTCGCCCATGGGGGTGTTGAGTTCCTCGGCGATGCGCTTGGCCACGGACGTGGCCGCCAGCCGCCGGGGCTGGGTATGGCCGATCATGGCGCGGCGGCCGCGCCCGAGCTCCAGGCAGATCTTGGGCAGCTGGGTGGTCTTGCCCGAGCCGGTTTCGCCGCTGACGATCACCACCTGATGGGCGGCGATGGCGCGCGCGATCTCCTGGCGCCGCGCGCTGACGGGCAGGTCTTCCGGGTAGGTGATGACGGGGATGGGTCGTTCGGGGCGGTCGGCGCGTTCCGGGCGGTCGGGCCTGGGCGCGGGCCGGCGCGCGGCGGCCGGACGGGGCGTTTCTGGCATGTGTCGGGATCCTTTGAGCCGGCATTATAAATTTGCCGCGCGGCCCTGGCGCGCGGGCGGTCTTTTCCGGCGCCCCTCGCAGCCGGGCGCGGCCCTATAATTTCAGCAGCCGCCCCGGCGGCCTGCCACACCGCCACGCGGTGCGCCGATACCTTTACCTGACCGCATATCCCCCATCATGCCCGACCTGGAAGCCGACACCGTCTCAGCCCTTGAAGCGCCCGAATTCGCCCCCGCGCAGTTCGTGCGATGGTTCCGAGAGGTGGCGCCTTATGTGCATGCCTTCCGAGGCAAGACTTTTGTGGTGGCTTTCGGCGGCGAGCTGGTGCAGGCCGGCGCGCTGAACACGCTGGTGCAGGACCTGTCGCTGCTGTCGGCGCTGGGCATCCACCTGGTGCTGGTCCATGGGTCGCGCCCGCAGGTCAATGAACAGCTGCGCCTGAAGGGCTACACGCAGCAATTCGGCCGCGGCATGGAGCCCACCGATGCCGCCGCGCTGGAATGCGCCAAGGAAGCTGCCGGCGAAATCCGCCTGGACATCGAAGCCGCCTTCAGCCAGGGGCTGCCCAATACGCCCATGTCCAACTCGCATGTGCGCGTGATCTCCGGCAATTTCGTCACGGCCCGGCCGGCCGGGGTGCTCGATGGCGTGGACTACAAACACACCGGCCATGTGCGCAAGATCGATGTCGATGCGCTGAAGTTCGCCATCGAGAGCGGCTCCATCGTGCTGCTCTCGCCGCTGGGCTTCTCGCCCACCGGCGAGGCCTTCAACCTCGCCATGGAAGACCTGGCCACCAGCGTGGCCGTGGCCTTGCGGGCCGAGAAACTCATTTTCCTGTCAAGTTCGGCAGGGGTGCTCAACGACGACGGCTCGGTGGACACCGAGCTGGCGCGCGTGGATGCCGATGCGCTGCTGGCCGCCGGCCAGCTGGACGAAGACACGGCTTTCTTCCTGCGCCATGCCTCGCTGGCGGTCAAGCGCGGCGTGGCCCGCGCCCATGTGGTGCCCTACAGCCTGGACGGCAGCGTGCTGCTGGAGATCTTCACGCACGACGGCGTGGGCACCATGGTGGTCGAGGACACCCTGGACGACCTGCGCCCGGCCACCCTGGACGATGTCGGCGCCATCCTCAGCCTGATCGAGCCGCTGGAAGCCGACGGCACGCTGGTGGCCCGCCCGCGCGGCGTGATCGAGCGCGACGTGGAGCATTTCACGGTGCTGGAGCATGACGGCGTGATCTATGGCTGCGCCGCCCTCTACCCCTACCCGGAAGACAGCATGGCCGAGATGGCCTGCCTGATCGTCCATCCGGAATGGCAAGGCTCGGGCGAAGGCGAGATTCTGCTGCGCCACATGGAATCGCGCGCCCGCGCCCTGGGCCTGAAGCGGTTGTTCGTGCTCACCACGCGGACCTCCCATTGGTTCATGAAGCGTGGCTTCGTGCAATGCGGCATCGCCGACCTGCCGCTGGATAAACAGCAGCACTACAACCGCTCGCGCAATAGCCTCATCTTCATCAAGAAGCTCTGAGCCCCGCCGGATAGACCCTGCGCCGCGCAGGGTCTATCGGCGCCGCATGGCCGGCCAAGGCCGTTAAAATGGGCCATTCGAAACTCATCGGCAGCAGAAAAATGGCCCGTACCGTCAACTGTGTGAAACTCAAGCGCGAAGCCGAAGGCCTGGACTTCCCGCCTTATCCCGGCGAGCTGGGCGCGCGCATCTGGCGCGAAGTCTCCAAGGAAGCCTGGGAAGAATGGAAGCAGGTCCAGACCCGGCTGGTCAATGAAAACCGCCTGAACCTGGCCGACGCCCGCGCCCGCAAGTATCTGCAGCAGCAGATGGAACGCTTCCTGTTCGAAGACGGCACGGTCGAAGCCCAGGGCTACGTCCCGCCGTCGGCCTGATCGCCGGCCCGCCCTGTCCGAAAAAAAGCCCGGCGCAGGGCCGGGCTCGCAGCGGCTGGCCTCGGGCTTCAGCCGGCTTCTTGCTCGTTCGTCGCCCCCGCCGGCTTGGCCTCGGCTTCTTCGCCTCGGGCCAGGCGTTCGGTGTTCTTCACGCCGGTATGGCGGACATCGGCGCCCTTGACCATGTAGATCACGCGCTCGGCCATGTTCTTGGCA
The DNA here is from genome assembly GCF_001548475.1 of Bordetella hinzii LMG 13501. GTDB lineage: Bacteria > Pseudomonadota > Gammaproteobacteria > Burkholderiales > Burkholderiaceae_B > Bordetella > Bordetella hinzii. The sequence goes on from NZ_LRUJ01000037.1 coordinate 10,168, forward strand.
TGGTCGCCGATGCGCTCGAGCGCGCGGGCGATGAACACCATGTCGATGGCACGCGAGATGGTGCGCGGATCTTCCATCATGTAGGTGATGAGGTTCCGCAGGGCGCCCTTCCATTCCTTGTCGACTTCCTTGTCGCTGCGCACGACCTGCGCGGCGAGGATGGGATCCAGGCGGGCAAAGGCGTCCAGCGCCTGGCGCAGCATGTTGCCGACATTGATGGCCATGTGGCGCAGCTCGATCAGCGGGATATGGTGCTGCGCGTTGTCGTACATGCGGCGCACGGCGGTGGCGATCTTCTCGGCTTCGTCGCCCGAACGCTCCATGTCGGTGAGCATCTTGGAGACGGCCAGCAGCGTGCGCAGGTCGATGGCGGTAGGCTGGTGGCGAGCCAGGATCAGGCTGATGCGCTCGTCGATCTCGACCTCGTGGCGATTGACTTCCTTCTCGCGCTCGCGGACCTTCTCGACCAGGGACATATCCCCGGAGGCCAGGGCCTCGATCGCCTCGTGGATCATGGCCTCGACCACTCCGCCCATTTGCAGAAACTGCGAACGGACGGCGCCCAGGTCGGCGTCGAACTGTTTGTTGGTGTGCTCCGTCATCCGGACTCCCTGCGATTGTGGTCTCATGGCTACGCCCCCCTTTTTGGCGCTCGAATGACGCGGGGGACCTGCCGACCCGCAAGGTTATGACCCGAGTGTGACAGGATTATGAATGCCGCCCCCCGCCAGGGCAAGGCGGCGGCAACCGGAATCAGCGCGCCAGGCGGCGGATGCCGTTCTGCGTGGCCAGCAGGGCCACATCGGCGCCGTGCAGCGCGAACAGGCCGCAGGTCACCACGCCGGGAATATCGTTCACGCGGGCTTCCAGGCCCGGGGCGTCCGTGATGGCCAGGCCGTGCACGTCCAGGATGATATTGCCGTTGTCCGTGACGAATCCCTCGCGCAGGCTGGGCCGCCCGCCCAGCGCGGCCAGGCTGCGCGCCACGGCTTCGCGGGCCATGGGAATGACTTCGACCGGCAAGGGAAAGACGCCCAGGCGCTGGACCAGCTTGGACTCATCGGCGATGCAGATGAAACGCTCGGCGACCGAGGCGACGATCTTCTCGCGGGTCAGCGCGCCGCCGCCGCCCTTGATCATGTGCAGGTTGGCATCGATTTCGTCGGCGCCGTCGACATAGATGGGCATGAACGGCACGTCGTTGAGGTCCAACACCGGCAGGCCATGACCGGCCAGGCGCTGGGCGCTGCGCTCGGAACTGGCGACCGTGCCGCGCAGACGGCCGGCGAACCGGGCCAGCCCGTCGATGAAGAGGTCGGCGGTCGAGCCGGTGCCCACGCCGATGACGACATCGGGGCCGGCGACCTGCGCGACGAATTCGAGGGCCGCGTCGGCGGCCTGTTGTTTGAGCTGTTGCTGAGTAAGCATGATGAAGGCGGGCGCGATGCGCCGGATGGAAGATGCAGACGGGAATTTAGCAGATCGCCGGCCAAGCCCGCGCCAGGATGGCCGCGATGGCCGGCGCCGGCAGGTTTTCGCCGTACAGGCCCGCTGCGGCCAGGCGGGTGGCCGCGAAGGCCTGGCCCAGCGGCTGCGGCGCATGGCGCAGCATGAGCGCGGCCTGCATGAGCCGCGCCAGGCCGCCGGCCAGTTCGCGCCCCTGCCCCTCCTCGGGCCGCCGGGCCAGCGCCAGCCAATCCGCCAGGGCCCGGTCGTAGCGCGCGTCCATGCCGCCCGCCAGCGTCAGCTCCTGGCGCAAAGCCTCCAGCGCGTCCGGCTCGCGGGCCAGCGCGCGCAGCACATCGAGGGCCATGACATTGCCCGACCCCTCCCAGATGGAATTGACGGGCGCTTCGCGATAGAGCCGCGCCAAGGGTCCTTCTTCCACATAACCGTTGCCGCCCAGCACCTCCATGGCTTCGCCCAGGGCGGCGATAGCCCGCTTGCACACCCAGAACTTGGCCGCCGGGGTCGCCGCCCGCAGCAGGAGGCGCTCGCCGCCGTCCATGGCCTGCGCCAGGCGCAGCCCCAGCAGCATGGCGGCCTCGCTCTCCAGGGCCAGGTCCGCCAGCACCGCCCGCATGATGGGTTGGGCCGCCAGGCGCTGGCCGAAGGCCTGGCGGTGCTGGGCGTGGTGCATGGCCTGCACCAGCCCTTGCCGCAGCAGGGCGGCGCTGCCCAGGACGCAATCCAGCCGCGTGGTGGCGGCCATCTCCAGCAGCACGGCCAGCCCCTTTCCCGGCTCGCCCAGCAGCACCGCCCAGGCGTCCTCGAACTCGACCTCGGCGCTGGCGTTGCTGCGATTGCCCAGCTTGTCTTTCAGCCGGCGCAGGCGGATGGCATTGCGCGGCCCACCGGGGATCCAGCGCGGCGTGAAAAAGCAACTGATACCTTCGTCCGTGCGGGCCAGCACCAGATGCGCATCGGCCTGCGGCACCGAGAAGAACCATTTATGACCGACCAGCCAATAGGGCTGTCCGCGCCCGGGCGAGCCCCGGGGCCGCGCATGGGTGGTGATGGCCCGAAGATCCGAGCCGCCCTGCTTTTCCGTCAGGCCCATGCCAAGCAGGGCGCCCTGCTTGGCGCCCAAGGGCGCATCGGCCCCATCGAAGCCGCGGGCCATCAGCCGGGGCAGCCAGTCGCGTGTGTAATCGACCACCCCGGCCGGCTCGCGCATGAGCAAGGGGATGGCGGCGTGGGTCATGGTGATGGGACAAAGCGTACCGGCCTCGACCTGGCCCTGCAGGAAAAACCCCGCGGCGCGCGCCACATGGGCGGCGGGCCCGGGCTGGGCCCAGGGCCGGCAATGCAGGCCGCGCTTCATGGCCCCGCTCATCAGCAGGCCCCAGGCAGGGTGGAAGGCGACATGATCGATGCGGTGGCCGCCAGGGTCGTAGGCCTGCAGCACGGGGGCGTTGCGGTTGGCGTCGGCCGCCGCGGCCAGCGTCTGGGCGCGGCCCAGCCAGGCGCCGTGCTCGGCCAGTTCCGTCGCCGGGACGCCGGCGCGCGCGACGGCTTGCTTGAGGGCCGGGTCGGTGTCGAATAGCGAGTAGTCTTCGAGCGGGCCGACCTGGTTGGTGACTTGATGCGTGGCGAAGGGCTGCATGGTGTCTCCCGGAACCGCCACGGGCCTGGACCTAGCGCTCCGCGGCTGGCCCTAGTGTATCGGCTTCATCGCCCAGCAGACGATCGGCCTGCTCGCCGGGCAGCGCCTCGACGGCGGTGAGATTGCGCAGCATGACCCGCGTGCGGGTCTCGGTATGGCCGATCTTGTTGCTGGCCGTTTCGAGCGATTTCTTGACGCTGGCCAGCGACTCGCCGAACTTGCCGAACTCGGTCTTGACGGCGCGCAGCACCTGCCAGACCTCGGAGGAACGCCGCTCGATGGCCAGCGTACGGAATCCCATCTGCAGGCTGTTCAGCAGGGCGGCCAGGTTGGTCGGGCCGGCCACGTTCACGCGCATGGCCTGCAGCTTGTCCACGAGACCCGGCTGGCGCAGCACCTCGGCATACAGGCCCTCGGTGGGCAGGAACATGATGGCGAAGTCCGTCGTGTGCGGCGGGGCGACATACTTGCCGGCGATCAACCGGCCCTGCGCCTCGACGGCACGGGCCAGGGCCGCGCCGGCGACGCGGGCGGCTTCGTGGTCCGCCGCATCCTGCGCCGCCTGCAGCCGCTCGTACTCCTCCTTGGGGAATTTGGCGTCGATGGGCAGCCACACCGGATCGGCGCCGCGTCCCGGCAGGCGGATGGCGAATTCGACGATCTCGTCGCTGCCAGGCACTGGCTTGACGTTGCGCGCGTACTGCTCGGCCGTCATGCTGTCTTCGATCAGGCGCGCCAGTTGCACCTCGCCCCAGGTGCCGCGCGACTTGACGTTGGTCAGCACGCGCTTGAGGTCGCCCACCCCGGCGGCCAGCGTCTGCATTTCTCCCAGGCCTTTGTGCACGGCCTCCAGGCGCTCGGACACCAGGCGGAAGGATTCGCCCAGGCGCTGCTCCAGTGTGGCGTGCAATTTTTCGTCCACGGTGCGCCGCATCTCTTCCAGGCGCGCGCCGTTGTCGGCCTGCAGTGTCTGCAGGCGCTGGTCGACGGTCTGGCGGATCTCCTGCATGCGGCGGTCGTTGATTTCCACCAGGCCTTGCAGGCGTTCGCCGAACTGGCTGCCGAAACGCGCCAGCGACTCGGCCGACTCGCGCCGGCCTTCGCGCTGGCTGTCGGCCAGGTCGGCGCGCAGGCCGCGCTCGACTCTTTCCAGCGCCTCGTGCAGGCCCTGCAATTGCGCGCGGCTGGCCGACGGACGCAGGCCGGCCCACAGGCCCAGCAGCGCCGCCACGACCGCGGCGCCGGCCGCCATCCAAAGCAGTATTTCCTGTAGCGCCACGAACCTCTCTCCCGAAAAAGCGATTATAGAAAACCGGGGCCGGACTTCAGCGTGGCAATTTCTCCACATCCCCCAGCGTTTTTCGGCGAATTTGCAACGGGTTGAAAATCTTTCAGCAATCCGTCAGCTTGCTTTCAGGTGCATAAGGATAAGATTGGAAAGAAATGTCCCTAATTAGCCGGCAACCGGGCTGCATGCTTCAAACACCGCAAAGCCTCCCTCCCCTTCCGGTAGAGGAGTCTCACTTCCATGATGTTTTCGGTCCCATCGACCTGAGCCACGCCGCTGTCCTGGCCCAGGGCGGAGACCGTTACGTCTTCGAACATCCCCATGATTCCTGTTTGCTCATCAAGATCATGGATATGCAGGCGCGCGGCATCTACCTGGCCAAGCGGCCTTTCAAGCGCTGGTACAAGCAATTCCAGCGCGAAGGCGCCTACCGGGTCTACCTGAACGAATTCAATGAGTATGTCAGCAGCGCGACCCGGCCTTCGGGCGTCTGGCGCCTGCCCCTGGCCCGCGTGCTGGGCGTGGCGCAGACCAATCTGGGCCTGGGCCTGCTGGTCGAGAAGATACGCGATGCCCAGGGCGGCATGGCGCCCTCGTTGCGGGATTTGGCCGGCCAGGGGCGCTACACCGGCGAACTGGCCAGCCAGCTGGACCGGCTGATCGAGGATCTGGCCGATGCGCACGTCGTGCTGCACGACCTGTCGCCGGGCAATATCGCCGTGGGCTACAACGCCGACGGCAAGCATGGGCTGTATCTGGTGGATGGATTCGGCGTCATGCCGCTCATCCCCTTCCAGGCCTGGAGCCGGCGCCTGAACCGCCGGCGCATCCTGAAGAAATACGCCGAAATGCGGGCCAAGCTGCCCGTCCCGCAAGCCGGCTGATCAGGCCGGCACCACCCTGCCCTGGCGGTCTATCCAGTCATAGTCCCGTCCGGCCTGCTGGCCGCGGCGCAGGGGATTGCGGGTGCAGAAGGCCGCATAGGCCGGGTCCACAAAGCGATAAGGCAGGTGCTCATCGCGCCCGGCAGGGATGCCCAGGCGGGTCGTGCGCAGCATTTTCGGCACGGGCTGGCCCGCGTCCTGCACGAAGAACAGCTCCGGATCAAAGCCGCGCGCATCCCATTGCGGCACCTTCAGGTCCAGCGCCCTGCACAAGAGTGTCTGGCCGGCGCAGAGTTTTTCGCGCGGGCGCGCCTGGCCGCGGGCATCGGGATTGAGGGCCTGCATCGCGGCCAGCGACGCCTCGCCGGAGACCGCATCCAGCCAGGGATAGGCCGATTTGATGAGCACGGCGTTGCCGGGGCCGCGGGCGCTGAAGTTCAGCGAGTCGCCCCCGCGCGCGTAATACATATAGATGGTGCCGCCGTCCATGAAGAGCGCGCGCCGCTTATGCGTATAGCCCAGCGAGGCGTGGCTGCCTTTCTCGACGCGGTAATAGGCTTCGGTCTCGATGATGCGGGCCGACAGCCAGAGCGGCCCCAGGCGCCGGCGTATGACCTTGCCCAGCAGATCTCGCGCCAGGGTCGCCGCGTCGCGGTCGAAAAAGCTGTCGGGCAGGGGCGCCATGGCGCCAGCGCCGCCCGCCATATCAGGCAAAGCGCTCGGTATAGCGCTTTTCGGAAAAGCCCACGGTGACCTCGCCGTCGTCGGTCACCGTCACCGGGCGGCGCACCAGCGCCGGATACTCGGCGATCAGGCGCGTCCACTGGGCCGGCGTGGCGGCCGCCTTCTGCTCGTCGGACAGCGCCCGCCAGGTCATCGAGGTACGGTTGACGAGTTTTTCCCAGCCGCCGACCTTCTCGGCCCAGGTCTTGAGCGTGGCGGCCGGCACGGGATGGTCCCGGTAGTCGATGAACGCATGCTTGACGCCATGGTCGTTGAGCCACTCGCGCGCCTTGACGCAGGTGCTGCATTTGTTCAGGCCATAAAGCGTGGTCATGTCTGGATCTCCCGGCGGGCTTGCATGCGGTTGGCGATGATCACGCAGGTGCCCACGGCCAGGATGAATAGGGTGGCCAGCGCGTTGACCTCGGGCTTGAGACCCAGGCGCACGCGCGAGAACACTTCCATCGGCAGCGTGGAATACCCCGGGCCGGACAGGAAGGACGCCAGCACCACGTCGTCCAGCGACAGGGTGAAGGACAGCAGCCATGCCGAGGCCAGCGCGGGCGCGATGAGCGGCAGCGTGATCGCGAAGAATACCTTGATGGGGGTGGCGCCGAGATCGAGCGCGGCCTCTTCGAGCGAGCGGTCCATGTCGCGGATGCGCGACTGGATGACCACGGCGACGAAGGCCATGCAAAGCGTCACATGCCCCACCCATATGGTGAAGATGCCATTCTGCGCCGGCCAGCCCAGGTGGCCGCGCATTTCGACGAACATCAGCAGCAGCGAAATCCCCAGCACCACCTCGGGAATGACAAGCGGGGCGCTGAGCATGCCCACGTACAGCCCGAAACCCCGGAAACGCCCCATGCGCGCCAGCACGTAGCCGGCCCAGGTGCCGATGATGGTGGCCGCCGTGGCCGTGAGCGCGGCGATCTTGAAGGACAGCCAGGCCGCGCGCAGCAGCGCGTCGTCGTTAAAGAGCGAGCCATACCACCGGAAGGAAAAACCGGTCCAGGAGGTCACGACGGGCGAGTCGTTGAACGAGAACACCATCAGGCTCAGGATGGGCACGTAGAGGAAGAAATACCCCAGGCCCAGCGCCGCGTTGCGCAAGGTCTTGTTCGGCCCCTTCATGCGCGGCCTCCGTTGGCGGCTTCCTGCTGCTTGACCTGGTTGTATTGGAAGACCGCCAGCGGCACGAGCAGCAGCAGCACCATCACGCAGGTCACGGCCGAGGCCATGGGCCAGTCAGTGTTGTTGAAGAACTCGTTCCACATGACGCGGCCCATCATGAGCGTGTCGGCGCCGCCCAGCATCTCCGGAATGACGTACTCGCCCACCGCCGGGATGAAGACCAGCATGGCCCCGGCGATCACGCCGGGCCGCGACAGCGGCACGGTGATGCGCCAGAAGGCCTGCCAGGGCCGCGCGCCCAGATCGTAGGCCGCCTCAAGCAGGCGCAGGTCCATTTTGACCAGATTGGCGTAGAGCGGCAGGATGAAGAAAGGCAGATAGGCATAGACCATGCCGATATAGACCGCCAGGTCGGTGCGGTAGATTTCCAGCGGCGCGGCGGTCAGGCCCAGGCCCATCAGGACCTTGTTGAGCAGGCCGTCGTTGCGCAGGATGCCCACCCAGGCATAGACGCGCAGCAGCAGCGAGGTCCAGAACGGCAGAATGACGCCCAGCAGCAGCAGGTTGCGGTAGCGCGGCGAACTGCGCGCGATGTAATAGGCCATGGGATAGCCGATCAGGACGCAGCACAGCGTCGTGACGGCCGCCATCTTGACCGAGTTCAGGTAGGTGGCGAAATACAGGCTGTCGGTAAAGAGCAGGATGTAGCCGCGCAGGTGCAGGCTGAACTGCACCGCCTCGTCCTTGAACTCGGCAAAGGGCGTGTAGGGCGGGATGCCGAACTGCAACTCGGCGAAACTGATCTTCAGGACCAGCAGGAAGGGAATGAGCAGGAAGACCACCAGCCAGACAAAGGGCGGCACGATGGCCAGGCTGCGTCCCGAAGGCAGACGCAGCCGGATCATGATGCCAGCACCGTGGCGCTGTCGGCGTCCCAGCTGACGAAGATCTCTTCGTCTATGCCCGGCGCGTCCATGTTGGACAGCTGCAGGCTGGGCACGCTGGCCTCGACGATCTTGCCCGAGTCCAGGCGGATCTGGTAGAGGCCGTAGCTGCCCATCCAGGCCATGTGGCTCACCATGCCATGGGCCCAGTTGTATTCGCCGTCGGGCTGCTCGCGCGAGACCACCAGGCGTTCGGGGCGGATGGAAACATGCACCTGCATGCCCAGGGGCTCGCTCACGCCGTGGTTGACGAACAGCGGCCGCGTGAGCTCCTCGCTTTCGATGGCCACGTGGTCCGGCTCGTCGACCACGATGGTGCCGGTAAAGAGGTTGGTCGACCCGATGAAGCCCGCCACGAACTGCGAGTTCGGGAAGCTGTAGACCTCCTGGGGCGTGCCGCATTGGACAATCTGCCCGTCGGTCATGACGGCCAGGCGGTGCGCCATGGTCATGGCCTCCTCCTGGTCGTGGGTGACCATGATGCAGGTCACGCCGACCTGCTCGAGAATCTTGACCAGTTCGATCTGGGTCTTCTGGCGGATCTGCTTGTCCAGCGCCGACATGGGCTCGTCGAGCAAAAGCAGCTTGGGCCGCTTGACCAGGCTGCGCGCCAGGGCGACGCGCTGCTGCTGGCCGCCCGAGAGCTGGTGCGGCTTGCGGCGCGCATAGCCCGCCATCTGGACCAGGTCCAGGGCCTCGAAGACGCGGTCGTGGATCTCGGCGCGGTCCACGCCTTCCTGTTTGAGGCCGAAGGCCACATTGGCCTCGACCGTCATGTGCGGAAAGAGCGCATACGACTGGAACATCATGTTCACGGGCCGCCGGTAAGGCGGCACGCCGGTGATGTCCTCGCCGTCGAGCAGGATCTGTCCCGAGGTCGCATCCTCGAAGCCGGCCAGCATGCGCAGCAGCGTGGATTTGCCGCTGCCCGAACTGCCCAGAAGCGCGAAGATCTCGTTGCGGCGCACGGCCAGATTGACCGAGCGCACCGCGACGGTGTCGCCGAAGATCTTGACCACATCGACGATCTTGACGAACTCGTCCGGATCGCCGGAATGCTGCGCCGTGTAACGGCTTTCACTCATGATGGCTTATCGTCCCGACTTCAGTTCGGCCCACATGCGCGTCTGCAGGCGCTGGATGGGCAGGGGCTGGGCCTTGATCACGTAGAGCGACTTGGACACCTCGGCCGAGGGATAGATCATGGGATTGTCGGCCACTTCCTTGACCACGTATTTGCGCGCCTCCTTGTTGGCGTTCGGATAGAACATGGTGTTGGTGATGGCCGCATGCACCTGCGGCGTCTCGATGTAGTTGATGAAGGCGTGCGCCTCATCGGGATGCGGCGCGTCCTTGGGAATGACCATCAGGTCGAACCAGGCCGGCGCCCCGCCCTTCGGAATGAAGTAATTGATTTCATAAGGCTTCTTGGCTTCCTGGGCACGGTGGCGCGCGATCATGACGTCGCCCGAGAAGCCGTAGACCATGCACAGGTCGCCCACGGCCAGCTCATCGATATAGCCCGAGGAGCTGAACTGCCGGATATAGGGGCGGATTTTCTTGAGGACCTCGAGCGCGGCCTTGTAGTCATCGGCCTTGTCGCTGTTGGGGTCCTTGCCCAGGTACTTCAGCACGGCCGGAAAGACCTGGGCGGCCTCGTCCAGCATGGAGATGCCGCACTCTTTCAGCTTGGCGGCGTTCTCGGGCTTGAACAGCATGTCCCAGTTGGCGAGGTCCACGTCGTCGCCCATGATCTGCTTGACCTTGGTGACGTTGTAGCCCAGGCCGTTGGTGCCATAACCCCAGGGCACGGCGTACTGGTTGCCCGGATCCACCTGTGCCACCAGGGCCATGATGTCGGGGTCGAGATGCTTCAGGTTGGGGATCTTGGATTTGTCCAGCTTCTGGAACAGGCCGCCCTCGATCTGGCGCGACGCATAGTGCGTCGACGGCACGACGATGTCGTAGCCGGACTTGCCGGTCAGCAGCTTGGCCTGCAAGGTGTCGTTGTTGTCGTAGACGTCATAGCGCACCTTGATGCCGGTTTCGCGTTCGAAACCCGGAATCGTATCGGGCGCCGTGTATTCCGCCCAGTTGTAGACATTGACGACCTTGTTCTGCGCCAGCGCGGGCGCCGCTGCCGCTGCCACCAGCGCCAGACCCACCGCCACACGCATCCCCGCCGAGGTTTTCATCGCGAGCCCCTTGCCGATTTCGAGAATTGCCAAAAGGCAAAATAATAAAGCCTTTTAAGGGGGGGTTGGTAAGCGGCTGGCGATCAGATCGACGAATTTGCCCGAAGTTGGCGCAGCGCCACACCTTGGGCCGTCCGCATCAGCCGCCGGTCGCCCGATAGGCCTCGGCAATCGCCTGCCAGGCCTGTTGTCCGCGGGCGCCGGCGACCTTGACGAGCGAACGCTGCAGACGCCGCAGGTTGGCCTGCCGCTGGCCGGCCGACACACCGCCATCGCGGCCCCGGTCGAAGTCGATCAGCCAGGCGCGGCCTTCGGGATCGAGCAGGATATTGTAGGCATTGAGGTCGGCATGCCAGACACCTGCGGCATGCATGGCGGCAATCGCCCGGCCCGCCGCCCGGCAGGCCGCCGGCGCGAGGTCGGCGGCCAGGGGCCGCACGCCGGGCAGGCGCTCGACCAGGATGGCGGCCCGATAGGCCAGCCCTTCGCGCCAATAGGCCGCGGCCAGCGGCGCCGGCACGGGCAGGCCGGCGGCCTTCATGCGCGCCAGCAGCCGGAACTCGCGGAAACAGCGAGTGCGCGCCTCGCCGGTCCAGATATAGGCCTGGCGCGCGATGCGGGCGATCAGCCCGCCGCGCCGATAGCCGCGCAACACCCCTTCCCAGCCCGGCCCCTGGACGAACCAAGCCGCCTGGCGGCCGCCGGCCTGCACAGGCCGGGCGCCGGCGCCATAGCTGGCCGGGTCGAGCACGGCCGGATCCGGCGGCGAGAGCCGCCGCGCCTCGAACAGCATCGCGCCGCCCCGGAAAGCCAGCCTGGGATAGGCGTGCGGATCAATCGGCACGGTTGCGCATCCAGTCGGCCACGCCGAAAAAAGAATGCAGCAGGCGCTCGACCAGGGCCGCTTCTATGCCCTGGTCCTGCATGGCCCGCCCCATGCAGGCCACCCACTGGTCGCGTTCGATCTGGCCGATGGAAAACGGCAGGTGGCGGGCGCGCAGCCGCGGATGGCCGAAGCGCTGGATGTAATGATCGGGACCGCCGAAATAGCCGCACAGAAACCAGAACAGCTTGTCGCGGGCCTCTTGCAGGCTGGGGCCGTGCGCATCGCGCAAGGCCTTGAAATCCGGCTCCAGGTCCATCAGGTCATAAAAGCGGTCGACCAGTCCGCGCACACCGGGCTCTCCGCCCAGCAATTCGAAAATGGTCTTGCTCGTATCGAGCGGCTCGAACACCGCCTCCACACGTGTGGTCGTCATCATGCGTCTCGCAAAGTCACCAAGGGCGGCGTGCGCAGGACGCCGCGCAAAGCCAGCGCGCCGCCCGCCCAGGCGCCGGCCATGCCGGCTGCCGCCCCCGCCGCCCAGGGCCAGAGGCTCAAGGATATGGCGAAATCAAATACCTGGGTGGACAGCACCCAGGCCACCGCCGTGGCGCCCGCGGCGGCCAACAAGCCCGCCAGCGCGCCCACGGCCAACAGTTCCAGGCGCTGGGCGCGCGCCAGCTGCGCCCGGGTCGCGCCCAGCGCGCGCAGCACCGCGGCTTCGCGGATGCGTTCGTCGCGCGTGGCCGACAGCGCGGTCGCCAGCACCAGCACGCCCGCGCCCAGCGTAAACATAAAGAGCAATTGCACCGCCTTGACCACCTCGGTCAGCACTGATTGCAGCTGGCCGAGGATGGCGCCCACATCGAACACCGTCAGATTGGGATAGTCGCGCACGAGGTCGCGCAGCAAGACGGCTTTTTCCGGCGGCAGGTAGAAAGACGTGATCCAGCTTTGCGGCATGTCCGCCAGCGCCGGCGGGGAAAGAATGGCAAAGAAATTCACGCGCATCGTATCCCAATCGACGCGGCGCGTGCCGGCGACCGTCACGCGCACGGTCTGCCCGGCGATATCGAAATCCAGCTTGTCGCCAGCCGACAGCCCCAGCGATTTCGCCAGGCCCGACTCCAGCGAGACCTCCTGGCCGGCCGGGTCGAGCCAGCGTCCGCTCTCCATGCGGTTGCCCTCGGGCGCCGTCTCGGCATAAGAGAGGTTGAACTCGCGGTCGACCAGGCGCTTGGCGCGCGGCTCGTCATAATCGTCCGGCCCGACCGCCTTGTCATTGACGGCGATCAAACGGCCCCGGACCATGGGCCAGAGGCGGATCTGGGCCAGTCCCTCGGCCTGCAGCCGCGCGAGCACGGCCTCGCGCTGGTCGGGCTGGATATTGATCAGGAAGCGGTTCGGCGCATCGGCCGGCACCGTGCGGCGCCAGCCATCGACCAGGTCGGCGCGCGTCATCGCCAGGAGCAGCAAGGCCATCAGCCCCATGGCCAGGGCGCAGACCTGGGTGATGGTCGCCATGCGCCGGCGGACCACGCCGGCCAGCGCGAAACGCAAGGTGGGCAGCCCGGCCAGGCGCGGCCGCAGGCGCGCCAGCCCCTGCACACACAGGGCCGCCACGGCGCCAAAGACGGCGAAGGCGGCCAAAAAGCCTCCCGCCACCACCGCGCCCAGGCGCAGGTCGCCGGCGAACCACCAGATGAGCAGGGCCAGCCCGCCCGCGCCCACGGCATAGCCCAGGGCGCTGCGCGCCGGCAGGCGCCCGTCTTCGCGCCGCAGCACGCGGGCCGGCGGCACATGGCGCAAGCGCGCCAGCGTGGGCAGGGCAAAGCCCAGCAGCATCAACAGCCCGGTCAGCAGGCCCTGCAGGGCCGGCAGCAGGGTCGCCGCCGGCAACTGCGTGTCGATGAGGCCGGCCAGGGCACTGACCAGCAGCTGGTGCACGCCATAGCCCACCGCGCCACCCGCCCCGCAAGCCAGCAGCCCCAGGGCGGCGAACTCGACCCACAGCGTGCGCGCCACCAGGGCCTGGCTGGCGCCCAGGCAGCGCATGACGGCCACGCCGTCGCGATGCCGCGTCATGAAGCGACCGGCGGCCAGCGCCACCGCCACCGCCGAGATCAATACGGCCAGCAGGGCGACCAGCGAAAGAAAGCGCTGCGCGCGGTCCAGTGTGCGGCGCATTTCGGGCCGGCCCGACTCCAGCGTGGCGATGCGCTGGCCGCGCTGCAGGTGCTGGCCCAGCCAGGCCTGGAACTGCGCCACGGCCTGGGCGTCGCCGGCCGCCAGCAAGGCATAGCCGATACGGCTGCCCGTGGTGACCAGGCCGGTGGCGGCCAAGTCAGCGCGGCCCAGCATGACGCGCGGCGCGACGTTGACGAACTGCATGCCGCGATCAGGCTCGTAGGTGAGCACGCGCGCCACGGTGAAGCGGGCGTCGCCCAGTTTCAGCGCATCGCCCACCTTCAGGCCTAGCAAAGCCAGCAACTGCGGGTCGGCCCAGACCGTGCCCGGCGCCGGGATACCGCGCGCCGGCGCATCCGGTTCAAAGGGCGCGGGCGCCACGCGCAGGGCCCCGCGCAAAGGGTATCCCGGATCCACCGCCTTGACCGACACCAGCTGGGCGCTGTCCCCGGCCATCGCCATGGACGGAAACTGCAGGGTGTGCGCCACGGTCAGCCCGCGCTGGGCGGCCTCGCGGTCCACCTCGGGCGGGATGGGCTCATCGGCCTCCAGCACCAGGTCGGCGCCCAGCATCTGGGCGGCATCGCGCTCCAGCGCGCGCGAAACCCGGTCGGCCAGGAAGCCCACGCTGGTGACGGCGGCCACGGCCACCACCAGGGCCAGGGCCAGCAGACGCAACTCGCCCGCGCGCCCGTCACGCCGCAACATCGCCAGCCCGAGTTTGAAGGCGGCCCGCCAGGCGCCCGGCGCCGGTTTTTTATCAGGGAAATCCATCATGAGTCCAAGGTGGCCAAGCGCCTGTTTGCCCAAAGAATCCCGCTATCATGCGCGGGGGATGGCCCAAAAGGCCGTTCACGGAAAGAACAAAAAACCATATTCGGAGAAGACCCCATGCGTAAGTCCTGGCTAGCCGCTGGCCTGTTTTCCGCCTGCGCCTTTGCTGTCGCCCTGCCCGCCACAGCCCAAAACACCCTCAAGATGGCCTACGCCCTGTCGACCAGTTCGCACTACGGCGCGGGCGCCGACGCCCTGGCCAAGTCCATCGAAGCCTCCTCGCAGGGCAAGTACAAGGTCCAGCAGTTCGCCAACAGCGCGCTGGGCGGCGAGCGCGAAGTCATCGAGGGCCTGCAGATCGGCACCGTCGACCTGGCCATCGTCTCGACCGGCGCCACCCTGAATTTCGTCCCCGAAACCGGCGTCTTCGACATCCCCTTCCTGTTGCGCGACCTGCCGCATGCCCGCGCGGTGCTCGACAGCAAGATAGGCCAGGATATGCTGGCTAAGTTCCCCAGCCGCGGCATCATCGCGCTGGCCTGGGGCGAACAGGGCTTTCGCCACCTGACCAATAATATCCGCCCGGTCAAGACCCCGGCCGATGCCAAGGGCCTGAAGATCCGCACCACGGAAAACCCCATCCACATCACGGCTTTCCGCCAGATCGGCATCCTGCCCACGCCCATGGCCTGGCCGGAAGTGGCCACCGCCTTGCAGCAAGGCACCATCGACGGACAAGAGAACCCGCTGTCGGTGATCACCTCGGCCAAGCTGTCGCAGATGCAGAAATACCTGTCCCTGACCGGCCATGTCTACGGGCCCGCCCTGGTGCTGATGTCGGCCAATGTCTATAACGGCCTGTCGGCCGCCGACAAGGCCAATTTCGACAAGGCCGGCAAGGAGGCCGCCGTGGCCATGCGCGCCTACGTGGACAACATCGAGAAAACCGGCGTCGAGCAGCTCAAGAAGGAAGGCATGCAGGTCAACGAAGTCGACCGCGCCGCCTTTGCCGCCGCCGTCGAGCCGGCCTATCCCGAGTACTACAAGAAATTCGACAAGAAGCTGATCGAAGCGATCCGCGACACCAAGTAAGCCAGCCTCCCCACCAGCCGCCCTTCCAGGCGGCTGGTCTGCTTTTGCCTGGAACTCCATCATGCCTATGCTTTGCGCTGTCGAGCGCGGCCTGTTCAAACTGGTTTCTGTCGTGGCCCAGCTGCTGCTGGTGGCTTCGGCGATCTGCGCTTTCTATCAAGTGATTGCCCGTTTCATCCTGCACTCGCCTGCCGACTGGAGCGAGGTCGCCACGCGCGCCCTGCTCATCTGGACGGTGCTGCTGGGCGTGGCCCTGGCTTTCCGCCACGGCGCCATGATCAGCGTCGAGCTGCTGCGCAATACCCTCAAGGGCCGCGGGCGGCGCCTGCTGGAGCACCTGATCGCCCTGATCTGCACGGCCTTCATGGTCGCGCTGGCCTGGATAGGCGGCCAGATGACCTGGCGCGTGCGTTTCCAGACGGTGCCCAGCCTGGACATGTCGATTTCCTGGATCTATCTCGCCATACCAGTGGGCGCCACGCTGGCGGCCTTGGCCATCATCGCGCGCTGGGCGCGCAACGAGGAAGACGACGTGCCCGTGCGCAATGACGCGCAGGGCTGATCGTTCCCTATTTCATTGCATCGTTCAGGCGGTACACCATGTCGCAGTTGATGATAGTTTCGATGCTGATTTTCTTCGGCCTGTCTATCCCGGTGGCGGTGGCCATCGGGCTGGCGGCGCTGACCGGCATCTCCGTGGGCGGCCTGCCCTGGCTGGCCTTTGCCCAGCAGATTTTCGCGGCCCTCGATAAATACCCCTTGGTCGCCATCCCCTTCTTCATCCTGGCCGGCAACCTGATGGAAGCCGGCGGTATCTCCGAGCGGATGGTCGAGTTCGCCAAGAGCATCGTCGGCGGCATCCAGGGCGGCCTGGCCTGCACCTGCGTGCTGACCTGCATGATTTTTGCCGCGGTGGCCGGCTCCAGCGTGGCCACGACCTTCGCGGTCGGCGCCATCCTGATCCCCGCCATGGTCCGCCACGGCTACCCCAAGCCTTTCGCGGCTTCGCTGCAGGCCAGCGCCGCCGAACTGGGGGTGATCATCCCGCCGTCCATCCCGATGATCCTGTTCGCCGTCTCGACCGACACCTCGACCGGCGAGCTGTTCATCGCGGGCGTGATGCCCGGTATCCTCATCGGCCTGGCCCTGATGTTCTATGTCTGGCTTTACGCCAAGCGCAACGGCCTGGGCACGCGCGACGGCGAAGGCCGCCTGCCGCTGTGGCCGGCCTTCAAGCGCGCCTGGCTGGCCCTGCTGATGCCGGTCATCATCCTGGGCGGCATCTATGGCGGCGTCTTCACTCCCACCGAAGCCTCGGTGGTCGCCGTCTTCTATGCCATCGTGGTGGGCAAATTCGTCTATCGCCGCCTGCAGATCGCCGACATCTCCCTCACCTTGCACAAATCGGTGATATCGACGGCGGTGATCATGTTCCTGATCGCCAACGCCGGCGTCTTCAGCTTCCTGCTCAACCGCGCAGGCATTCCCGATATCCTGGGCGGATGGCTGTCGCAGCTCTTTGACAGCAAGTTCGGCTTCCTGATGGGCGTGAATGCGGCGCTGTTCGTCATCGGCATGTTCGTCGAGACCTCGGCCTCCATCGTCGTGCTGGCCCCGCTGCTGCTGCCGGTGGCGGTGAAGTTCGGCGTGGAGCCGGTGCACTTCGGCGTCATCATGGTCGTCAACCTGGCCCTGGGCATGGTGACGCCGCCCTTCGGTGTCAATCTCTTCGCCGCCTGCGCCGTGGCCAAGCTGTCCGTCGAACAACTGATCAAGCCGCTGGTGCCCTTTGTCGTCGTGGTGCTGGTCTGCCTGATGATCATCACCTACTGGCCGGGCCTGTCGCTGGGGCTGAGGGATCTCGTGTACGCCAAGTGACCCTCCCGCGTGTCAGACACCCCGGGCGCCAGCCAAGGCAAGCCAACACCGCCCAGGGTGCCTGACAGCGGCAAATCCGTCCGCCCGAACGCGGCTCCGGCAAGGCCGATAAAAGCAAGCTACGTCAGCGAATCCAACAACACCGGCACGGTGTTGAGCACATGCTGGCGCATGGCGGCCTCGCATTGCGCCGGGTCGCCGGTCTTGAGCGCGTCGATCAGTTCCTGGTGGGAGGCGCGGGCGCGCAGGCCGCGGCCGGGCTGGGCCGACCACAAGCGCATATAGGGCTCCACCACCGAATGCAGTTCGGCGATCTGGCCCAGCAGGCGGGGCTGATCGCAGAAACCGCAGAGGTATTCGTGGAATTCGCGGTGGGTCGTGGTCCAGTCGAGGTAGTCCTGCTCCATCAGGTCCAGCATGCCCGCCAGGCGGCGGATATGCTCGGGCGCCATGTGGGACACCGCGTTGCGCATGGCCAGGCCCTCCAGGACCGACCTCATCTCGAAGACTTCCTGCATTTCCTGGCGGTTCAGGCCGCGCACGACCGCGCCGCGATTGGCGCGGATCTCGACCAGCCCCTCGGAGGCCAGGCGGCGCAGCGCGCCGCGCACCGGCATGCGGCTGGTGCCGATCTGGCCGGCGATGGTCTCGGGCACCAGCCGCGAGCCGGGCGCGAACCGGCCCAGCCGGATCTGCTGCTGGATGAACTGATAGGCCTCTTCTTCGGCCGTCAAGGCGGTCTTGTGCAAGGCGTCGTGTGCGTGAGAGGAAAGGCGCAATGATATAGCGGGCGCGCCAGGATGCATCCGAGGCAAAGATTAACATAAATTGGATCCAATGATCCATAGATACAATACCTAGTATTCCGGGCGGCGCCGGCCCGGTCTAATGCATCCCGGCCGCCAAACGGGCAGCCGTTGTCCGCATCACACGTATCGAATACAAGGGGATCCCCATGAAACCGCGTTTCCTGAGCGCCATGCTGGCCGCCTGCGCCCTGGCCTTCGCCGGCCAGGCGTCCGCGCAAGACAAGGATTGGCCGCAACACCCGGTCAAGATCGTCGTGCCCTTCCAGGCGGGTTCGGCCACCGATCTGATCTCGCGCCAACTGGGCGCGGCGCTGGCTGTCGAACTGGGCCAGCCCTTCGTGGTCGAAGCGCGCCCGGGCGCGGCGGCGGCCATCGGCAGCGCCGCGGTGGCGCGGGCCGAGCCGGACGGCTATACCCTGTTGATGGGTGGTCCGGCGGCCCTGGTGACCAACCGCTTCCTGCAAAAGCGCCTGGCCTACGACCCCGACAAGTTCGCCCTGGTGTCCATGGTCGCCGTCACCCCCAATATCCTGCTGACCAACCCCTCGCAACCCTTCAAGACCCTGCCTGAAATGGTGGCCTACGCGCGCGCCAATCCCGGCAAGCTGACCTATGCCTCCTTCGGCACGGGTACGACCTCGCACATGGCCGGCGAAATGCTCAAGTCGGTGGCGGGCATCGACATCCTGCACATCCCCTACAAGGGCGCGGGCGAAGCCATTCCAGCGCTGTTGAGCGGCCAGGTGTCGATGTACTTCGACACCATCATGACCGGCCTGCCCCAGGTCAAGAGCGGCAACCTGATCGCGCTGGGCCTGTCCAACGCGCGGCGCTCGGCGCTGGCGCCCGAGATCCCCACCATTGCCGAACAGGGTTTCGCCGGCTACGACATCGCGCCGTGGTACGGTCTGGTCGCGCCCGAAGGCACGCCGCCCGCCGTGCTGGACAAGCTCAACCGCGCCGTCAACAAAGTCCTGGCCGACCCGGGGCTGCGCGACAAGCTGGCCGAGGCCGGCGCCGAGCCCCAGGGCGGCACGCGCGAATCCTTCGCCGCTTTTGTAAAGTCCGAGATTCCGCGCACGCAAAAACTCATCGAACAAGCCGGCGTCACCGCCCAATAACTTTTCATCCCCCGCATCATGTCTATGCCTTTTGATTGGACCTTCCCCTACGCCTCCCGAAAAATGCCGGTACTGGCGGCCAATACGGTCGCGACCAGCCAGCCGCTGGCCGCGCAGGCGGGGCTGCGCATGATGCTGGCGGGCGGCAATGCCGTGGATAGCGCGATCGCCACGGCCATTGCGCTGACCGTCGTCGAACCCGTGATGAACGGCATCGGCGGCGATATGTTCACCCTGGTCTGGCACGAAGGCCGCCTGTATGGCCTGAACTCCAGCGGCCGCTCGCCCGCGGCCTGGACGCCGGAGTATTTCGCCGGCCGCGACGCCATGCCGCCCACCGGCTGGGGCACGGTCACCGTGCCCGGCCAGGTGGCCGGCTGGAAGGCCCTGCACGAGCGCTTCGGCAAACTGCCTTTCGCGCAGCTGTTCGAACCCGCCATCGAATATGCCGAGCGCGGCTTCGCCGTCTCGCCCACGATCGCGCGCCAATGGGCCACCCAGGCCCCTAAGCTGGCCCATGAGCCGGGGTTCGCCGAGGCCTTCCTGCCCGCGGGCCGCGCGCCCGAGGCCGGCCAATGGTGGCGCTTCCCCGAGCAGGCCAGGACCCTGCGCGAGATCGCCGAGACCGGTGGCGAGAGCTTTTACCGTGGCGCGCTGGCCGAGAAAATCGCCGCCTTCGCGCGCCAGACGGGCGGCGCGCTGACCGCCGAGGACCTGGCCGCGCACCGGCCGGAGTGGGTCGAGCCGATTTCCCAGGGATTCCGCGGCTATCGCCTGCACGAAATCCCGCCCAACGGCCAAGGCATCTCGGCCCTGATCGCCCTGGGACTGCTGGAGCAGTTCGACCTGGAAGCGATGGGCCGCGACAGCGCCGACTACTATCACGTCAGCATCGAGGCCATGAAGCTGGCCTTCGCCGACCTGCACCACCATGTGGCCGACCCCGCCCACATGCGCGTCGATGCCGCCGCCCTGCTCGACCCGGCCTATCTGGCCGAGCGCGCACGCCTCATCCGCATGGACCAGGCCGCCGCCCCCATGGCCGGCGCCCCCAAGACCGGCGGCACCGTCTACCTGACCGCGGCCGATGCCGGCGGCACCATGGTGTCTTTCATCCAGTCCAACTACCACGGTTTCGGCTCGGGCGTGGTCGTGCCCGGCACCGGCATCAGCCTGCACAACCGCGGCCTGAACTTTGTCCTGACGCCGGGCCATGCCAACCAGGTCGGCCCGCGCAAACAGCCCATGCACACCATCATCCCGGCCTTCGTCACCAAGGACGGCCAGCCGGTGATGTCTTTCGGCGTCATGGGCGGTTCGATGCAGGCCCAAGGGCATTTGCAGATGATGACCCGCCTGGCGGCCTTCGGCCAGAATCCGCAGGCCATGAGCGATGCGCCGCGTTTCCGCGTCGAGAACGGCCCGGTCGTCAACGTGGAGTCGCACCTGCCCGCCGACGTGGTGCAGGCCCTGCGCGCGCGCGGCCACAACGTCGCCGTGGCGCCGGCCGACAGCCTGGAGTTCGGTTCGGCCCAGTTGATTCACCGCCTGCCCGGCGGCGGCTATGTCGCCGCTTCCGACTCCCGCCGCGACGGGCAGGCCGTCGGCTTCTAGCGTCGCAGCACGAGAACCTCGCCGGGTTCTTGGTTTGGAGGCCGCGCTTGGCGCGGCCTTTTTTTATGCGCCGGCGCGCGACTCAGGCATGCAGATGCCGCACCGCCAGGGCCGCGGCCGCCGTCCGTGTCTCGACGCCGAGCTTGACGAAGATGTGCTCCAGATGTTTGTTCACCGTGCGCGGCGACATGCCCAGGATCTCGGCAATATCGCGATTGGTCTTGCCCTTGGCCAGCCATTGCAAGACATCGCCTTCGCGCGGCGTCAAGCCATAGGCGCCGGCCAGGCCGCCAGCTTCGGCACGCGGCGACTCCTCCAACAACAGCAGGGTCTCGCCGCGCGCGGCCGACAGGCTCAGCGTCAGGCGGCCCCGGTCCTTGTCGATGACCAGGGGCGCGGCCGCCGCACCCGAGGCGATATGGCGGCCGATCCATTCGGCCAGCGGCGCGGGCAGATCCAATGCATCCTCGGCACAGCCGAAATAGGCGGCCAGCCACAGCCGCGCCTTGCCGGTGCGCCACACCGGAGCGCCGCGGGCGTCGAGGGCGACCACGGCGCGCGCGGCCGCGTCGATGAGATCGAAGGCCGTCGACAGCTTGCGCGCGTTGCGCAGATGCGTCTGCAGGCGCGCGACCACCACCTCGGTATCCAGGGGCTTGGTGACATAATCCACGCCCCCGGCCCGGAAGCCGCGCACCACATGCTCGGGCTCGGTCAGGCCCGTCATGAAGACCACCGGCACCTGGCTGGCGGCCGGATGCGCCTTGAGCCGGGCGCAGGTCTCGAAGCCATCCAGGCCGGGCATGACGGCATCCAGCAACACGATATCGGGCACGATGTAGTCGACCCGTTCGATGGCCGATGCGCCGTCGGTGGCGATCAGCACGCGATAGCCGGCCTCGTCCAGCGCCGTGGACAGCATCTTCAGGTTGTCCGGGGCGTCATCGACCAGCATGACGAGGTTCTTATCGGCAGAGGGCATGGTGGCGCTGTACATGATGTTTGAGCAGTTGCTTGAATTCGGCCAGCTGGAACTCGCTCGCCAGGCCGCGCAAATGGCCCGTGAACGGGCGGGTATGCGGCTGGCGTGACTGGATTTCGTCCAGTTTGGCGAGTATTCCCTTGATATAGCCCATGGCGCCCAGCTCGAGCAGCGCCTCGGCGTCCTCGCGGTCCAATGCAATGCCATGCAGGTCGGGCAAGGCGGTGGGAGGCGCCGGCGGCGGCACGACCCACTGCAGTTTCAGATG
This sequence comes from Bordetella hinzii LMG 13501, assembly GCF_001548475.1. GTDB lineage: Bacteria > Pseudomonadota > Gammaproteobacteria > Burkholderiales > Burkholderiaceae_B > Bordetella > Bordetella hinzii. Next base: position 31,993 of record NZ_LRUJ01000037.1, read on the forward strand.
GGCGCCGATGCGGCCCAGCAGATCGTCCATGATGACCGGCTTGGCGATGAAATCGGTATAGCCGCTTTGCTGGGGTTCTTTCTGGTCCAGGCCCAGCACATTGGCCGACAACATGAGGATGGGAACCGCCACGCCCTGCTCGCGCAACAAGCGGCACACCTCCCACCCCGCCATGCCCGGCATGGACACATCCATCAGCACCAGGGCCGGCCGCAAGGTGTGGATACAGGCCAGGCAGGCCGCGCCGCTATTGGCCTCGTGCACCTCGAAGCCCAGCGGCTCGAGCATGTCGCGCACCAGCCGCCGCTGCGAGGCCTGGTCGTCCACCGTCAGGATGCGCAGGCGCTCGCCCACATAGCCCACGGCCGGCCCGGCCGCCCGCGCGTCGCCGCGCGGTGAGCGAACCTCGGGCAGGAAGAGCTTGAGCGTGAACACGCTGCCCTGCCCGACCGTGCTGCGCACGGTCAGCTCGCCGCCCATGATGCCGGTGAGCATGCGGCAAATGGTCAGCCCCAGGCCGGTCCCCGTATCCGCCTGCTCGGCGGCCGCCCAGCTGCGCTCGAAGGGCAGGAAAATCCGCTCCAGGTCGTCGGCCGGAATCCCCATGCCGCTGTCCTCGGCCTCGAACAGCACCATGTCGGCGGCCGCCTTCACGCGCAGCGTCACGTGGCCGCGCTGCGTGAACTTGACCGCGTTGCTCATCAGGTTGATGAGGATCTGCCGCAGGCGTTTTTCATCAATATGCACGATGCTGGGCAGCTCCGGCGAGGGCTGATAGCTGAAGGCCAGCCCCTTGAGCGCGGTCTGCGGACGGAACATCTGCACGATCTGCTCCAGGAACTCCGGCAGGCGCAGTTCGCTGTTCTCCAGCCGCAGCTTGCCGGCCTCGATGCGGGCGATATCCAACAGGCCGTCGATCAGGCCGATCAGGTGCTTGCCGCTGCGGTGGATGACGTCGATGGCCTCGCGGCGAGCCGGCGGCAACGCCGGATCGCGCTGCAGGATCTGGGCATAACCCAGGATGCTGTTCAAGGGCGCGCGCAGTTCGTGGCTCATGCCGCTCATGAAACGGCTCTTGGCCAGGTTGGCGCTCTCGGCGGCTTCCTTGGCCCTTTGCAGCTCGGCATCGGTTTGCTGGTGGGCGGCGATTTCGCGCAGCAGCAGGTGCGTCTGGCGGTCCGACTCTTCCTGGGCCACACGCCGGCTCTCATGGGTCAGCACCAGCCACCAGGCGGCCACGCCCGCGATCAGCAGCAGCGCCGCGTAGAGCTTGAAGAAAGTCGCGCGCAGCCCGGCCAGCGCCATCCCGGCGCGTTCATAGCCCACGGCTTCCTGGTAGTAGATGAGGCCGAGGATGATGGCCAGCAACAGCCCGATGGCGGCGAGAATGACCAGATAGTGCACCAGCCGCGTGTGGACCATGGGCGCCAGCGGCTTGGGCAGCAGGCGCGTGAGCGCGGCCAAGACCTGGTCGCGCAGCCGGGCGTGGGGCTTGCAGCGGTCCTGGCAACGCGCATCCAGCGTGCAGCACAGCGAACAGATCGCGCCGTTGTAGGCCGGGCAATGCGCCATGTCGGGCGACTCGAAGGCATTGGCGCAGATGACGCAGACCTGCTCGGCCGCGCCCGGCGCCGGCGGTTCGGGCTGGCGCGCCAGGTTGTAGCGCCCGCGCGTGGCCCAGGCGATCAGGGGCGCGCAGGCAAAGGCCGCCACCAGCGCCACGAAGGGCGAGAGCGCCTGCGCCAGCGCCCCGGCCTGGCCGGGAAACACCCCGGCGAAGGCCAGCAGGCCCAGCGTCATGGCGATCAGCATGCTGCCCACCCCCACCGGATTGATGTCATACAGGTAGGCGCGCCGGAACTCGATGCGCGCCGGCGACAGGCCCAAGGGCTTGTTGATCACGAGGTCGCCCACCAGCGCGCCTATCCAGGCCAGCGCCACGTGCGAGAAGACCGCCAGCACATGCTCGAGCGCGCCGAAGACGCCCATTTCCATCAGCACGATGGCGATCAGCACGTTGAACACCAGCCACACCACGCGGCCGGGGTGGCTGTGCGTGACCCGGGCGAAGAAATTCGACCAGGCCAGCGAGCCCGCATAGGCGTTGGTGACATTGATCTTGACCTGCGACACCACCACGAAGGCCGTGGCCAGGGACAGCGCCAGCCCGGGATGCTGGACCACATAGCCATAGGCCACCAGATACATATGGGTGGGATCGGCGGCCTTGTCCACCGGTACGCCCCGCCCCAGCGCCAGGTAGGCGAGAAAGGCCCCGCCGAGGATCTTGGCCGCGCCGGGCAGGATCCAGCCCGGCCCCGCGCACAGCAGCGCCGCCCACCAGCGCAGCCGGTTGGCCCGCGTTGGTTCGGGCAGGAAGCGCAGGAAATCGACCTGTTCGCCGATCTGTGTCACCAGCGAGGCGGCCACCGCCACGGCCGCGCCGAACATCAGCAGGCTGAACGAGCCGCCGCGCCCGTCGAACCCGGCGAACTGCAGAAAGCCGGCCAGCGCTCCCGGATCCTTGGCCAGGATGAAACCGTAGGGCAACAAAAGCAGCAGCAGCCAGGCCGGCTGGGTCCAGGATTGCAGCCGGTTGATGAAGGTGATGCCATAGGCCACCATCGGCAGGATGACCACGGCGCACAGCAGATAGCCGATGGACAGCGGCAAGCCGGTGGCCAGCTCGATGGCCAGGGCCATGATGGCCGCCTCCAGCGCGAAGAAGATGAAGGTGAAGGATGCGTAGATCAGCGAGGTGATGGTCGAGCCGATGTAGCCAAAGCCCGCTCCGCGCGTGAGCAGGTCCATGTCCAGCCCGTGGCGCGCCGCGTAGTAGGCGATGGGCAGGCCGGTCAGGAAGGTCACCAGGGCCACCGCGATGATGGCCCAGAAGGCATTGACGAAGCCATAGTTCAGGGCCAGCGCGCCGCCTATGGCCTCCAGCGCCAGGAAGGACACCGCGCCCAGCGCGGTATTGGCCACCCGGAACTCGCTCCATTTGCGAAACGACACCGGCGTGAAGCGCAGGGCGTAATCCTCCAGCGTCTCGTTGGCGACCCAGGTGTTGTAGTCGCGGCGGATCTTGACGATTCGTTGCGGGGCGGACAAATCAGGCTCCGTCGATGCGGGTTGGCGATTTCGCGGTCCCGGCGTGCGTTGTTTGACGTAGTTGCCGTTGTAGCGCCCCGGGACCGGCCTGCCTCTACGTCAATCAACGTATGTTGCAACGCAGCATGCCCTCCTAGTATGCCTTCACCCCCCGTGCTGCGGCAGCTGTCCCGCATGCTCGGTTTCCCTGGTCGTGATCCATTATTAGGAGTCACCGATGTCTGGCAAACCCCCGATCGACAACGCGCCGGCCTCGCCGTCCCGGCGCCGCGCCACCCTGGCCCTGGCCTCCCTTCCCCTGCTGGGCATGCCCATGCTCGGGCGCGCGGCCGCCGCCAACACGACCGGCCTGGCCGTCACCGACACCGAAGTCACGGTCGGCCAGCTGCACTCGGCCACGGGCACCATGGCCATCAGCGAAACCGGCTCGATCCAGTCCGAACGCCTGGCCATCGAGCAGATCAACGCCATGGGCGGCATCCTGGGCCGCAAGATCAAGGTCATCCAGGAGGATGGCGCCTCGGATTGGCCCACCTTCGCCGAAAAGGCGCGCAAGCTGCTGGTCAGCGACAAAGTGGCCACCGTCTTCGGCTGCTGGACCTCGGCCTCGCGCAAGGCCGTGCTGCCGGTATTCGAGAAAGAAAACGGCCTGCTCTATTACCCGACCTTCTATGAGGGCCTGGAGCAGTCCAAGAACGTGTTCTATACCGGCCAGGAGGCCACGCAGCAGATCCTGTCCAGCATCGACTGGCTGGCGCGCGAGAAGAAAGCCAAGACCTTCTACCTGATCGGCTCCGACTATATCTGGCCGCGCACCTCCAACAAGATCGCCCGCAAGCACATCGAGAACGTGCTCAAGGGCGAAGTCGTCGGCGAGGAGTACTACCCGCTGGGCCATACCCAATTCGGCTCGCTGATCAACAAGATCAAGCTGAAAAAACCCGACGTGGTGTTCGCCGTTGTCGTGGGCGGCAGCAACGTGTCCTTCTACAAACAGCTCAAGGCGGCCGGCGTCACCGCCGACAAGCAGAAGCTGTTGACGATCTCGGTCACCGAGGATGAACTGCTGGGCATAGGCGGCGAGAACGCCGAGGGCTTCTGGTCCTGCATGAAGTACTTCCAGAGCCTGGACAACCCCAACAACAAGAAATTCGTCGAGGCCTTCAAGGCCAAGTATGGCGCCAACGCCGTCATCGGCGATGTAACGCAGGCCGCCTACCTTGGCCCCTGGCTATGGAAGATGGCCGTCGAGAAGGCCGGCAGCTTCGACGTGGACAAGGTGGTGGCCGCCTCGGCGGACCTGGAGTTCAAGGAAGCCCCCGAGGGCTACGTCAAGGTGGATCCCAACCACCATTTGTGGAGCCGGACCCGCATCGGCCAGATCCGCAAGGACGGCCAGTTCGACGTCATCTTCGAGACGCCGGAGCTCATCAAGCCCGATCCCTTCCCCAAGGGTTACCAATAAGCCATCGCGACACGCGGCGCCGGGGCGCCGCCCTCTGCCGGGAGCAATCCATGGAATCCTTTTCGGACCTGGGAGCCATTCTGCTGATGCAGGGCTTCAATGGCCTGTCGGTGTTCAGCGTGCTGCTGCTGATGGCGCTCGGGCTGGCCATCATCTTCGGCCAGATGGGCGTCATCAATATGGCCCACGGCGAGTTCCTGGCGGTGGGCGCCTACTGCACCTATCTATGCTCAGAACTGGTGCAGCAGTACGCGCCGGGCATGATGCCGGCCTACTTCTTCTTTGCCATCGTGCTGGCCTTCGCCGTGACCTTCGCGCTGGGCTGGCTGGCAGAGTGGCTGATGATCCGCCATCTCTATCGCCGTCCGCTGGACACGCTGCTGGCGACCTGGGGCCTGTCCCTGGTGTTGCAGCAGTCGCTGCGCTCCATCTTCGGGCCGCGCGAGGTCAGCCCCACGCTGCCCGATTGGCTGATGGGATCCTGGCAGCCGCTGGACGGGGTGGACATCCCGATCAACGGCCTGTTCGTCATGTCGATCAGCATCGTGCTCACCGGCGCCCTGCTGCTGGGACTGTTCCGCTCGACCTGGGGCCTGCATGTGCGCGCCACCGTGCAGAACCGCCCCATGAGCGCGGCGGCCGGCATCGACACCCGGCGGGTGGACCGCGTGACCTTCGCGCTGGGCTGCGGCATCGCCGGCATCGCCGGCGCGGCCTTCACCACCATAGGCTCGACCGGGCCGACCAGCGGCTCGCTCTACATCGTCGATACCTTCCTGACCGTGGTCTTCGGCGGCGCAGCCAGCCTGTTCGGCACCATCGCCTCGGCCTTTGTCATCGCCCAGACCCAGTCCATCTCGGAGTTCTTCATGACCGGCTCCATGGCCAAGGTCCTCACCCTGTCGGTCGTCGTCATCATCCTGATGCTGCGTCCGCAAGGACTGTTCAGCATCCGCGTGCGCAAATAGGAGCCGCCATCATGCAGAAGTTCTATCGCAATGTGCTGGGCGGCGGCGGCGGCCTGGCCGGGCTGCTGATCCTGGCGGCCGTGATCTTCGTGGTCTTCCCCCTGGCCCTGGACGTATTTCGCCTGAATCTCATCGGCAAATACCTGACTTACGCCTTCGTCGCGCTCGGCCTGGTGCTGTGCTGGGGCTATGGCGGCATCCTGAGCCTGGGCCAGGGCGTCTTCTTCGGCCTGGGCGGCTATTGCATGGCCATGTTCCTGAAACTGGAAGCCTCGACCGTCGAGGCCACCAAGATCCAGTCCACGCCCGGCATCCCGGATTTCATGGACTGGAACCAGCTCACCGCCCTGCCCTGGTTCTGGGTGCCCTTCAAGAGCTTCTGGTTCACCCTCCTGGCCATCCCCGTGGTGCCTTGCCTGCTCGCCCTGGTCCTGGGCATGGCGATGTTCAAGCGCCGCGTGGGCGACACCTATTTCGCCATTGTCACCCAGGCCGTCGCGCTCATCCTGTCGGTGCTCATCATCGGCCAGCAGGGCTGGACCGGCGGCGTCAACGGCATCACCGACCTCAAGACCCTGCTGGGCTGGGACATCCGCGGCGACGGCGCGAAGCTGACGCTGTACTTCATCAATGCGGTCCTGCTGTTCGGCTGCATCCTGTTCGGGCGCTTCCTGCTCTCTTCCAAGCTGGGCAAACTGCTGGTGGCCATGCGGGACAAGGAGGAGCGCGTGCGCTTCTCGGGCTATGACGTCGCCAGCTTCAAGGTATTCGTCTTCTGCGTGGCGGCGGTGTTCTCGGCCATAGGCGGGGCGATGTTCACCCTGCAGGTCGGGTTCATGTCGCCCTCTTTCGTCGGCATCGTGCCCTCCATTGAGATGGTGATCTTCGCGGCGGTCGGCGGGCGGCTCTCGTTGCTGGGCGCCGTCTACGGCACGCTGCTGGTCAATTTCGGCAAGAGCTATTTCTCCGAGAGTTTCCCGCAGCTCTGGCTGTTTCTCATGGGCGGACTCTTCATCGCGGTGGTCATGGCCTTCCCGAATGGCCTGGCCGGCCTCTACAACCAGTACATCAAGCCCCGGCTCAAGCGCAAGGTCTCGCGCGACCCGGCCGACGGCGCCACGGAGGCCGCATGAGCACCTCGGAATTCGCTCTCTATATCGAAGGCCTGACCGTCTCGTTCAATGGCTTTGTCGCCGTCAACGATCTCAACCTGTATGTGGACCAGGGCGAGCTGCGCGTGGTCATCGGCCCCAATGGGGCGGGCAAGACCACGCTGCTGGACCTGATCTGCGGGCGCACCCGCGCCACGGCCGGCTCGATCCGCTTCAAGGACACCGAGCTCACCCGGCTGGCCGAGTACGAGATCGTGCGCGCCGGCGTCGGCCGCAAATTCCAGACGCCGTCCATTTACGAAACCCTGTCGGTGCGCGAGAACCTCGAGGTTTCCTATCCGCGCGGCCGCGACGTGCTGGGCGCGCTGACCTTCAAGCGCACCGGCGACGTGATCGCGCGCGTCGAACAGGTGGCCGAGGAGATCTTCCTCGCCCCGCTGCTGGACCGCCCGGCCGAACTGCTGTCGCATGGCCAGAAGCAATGGCTGGAGATCGGCATGCTGCTCATGCAAGAACCCGAACTCATGATGCTGGATGAGCCGGTCGCCGGCATGAGCGTCTCGGAGCGCGAGCGCACGGCCGAGCTGCTCAGCCGCATCAGCCGCGGCCGCTCGATGATCGTCATCGAGCACGACATGGAGTTCGTCAAGAACATCGCGCACAAAGTCACGGTGCTGCACCAGGGCAAGGTGCTGGCCGAGGGCAGCATGGACAAAGTGCAGTCCGATCCGCGCGTGGTCGAAGTCTATCTGGGCCACTGAGGCCGGGAGGCAATATGTTCAACATCGCTGGCCTGGTATCGGGCTATGGCCAAAGCCGCGTCATCCATGGCGTGGACCTGACGGTGGCGCAGGGCGAGATCGTCGCCGTGATGGGCCGCAATGGCATGGGCAAGACGACGCTGTTCAAGACCCTGATGGGCCTGTTGCCCGCCATGCAGGGCGCCATCACGCTGGACGGCAAGCCCCTGGCACGCCTGGAAAGCCACCAGCGCGTGCGCAGCGGCGTGGCCTATGTGCCGCAGGGGCGCATGATCTTCCCCACGCTGACGGTCGAAGAGAACATCCGCACCGGACTGCGCGGCCGGGCGCTGCGCGACCCGGTGCCCGACGAAATCTACGCCCTCTTCCCGGTGCTGCACGACATGCGCCGGCGGCGAGGCGGCGACCTCTCCGGCGGCCAGCAGCAGCAGCTGGCCATCGCCCGGGCCCTGGCCACCCATCCGCGCGTGCTGCTGCTGGACGAACCGACCGAGGGCATCCAGCCTTCGGTCATCAAGGACATCGCGCGCAGCCTGCTCGAAATCCGCCAGCTGCGCGATCTGGCCATCATCGTCTCCGAGCAAGTCTTGAGTTTCACCCTGCAGATCGCCGACCGGCTGATCGTGATCGACAAAGGCCGCTTCGTCCACGAAGACCTGCGCGAACACGTCGACGAACAGACGATCAGCAAATACCTGTCTGTCTGAACTTCCCTCCGAAGGAGCAAGCCATGCCTGAAACCCTGATCAAAGTCGATCTGGCGCAATCGCCCTACGAGAACGACGGCATCCACAATCGCTGGCACCCCGACATCCCCATGGCCGTCTGGGTCAAGCCCGGCGACGACTTCGTGCTGGAGACCTACGATTGGACCGGCGGCGCGATCAAGAACGACGATGACGCCTCCGATGTCCGCGACGTCGACCTCTCCACGGTGCACTTCCTGTCCGGTCCGGTGGGCGTCGAGGGTGCCGAGCCGGGCGATCTGCTGGTGGTCGACCTGCTGGACATCGGCGCCAAGGACGACAGCCTGTGGGGGTTCAACGGCTTTTTCAGCAAGAAGAACGGCGGCGGCTTCCTGACCGAACACTTCCCGCTGGCCCAGAAATCCATCTGGGACTTCGAGGGCATGTTCACCACCTCGCGCCACATCCCCGGCGTGCGCTTTGCCGGGCTCATCCACCCCGGCCTGATCGGCTGCCTGCCGGACCAGGCGCTGCTGGACACATGGAACCAGCGTGAACAGGCCCTGATCGACAGCGATCCCGGCCGTGTGCCGCCGCTGGCCAATCCACCCGCGGCCAAGACGGCCCACATGGGCAAGCTCAAGGGCGCCGAGCGCGAGCGCGCCGCGGCCAGCGGGGCGCGCACCGTGCCGCCGCGCGAACACGGCGGCAACTGCGACATCAAGGATCTTTCTCGCGGCTCGCGCGTGTTCTTCCCGGTCTATGTGCAAGGCGGCGGACTGTCCGTCGGCGATCTGCATTTCTCGCAGGGCGACGGTGAAATCACCTTCTGCGGCGCCATCGAAATGGCCGGCTGGGTGCATATGCGCGTCTCTCTCATCAAGGGCGGCATGGACAAATACGGCATCCGCAACCCCATCTTCAAGCCCAGCCCCATCACCCCCAACTACAAGGACTACCTGATCTTCGAGGGTATCTCGGTCGACGAAGGCGGCAAGCAGCACTACCTGGACGTGCACATCGCCTACCGCCAGGCCTGCCTGAACGCCATCGAGTACCTGAAGAAATTCGGCTATTCCGGCGCCCAGGCCTACTCCATCCTGGGCACCGCGCCGGTGCAGGGCCACATCAGCGGCGTGGTGGACATCCCCAACGCCTGCGCCACGCTATGGCTGCCGACCGAGATCTTCGAGTTCGACATCCAGCCCAGCGCCAGCGGGCCGGTCAAACACCTCAAGGGCGACATCGACATGCCCATCGCCCCGGACCGCTGAGGAGCGCGCCATGCCCCTGTACGACTATCGCTGCGCCAGCTGCGGCGACTTCTCGGTGCTGCGGCCGCTGGCGCAGTGGCGCGATCCCGCGCCCTGCCCCGAGTGCGGCCGGCATTGCGAACGCTTTGTCAGCGGCGCGCCGGCCCTCTCGGCCCTGTCCTCGGCCATCCACCGCGCCCGGGCCGCCAACGAGCGCGCCGCCCACGAACCACGCAGCAGCCGCGCGGGCCACGGCATGGACTGCGGCTGCTGCGGCGGCGCCAAGACCCGGGGACGCACCCGCCAGACCGCCGACGGCGGCAAGACCTTCGCCGGCACACGGCCCTGGATGATCAGTCATTGATCAGTGCGCTGCGCCCGCTCGCCAAGCGGGGGCAGCGCAGGGCAGGCCCCGCCGCCGCGTGGATCCGGGATCGGCTCAGCCTTTGGGGCGTTTGTCGATGACGCGGCGCGCCTTGCCGGTCAGGGTGCGTTCGACGAAACCGGCATCAGCCACCTGGATGCGGGCGCTCACGCCGATATAGGACTTCACGGCATGCTGCAGCTGTTTGCCCACGGCGGCACGGTCGGCTTCCGACAGGTTGCCGAATTCGGGGCGCAGTTCGGTGAGGATCTCCAGCTCGTCCAGGTTGCCGCTGCGCGTCAACACCAGCTGGTAGTGCGGCGCCAGCTGCGCGATCTTGAGCACCAGTTCCTCGACCTGGGTCGGGAAAAGGTTGACCCCGCGCACGATGAGCATGTCGTCGCTGCGGCCGGTGATCTTGCCGATGCGGCGCATGCTGCGCGAGGTCGGCGGCAACAGCCGCGTCAGGTCGCGCGTGCGGTAGCGGATGATGGGCATGGCTTCCTTGGTGAGCGAGGTGAACACCAGTTCGCCCGGCTCGCCATCGGCCACGGGTTCGCCCGTGTCAGGGTTGACGATCTCGGCGTAGAAGTGGTCTTCCCATACCACCGGGCCATCCTTGGTCTCGACGCATTCGCTGGCCACGCCCGGCCCCATCACTTCCGACAGGCCATAGATGTCCACGGCATCGATGCCGGCTTCGGCCTCGATGTCCTGGCGCATCTGGCCGGTCCAGGGCTCGGCGCCGAAGATGCCGATGCGCAGCGAGCTCTGGCGCGGATCCAGGCCCTGGCGGCGCTGCTCCTCGAGGATGTTGCAGAAATAGGAGGGCGTGACCATGATGATGTCCGGGCGGAAATCATTGATCAGCTGCACCTGCTTTTCGGTCTGGCCGCCCGACATCGGAATGACGGTGCAGCCCAGGCGCTCGGCGCCGTAGTGCGCGCCCAGGCCGCCCGTGAAGAGGCCATAGCCATAGGCCACGTGGATGATGTCGCCCGGCTTGCCGCCCGCGGCGCGGATCGAGCGCGCCACCAGGCCGGCCCAGTTGTCCAGGTCGCGCGCGGTATAGCCCACCACGGTGGGCTTGCCGGTCGTGCCGCTGGAGGCGTGGATGCGCGATATGCGCTCGCGCGGGACGGCGAACATGCCGAAGGGATAGTTGTCGCGCAGGTCTTTCTTGGTCGTGAACGGAAACTTGGCGATGTCGGAGAGCTGCTTGAGATCATCCGGATGCACGCCCGCCTCGTCGAAGGCCTTTTTGTAGTGCGGCACATTCTGGTAGGCATGGCTGACGGTCCACTTCAGCCTTTCGAGCTGCAGGGCCTGCAATTCGTCCCGGCTGGCGTGTTCGATCGGATCCAGCCCCGGCTTGCTGAGGGTAGTGGGCATGGTGTCTCTCTCCTGAATATTCTGCGCGGCCCCTGTGGGGCCGCTTGCGCAATAAGAAAACCTCGGGCTCAAGCCTCGGCGTCGCCGACGATCTGCCCTTTTATTCGATAGGAACGGCCGCGGAAAACGGCCACATTGCGTCCTTCCTGGTTGGTCACGGTGATGTCATAGACGCCGGTGCGCCCGGCCAGCGAACGCTCCTGCGCCACGGCGGTGAGCACATCGCCCTCGTAGCCCGGCGCGAGATAGTCGATGACGCAGCCCGAGGCCACGGTGCTGACGTTGCGCGAGTTGCAGGCAAAGGCAAAGGTGCTGTCGGCCAGGGCGAAGATGAAGCCGCCATGGCAGGTCTTGTGGCCGTTGAGCATGTCGCCGCGCACCGTCATGGTCAGGCGCGCATAGCCCGGGGCGATCTCCACCACCTTCATGCCCAGGGCCTGAGAGGCGGCATCGCCGGCATACATGGCCGCGCCGACCGCCTCGGCCAGCGCCTGGGGGTCGGTCGGCACCGCTGTCTGGAGCGCGCTCATCATTGCCCCTTGAATTGCGGTTCGCGCTTGTCGAGAAAGGCGGCGACCCCCTCGGCATAGTCGGCGCTGCGGCCCAGTTCGCGCATCATGTCGCGCTCCAGGTCGAGCTGGGTAGCCAGGTCATTGGACAGGCTGGCCTGCAAGGCGCGCTTGGTGAAGGCCAATCCCTTGGTGGGCGCGCGGGCGAAGTGGCGCGCCATGCTGTCCAGGGTCTCGTCGAAGGCCTCGTCGGCCACGCATTGCCAGATCAGGCCCCATTCCTGGGCCTGGCGCGCCGGGATCTTGTCGCCCAGCATGGCCAGACCGAACGCGCGGGCGCGGCCGACCAGGCGCGGCAGCACGAAGGTGCCGCCGGTGTCCGGAATCAGCCCGAGGCGGCAGAAAGACTGGATGAAACTGGCCGATTCCTTGGCGATGACGATGTCGCCGGCCAGCGCCAGGTTGGCGCCGGCGCCGGCGGCCACGCCGTTGACGCCCACCAGCACCGGCATGGGCAGGGCCGCCAGGCGGCGCACCAGCGGCGCGTAATACTTCTCGACGGTCTCGCCCAGATCGGGCGGCGCGCCGTCGGGGCCCGGACGGCGCTCGGAGAGATCCTGGCCGGCGCAGAAACCGCGGCCTGCGCCGGTCAACACCAGCACGCGGGCGCCCTGGGTCTCGACCTGAGTCAGCGCGTCGGCCACCTCGCCATGCATGCGGGCGGTGAAGCTGTTGAGTTTGTCGGGGCGGTTCAAGGTCAGGCGGGCAATGCCGTCGGCCAGCGAAAACTGGATGTCTTGATAGCTCATGGCCGGCTCCTCAAACGTGACGGCGGGTTTGCACCACGCGGAAGCGGTTGGCCACGAAGGCGCTGTCCGACAAGGCCGCATTGGCGGCCGGATTGGCGCCGGTGCCATGGAAATCGCTGAAAGCGGCGGTCTGGTTGACGAAGACCGCGCCGGTCAGGTTGAGCGACAGCGCCACGCCGGCGACCTCGGCCGCCTCCTGGATGCGGGCGGCCACGCCTTCGTCCGTGGTGTAGGCCGACAGGCTGAGCGCGCCATGCTGGCGCACGGTGTCGCGCGCCAGCGCCACGCTGTGCTCGGTCGAATCGGTCGCCACCACGAAGGCGATGGGGCCGAACCATTCCTGGAAGATGCGGCTGTCGCCGGCCTCGGCCTGCAAGACCAGGGGAGTGCGCACGCGCGCCTGCTCGAATTGCGGATGCTGCAGGCTGCGCGAATCGGCCAGCACCGGCAGGCCCAGGGCACGGGCGCGCTCGATGCGTTCGGCCGTCGCCTCGCTCTGGATGGCGCCGGTCAGTTCGACCGCGCGGGCCGCGTCGCCGGCCAGCTTTTCGACCGCCGAAGCGATGGCCTGGGCCACCTCGTCGAAACTCAAGCGGCCCTCGGCCGTCTGGATGCCGCCGCGCGGCACGTAGATGTTCTGGGGCGCCGTGCACATCTGGCCGGAATACAGCGCCAGCGAAAACGCCAGGTTGCGCGCCACGCCCTTGATGTCCTCGGCCGAATCGATGATGACCTGGTTGACGCCGGCCTTCTCGGTGTAGACCAGGGCCTGGCGGGCGTTCTGCTCCAGCCAGTCGCCATTGGCCGTGCTGCCGGTGAAGTCGATGATCTTCACGGCGGGCGACAGCGCCAATTGCTGCGCGGTGTCATCGCCCGCTTGATGCGCGGCCAATTGCACCACGTCGGGGTCGAAGCCGGCTTCGGCCAGCACCTCGCGCGCCACCTGCACGGTCAAGGCCAGGGGCAGGATGGCCGCCGGATGCGGCTTGACGATGACGGTATTGCCGGTCGCCAGGCTGGCGAACAGGCCCGGATAGCCGTTCCAGGTGGGGAAGGTCGAGCAGCCGATCACCAGGGCCACGCCGCGCGGCACCACGGTAAAGCGCTTTTCCATCTTGATGGGGTCGTTCTTGCCCTGGGGCTTCTCCCAGAGCGCGACCTCGGGGATGCGCGACATCTCCTGCCAGGCGTAGGCCACGGCTTCCAGGCCGCGGTCCTGGGCGTGGGGGCCGCCGGCCTGGAAGGCCATCATGAAGCCCTGGCCGGTCGTGTGCTGCACGGCATGCGCCATCTCGAAGCTGCGCCGGTTCAGGCGCGCCAGGATCTCCAGCGACACGCCCACCCAGGCGCGGGGGCCGCCGCGGCGCCAGGTCAGGCCGGCCTGCCCGGCATTGGCCAGCAGCGTGGCCGGCGCGATGCGCGGGTAGGAGATGTCCAGGGCAAAGCCAAAGGGCGAGACCTCGCCGCCGGCCTTGCCTTCGGCGCCGGTCGCGGCCAGCGGGAAATCCTTGCCCAGCAGGGCATCGAAGGCGGCCTGGCCGTCCTGGGCCGCCGTCTCGCCATAGTTGCGCGGGCTGGGCGACTCGGCAAACGGGCTCCAGTAGCCGCGTTCGCGGGCGGCCGCCAGGGCCTTTTCCAGCACGGGCTGGTGACGTTCAAAGAAATCTTGGGACACTGCCTACTCTCCGAATATTTTTGTGAATCCGCAATCAGGGCCAGGTGGCGCTCAGGTTTCCTGGTCGAAATCCAGCACCAGCCGGTCGCTGACCGGGTAGCTCTGGCAGCTCAGGACAAAACCGCGCGCCACTTCGTAATCTTCCAGGGCGAAGTTGGCATCCATGTCCACCTCGCCCTCGACAACCTTGCAACGGCAGGTCGAACAGACGCCGCCCTTGCAGGAATATGGCAATTCAACACCCTGGGCCAGGGCCGCGTCCAGTACGTTGTCCTGGTTCTTGGCGATGGTAAAGCTGCGGCTGTGGCCGTCCTGGATGACGGTCACTTCGCACTGGCCCTTGCCCGGCGCCACCGCCGCCTCGCGGCCGGTGCGCAGGCTGCGCGGGCCCTTGGGCGCGCCGAACAGCTCGAACTTGATGCGCGACTTGTCCATGCCGCGTTCACCCAGGCGCTGCACCACGCTTTCGATCATGGTCTGCGGGCCGCAGACAAAAGCGTAATCCACATCATCGCCGGCCATCCAGGTATTCATGAGCTGCTCGACCTTGTCGCCATCGAGGCGGCCGTTGAACAGCTCGATATCCTGCGATTCGCGGCTCATGATGTAGACCAGCGAGAAGCGCTCCATATAGCGGTTTTTCAGGTCCTCGATCTCTTCGCGAAACAGCACCGACGAAGAGGCGCGGTTGCCGAAGAACAGCGTGAAGCGGCTGGCGGGCTCGGTCGACAGCGCCGTCTTGACCAGGGAGAACACCGGGGTGATGCCGCTGCCCACCGCGAAGGCGACATAGTGGCGCTGCTGCTCGGGCGAGAAATCGATCGTGAAATTGCCGGCCGGCGCCATCACCTCGAGATCCTGTCCGGGCTGCAGCTGGCGGTTGGCCCAGCTCGAGAACACGCCCTCGTCGACCTGCTTGATGGCCACCCGCAGGATGCCGTCCTGGGGCGCGGAGCAAATCGAATAAGAGCGCCGCACTTCTTCGCCATTGAGTTCGGTGCGCAGGGTGAGGTATTGGCCGGGGCGGAAAGCAAAGGCCTCGCGCAGGGCTTCGGGCAGCTCGAAGGTGACCACCACGGCATCGCGCGTGTTGCGCGCCACCGAGGCCACCTTGAGCGTATGGAATTGGGGCTGGCTCATGGGATAAGCGCTCAATGCGTCTTGAAATAGTCGAAAGGCTCGCGGCAGTCCGCGCAGCGATACAGGGCCTTGCAGGACGTGGAGCCGAAATGGCTGACCAGGCGCGTGTTGGCCGAGCCGCAACGCGGACAGGGAATGGCCGGCATGGCCTGCCGGCGGCTGATGCCGGAGATATCCACGGCGCGCTCGGCGGGCGCGGCAATGCCGTAGCCCTTGAGCGCGGCGCGCCCGCGCGCCGTCATCCAGTCCGTCGTCCAGGCGGGCGACAGACGGGTCTGTACGCGGACCCGCGGCAGGCCATGGCTGGCGAGCACGCGGACGATGTCCTCGGTGATCTCGCGCATGGCCGGGCAGCCCGAATACGTGGGCGTGATGGTGACCACGCAGGTCTCGCCCTCCCAGTCCACGGCGCGCACCACGCCCAGGTCGACCACGGACAGGACCGGGATCTCGGGGTCGGGGACGCCCCCGAGCCAGTCCATCACCTGCTCAGGGCCGACGCTGCCGCTCACCAGCGGGCTCCGGGATAGGCGCGCTGCAGATATTGCATCTCGGCCAGCACATAGCCCAGGGCCTCGGTGTGGCGGCCCTGCCAGCCGCCCTGGCGCAGGAGGTGGAAAGCCTCGCGCTCGTCGGGCGCGGTGAGCGTGGCTTCTTCGAGCACCTCGCGCACATGGGCCAGCCAGGGCTCGCGCAGCGTCGCGCGCTCGACGGCGATGCCGCGCGCGGCCAGATCATGGTCGACCTCGTCGTCGGCGAAGAGTTCGCCGGCGAAGGTCCAGGCCGCGTCGATGGCGGCCTGCATGCGGCGATGGCTCTCTTCGGTGCCATCGCCCAGGCGCACGACCAGGTCGGAGGAGCGGCGCACGTGGTAGGTGACTTCCTTGATGGCCTTGGCGGCGATGGCCGCCACCCGCTCGTCCTTGGACTGCGTCAGCTGCTGCAGCAGGAAATAGTGCCAGACGTCGAACAGGAACTGCCGCGCCATGGTGTCGCCGTAATCGCCATTGGGCTGCTCGACCAGCAGGCAGTTGCGGAACTGGTGCGCATCGCGCAGATAGGCGAGCTGATCCTCGTCGCGGCCGCCGCCCTCGACCTCGCCGGCCAGGGTCAGCCACATGCGGGCCTGGCCCAGCAGGTCGAGCGCGGTATTGGTCAGCGCGAGATCCTCTTCGAGCACGGGCCCGTGGCCGCACCACTGCCCCAGGCGCTGCGACAGGATAAGGGTGGTGTCGCCCAGGCGCAGCAGGTATTCAAACAGTTGCTTGTCCATGCCGCCGCCTTACATGTGCTTGATTTCTTCGGGCATGGGGAAGAAGGTCGGATGGCGATAGACCTTGTTGTTGGCCGGCTCGAACAGCGGCTCCTTGTCGCCAGGGCTGCTGGCCGTGATATCGCTGGCGCGCACCACCCAGATGCTCAGGCCCTCGTTGCGGCGCGTGTAGACGTCGCGCGCATGGTTGATGGCCATTTCGGCGTCGGGCGCGTGCAGGCTGCCCACATGCTTATGCGCCAGCCCGTGCTGGCTGCGGATGAAGACTTCCCAGAGGGGCCATTCTTTGCTCATGATGCGTATCCCCGGCGCGCGCGGGCGCGCCTTGTTCGTGCAGGAGTGGAAAAGGTCGGTCCGGCGCGCTCAGGCGGCCTTGCGGCGGGCCTGTTTTTCGGCGTAGGCCGCCAGGCCATCGCGCACCCAGGCGCCGTCCTCGTGCGCCTTGACGCGGGCCGCCAGCCGTTCGCGGTTGCAGGGGCCATTGCCCTTGATGACGGCATAGAACTCATCCCAGTCGATCTTGCCGAAATCGTAGTGGCCGCGCTCGGCGTTCCATTTGAGATCGGGATCGGGAACGGTCAGGCCCAGGTATTCGGCCTGGGGCACGGTCTGGTCGACCATCTTCTGGCGCAGCTCATCGTTGGAGAAGAGCTTGATCTTCCATTGCATGGACTGCGCGCTGTTGGGGGAGTCGGCATCCGAGGGGCCGAACATCATCAGGGCGGGCCACCACCAGCGGTTCAAGGCATCCTGGCACATGGCTTTCTGCTCGGGCGTGCCGTGCAGGCACATCTGGATGAGCAGGTCGTAGCCCTGGCGCTGATGGAAGGATTCTTCCTTGCAGACGCGCACCATGGCGCGCGCATAGGGACCGTAGGAACAGCGGCAAAGCGGGATCTGGTTGATGATGGCCGAACCATCGACCAGCCAGCCGATCATGCCGATGTCGGCCCAGCTCAGCGTGGGGTAGTTGAAGATGCTGGAGTACTTGGCCTTGCCCGAATGCAGGTCCTCGATGAGCTCATCGCGCGAGACGCCCAGGGTCTCGGCCGCGCTGTAGAGATAGAGGCCGTGGCCGGCCTCGTCCTGCACCTTGGCCAGCAGGATGGCCTTGCGCTTGAGCGTGGGCGCGCGACTGATCCAATTGCCCTCCGGAAGCATGCCGACGATCTCGGAATGCGCATGCTGGGAAATCTGGCGTATCAGCGTCTTGCGGTAGGCATCGGGCATCCAATCCTTGGCCTCGATGCGCACCCCCTCGTCCACGCGGCGCTGGAACTCACGCTCGGGGCCGGACAGTTCGTCCGCCCGGCGCAGCTGCTTGACCCCGGTCTCGACCAGTTGCGCGTACATGTTTGTCTCCTTCGGCGAAAAGCGGGCGCCAGGCCCCGCCTGATCTGTTTCTTGATAATCTGATTATTTAATACAAAAATTCCATTGTCAAACTTATTTCTGTATCACATTGGGTTTATGTATCATGTCGGGCAGACCGATAACATCGCGGCTGACAACCGTCCCTTTTATGGCTAGTTCCGCAACGCCGTCCCTGGACCGCTTTCTGGCCCGCCTGCTAGAACAGGATCCGCCGCGCGCCAAATCCCTGTGCGTCAGCCTGTTGGGCGATGCCTTGGGACCGCATGGCGGCGCCATCTGGCTGGGCGACCTGATCGAGTTGCTGGCACCGGTGGGCATCAACGAGCGCCTGCTGCGCACCAGCGTCTTCCGCCTGGTCGCCCAGGATTGGCTGCGGTCCGAACGCCATGGCCGCCGCAGCCTCTATCTGATGTCCGACACCGGGCGGCGTCTGACGGCGCTGGCCTCGCAACGCATCTATGAAGGCCCGCCGCGCCAGTGGCACGGCGAATGGACGCTGGTGGCGCTGCCGCGCACCGGCGGCAACGGCCTGGCCGAGCGCGCCGAGCTGCGCCGCGCGCTCGAATGGGAAGGCTTCGCCCTGGTGGCCCCGGGCCTGTTCGCCCACCCCGCCACCGAGGCTCGCGCCGCCCACGACATCCTCGAACAGCTGGGCATCCCCGACAAGGCGCTGGTGTTGGCCGCGCGCGACCTGGCCGGGGCCGGCGGCCTGCCCATCGCCAGCCTGGTGCCGCAATGCTGGAACCTGGATGCCGTGGCCGAGCAATACCGGCTCTTCACCCGCAGTTTCGCGCCCCTGGCGCCGCTGGTGGCCGATGCGCCGCCGTCACCGCAGCAGGCTTTCGCGCTGCGTGTGCTGCTCTTGCATCACTGGCGCCGCATCGTGCTGCACGACCCCCAACTGCCGGTGCCCATGCTGCCGGCCGACTGGCCCGGCGGCCCGGCCCGCGAGCTCTGCGGCCGACTGTATTGGCGCCTCTTCGACGCCTCGGAGCAGCACCTGGACGCCGTCGCCGGCCGTGAGAACGACCGCTATCGCCCCCTGGCGGCGGATGTCCTGAACCGCTTCGGCGGCCGCCCTCAAGCCGCCAGCACGGCCGAAAGCCACTGAGGCTCCAGGCCCAGCCCATCCTCGAAACATTCGCCCATGGCGGGCGCCCCGCC
>NZ_LRUJ01000038.1 GCF_001548475.1 Bordetella hinzii LMG 13501
GGTGGATCGCCTGCCGGCCGCGGGCCGGCGGAATGACGCTGGCCGCGGGGTCGCGCGATGCCCTTATCGCGGGCGCCGGGGTGGGCCTGCAGTATGCCTGCGTGGCGCAAGCGGATCCTCAGGCGGGGCTGTGGCCCGTCCTGGCCAATCGCCTGGCCTCGGTCATCGTGGTGGTCTGCTATGCCCGTCATCTGGGCTTGCCGCTGCGCCTGCCGCGCGGCAGGCGGTTCAGCGCGGCCTGGATAGGCAGTTTGGCGGCGCTGTCGCTGGCCCTGTACCTGTATGCCACCTGGCAGTCGCTGGTCAGCGTGGCCGTCGTGCTGGCGTCGCTGTATCCCGCCATTCCGGTCTTGCTCAGCATTCTGCTGCTGGGCGAAACGCTGACGCCGCGCCAGTGGCGCGGCCTGCTCGTGGCCGCGGTGTCCGTGGGTGTGATCGTCCAAGGCGCCTGAAAAGCCCATCCCTTTATTAACGAAAACGTCCGCACGGTGTGTGTGCCGGATTTTGCCGCGCGTTATATGGGACGGCGCCGGCGGATTATCGACGCGGTTTATGGAAGAGGCGGGTCCGATTATCCATCCGGCCGGCAATTCAAGCTTGTGGCATTTGAAATGTTTAGTACACTTCTGACACCAAAAATGGCGAGGGTCCTCGCCCGCACACGGAGAAGTCAATGATCAAGGCGGTGATGAAGGCCGGTACGCTGATCGCGCTCGCGGCAGCACTGGCAGGTTGCGCAACGGAACGCTCGCAGGCTGTGGCGCCGCCACAGACGGCGGCGGCGGCCTCCAAACCCGCCTATCAGGGCCCGCGCAGCCCGATTTCGGTGGGCAAGTTCGACAATCGCAGCAATTATCTGCGCGGGGTATTTTCCGACGGCCAGGACCGCCTGGGCGGGCAGGCCAAGACGATTTTGGTCAGCCATTTGCAGCGTACCGGCCGATTCTCCGTCATGGACCGCGAGAACCTGAGCGAAATCGCGCAGGAGGCGGCTTTCAATAAAAAGGCCAACCAGATCAAGGGCGCGCGTTATGTGGTCACGGGCGACGTGACCGCCTTCGGCCGCAAGGTCACGGGCGACCAGCAGTTGTTCGGCATCCTGGGCCGCGGCAAGGAGCAGGTGGCTTACGCCAAGGTGGACCTGAACGTGGTCGATGTGTCCAGCTCCGAAGTCGTCTATTCGGTGACCGGCGCTGGCGAGTACGCCCTGTCCAACCGCGAGGTCCTGGGCTTCGGCGGTTCGGCGGGCTACGATTCGACCCTCAATGGCAAGGTGCTGGACCTGGCCATCCGCGAGGCCGTGGACCGCCTGGTCGACGGTATCGAACAGGGCGCCTGGCGTCCGTCCGCCAATTGAGGACGGCCATGGCGATCCCTCGATTGACCCGCGCGGGCCTGGCCTGCGCCCTGGTGCTGGGCCTGTCGGCCTGCGCGCAGCAGAAGCCTCTGTACAGCTGGCAGAGCTACCAGCCTTCGGTATACGCCTATCTCAAGGACGACGGCGCGGATCCGACCGCCCAGCTGGCGGCCATGGAGAAAAACGTCGAGACCGCGCGCTCGGCCGAGCTGGCCTTGCCGCCGGGTTTCCGCGCGCATATGGCCCTGCTCTATCTGAAGGCCGGCCAGGACGACAAGGCCGTCGAACAGTTCAATGGCGAAAAAAACGCCTTTCCGGAATCGGCGCCTTTCATGGACTTTTTGATGAGCAAGAAGGATGCGTCAGCGGCCGGCCTGGCCAAGTCCGCGCCTGACACCAACACCGCGAAAGGGAAGTGAGCCTCATGATCCGTACTCTGTTCCGTGCCGGCCTGGTGGCAGCGCTGGCCGTCCTGACGGGTTGCGTGGCCGCCCCGCAGCGCAATGTCGATTACAGCGCGTTCCGCGAAAGCAAGCCCGCGTCCATCCTGGTGTTGCCGCCCCTGAACGAGTCGGTGGAACCGGCCGCTTCGGCCGCGGTGCTGGCCCAGGTGACGTATCCGCTGGCCGAGTCGGGCTATTACGTCGTGCCGGTGGCGGTCATGGACGAGACCTTCCGCCAGAACGGCATGATGTCTCCCGATGATGCGCACCAGGTGCCGCCGGCCAAGCTGCGCGAGATCTTCGGCGCCGACGCCGCGCTGTATCTCAGGGTCAAGCAGTATGGCTCGTCCTACCAGCTGCTGGGCAGCGTGACGACGGTCGCGGTCGATGCCTCGCTGGTCGATCTGCGCACCGGCGCGCAGCTCTGGGAGGGCACCAAGACGGTGGCCCAGGCCGGCAACGGCGGCCAGGGCGGCATTCTCGGCATGCTGGTGCAGGCGGTGGTCGACCAGGTGGTCAACACCTTGACCGACCGGGCCTATGGCGTGGCGGCGCTGACCAATCAGCAATTGCTGATGGCCGGCACCGAAGGCGGCCTGCTCTACGGTCCGCGTTCGCCGCATTACGAGTTCAAGTAAGTCCTCCGGCGCGGCGGCCTGCCCGCAGGCCGCCGCCTGGTGTAGCCTTGGCCCTCCAACAAGGAGAAGACATGGCTAGCAGCACGCAGCAGAACCGTCCCGCGCCCTATGGCGGCGCGGGCCCGGCCCGCAAAGTCACGCCACGGCGCCTGCAGGAGATGCGCGACGCGGGCGAGAAGATCGTCATGCTCACCGCCTATGACGCGGTCTTCGCGGGCCTGGCCGGGCAAGCTGGCGTAGATGTCGTACTGGTGGGCGATTCCCTGGGCATGGTCTGCCAGGGCCGCGACAGCACGGTGCCGGTGACGATGGACGACATGGTCTACCACACGCAAAGCGTGGCCCGCGGCTTGGCGGCCGCACCTTCCCTCCTATTGTCCGACCTGCCCTTCGGCAGCTATCACGGCAGCCAGGACGACGCCATGCGCAATGCCTCCCGGCTGATGCAGGCCGGCGCGCATATGGTCAAGCTTGAAGGCGGCGGCTGGACCGCTCCCCTGGTGCGCTTCCTGGTCGAGCGCGGCGTGCCGGTGTGCGCCCATCTGGGGCTGACCCCGCAGACCGTGCATGCCCTGAGCGGCTATCGGGTGCAGGGGCGCGACGATGACGGCGCCGCCCTGCTCGAGCGCCACGCGCGCGAACTGGCCGACGCGGGCGCGACCCTGCTGGTGCTGGAAATGGTGCCGGCCGCGCTGTCGGCGCGCATCACCCGGGCCCTGCCGTCCTGCCACACCATAGGCATAGGCGCGGGCCGCGGCACCGCGGGCCAGGTGCTGGTGATGCACGACATGCTGGGCGCCAGCCTGGGCAAGACGCCGCGCTTCGTGAAGAACTTCCTGGCCGGCAGCGGCGGCGTGCGCGAAGCGTTCGAAGCCTATGCGCGCGCGGTCCGCGAGGGCAGCTTCCCCGACGACGCCCTGCACGCCTGGTAGCGTCTTAGCCGAACTTGCGCCGGGCATCCAGCGCCAGGCCGGCGCCGATGCTGCCGAACAGATCGCCTTCAACGCTGCGCGCCCCGGGCAGCAGCGCCGAGACACGTTCGCGCAGGCAGGGCACGCGGCTCGATCCTCCGGTGAAGAACAGCGTGTCGACCGCGCTCACGCCGGCATCGGCCAGCAGGCGCGCCACCGTTGTCTCGATGCGGTCGATCAGGCCGTTCATCGAGAGGTCGAACGCCGGCCGGTCGATGTCGGCCGCCAGCCGCGGCGCGATGCGCGCCAGGTCGATACGGGTGGACGGCGCCTCGGACAGGGCGATCTTCGCTTCCTCGACCTGGATGGCGACCCAATGTCCCTCGCGGTTCTTGATGAGCGTCATCAGGTGGCCGATCTTGTCGCGCTCGACCGCCTGGGCCTGGATGAAGGCGAAGGTCTCGGCCGCCTTGCGGGTATAGGCCTGGTTGATGGTGTGCCAGCAGGCCAGGTTGGCGTATTGCGTGGACGGCACGTCCTTGCCGGTCTTCAGCTGCCCGCCCAGGCCGAACAGCGGCATGACGTGGGCCATGCTCAGCTGTTTGTCGAAATCGGTGCCGCCGATATGCACGCCGCCATGGGCCAGGATGTCCTCGCGGCGGTCGGCACGGCCGGCGCGCTGCGGTCCCAGGCGGATGAGCGAGAAGTCGGAAGTCCCGCCGCCGATGTCGATGACCAGCACCAGTTCTTCGCGCGTGATCTGCGATTCGTAGTCGAAGGCGGCCGCCAGCGGTTCGTACTGGAAGGCGATCTCGCGCAGGCCCACGGCGCGGGCGATCTCTCCCAGCGTGTCCTCGGCCAGCTGGTCGGCCTTGGCGTCGTCGTCCACGAAAAAGACCGGCCGGCCGAGCACGGCGGCCTCGAAACCGCGGCCGGCGGCGGCTTCGGCGCGGGCCTTGAGCTCGGCGATGAAGCGTGTGAGCAGCACCTTGAACGGCAGGGCGCGGCCAGCCACCTCGGTGTGGCCCTCCATCAGGGAGCTGCCCAGCAGGCTCTTCATGGAGCGCATCAGGCGGCCGTCGTAGCCGGCCACATAATCGGCGATGGCCGCGCGGCCGTAGCTCACCTCGTCATCTTCGTCATGAAAGAAGATGGCCGAAGGCAAGGTGGGTCTGCCGTCTTCCAGCGCGAGCAGGGCGTGCTGTCCGGGGCGCATCCAGCCGACGGTGGAGTTGGAAGTGCCGAAGTCGATTCCGCAGGCAGTCATGGCAAACCAGGAAAAAAGCGCGCTAGTGTAGCCCAGGCCGCCCCGCCCTAGGGGTATGCCGGAATGGAGGCCCGGGGGCGGCGGCCCGATAATGCGCGCAGTATCGCGCCCTTATGTTGCACGCCATGACTCCCCCGCCTCCCCTGGCCGACACCATCGTCGGCGACCATCCTTCCATCGTGGCCCTGCGCGACCTGGTGCTGCGCGTGGCGCGCAGCCGCGCCAGCACGGTGCTTATCTACGGCGAGACCGGCACCGGCAAAGGCCTGGTGGCGCGCGCGCTGCACGATCATTCCGCTCGCGCCGAGAAAGGCTTCACCGAAATCAACTGCGCCGCCATCCCCGGCAACCTGCTGGAGTCCGAGCTGTTCGGCCATGAGCGCGGCGCTTTCACGGGCGCCGTCGCGCGCAAGGAAGGCTTGCTGGAGATCGCCCATGGCGGCAGCGTCTTCCTGGACGAGGTGCGCGAGCTCGAGCCCATGATGCAGGCCAAGATCCTCACCTTGCTCGACAGCCGGCGCTTCCGGCGCATCGGCGCGGTGCATGAGCTGACGACCGACGTGCGCTTTATCGCGGCCACCAACAAGATCCTGCTGGGCGAGGTGGGCGCGGGCAAGTTCCGCGATGACCTTTACTACCGCCTGCAGGTGGTGTCGATCAATCTTCCGCCGCTGCGCGAGCGCGGCGACGATGTCTTCGTGCTGGCCGACCGCTTCCTGGCGCGCTACAACCGGCTGCATGCCAGCGGCTTCCGGCGCATCGATCCGGCGGTGCAGGAGGTCTTTCGCCGCTATCGCTGGCCGGGCAATGTGCGCGAGCTGGGCAATCTGCTGGAGCGCATCTGCATCCTGGACAGCGGCGACACCGTGGGCCTGGAACATCTGCCGGCGCGCATTGTGCGCGATGCCAGCGAGCCGGCCGGCACGGGCGGCTACGCCGCCCGCACGGCGGATTTCCAGCGCCGCATGATCCAGTCGGCCCTGGCCGCGCAGGGCGGCAGCATGGCCGCCGCCGCGCAGGCGCTGGGGCTGACGCGGCATGCCCTGCGGCACCAGATGCTGCGGCTGGGGCTGGAAAAAAAGCCCGGCCAGGCCTGACGGCCGAGCCGGGCAAGGACTGCGTCAAGCCTTCGTCTATTCGACGCTGATGTGGTGGCTCTGGGCCACGTCGCGCCACAGGGCGTAGTCCCGGGCGACACGCTGGGCGAACTCGGTGCTGCCGATGGCCGCGGGCACGGTGCCGTCCATGTCCAGCAGCGCGGTGCTCTCGGGGGTCCGCGCCACGCGATTGATGGCCTGGTTGTAGCGGTCGATCAGGTCCTGGGGCGTGCCGGCCGGCGCGAACACGCCGACCCAGATATCGACCGCGTAGCCGGGCAGGATGGCGGCGGCCGGCGCGAGCTTGGGGAAGGCCGGATGGGGGTCGCGGGCCGTGGTCGCCACCAGCTTGATCTTGCCCGACTGCACCAGCGGCGCCAGCGAGCTGTAGTTGGCCAGCATGATGTCGATCTGTCCGCCGGCCATGTCGGAGGCGGCATTGGCCGCGCCCTTGTAGGGCACGTGGGTCATGCTGACGTGGGCGGCATCGTTCATCATCACGGTCGCCAGGTGCGCGAGCGAGCCGATGCCGGCCGTGCCGTAATTGAGCACGTCCGGCTTGGCGCGCGCGGCCTCCAGGACGTCGGCCAGGCTGGCGTAGGGCTTGGCGCCGGTCACGCCGATGACCAGCGGCCCCTCTCCCACCATGGCCACGGGCGCGAAGCTCTTGACCGGATCGTAGGGCATGCGCGGCTGGGTGGCGGCCGAGGTCAGGAAGGTGGACGAGGTCAGTAGCAGGGTCGCGCCGTCCTTGGCGGACTTGGCCACGTAGTCCGAGCCGATGACGCCGGCCGCGCCGACCCGGTTCTCGACGATGACGATGGTCTTCAGCTGTTCCGCCAGCTGGGGGGCGAGGGCGCGCGCGATGGCGTCATTGCTCGCCCCGGCGCTGAAGGGCACGACGATCTTGAGTTGCTTGGGCACCGGCGTGGGCGCCTGCTGCGCCTGGGCGCCGGTGGCCAGCGCGCACAGCGCCAGCGCCTGGAGGATGTTCTTCATAGGTTGTTCCCCTTGTATTGGCCGGGGCCCGCGCCGGGCGGGCCCGCGTGCCGGTCAGCGTTGCACGGGCAGGTCCAGCAGCGGCGCGTACTGTTGGGCGCCGAAGATATCGCCATCGCCGGCCGAGCCGCTGGGCACGAGACGATAGATGGTGAATTTGATCGCCAGGCCGGGATCGTATTCGACGAAGTCCGAGATGCGCGCGTCGGGGATGCGGTAGAGCGCGGCCACGCTCTTGCGCGTGAGCGCGCCCGAGCGCTTCACCGATTCATAGGTGTCGCGGTCGCGGAAGATGATGTCGAAGGTGATCTTGTTCACGCCGGCATTCTTGCTGCGTATGGTCTTGGCGAGTTCGCTCAGTTTCTGCGTGGGCATGGCGTGTTCTCTCAGGCCTCGATGATATGGGTTTGGATCAGTTCGAAGATGTCGTCCACCGGGATGGTGTGATTCAGCGTCCAGCGATAGGCGGCGCTGGCGCGCACGACTTCATCGAGGGGGAAGGACACCGATCCGGCCGTGCCCTTGACGTCGGGCAGGCGGGCATAGAACATCTGGCGCAGGCCCGTCAGGGTGAGCTCTTCGGCCATCTCGGCCGTGGGCGCCACGCCCTGCACCATGATGCACAGCTCGTGCGCCGGCTGGTCGCGCAGCGGCTCCAGGTCTCCCATGACGCCGTCGCGGCCATAGACCTTGTAATGCAGCTCGTAGCCGCTGTCGCCGAAGCGTTCGCGGACCTTGTCGCGCGCCCAGGCGATGACGCGGTCGATGTTGGCGATGGTGTAGGGGTCGCGCACGCCGCACAGGCCGATGTAGCGCTCGCCCACCTTGCCCGAGCCTTCCAGCTTGACGGTCAGGCGCTCCGAGGGGATGAAGCGCGAGCCGGTGATGCGGGTGGTCTTCTCGTCGAGCTGCTCATAGTGGCATTCGCGCATATCCAGCTTGCCGCCGGCGAAAAATTCTTCGTAGGGGTTGGAGCGCTCGTACATGGCGTGGCCGGCGACCGAGGCGATGGTGCAGCGCTGCTCGGGATGCATGGCCGTCACGCGCACGTCCTCGTGGCTGATCTCGCCCAGCACGGTTTCCTTGCCGCCATAGGGTTCGGCGCAGAACGACGCGCATTCCAGTACCTTGCCCAGGTAATAGGCCTGGTCGGCGGCGAAGCCGTGATGCAGCGCGGGCGCGGCGAACACGGCGGCATCCGAGCTGCGTCCACCGATGATGACGTCGGCGCCGGCTTCCAGCAGCTTCAGATAAGGCTGCACGCCGGCCACGGCGACGATGCGCTCGGTGGCGTCCAGTTCGGCTTCGGTCAGGTCCGCGTAGCCGTCCAGGCCGGCGATGGTCGCGCCCGCGCGCATCTTGCGGCGCACGAAGTCAGGATCCACCTCGGAATAGAAATAGCCGATCTTGAACGGCGCCAGGCCATGCTTGGCGGCCAGTTCGCGGATGATGCGCACATAAAGATCCACGCGGCTGTTCGAGCCGGTGTCGCCGGCCGAGCCGATGATCATGGGCACTCCCTGCCCGCGCGCGGCCAGCAGCATCTGCTCCAGGTCGTGGCGCTGCCAGGCTTCGGGGCTGGTCGAGGTGTCCGAGCCCAGGGGCACGGGGCCCACGTCGTCGCTGCCGGAGTCGGCGGCGATGTAGTCGGGCCGGGCGCGCACGCCGGCCTGGAAACTCTCGGTACGCAGGGGGGCAAAGCCCAGGTGTCCGTTCGGACAAATGATTCTCATGGAGCGCATCTTCTGACTCGGTTGAGGAAGGCCACACAGGGCCGGAATCCTCGGGATATTGCAAACACCGTGCCAACCGCGGCTTGCGGAAAATGCGCTTAAGAATCAAAACCTTGAAAGGGGTGCGGAGAAATTCGGGCGTTCGTGGAGCGTGTATTTCGCGCATCATGCGTGAATCACACGCATGACCAGTCGCGGCGCCCGCCCTCTCAGGGCCCTGGCAGGGCAGGGCCGGCAGATTTTTGCGGCGGGGCCGCGCTTCAGGCCTGCCAGCGCAGCACCCACGCCTGGCGCTCTCCCCGGCGCAGCCGGCCCGTGCCCAGGCGCAGCAGCGTGGTGTAGAGACCCTGGCGTCCTTGCACCGGCCGTGGCCCGGTGGCGCAGACGGCGACGCTGCCTTGCTCCAGGGGCAGCACCATGGGGCGGGACTGCATGCGCGGCCGCTGTTCGACGGCGATGGCGTGGCCGCCCTCGAAATCCCGGCCGGGCGCCGACAGCAGGATGAGCAATTGCAGCGGGAAGACATCCGGCGCGTGGCTGGACGACAGTGGCCGGCCCTGCCCGGCGGCCAGCGTCTGGTCTTCGAGACGCGGGCGGCGGGCCGAGGCAGCGCCGCCCGCCTCGCCCAGATGGGCCTGCCATTGCCGCGCCAGGGGTTCGAGCCGGTCGCGCAGCGCCGCGGCCCAGGCCGGCGGCCTGCCCTGGCGCAGAGCGGCGATCGCCGCCTCGTCCAGCGCGTCGTCCAGCAAGGCCCAGCCCTCGCCGGCCAGGCGGCTTTCCAGCGTCTGCATGGCTCAGGCCGCCCGCGCCTGTTCGCGGCGCAGCAGTTCGCGCTTGCGGGCCACGCCCCAGCGATAGCCCGACAAGGCCCCGTCGTTGCGCACGACGCGGTGGCAGGGGATGGCCACCGCGAGCATGTTGGCGCCGCAGGCCTGGGCCACGGCGCGCACGGCCTTGGGGCTGCCGATGCGGCGGGCGATCTCGCTGTAGGAGACGGTCTCGCCGGGCGCGATCTGGGTCAGCGCCCGCCAGACGCGCTCCTGGAAAGCGGTGCCGCGCACATCCAGCGGCAGGTCCACGGGCGTGCCCGGCGCCTCCACCAGGCCGACCACGGTGGCCATCATGCCCTCATAGGCCGGGTCTGCGCCGATCAGCTCGGCCTTGGGGAAGCGGTCCTGCAAGGTCTGCAGCAGCGGCTCGGGATCGTCGCCCAGCAGGATGGCGCAGACCCCGCGTTCACTCTGGGCGACCAGGATGGCGCCCAGCGAACATTGGCCAATGGCGAAGTACAGCCTCGCATTGGCGCCGCCTTCGCGGTAGGCGCTGGGCTTCATGCCCAGCATGCCGTCGGCGGCGGCATAAAAGCGGCTGTTGGAGTTGAAACCCGCCGCGTAGAGGGCGGTGGTCACGTCCTGGCCCCCGTCGAGCTGCCGGCGCAGGCGGCGGGCCCGGTGGGCCTGGGCATAGGCGCGCGGGGTCAGGCCGGTGGCGGCCTTGAAGACACGATGGAAATGGTAGCTGCTTACACCGAGTTCGGCCGCAAGCTCGTCCAGCGAGGGCAGGGTGTCGGCCGCCTCGATGCGGCGGCAGGCCTGGGCGACCCAGTCGGCATGCGCCCGGCTGACGCGGGCCTGGACCTGGCTGGGCCGGTAGCCGGCGGCCTCGGCCTCCTGGGCGGTGGCGAAGAACTCGACGTTTTCCGGACGCGGCAGCCGCGCCGGGTTGCCCGGGTGGTTGTAGACGCCGGTGGTCTTGACGGCATAGACGAATCGGGCGTGCGGATCGCGGGCGAGGACGGCGGCCCAGCGGGGATCGGTGTCGGTGAGGCGCGTGTTCATGGCGGACTCATGAAAAATCAAGGTAAGGCCACTTTAGGCGGGGGCGGGCCCCGGCGCACTCCGCGTCTTGCGGCCGAATTTCCGCGCCGCCGCCCCGGCCAGGCTACTTTACCGCGGGCCCGGCCCGGCGCAGGGTGAGGTTGATGCGCTGGCGGCCCACCACGGGGTGATCGCCTTCGGCCAGCGGCAGGATGCCGTGAAAGCGCAGCCGGTCCGCCCCGCCCCAGACGGCGACATCGCCGTGCTGCAGCGGCACGCGGGCGCAACGGTCCTGGCGGCGCAGCCCGCCAAACAGGAACACTGCCGGCAGGCCCAGCGAGACCGACACGATGGGAGCGCCGAAATCCGCTTCGTTGCGGTCCTGGTGCAGGCTCATGCGCGCGCCGGGGGCGTAGTGGTTGATCAGGCAGGCGTCGGGCCGGAATCCGGCAAAGCCGGCCATGGCGGCGGCTTCGGCCGCCAGTTCGGCGAACACGGCCGGCAGCGGCGGCCAGGGCCGCCCGCTTTGCGGGTCGAGGGATTGATAGCGATAGCCCTGCCGGTCCGTGGTCCAACCCAGCTCGCCGCAATTGGTGATGGCCGCGGACATGGTGAAACCGCCCGGCGTCTGCATATGCCGCGGCGGCGCGCTGGCCTCGATGTCCGCCAGCGCGGCGAGCAGGTGTCCGGCCCGCGCCAGGGCCAGGCCGCGCAGCACGCAGGCCTGGTGCCCCAGGGTGATGCGGCTGTCGCCGGCAAAGAGTTCGGCCTGCATCTCAGGAAGCGTCGTGAAAAATGATGCCCAGGGTGTGGCGCTGGCCCGCGCGCACGGCGGCCACGCCATGGCGCATGGCGCGCCGGTGCCAGCCGCGCGGGCCGGCGGCCGGCCGATGGTGCACGGCAAAGACCAGGGCGTCGCCCTGGGCCAGCGGCAGCACATCGGCCTGTGGCGCATGCCCGGCGCGCTGTTCGGTCATGACGAATTCCCCGCCCTCGAAGTCCACGCCGGGCACCGACAGCAGCACGGCGCATTGCAGCGGGAAGACTTCTTCGCCGTAGAGGTCCTGGTGCAAGCAGTTGTAGTCGCCGGCGCCATAGCGCAGGATGAGCGGCGTGGGCCGGACCTGGCCCGCCCGATGGCAGCGGGCCAGGTAGTCGGCATGCCGTTCGGGATAATCGCCAGGCTGCCCCAGGCGCCGCGCCCAGTCGCGGGCGATGGGCGCCAGGCGCGCGTACAGCGCGGCGCGCCACGCGGCCAGGGCCGGGGGCAGCGGATAGGCGAAGTACTGGTATTCCCCCTGGCCGAAACCATGGCGCGCCATGACCACGCGGCTGCGGTAGCGGCCGCCGCCGGCGTCATAGGCTTGCGCCAGCTGGCGGCATTCGCCGGGCCGCAGCAGGGCGGGCAGGATGCCGCGGCCCTCGGCATCCAGGGATTGCGAGAGCGCGGCCCAGTCCTGGGCGTCCAGGCGCTGGTCGATGCGGCGGGAGAGGTCGGCGGTCACGATGGATGGCGCTTGTGGCGGATGGTGCAGTCTAGACCGCGCGCCGCCGGCGCGCATCCCGCCGCTTGCGCCCGAATTCAGCGCCGCAGCGCGGCGCGCAGCCAGGCATGGCAGCGCGCCACGGGCGGGCGCTGGACCGCCGTATGGGCCAGCAGGGCGATCGAGCGCTCGGTGGCGGGCTCGCCCAAGCCCAGCACGGCCAGCGAACCCGGCCGCTGGGGCAGGGTGTACAGGCGCGAAATCAGGCCCACCCGCTGGCCGGCCCGCACCAGGCTGTAGAGAGAGTCGGTGTAGTGCAGGGTATGCACCTGGTCCGCGGCCAGGCCATGCTGGGCCAAGGCGGCCAGGATCATGCTGTGGGTGCTGCCGCGCGACAGCATGGCCAGCCGCTCGCCCGCCAGGTCGCGCCAGGCCAGGCGCTGTCGTCCGGCCAGGCGGTGGCCGGGCGCCAGCACCGCAACCAGCTCGTCGCGGGCGATCTCCTCGGCCTGGATCTGCGGCGGCAGGCCGAAGTCCAGGCCCAGGCCCAGGTCCAGGGCGCCGTTCTGCAATCCGTTGATGAGTTCGTCGTTCAGGACGTCGCGCAGCTGCAGCTCGATGTCCGGTTCGGCGGCCTGCCAGTCCGCCAGCAGGGGCGCGATCAGGGGCATGGTGGAGGGGATGCAGCCGATGCGCACCACCGCGGCCTCGGCGTGCAGCAGCCGGTGCAGTTCGCGCGCGCCCTCGTCGAAGGTATTGAGCATCCATTGCGCCTGGACGTAGAGCGCGTGGCCGGCCCGTGTCAGCCGCACATGGTGGGTGCTGCGGTCAAAGAGCGGCGCGCCCAGGGCGCTTTCCAGCTCGCGGATGGCCGAGGACAGCGCCGGCTGGCTCAAGGCCAGGGCCTGGGCGGCCCGGCTGAAGCTGGCGTGCCGGGCCACTTCGACAAAGCCGCGCAGCTGTCGCAGGCTGGGCTGCCGGAGCGGGGCTTCGGGCGTCATGATGGGCTGGTTATAAGCAAAATGGATCAATCTATAAAAATATATCACTTCAGTTATCACGCGCCGATTCGTACGATGGCCCCCGCCGGCCGCCCGCGCGGCTTCTTCCGATTGCCTCCCATGTCCAAACGCCTGTCTCTTCTCGCCGCGGCCCTCCTGGCGCCGCTTCTGGCCGTGTCCGCCGCCTGTGCGGCCGCCCCCTGGCCCGCCGCCAAGCCCATCACCCTCATCGTGCCGGTGAGCGCCGGCGGCAATGTCGACACCACCGCGCGCCTGGTGGCGCAGCGCCTGGGCGAGCGCCTGAACCAGTCCATCATCATCGAGAACGTGGCCGGCGCCGGCGGCGTGGTCGGCGTGGGCAAGGCCATCCATGCCCAGCCCGACGGCTATACCGCGGTGATGGGTTTCGACGGCCCGATCAGCGTGGCGCACCTGGTCAACCCGGCCGTGCGCTACGACGCCGAGCACCGCCTGGCGCCCGTGGGCCTGGTGACCACCGCTCCGGTGGTGATGCTGGCCCGCCCCGGCCTGGCCGTGAACTCCATGGACGAACTGCTGGACCTGGCGCGGCGCGAGCCCGGCAAGCTGACCTACGCGACGTCGGGGGTCGGCACCGTGCTGCACCTGGCCGTGGAAGTCATGCAGGAGCAGGCCGGCGTGAAGCTGGTGCACGTGCCCTATCGCGGCGGCGCGCAGATCACCAACGACGTCATGGGCGAGCAGGTGGACCTGGGCATGCTGGTGACGACCAGCGCCACGCCCCTGGTGCAACAGGGCAAGCTGCGCGCCCTGGGCGTGACCTCGGCGGCGCGCGCCAGTTCGCTGCCGCAGGTGCCGGCGTTTGGCGAGACGCCGGCGCTCAAGGGCTTTGACCTGAACACCTGGACCGGCCTGTTCGTGCCGGCCGGCACGCCGCCGGAAATCATCGCGCGCCTGAACGAGGCGCTCAATGCCGTCCTGAAACTGCCCGAGGTCGCGGCGCGGCTCAAGGACGGCGGCGCCACGCCGGGCGAAGGCAGTCCGGCCGCCTTCGCCGACTTCCTCAAGAAAGAGCAGGCCACCTATGCCCACATCGTGGCCCGGGCCCACATCACGCAGGAGTAGCCGATGAGCATTCTTCCCGAGGTCGCCGCCATCCAGGACGAGATGGTGGCCTTGCGCCACCGCCTCCATGCCCATCCCGAATTGGCCTATGAAGAAGTCGCCACCGGCGACCTGGTGGCCGAGTGCCTGCGCGCCTGGGGGTATGAAGTGCATCGCGGCCTGGGCGGCACGGGTGTGGTGGGCCAGCTGCGCCGCGGCAGCGGCACGCGCCGCCTGGGCCTGCGCGCCGACATGGACGCCCTGCCCATCCACGAGGCCACCGGCCTGCCCTATGCCAGCCGCCTGCCGGGCAAGATGCACGCCTGCGGCCATGACGGACATACCGCGACCCTGCTGGCCGCCGCGCGCGCGCTCGCCGCGCGCGCCGTGTTCGACGGCACGCTCAACCTCATCTTCCAGCCGGCCGAGGAAGGTCATGGGGGCGCGCAGCGCATGATCGCCGACGGCCTGTTCGAGCGTTTCCCCTGCGACACGATCTATAGCTTCCATAATGAGCCGGGCTATCCCGCCGGGCAGTTCGGCTTTCGGCCCGGCGTGATGTACAGCTCCTCGGACACCGCCATCCTGACGGTGCGCGGCGAGGGCGGTCATGGCGCCATGCCGCATGTGGCCGTGGACCCCATCGTGGCCTCGGCGCATATCGTGCTGGCGCTGCAAACCATCGTCTCGCGCGAGGTGGATCCCAATGACATGGCGGTCGTCACCATCGGCGCCATCCATGGCGGCGAGGCGCCCAATGTGATTCCGGCCAGCGTGGAGCTGCGCCTGACCATACGCGCGCGCCGGCCCGAGACCCGCCAGTTGCTGCGTGACCGCATCACGGCCATCGCGCAACAGCAGGCCGCCGTTCATCGGGCCACGGTGGAGGTGGACTACCGCTGGCGCTATCCGCCGGTTATCAACGACGCCGACGCCACGCGCTTCGCGCGCGAGGTGGCGCGCCAGTCGCTGGGCGAGGCCGCGCTGATTGCCGACCTGCAGCCGCTGCAGGCCAGCGATGACTTCGCCTTCATGCTCCAGGCCGTGCCGGGCAGCTATTTCATCGTCGGCAATGGCGAGGGAGCGGGCGGCTGCATGGTGCACAACCCGGGCTATGACTTCAACGACGCCCTGCTGCCCCGCGTGGCCAGTTTCTGGGTGCGCCTGGCCGAGCGCTTCCTGGGAGGCGAGTGATGCCGCAAGCCTTCGACGCCACCGCCGGCTACTGGCAGGAGATCGTCGCCCTGCCCGAGCCGCCCGGCGGCCCCTATCGGCGCAACTATCCGGCGCGCCTGCCCGATGGGCGCTATCTGGTGTTGCCGCTGCGCGCGGTGCCCGGTGACGACGCGCATTGCGTCGCCTCCTTCATCGCCAATCATGCGGCGCTGGACGTGGTCGAGACCCTGGCGGGCTTCATGGCGCGGCAGGCGCGGCGCTTTGCGGCCGAGGTGGTGGTGGGCCTGCCCACCCTGGGCCTGGCGTTCGCGCCCCTGGTGGCGCGCGGCCTGGGCTTCAGCCGTTATGTGCCTTTCGGCTACTCGCGCAAATACTGGTACGACGATGCCCTGGCCGTGCCGGTGCGTTCGCTGACCACGCCCGACAGCGGCAAGATGCTTTATGTGGATCCCAACCTGGCCGGCGGCCTGCGCGGCCGCCGCGTGCTGGTGGTCGATGATGCCGTCAGCACCGGGCAGACCATGGGTTCGGCCCTGACCCTGCTGGAGCGCTGCGGCGCCGACGTGGCCGGCGTGGTCGTGGCCATGCGCCAGGGCCGGCGCTGGCGCGAGCTGCGCGATGCGCGCGGACGTCCGGTCGAGGTGGAAGGCGCCTTCGATTCGCCGCGCATGAGGCGCGCCGAGGGCGGCTGGATGCCGGACTAGGCGGCCAGCGCGGCCGCGAAGGCGACGGCCTCGGCCGGCACCGCACGGATGGTGACGCCAAAACTGCGGATGGCGGGCAGGGTCGCGTTGTGGTGGGCACGGATCGCATCGGCCTTGGCATGCGCGCGGTCGCAGGTGGTGTGGCCGTCGCTGACCAGCGTGACATGCAGGCCCAGGCCGGCGGCGCGCCGCGCCGTGGTGTCCACGCAGAACTCCGTGGCGTAGCCGCCGATCACGACTTCGTCGACGGCGTGCTGCCATAGCCAATGGCTCAGGTCGGTGCCTTGGAAGGAATCCGGCGTGGTCTTGCGCACGATGCGGTCTTGGGGATGCACATCGAGGTCGCGGTCCAGGCTCCAGCCTGGCGTGCCACGCGCCAGTGGCGTGCCCGAAGGGCTTTCGTGCTGGATGAAGACAACCGGTGCGCGCGCGGCGCGCGCCCTTGCCGCCAGGGCATTGATGCGGGCAATGACTCGCGGCGCGTCGGCCGGCGGCGCATCCGTGCGGAACAGGCCTTCTTGGACGTCGATGATCAGCAAGGCGGCAGGCATGGCAAGCAGACTCCGGATGGATATGGACGAACAGGGAGTCTAGTCCTCCGCGGGGATAGGCATGTTGCAAACAGGAGACGGCGCTTTTCGGAGAAAATAGGCTTCCGGACAAGCCGCGAGGCCAAGCATGGAAAAAGCCAGCATCACCATTGCGCAGACCGCCGATACCGAGCTGCAGGAGGCCTTCGCGCGCCTCTTGCCCCAGCTATCGCGCAGCGCCGCGCCCTTGACGGCCGCGCAACTCCAGGAAATCGTCACCACCCCCGGCAACGATGTCTTCGTGGCGCGGGTCCAGGGGCGGATCGTGGGCACGCTCACCCTGGTGCATTTCCGTATCCCGACAGGCGTGCGCGCCTGGATCGAGGATGTCGTGGTCGACGGGCAGGCCCGTGGTTCGGGTGCGGGCCAAGCCCTGGTGCTGGCCGCCGTGGCGCGCGCTCGCGAACTGGGCGCGCGCACGCTGGACCTGACCTCGAATCCCGCGCGCGAAGCCGCGCATCGCCTCTACGAGAAAACCGGCTTCGCCCTGCGCGATACCCGTGTCTATCGCCATGCGGGCTGAGCCGTGAGGCGCGTGCTCGTCAGCGCCTGTTTGCTGGGCCAGCCCGTGCGCTATGACGGCCGCGACGCCGCGCGGCCGCATCCCATCTTGCAGCGCTGGGCCGACGAAGACCGCATCGTGGCGCTTTGCCCCGAGGTGGCGGGCGGCCTGCCTATTCCGCGTCCGCCCGCCGAAATCGAACCCGGCGCCGATGGCCGGGCGGTCTGGCAAGGGCTGGCGCGCGTGCGCCAGCGCGATGGCGGCGACGTCAGCGCGGCCTTTTTGGCCGGCGCCCGCCAGGCCCTGGAACTGGCGGCCCGGCACGATATCGCCGTGGCCGTCCTTAAAGAGGGCAGTCCCTCCTGCGGCAGCGGCTATATCCATGATGGCCGTTTCCAGGGCGGCCGGGTGGCGGCCATGGGCGTGACGGCGGCCTGCCTCGCCCAGGCCGGCCTGGCGGTGTTCAGCGAACACCAGCTCGAAGCCGCCGACGCCTGCCTGCGCGCCGCCGGCTGAACCTTTTCTCCTGTGCGCCACGGGCTTCCTGCGGGTATTCCCTATTTGGTTGCGTGCGCAACAAATAGCGCATATAGTTGTGCGCACAACCAAATAGACAAGCTGGAGACCGTCATGCCGCAAGGCGACCATATACCCGTTCTTATCGCCGGCGGCGGGCCGGTCGGCCTGATGATGGCCCTGCTGCTGGCGCGCCAGGGGATTGCCTCGGTGACGGTGGAAGCCGATGCCGGCTATTGCGAAGGCAGCCGCGCCATCTGCATGTCGCGCCGTTCGCTGGAGATCCTGTCGTGGGCGGGCGTGGATCGTCCGGTGCTGGAAAAAGGCCTGGCATGGAGCGGCGGGCGCAGCTATTACGGCGACCGCGAAGTGCTGCATTTCGAGATGCCGCACGATCCCCGGCAGCGCTTCGCGCCCATGGTCAACATCCAGCAGTACTACATCGAAGAGTATCTCGACCGGGCCCTGCGCGAGCAAGGCGGCCTGGCCCGGGTGCTGTGGAGCAGCCGGGTGACCGGCCTGCGCCAGGATGGCGAAGGCGCCACCGTCATGGTGCAGACGCCGGAAGGCAGCCGCGAGCTGCGCGCCGGCTGGGTATTGGCCTGCGACGGCGGACGCAGCACGGTGCGCGAACTGCTCGGCCTGTCCTTGCAGGGCATGCAGTACGAAGGGCGCTATGTGATCGTGGATATCCGGCAGAAGACCCGGCGCGCCACCGAGCGTCTGGCCTGGTTCGACCCGCCGTCCAATCCCGGGTCGACCCTGCTCATGCATCGCCAGCCCGATGATGTGTGGCGCATCGACTACCAGATCCGCGACGACGAAGACCCGGCCGAGGCCGTCAAGCCGGAGAACGTGCTGCCGCGGGTGCGCAGCCACCTGGCGATGATAGGCGAGGATGAACCCTGGGAGCCGCTGTGGATCTCCATCTACAACGCCAAGTGCCTGACGCTGGACAACTACCGTCATGGACGGGTGCTATTCGCCGGCGACGCCGCGCACCTGGTGCCTATCTTCGGCGTGCGGGGCTTGAACTCCGGCCTGGACGATGCCGCCAACCTGGCCTGGAAGCTGGCCGCCGTGATGTCCGGCAGGGCCGGGGAGGCGCTGCTGGACAGTTATAGCCAGGAGCGCGTGGCCGCCGCGCGCCTGAACATCGCCTATGGGGCCAAGAGCACCGAGTTCATGGCGCCGCCGGACTACGGCTTCGACCTGCTGCGCCAGGCCACGCTGCGCCTGGCCCTGCGCGAGGCAAGCGTGCGTTCGCTCATCAATCCGCGCCAGTCCGAGCCGGTCTTTTACCGCGACAGCGCGCTCAACTTGCCCGACGGCGCGCCCGAGGCCGGCGGCCAGGCCGCGCCCGGCATGCCGGCGCCCGAATGCGAATTGAGCGAAAACGGCCGCGTGCGCCACCTGACGGAGTGGTTCGGCCAGGGCTTCACGGTGCTGGCGCTGGGCGAGGAGGCGCCGGCGCTCGGCGAGCTGCCCGGCGTGCAACTGCTGCATGTCGGCGCCGCGACGGCGCTGCGCGACACCGGCCAGCTGGGTGAGCGCTACGGCCAGGCAAGGCTCTATCTGATCCGGCCCGACGGCTATGTGATGGGACGCTGGAACCGGATCGACACGCAAGCCCTGCGCCAGGCATTGGCGTCCTTTGGAATCTGAGCACAAGGCCATGACCCATCAAGAACTCGATCATGTCTACACCGAGCTGGCGCACACCCTGACCCGCGCGGGCGAGGCGCGCGCGCCGCTATTGCTTTCCATGGTCTGCCTGGCATTGCTGAGCCGGCAGGACGATGCGCCCGCGGCGCTGGAGATCATCCGCCAGGCCGAGCATTCGCTCTAGCCGGAGCGGCCGCGGTATCCACCAAGCAAGAAAACATAACACCCCGAGGAGACACCATGATGTTGCGAAAAGTGGCGGCGCTTGCGGCCGGCCTGACCCTGTCCATCCTGGCCGGCGCCGCGAATGCGGCCGGCTACCCCGAGCGCCCCATCGAATGGGTCGTGCCCTATCCGGCCGGCGGCGGCTCGGACATCGTGGCCCGCACGCTGTCCGAGCCCATGGCGCGCGAGCTCAAGCAGACACTGATCATCTCCAACAAGCCAGGCGCGGCCACGGCCATCGGCGCGGACTACGCCGCCCGCGCCAAGGCGGACGGCTATGTCATGCTGACCGGCGACACCGCCACGCTGGCGGCCAACCCCTCGCTCTATCCCAAGCTGGCCTATCAGCCGCAGCGCGATTTCGATGCCGTGGGCCTCATGACGCGCTTTTCCATGATCCTGGTGGTCCACCCCTCGGTGCCCGTCCGGACGTATGCGGAATTCCTGGCCTGGGCCAAGGAGCAGAAGGACGGCGTGCCCTATGCCACGCCGGGTTCGGGCAGTCCGCATCACCTGGCCACCGAGCTGCTGCGCGCGCGCACCGGGCTGCACCTGGTGCATGTGCCCTACCGCGGCGCGGCGCCCGCCGTGCAGGATGTGGTGGGCGGGCAGGTGCCCATGATGTTCGTCGACTCGGCCACCGGCATGCAATACATCGCTTCAGGCAAGCTGAGCCCCATCGCGGTGGCCAGCGATAAGCGCCCGGCCGGCTTCCCGCAGGTGCCGACCCTGATCGAATCGGGCCTGGATGGTTTCGAGGCCTATGCCTGGCAAGGGCTGGTGGTGCCCAAGGGCACGCCGTCCGACATCGTCGCCACGCTGAACCGGGCGCTGCAAGACGCGCTGGCGCAGCCCGCGGTGCGCGAGCGCTTCGCCGCCATGGGACTGGAGACCCTGCCGGGCACGCCCCAGACCATGGCGAGCTATGCCGCCGAAGAGCAGGCCAAATGGGCCAAGGTCATCAAGGAGGCCGGCATCACGGTGGATTGATGACGGCCGGCTTGTGGCACACTCGCAGCTTCTTATCGAGGTATGCAGACCATGTCCAACGATAACGCCGTCCATGATGATCTGCCCGCGCTGGATCGCTTCCTGACGTACCGCATGCATTTCATCAACAAGATCAGCGACCGCGACAGTGCCCAGGCCTATGCCGAGCAATACCAGCTGCCCATCGGCGAGGCGCGCTGCCTGGCGGCCATCGGCCGCTTCGCGCCGCTGTCGGTCAACGACCTGGCGCTGGCGGCCAACCTCAACAAGGGGCAGGCCAGCCGCTGCGCCCAGGCCCTGAGCGATGCGGGCCTGATCCGCAAGGCGGTCAGCCATGTGGATGGGCGCGGCGTGGTGCTCAGCCCCACGGCCAAGGGGCAGAAGCGCTACCGCCAGCTCATCGAGCTGATCGCGCGGCGCAATGAAGAGATCTTCGGCTGCCTCACCGCGCGCGAACAGGCCGAGTTGAGCCGCATGTTGGACAAGATCATCACCCACCTGCGCCCCGAAACGGACTGAGCTCAGCGCATCAGCACCAGCAAGGCGCCGGCTTCGCGCGGGTGCGGCAGCACCTCCGCCTCGACCCCATACACATTGCGCAGGTTCGCCGGCGTCAGGACCTCGGCCGGCGTGCCCTCGGCGACCGCCGCGCCGTCGGCCAGCAGCATGATGCGGTCGCACCAGCGCGCGGCCAGGTTGACGTCATGCGCGATGACCAGCACCCCCGCGCCCTGCTCGCGCGCCAGGTCGCGCGCCGTGCGCAGCAAGTCGATCTGGTGCCGCGGATCGAGATTGGAGATGGGCTCGTCCAGCATCAGGTAGCGCGGCTCGCCGGCGGGGGCGGCCTGGCATTGCGCCAGCACCCGGGCGAATTGCACGCGCTGCTGTTCGCCGCCCGACAGTTCGAGATAGCGCCGTTGCGCCAGATGGCTCACGCCGGCCTGGCGCAGCGCCTGCCCGCAGAGCCGGCCGACCTCGTCCGGACTGAGCTCGGGGAAGGGATAGGCGCCCATGGCCACCACCTCCTGCACGCCGAGGTCAAAGGACAGCGAGGGCTTTTGCGGCAGCACCGCGCGCAGCCGCGCCTGTTTGCCGGCCGACAACATGCGCAGGGGCCGGCCGTTGATCTCGACCTGGCCGCCGGCAGGCGCCAGCTCGCCGGACAGGCAGGCCAGCAGCGTGGATTTGCCGGCGCCGTTGGCGCCCAGCAGGCCCAGCATGGCGCCCGGCGCGAGGGTCAGCGAGACGCCGGTCAGGATGCGCTTGCCGCCGCGCTCCAGGGTGAGGTGATGGGCTTGCAGTGTCATCAGAAGCGGCGTCCGCGGGCCAACAGCCACAGAAAGAAGGGGCCGCCCACCAGCGCGGTCACCAGGCCGATGGGCAGTTCGGCGGGCACGACCACGAGGCGCGCCAGCCAGTCGGCCAGCGCCAGCGCCACGGCGCCGGCCAGGATGCATGCCGGCAGCAGCCAGCGGTGGTTGGCGCCTAGCGCCATGCGCACCAGGTGCGGCACGACCAGGCCGACAAAACCGATGCCGCCGGTCGCCGCGACCAGCGGCCCCACGACCAGCGCGGTCACGAGGATGAGCTTGCGGCGCAGGCGCGACAGCGCGAAGCCCAGGTGCTGCGCTTCGCGCTCGCCCAGCAAGAGGGCGTTGAGGGGGCGCCACTGGCGCATCAGCCACAGGCACCAGAACAGCGTCCAGGGCGCCAGGAAGGCCAGGATGGGCCAGCGGGCGCCGGCCAGGCTGCCCATGTTCCAGAACGTAAGGTCGCGCAGCTGCGCGTCGCTGGCCATGAAAGTGAGCAGGCCGATGAGCGCGCCGCAGACCGCGTTGATGGCGATGCCCGCCAGCAGCAGGCCGGCCACGCCCTGCACCCGCCGGCCGAGGGTATAGGCGCAGGCGGTGGCGGCCAGGCTGCCCGTGAAGGCGGCCGAGGCGGTCAGGAAAAAGCCGCCCGCGCCCAGCACGATGGCGGCCACCGCGCCCAAGGCCCCGCCCAGCGAAATGCCGACCAGGCCTGGTTCGGCCAGCGGATTGCGGAACAGCGCCTGCATGGTCGCGCCGCAGATGGCCAGGGCCGCGCCGGTCACCAGCGCGAACAGCACGCGCGGCAGGCGTATATCCCAGATGATGTTCTGCCACAGCACCTCCCCGGGGCCGGCCTGCCCGGCAAGCAGGCGCGGCAGCGCCGCCAGCGGGATGGACACCGCGCCGCTGGCGGTGGCCAGGCACAGCACCACGATGAGGGCCAGCGCCAGGCCGCCCAATATCCAGCGCGGGCGGGCCGGCTCAGCGGACGGCGTCATGCTGGATGCAAGGCTGTTGTTTGAGGAAGCGGATGGCCTGGCCCAGGCGCGGACCGGTGCCCAGCGCCAGCAGGTCGTCCATGGCGATGATGCACTGATGGCGGGCGGCCGGCGTGTTGGCCAGCCCGGGCTGCTGATACAGCTTGTCCAGCCCGCCGGAGGCCGTGACCGAGGCCGTGGTCACGATGATGGCCTGCGGCGCCAGCGCGCCGATGCCTTCGGCCGACAAGGGCTTGTAGCCCTGCTGGCCGGCCATGACGTTGTCCAGGCCGGCCAGCCGCAGCAAGAGGTCGGCCGCCGTGCCGCCGCCGGCGGCCTGGGGCGTGCCGGTGCGGTTCATGAGCAGCACCGCCCGTTTGCCCGAGGCCGGCAGAGCCTGGGCCGCCTGCAGGTCCTGTCGCACCTGGGCCAGCAGGCGCTCGCCCTCGGGCCCGGCCCCCAGCGCCTGGGCGATCTGGCCGATGCGGGTTTCGAGGGACTGCACGGATGGCTCGTCGGAGATGCGCAGCACCGTCACGCCGACGTCGGCCAGGCGCTTGAGCGCATCGGGCGGCCCGGATTGATCGGAGGCCAGCACCAGGTCCGGCTTGAGCGCCAGCACGCCTTCGACCGGCACGCTGCGGTAATAGCCCACGCGCGGCAGCCGGGTGGCGGCATCGGGATAGATGCTGGAGAGGTCGTCGCCGACCAGCATGTCGCCCTTGCCCAGCGCGTAGACGATTTCCGTCACGCTGCCGCCCAGTGTCACGACACGTTCGGCCGCCTGGGCCGGCAGGACCAGGCAGGCTGCGAGCGCGGCGCCCAGCAGTCTTTTCATATGCACCTCAGGCGGCCAGGGGTTGTTCGCACAGGCCGAGCATCAGCTTTCGCCAGGCGGGCAGCTCCGGCTTGCCGGGTTTGCGCTCGCCAAAGAATTGCACGATCAGGTCGCCATTGGCCGCATAGAGCTCCAGCGAGGTCACCCAGCCGTCGGAGGTTGGCTTGTTGACCACCCAGGCCCGGGCGATGGCGTCTGTGTTCAGATGCAGATTAAAGCGCGGATCGAGCACATTGAACCAGGGGCCGGTGCGGCGCAGCGTATGTACCGTGCCGGTGTGGATCTGGATCATGCCGCGGTTGCCCACGAAGCACATGATGGACAGGCCGGTTTCGGCAGCCTGCGTGAGCATGCGTTCGGCCGCGTCGGCCGGCACGGTCTGGGCCAGGTCGCTGCCCGCGGCCGCCAGCGCCGCCTGGCGCGCCACCTTGAATTTGCGCAGCAGGGGGAAGAACTCATGCGTATCCGTCATGGCCAGCCAGGCCTGGCGCAGGGCTTGCGGATCCGCCACGCTGCTGTCCTCGGCGGCCGTGGCGATGGCCTCGGGGACGGGCCAGGCCGGCGCGCCGGCGAATCTATCGATCAGGGCCTGCCAGGCGGCCGCGTCGCTGGCTTCGGTGCGATAGACCTTGTGCACCGCCACGCCCTCGGCGTCGAAGAATTGCAGGCTGTGGCGGCTGTCCTGTTCGACCGCCCAGGCCGTCCGCCAGCAGTTGAAGAAGACGCGCAGGTCGATGTCCGGGCCGAGCACCAGGCCCACCGGCCCCTCGGCCTGGATGTCCTCATAGCGGCCATGGCGCTCGTGCACGCACCATTCGTTGCGGGTCAGCGCCATGACTTCGCCCAGGGTGCCCAGTTCGCGGAAGAGGGCTTGCGGCTCGGCCGCCAAGGCGGTCACCCGGGCCCCGCCACAGCCGGCGGCGATCCATTCGGCCTCGCTCACGCCCAGCGCCTGGGCCGCATTGCGGGCGCGTTGCCCGGGCTGGCTGGCGGCGTAGGCATCGTGGCGGGCACGCAGGTCGCTGGCGCGCTGTTCAAAAGAAAGATCGGTCATGCGTTTTCTCCTAGGTCCGGCGGGCGGGTCCCGACCCCGCCCGCGCAAGGGGGATCAGTATTGATAGGTCAGGGACAGGCGCACGCTGCGGCCGGGTTCGGTGTACCAGTCTACCGGGCGCGGGATGGCCGTGGTGCCGGCGGTCGGCACATTGATGGCTTCCCAGTATTTTTTGTCGAACAAGTTGAAGACGCCCAACTGTACCTGCATGCCGGCGGCAGGGCGCCAGTAAGCCATCAGGTCGACCACGCCGTAGCCCGGCGCCTGGAAGTCGGCATAG
Organism: Bordetella hinzii LMG 13501; assembly: GCF_001548475.1. Lineage (GTDB taxonomy): Bacteria > Pseudomonadota > Gammaproteobacteria > Burkholderiales > Burkholderiaceae_B > Bordetella > Bordetella hinzii. The sequence continues at coordinate 24,661 of NZ_LRUJ01000038.1, forward strand.
GGCGTGCCTGGGCCGGCATCCGGATACTCGACCTTGTCGCGCTTGCGCGCGGCCGTCAGGAGCGCGTCCACGCCCCATTGGTCGCGGGCATAGCCCAGGCCCAGCACCGCCTTCAGGGCCGGGATCGAGTTCAGGTACTGGCCTGTGCCCTGGTCCTTGCCCACGGCCCAGGCCAGCGAGCCCCAGGTGCGCCAGTTGGGCGCGAACTTCCAGTGCGCGGAAGCCTCGGCGCCATAGATACGAACCCGGTCGCGGTTGACGATGCCGGTCACACCCAGCGGATACTGCCCGGCCCAGCCCGGCTGCCATTGCGGCGAGGAAGCGTCGAGGGGGACGTTCTTGTCGATGAAGTTCTGGTAGCGGTTGTCGAACACGGACAGCGCGCCGCCCAGGGCATCGTCGCCCAGTTTGGCGCCCAGCTCCCATCCCTTGCTGGTCTCGGGCTTGAGGTAGGGGTTGCCCACGCGCAGATAGGTGCCCGCGCCGCCATAATTGGTGTAGAGCTCGCTGGCATTGGGCGCGCGGTAGCCGAAGCCGTATTGCGCATAGAGCGTGACCTGGTCGCGCGCCTTCCAGCTGCCCAGCAGCTTGGGCGAGAACCGGCCGCCCGAGGACGCGGGCGGCAGCCCGCCTCCGGAATTGGCATTGTTGTCGTAGCCTTCGCTGGACTGCGGCTTTTGCTCGTAGTGGTCATAGCGCAGCGACGGGGTCAGGGTGTAGCGGCCGTCGGCGAAGCTGAATTCATCCTGCGCCCAGAGGGCGAACTGGCTGCCCTTGACGCGCGGCATGTCGGCCTGGTTGGTGTGCAGCAGCTCGCATGAGCGCGGACCGAAAGGCGCGGGCATGCCCGCCGGGGTGGCCGGGCAGTTGTCGTAGCCGTCGGAATACTGTTGCGTGCGGTTGCCCATCCATTCGCCGCCCAGGGTCAGGCGCTGCGCGACGCGGCCCTCGAAGCGGCGGCTGGCTTCGCCGCTCACGCCGAAGAGCGACTCGCGGATGGAATTGCCGCGTCCATAAGCCCCGTAGGGATAGCCGTAGCGGAAAGGATCGCGCGGGATGATGAAGGCGCGGCTGTCCATGCCGCGCTGGCCGCTCATGGCATTGTCCAGCGTGACGCGCTGCCAGTAGACCAGGGCCGTTGCGCTGTCGACCAGGCCGCCGGCGGCCGGCGCGATGTATTGGTAGTCCAGCGACACGCGCTCGCGCCGGGTGGTCTTGACCGTCGAGTTCTCGCCATACAGGTAGTTGGTGCCCGGGCCCTGTTCAAACATATTGTCCAGCTCGCCTTCGCGCTTGAAGTATTCCCCCGTCAGGCCGAAACGGTGGCCGCCATCGACCTTCTGCTGCAGCTTGGCCAGGAAGTTGCGCTGGGTGTAGTGCTCGGGCGTGGGTTCGCTGCGCTGGGGGCCGTAGCCGCCGACGTCGCCGCGGTTATCCAGCGCATGGCCGGCGCGGGCGCCCGCCTGGATCAGCCACGAGGTGTTGTCATGGATGCGGCCGGCCAGCGCGGCATTGGCGCCGCGGCTGGTGTCGGCCGAGTCGTAGTCGAGCTTGGCCAGCGCGCCCAGCTCGCTGCCGTCGCGCAGCAGGTCCGAGGGATCCAGCGTGTGCAGATCGGCCATGCCGCCCAGCGCGCCCGAACCGGCCTTGGCCGAATCGGCGCCGCGCACGATATCCAGGCGCGACAGCGTATTGAAGTCCACGGCCTCCAGGCCGCCCTTGACGCCGCGCGCGCCGTCATCCAGGAAAGGCAGGCGGATGCCGTCGATGCGGGTGAGCACGCGGTCCTGGTCCAGGCCGCGGATATTGATGCTGTTGTTCTGGCGGTTGAAGGTCACGCCCGGGTCCAGACGCTTGCCGACATCGCTCCAGCCATAGGCCATGGCCGAGTCCAGTGCCGGGCGGGATGTGCTGGTGGTCCAGGCGGGTTCGGCGCGCGTGCTTTCGCCCTCCACCGAGACCGGCGGGAGCTGGGGCACGGGGGCCGGGCGCAGCACATAGGTGCCGTCGCCCTGGCGCCTGGCCACCAGCGAGGTGCCCGACAGCAGCCGGGCCAAGGCTTGTTCAGGGGGATAGCTGCCGTTCAGGCCCGGGCTTTTCAGGCCGGCCACGGCCGAGGGTTCGTACAGCAGCGTCAGGCCGGCCTGATCGGCATAGCGCGCCAGCGCGTCGGCCAGCGGCGCGGCGGCGATCTGAAAGGCCTGGGGCGCGGCGCGTTGGGCCAGGGCGGGGGTGCAGACGCCGAGCGCCAGGGCCAGGGAGGTCAATGCCCCGGCGCGCGCCAGGCGGCGCGAGTGCGGAACTGAAAGGGAAACGGAGAGGAGTCGTGCGGGTGCCATGAGGGTCGTTCCGGTCAGAGATAGCCGTAGCCATTGCTTCCCATGACCGGCGAGCAGTCCAAACCGGACAGCTCATGCGCCTTTTTTTTGTAACAAGAATCATTCAGGTTTCCAGCGGGCCGATCACGACCCAATAGGCGCCGCGGCGGCGCACTGTCACGGGCAGCAGCGCCGGCAGCGCGCGCAGCACGCCTTCGGTATTGTCGAGCTGGAACGTGCCCGAGACGCGCAGCCTGGCGACGGACGGGTCGCAACGCACGACGCCGCGCCGGTGGCGGGCGATCTCTGCGGCGAATTCGGCCAGCGACATGTCGCGCGCCTGGAGCACGCCGCGCAGCCAGGGCGGCTGGCCGTCCACGGCCGTGGCCAGGGCATGCAGCGCGCTGGCGTCGAACCAGGCGGTCCGGGGCGCGGGCACGGTGGCGGCGGCGCCCCGGGCCGGCTGCAGGCGCACCCGGCCTTCGTAGACCTCGACCCGGCAGCCCTCGTCCAGCAGGCGCAGGACGAAGCGGGCCTGGCTGGCGCCGACCTGCCCTTGCGGCGTGTGGGCCACGCAGGGATGGTCGCCGGCGCGGACATAGATTTCGCCGGCGCGCAGCCGCAGGCCGTCGGCGGTGATGTCCACCGCCGTGCCGCTGTTCAGGGTGACCAGGGTGCCGTCGGCCAGCGTCAGGTCGCGCCGTTCGCCCGGCGCGCTGCGGTAGTCGGCAAGCAGGCCGGACTGCTCGCCGCCGCGCCAGGCCGCCCAGGCGGCCGGCGTGCCGAGGATGAGCCCGGCGAGGGTCTTGAGGGCCAGGCGCCGGGTCTTGACGGCGGGCCGCTCCAGCGTGGCGCGGGCCAGCTCCGGCGGCAGCGCGCCCAGCAGCGCCTTGAGCCGCTGGGCGCGCTGCCAGGCCTGTTCATGCATGGCGCTGCGGGCGCGCCAGCGGTCGCAGGCGGCCGTGTCTTCGGCGCTGGCCTGGCCGGAAGCCAGGTGCATGAGCCAGCGCGCCGCTTCGCGGGCCACATGGCGGTCGATCGCGGCGTCCGGGTTCATGCGTCGCCCATCGCCAGGATGCACTGCTCATAGGCGCGCAGGATGTGCCGCTGCGCCGTGCGCACCGATATCTGCAGGCGTTCGGCGATATCGGCCTGGGGCAGGCGCTCGACCTGGGCCAGCAGGAAGGCGGTGCGCGTCCTGGCCGGCAGGGCCGCCAGCAAGGCGTCGATCTGGTCCAGCGTTTCGAGGATCAGCAAGCGCTGTTCGGGCGCGGGCGCGCACTCGGCCGGCAGTGCGGCCAGGGCCTCCTCATAGGCGCGCTCCAGCGAGCGGCGGCGGTAGTGATTGAGCAGCAAGCGGCCGGCGATGGTGACCAGATAGGCGCGCGGCTCGCGCACGGCGGGCAGCTCGCGGCGGTGCCGCAGCACGCGCACAAAAGTGTCTTGGGCCAGGTCCGCGGCATCGAAGCTGTTGCCCAGCTTCTTGCGCAGCCAGCCGTTCAGCCAGCCATGATGATCGGCGTAGAGTCGGTGGACATCGTCTTGGGAGGCAGAAAACACGTGGGCGCCCAATGTAAATGAAAATAACTCTCATTCTATTAAATGGGCGTGAAACTGCAATCGGAATCTGTCCTCCCCCGCCTAGGCCGGAAGGCGGGCAAGCAGCTCGGCGACCCGCTGCCGGCCATAGCCGGGCTCGGGTTGCTGGCTATAGAGAATGCGGAACACCACCGGCGCGACCAGATCGTCCATCAGCGCATCGAGCGTGGGCAGCGCCCGCGCGCCGCGCGCGGCCGCGCGCGCCAGGATGGCGCCGAGCTGCTCGCGGATGATGTCCACGCAGGCGCAGGGAATCTCGTCATCCTCGGAGGCCGTCAGCATGTCGCGCATCAGGGTGCGGCCCAGGGGCGAACCCATTTCTTCGATGTATTGCTCGGCCCAGGCCTGCAGGTCGCCTTGCAGGCTGCCGGTATCGGCCGGCGCCGCCACGGGCCGGAAGCGCTCCAGGGCGACATCGGCCAGCAGCTGCCCGATATCGCCCCAGCGCCGGTAGAGCGTGGACGGGGTGACGCCGGCGCGCGCGGCCACCTGGGGAAAACCGACCTGCTCGCGCGGCATCTCGGCCAGGAGTTCGCGCACGGCTTGGTGCACGGCGGCCTGTACCCGGGCGCTGCGTCCGCCCGGGCGCGGCGTGGGCTTGTCCGTAGGAGTGTTCATAAAAGCTAAATATTTGCTTTAACCCGGAAAGCCGGGCAGAATGTGCAAACGCAAAAATTTTGCTTTTATTATGCCGGAGTTATCCCGTCATGTCCGCCTCGCCGCCCGTCCGCGCCCTCTTGCTGCCCGCCGCCACCTTGGGCCTGTTCCTCGCGGCCTCCAGCGCGCCCACGCCCCTGTACCGGCTTTATCAGCAGGCCTGGGGCTTTTCCCCCAGCCTGCTGACGCTGGTCTTCTCCGTCTATGCTTTCTCGCTTCTCGTGGCGCTGCTCACCACCGGAGCGCTGTCCGATCACCTGGGCCGCCGCCCCGTCATCCTGGCCGCGCTGGTCCTCGAAATGGCATCCATGGCGGTCTTCGCGCGCGCCGATAGCGTGGCCTGGCTGATGCTGGCGCGCATCGTGCAGGGTTTCGCCACCGGCATTGCCGGCAGCGCGCTGGGCGCGGCCCTGCTCGATGTGCACCATGAGCGCGGCGCCCTGGTCAACACGCTGGCGCCCATGCTGGGCATGGCCCTGGGCGTGATGGGCGTGACCGGCTGGATGGCCCTGCATCATGGCACGGCCGCCACCGTCTTCTGGACGCTGCTGGCGCTGTTCGCGCTGCTGGCCGTCGGCGTCTGGCGCATGCGAGAAAGCGCGCCGCGCCGGCCCGGCGCCTGGGCTTCCCTGCGGCCGCGGGTGCGCGTGCCGCCGCCGGCGCGGGAGGCCTTCGTCCGTACCGCGCCCATGTCCATGGCCGTCTGGGCCCTGGGGGGGTTCTATATGTCGCTGGGCCCCTCGCTGCTGGCCGACGTCACCGGCCTGGCCGGCCTGGGCGGCTGGGCGGTCTGCATCAACACCTTGAGCGCCGCGGCCGGCATCCTGCTGCTGCGCCGCCGGTCGGCGCGCTTCCTGCTGCGCGCCGGCGCCGTGGGCCTGGTCGCGGGGCTGGCCATTCTGCTGGTCGGCACGCACCTGGCCCATACGCCCGCGCTGCTGCTGGCCTCGGTGGTGGCGGGCATGGGTTTCGGCGTGGGTTTCCAGGGCGCGCTGCGCATGGTGATGCCGTTGGCCGAACCGCATGAGCGCGGCAGCTTGCTGGCCGCCGTCTACGTCCTCAGTTACCTGGCGCTCAGCCTGCCGGCCATCGGCGCCGGCCTGCTGGCGCAGCGGCTGGGCCTGGTCCCGGCGACCGACGTCTACGGCGCGGGTCTCATCGGGCTGGCGCTGATGGCGCTGGCGAGCACGGCGAGGCCGCTTGCCCGGCGCGCAGGTGCCTGAAAACGCGGGCATTTCTGCCTGGTTGTTGCCCAGCCGCAACAGGCCGGGCGGAAAGCCCGCGGCGTATCGCGCGTTGCACTTTTCGTCAGGTGGCTATGCCAAAATGGCGGCACACCGGCCGTGTTGCCGCTGATCTTTTTAGGTATTGCCACACCTTGAATCCCCTGCATCTGATCCGTTGCGCTCTGGCGAGCGCGGGGATGGCGTTCAGCCTGTCGGCGGCCGCGGCCCCGATCTTCGTGCTCAACTCGCTCAACGCCAATGTCAGCATCATCGATCCTGCCACCTATACCGAGCTGCGGCGCGTGCCGACCGGCAAGGAGCCGCATCACCTCTACCTGACGCCCGACGAAAAGTCGCTCATGGTCGCCAATGCGCTGAGCGATACCATCACCCTCATGGACCCGCGCACCGGCGACATCCAGCGCACCCTTACCGGCATCGTCGATCCCTACCAGCTGCGCTTCTCGCCTGACATGAAGTGGTTCGTCACGGCGGCCAACCGCCTGGACCACATCGACATCTACGAGTACAAGCCGCTGGGACAGGGCCAGGGTTTCGACCTCAAGCTGGCCAAGCGCGTGCCGGCGGGCAAGACGCCCAGCCATATCGCCATCGACAGCAAGAGCAAGGTCACCTACGTGTCGCTGCAGGACAGCGACCAAGTGATCGCCATCGACCTGGCCACGCAAAAGCCCTTGTGGACCATGCCGGTCGGCAAGACGCCGGCCGATGTCTTCATCACCGGCGACGACAAGATCCTGCTGGTGGCGCTGACGGGCGACAACTATGTCGAGGCCTATGATTTGACCGCCAAGCCGGCCAAGCTCATCAAGCGCATCAAGACCGGCGCCGGCGCGCATGCCTTCCGCGCCCAGGGCGACGGCCGCCATCTCTTCGTGAGCAACCGCAGCGCCAACACCATCAGCCGCATCGACATGCGCGCGTTGGAGGTCACCGACACCTTCGCGGCGCCGGGCGGCCCGGACTGCATGGACGTCTCCAAGGACGGCAAGCTGCTTTTCGTCACCTCGCGCTGGGCGGGCAAGCTGACGGTCATCGATCTTGAAAAGAAAACCGTCAGCAAACAGGTCCGGGTGGGCAAGTCCCCGCACGGCGTGTGGACGCTGAACCATGCGCCGGCCCGCTGACCGGCGCCGGATATGGGCGGCCGGCCTGCTGGCCGCCGCCGTCTCCCAGGCCCTGGCCGCGCCGGCGGCCTGCGACAAGCCCGTCTATCTCACCTTCGATACCGGGCACATGGGGGTGGCCGATCTCGTCGCCGACGTTCTCAAGCGCCAGGGCGTGCACGCGACCTTCTTCCTGGCCAACGAGCGCACCCTCGGCGACGGCAGCAGCCTGGACGCGCAATGGGCGCCCTGGTGGAAGGCGCGTGCCGCCGAAGGCCATGTGTTCGGCTCGCACACCTACGATCACGTCTACTGGCGCGGCGACCTGCCCGATGGCGGTTTCCGCGTGCGTCCCAGCGCCGGCCCGGACAGCGGCAAGACCCAGACGTGGACGGCGGCGCAATATTGCCGCGAAATCCAGCGCTCGGCGCAGCGTTTCACCGAAATGACCGGCAAGACCATGCTGCCGCTGTACCGCGCGCCCGGCGGCAAGACCTCGCCCGCGCTGCTGGCGGCGGCCCGCAGCTGCGGCTATGCCCATGCCGGCTGGGCCGACGCCGGTTTTCTGGGCGATGAGCTGCCCAGCGACAAATATCCCAACGCCGCCCTGCTGGACCAGGCATTGCGCCGCATCCGGCCGGGCGATATCCTGCTTGCGCACCTGGGCATCTGGTCGCGCAAGGACCCCTGGGCGCCGGCCGTCCTGGAGCCGCTGATCACCGGGCTGAAGGCCAAGGGCTTTTGTTTCGCCACGCTCGATACGCATCCGGCGTATCGCCAGTGGCTTGCCACGCATCACTGATTCACCATGGAAACACTCAGCCAGCTGTTTTCACAATGCCAGCAATGGCTGTTCGAGACGGCCGTGCAGCCCGTGCTTTTTCACCTGGGCCTGGCCAGCATCATCGAAGACGCCTACGACGGCACGATGTGGCTGCTGGTCGGCCTGGTCCAGATTGTCATCATGGTGCTGATCTTCGGCGCGCTGGAGCGCTGGCGCCCGGTCGAGGCGGTGCGCGACCGCCAGCAGGTCTTCGTGGACGTGATCTACACCCTGGTGCATCGCCTGGGCCTGTTCCGTATCCTGTTGTTTTTCACCGTTGACCCGCTGTGGGACAGCGTGTTCGGCACCCTGCACACCTGGGGCCTGGCAACTTTCCAGCTCGACCAGGTCTGGCCGGGCGTGACCGACGGTCCCTGGGCCAGCCTGCTGCTCTATCTGCTGGTCTTCGACCTGGTGGACTACTTCTACCACCGGGCCCAGCATCGCTACAGCTGGCTGTGGGCGCTGCATTCGCTGCATCACAGCCAGCGGCAGATGACGCTCTGGAGCGACAACCGCAATCACCTGCTCGACGACATGCTGCGCGACGTGGTCATCGTTCTGGTGTCCCAGCTGATCGGCGTGCCGCCGGCGCAGTTCGTGGCCGTGGTGGCCATCACCCAGCTGACCGAAAGCCTGTCGCATGCCAACCTGCGCGCCGGTTTCGGCCGGCTGGGGGCGCGCCTGGTCGTGGGGCCGCGCTTTCACCGCCAGCACCATTCCATCGCCTACGACGCCTCATCGCCGGGGCCGGCCGGCGGCTACAACTTCGCCGCCCTGTTCCCGGTCTGGGACATGTTGTTCGGCACGGCGCGCTTCGATGGCGATTACGGCCCGACCGGCATCCACGACCAGCTGCCGCAAGGCGGCGGCCGCGACTACGGGCGCGGTTTCTGGGCCCAGCAGTGGCTGGGCGTCAAGCGCATGTTGGCTAGGGATGAGCCGCGGCGCTCGGATCGTGCGCCTGCCGCTTGATCGCGTCGTGCCGGTTTTCCATTTCCTGGCGCAGGGCGCGGCGCTGCTTGGCGGCCTCGAAGCGCTGGCACTCTTCGACCGTGCGTAGCTCCAGCGGTGGCACGGCGGTGGGCTGGCCCTGGTCGTCGACCGCCACCATCGTGAAATAACAGCTGTTGGTGTGGCGCACCAGCTTGCGGCGGATGTCCTCGGTCACGACCTTGATGCCCACTTCCATCGACGTGCGGCCGGTGTAATTGACCGAGGCGAGAAAGGTCACCAGTTCGCCCACGTGGATGGGTTCGCGAAAGACCACCTGGTCCACCGACAGGGTCACCACGTACTGGCCGGCATAGCGGCTCGCACAGGCATAGGCCACCTGGTCCAGGTATTTGAGTATGGTGCCCCCGTGCACATTGCCTGAGAAGTTCGCCATGTCGGGCGTCATCAGGATGGTCATCGAGAGCTGGTGGCTGAAAGCGTCTTCCATGGCGGTGTTGCGAGTTGCGAAGTGGCTATCGTACTCGCCTATTGCGGCGCCGCGTTATCGGCCGGCGCCGCTTCGGAGCGCTCGGCCCGCAGCACGGGCGGATTCCAGCGGCCGTCCAGGGCGGCGGCGGCAGGCAGGTAGATGCGCAGCAGGAGGTTGACGGCCTCGCCCGACAGCGGCAGCCAGTTGGCCCGGTCGGCCTCGGCCGGCGGATCGGCCTGCAGATAAAGCTCCAGCGAGCCGTCGGGGTTGTAGCGCAGCGGGTCGCGGTCGCCCACGCTGTGGCGCCGGTAGGGATTGGGCACGGTCTGGCCTTGCGCGTCGAAAGCCGCCAGGGTCCAGAAGGCGTCGCCCGGCGGCAGTTCATCGGCCTCGAAACGCAGCACATAGCGCGCGCCGCTGTCGATCGGCAAGCCGTCGGCGTCGGTCACCAGGCGCAGCGTCAGCACATCCTCGGGCAGTTCGGCGCCGGGTTGCAGCCAGGCCATCCAGGCGCGCTTGAGGTAGGCGCTGCCATAGGCGCCCATGGCCTCGCGCTCGGCCACCCAGCCGCGGGCGTCCGGCTGCCGCGCGCGGGCCAGGGTTTCGATATAGGCCGGCGCCTCGCGCGCGGCGCGCCGCAAGGCCTGCTGCACGATGTTGTCCTGCTTCGACAGGACGAATTGCTGCCCCGGCGCGATGCCCAGGCGGCGCAGGCGCGCCAGCATGGGCTGGTCGGTATCGTGCGCGGGATTCTTGCGCAGCAGCTCGGCGCCGTAGGCAAAAAACACATCGGCCGGCATTTTCGCCACCTGCCGGGCGACCGGGGTGGCAAGATCCAGCCCGGGGTCCGACTTGACCTGCATGGACTGCGCGCCCCGGTTCCAGTCCTGCAGCGGGGTCAGGATGAAGCCGTCCTGCAAGGCCTGGGTCTCGGCGGCCGCTCCGGGCTGCAGCAGCCCCTGCAGCCATACGTGGCTGGTCGGCGCGTCGATGCGCTGCATGGCCGGCGGCAGCGCCGCGGTCCATCCGGGCGGCACCACGGCGTAATTGCCGCGCCCGGTGCCGGTGCTGCGCTTGCCCAGGACCGCGAAGGCGTCGCTCCAGAGATCATGCAGCGTCAGGGTGTAGAGCCGTCCCTGGGTGGGCGGCACCGAAATCACCACGGGCCCGTCGCTCAGGTCCAGCCATGCCGTCATGCGCAGCATGTCGGCATGCGCCCAGGCACCGCCCGCCGCCCCGGCGCGCTGCATCCAGAAGCGGTTGGCCGGCGCATGGCCGGCCTGGCCCGAGGCCTTGGGAGACACCGCTTGGCGCCGCGCCAGGTCCATGGACACCAAGGGGTAGAGATAGACATAGGCATCGAAGGCGATGCGCTGGATCTCGGCCGTGGCGGCCGGCACGGGCGGGTCGGCCAGGCCTTGGGCCGGGCCGGGCAAAGGGGCGAAAAGGGCGGCCAGCGAGAGGATGGCCACGTTCAGGCGGCGCATGCGGCGCTCCAGAAAACGGGAATGAGGACACCTCCCGTTCGCGTCGGCGCGGCGGGCAGGAAGGCCGCATCGTAGCAGCGCGCCAGCGCGCCAAAATCGGCGAATACGCCGCTTTCTTGAGCTAAATCTTGTTTTGTGCGCCGCGCAATTGATATCCACGATGTAAGCACCCTATACTGGCTTTAACTGTGACGCCCGCGGGGTCTTTACAAGAGGCAGGGCATGGCGTCACTTTCCTCCACCCAGAAGGGAGTGCTTCATGCTCAACATGAATCGCCGCCAGTTCTTCAAGGTGACAGGGTCGACGCTGGCAGGCTCCAGCCTGGTGATGCTGGGCGCCGCGCCCGGCACGGCCATGGCCGAAGTGCGTCAGTACAAGCTTGCGCGCATGACGGAAACGCGCAACACCTGTCCTTACTGTTCGGTTGCCTGCGGCATCTTGATGTACGGACTTGGCGACGGCGCCAAGAACGCCAAGGCGAGCATCGTCCATATCGAGGGCGATGCCGATCACCCGGTCAACCGGGGCACCCTCTGTCCCAAGGGGGCTGGCCTGATCGATTTCATCCACAGCCCCAACCGCCTCATGTATCCGGAGTACCGCGCGCCGGGCTCGGATAAATGGCAGCGCCTGTCCTGGGACGAGGCGATGACGCGCATCGCCAAGCTCATGAAGGAAGACCGCGACGCCAACTTCGTGCAAAAGACGGCTGACGGCAAGACCGTCAACCGCTGGCTGACCACCGGCATGCTCGCGGCTTCGGCCAGCAGCAACGAGGTCGGCTACATCACGCACAAGGTTGTGCGCAGCATGGGGATGCTGGCGTTCGACAACCAGGCTCGTGTCTGACATGGCCCGACGGTGGCAGGTCTTGCCCCGACGTTTGGCCGTGGAGCGATGACGAACCATTGGGTCGACATCAAGAACGCGGATGTCGTGCTTATCATGGGCGGCAATGCCGCCGAGGCCCACCCTTGCGGGTTCAAATGGGTCACGGAAGCCAAAGCCCATAACAAGGCGAAACTGCTGGTCGTGGACCCGCGCTTCACGCGCTCGGCGTCCGTGGCCGATTTCTACGCGCCCATACGCACCGGGACCGACATCGTGTTCCTCGGCGGCGTCATCCGCTACCTGCTGGAAAACGACAAGGTCCAGCACGAGTATGTGCGCAATTACACCGACTTCTCGTTCATCGTCCGCGAGGACTTCAAGTTCGAGGACGGCATCTACTCGGGCTACAACGCCGAAAAGCGCAGCTACGACAAAGCCTCCTGGGACTACGAGCGAGGCGAGGACGGCTACGTCAAGACCGACCCCACCTTGCAGCATCCGCGTTCGGTCTACCAGCTGCTCAAGCAGCACTACTCGCGCTACACGCCCGAGATGGTCGAGCGCGTCTGCGGCACGCCCAAGGACAAGTTCCAGCATGTGTGCGAGACGCTGGCGTCGACGGCGACCAAGGACCGCGCGGCCACCATCCTGTACGCGCTGGGCTGGACGCAGCACTCCATCGGTTCGCAGATCATCCGCACCGGCGCGATGCTGCAGCTGCTGCTGGGCAATATCGGCGTGGCCGGCGGCGGCATGAACGCGCTGCGCGGGCACTCCAACATCCAGGGCCTGACCGATCTGGGGCTGATGTCCAACCTGCTGCCGGGCTATATGACCCTGCCCGGCGAAGGCGAGCAGGATTTCGGCAAATACATCGACGTGCGCGCGCTCAAGCCACTGCGTCCCAACCAGCTGAGCTACTGGCAGAACTACAAGAAGTTCCACGTCAGCCTCATGAAGGCCTGGTGGGGTCCGTCGGCGACGGTGGAAAACAACTGGGCCTACGACTATCTGCCCAAGCTGGACAAGCTCTACGACATGCTGCAGACGTATGAGCTGATGACCCAGGGCAAGGTCAACGGCTACATCTGCCAGGGCTTCAACCCGCTGGCCGCCGCGCCCAACAAGGCCAAGCTGACCGAGGGCTTCTCCAAGCTCAAGTTCCTGGTCATCATGGACCCTCTGAACACCGAGACGTCGGAGTTCTGGCGCAATGTGGGTGAACACAACGACGTCGATCCGGCCAAGATCCAGACCGAAGTCTTCCGCCTGCCCACCACCTGCTTTGCCGAGGAAGAGGGCACGCTGGTCAACTCGGGCCGCTGGCTGCAATGGCACTGGAAGGGCGCCGAGCCCCCGGGCGAGGCGCGCAGCGATATCGAGATCATGGCTGATCTCTTCACCCGCGTGCGCGAGATGTACCGCAAGGACGGCGGCGTCTATCCCGACCCCATCGTCAACCTGTGGTGGCCGTATTCCAATCCGGGCAACCCCACGGCGGTCGAGCTGGCCAAGGAGTACACTGGCCGCGCGCTGGTCGACCTGACCGATCCCAAGGATCCGACGCGCGTCACCCGCAAGGCCGGCGAGCAGCTGGCCGGTTTCGCGGAGCTGCGCGACGATGGCTCGACCCTCAGCGGCTGCTGGATCTTCGCGGGCGCCTGGAGCGAGGCGGGCAACCTCATGGCCCGGCGCGACAACAGCGACCCGACCGGCATCGGGCAGACCCTGAACTGGGCCTGGGCCTGGCCGGCCAACCGCCGCGTGCTGTACAACCGCGCCTCCTGCGACCTGGAAGGCAAGCCCTTCAATCCGCGGCGCAGTCTGGTCGCCTGGAATGGCAAGGCCTGGGGGGGCGCCGATATCCCGGATTTCAAGGGTGACGAGAACCCGGCCGGCGGCATGGGCCCCTTCATCATGAACCCGGAGGGCGTGGCGCGTTTCTTCGCCCGGGCCGGCATGGCCGAAGGGCCTTTCCCCGAGCACTACGAGCCCTTCGAGAACCCGCTGGGCTACAACCCGCTGCATCCCAAGCAGCCGCTGGCCGTCAGCAACCCGGCCGCGCGCGTGTTCAAGTCGGACCTGGAGGCCATGGGCAAGGCGGATAAATTCCCGCATGTGGCCACGACCTACCGCTTGACGGAGCACTTCCACTACTGGACCAAGAACGTCAGGCTCAATGCCATCCTGCAGCCCGAGCAATTCGTCGAGATCGGCGAGGCGCTGGCCAAGGAGCTGGGCATCGCCAATGGTTCGCGCGTGAAGGTGTCGTCCAACCGCGGCTACATCAAGGCGGTGGCCCTGGTCACCAAGCGGATCAAGGCGCTGACCATCGAGGGCCGCACCGTGCACCAGGTGGGCATACCCATCCACTGGGGTTTCGTGGGGATAGCGAAACCGGGCTTCCTGACCAATACGCTGACGCCTTTCGTGGGCGACGGCAACAGCCAGACGCCCGAGTTCAAGTCCTTCCTGGTCAAGGTCGAGAAGGCATAGGAGCCAAGTCATGTCGATGCAATCACTGGACATCAAACGGCGCTCCGCCACCACCACGCCGCCGCCCGGCGTGCGCGAGCCCTCGACCGGCAGCGTCGCCAAGCTGATCGACGTCTCCAAGTGCATAGGCTGCAAGGCCTGCCAGGTGGCCTGCATGGAGTGGAATGATCTGCGCGACGAGATCGGCGTGAACGTGGGGGTCTATGACAACCCGGCCGATCTCACCGAGCATTCCTGGACTGTCATGCGGTTCTCGGAGTACGAGAACGACAAGGGCGACCTGGAGTGGCTGATCCGCAAGGACGGCTGCATGCACTGCGAGGACCCGGGCTGCCTGAAGGCCTGTCCCTCGCCGGGCGCCATCATCCAATACAACAATGGCATCGTGGATTTCCACGAAGAAAACTGTATTGGCTGCGGCTACTGCATCACCGGCTGTCCGTTCAATATTCCGCGCATCTCGCAGAAGGACCACAAGGCCTATAAATGCACCCTGTGCTCGGACCGCGTGGCCGTCGGCCAGGAGCCCGCCTGTGTCAAGACCTGTCCCACCGGTGCCATCGTGTTCGGCACCAAGGACGACATGAAGCAGCATGCGGCGGAACGGATCGAAGACCTGAAGTCGCGCGGCTTCCAGAACGCCGGCCTGTACGATCCCCAGGGCGTGGGCGGCACGCACGTCATGTACGTGCTGCACCATGCCGACAAGCCGCAGCTCTATCACGGCTTGCCCGAGGATCCCAAGATCAGTCCCATGGTCTCGCTCTGGAAGGGCATCGCCAAGCCGCTGGGCGTGGCCGCCATGGCGCTGACGGCGCTGGCCGGCTTCCTGCACTACATCCGGGTCGGCCCCAACGAGACCGACGAGGAAGACGAACGCAAGGCTGAAGAGGAGGCGCGCCATGGCTGATCCCCGTCGCTCCAAGCAGATCCTGCGCTATACGGCCGGTGAGCGCACCAATCACTGGCTGATCGCGCTGACCTTCATCCTGTTGGCCCTCTCGGGCCTGGCCCTCTTCCATCCGGCCTTCTCCTGGCTCTATGCCTTGCTGGGCGGCGGCCCCTGGACGCGCATCCTGCACCCCTTCATCGGGGTCGTGATGTTTGTCTGCTTCTTCGTCTTCGCCGGCCATATGTGGCGGCACAACCTGATGACGAAGAACGACCGCCAGTGGCTGCGCCAGCTGGGCGATGTGCTGAACAACCGCGAGGACAAGCTGCCCGAGGTCGGCAAGTACAACGCCGGCCAGAAGCTGCTGTTCTATGTGCTGGTCATCTGCATGCTGGGCCTGGTCCTGACCGGCATCGTGATGTGGCGTCCCTACTTCGCCGGGTATTTCCCGATAGACGGTATCCGCGTCGCCTCGCTGTTGCATGCCGTTTTTGCTTTTGTGTTGATTTGCGCGATCATTGTGCATATCTACGCGGCGATCTGGGTCAAGGGTTCGGTCCGGGCCATGGTGCGCGGCACCGTGAGCTGGGGCTGGGCCTGGAAACATCATCGCGCCTGGTTCCGTTCGGTTCGCAAGGAGTCGCCTGGCGGCGAATAAGCCCGCCACCGTCCCCGCCGGGCCCGACGGCCCGCCGCACGGCTGCGTTGCGCGCTTGGCGCGCCCGCAGCCGTGTTTGTTTCTCTGGAGAGTGCTTTGCAGCGAATTCTGCCGCGCGGCGAGATTGAATCCCTGGATCACACCGCCATTGCCCGCCTGCGCCAGCCCGAGCGCGCCACGGTCTTCAGCGCGCGCGCCGCGCGCCTGCGGGCCCTGGCCGAAGACAATCCCATCGCGGGCTATCTGCGGCTGATGGCCGACGTGGCCGACGCCCAACAGGCCGCGCTGGCGTCCTGCCATTTCCCGGGCCCGGCCGCCGAGCGGGTCGACCTGGCCCAGGCCCACGGCATGCCGCCGCTGCAGGCCGTGGCCTGGGAGCGTGATCCGGCCTGGCGCGAGGTGCTGGACCAGCTGCTGGCGCGCGTGGCCGCCCTGCCCGCCACGCCCGAGGCGGCGCGCGAGGTCTGCGAGCGCTGGCGCGCGGCGCTGGCCCGCGATCCGCAGGCGGTCGAAGACCTGGCCGACGCCCTGCTGGCCGAGCGGGCGGTGGGGGTGGACAGCGCCGCCGCGCCCCTGGTGATGGCCGCCCTGCAAGTCTATTGGACCGACATGGCCTGCCGCTTCGATCCCAAGGCCATGCCGGTGGCCAGCCCCTTCGGGGTCTGCCCCATGTGCGGCAGCCTGCCGGTATCCAGCGTGGTGCGCGTGGGCGGCCAGTCGGATGGCCTGCGCTACCTGGCCTGCGGTTTGTGTTCCTGCGAATGGCACCTGGTGCGCGTGACCTGCAGCCACTGCCAGAACACCAAGGACGTGGCCTACCACAACATCGCCGGCCGTTCCGAGGCCATCAAGGCCGAGTCCTGCGACAGCTGCCACAGCTACCGCAAGATCTTCTATCAAGAGAAAGACCTGCACGTCGACCCCGTGGCCGACGATCTCGCCAGCCTGGCGCTGGACGTGCTGATGGGCGAGGCGGGCTACCACCGGGCCAGCGGCAATCCGCTGCTCTGGCACGAGGAGAGCGCAGAATGAGCGCGCGGCCGGCCACGCCGGGCGACATCCCTTCGCTGGACCGCCTGCTCAACCACGCAGACTACGCGGCGCTGCTGGAGCGCTACGGCCGCAGCCAGGTCGTGGCCATGCTGCGCGAACAATTGCAGGGCCTGCGCGAACGGGCGCTGGCCGGCGGCCTGGACGGCGCCGAGCTGGAGGCCGGCATGCTGGCCGCGGCCACCGCGCGGGCGCTGGCATCGCGCAATGCGCCGCGCCTGACGGCGGTCTTCAACCTGACCGGCACGGTGCTGCACACCAATCTGGGCCGCGCCCTCCTGCCCGACGAAGCGGTCGACTCGGTGTTGCGCGCGCTCACGCGCCCGGCCAACCTGGAGTTCGACCTGGAGACCGGCGCGCGCGGCGACCGCGATGATCTCATCGAGGCGCTGCTGTGCGAGCTGACCGGCGCGCAGGCCGCCACGGTGGTCAACAACAATGCCGCGGCGGTGCTGCTCATGCTCAACGCGCTGGCCGATCGCCGCGAAGTCATCGTGTCGCGCGGCGAGCTGGTCGAGATCGGCGGTGCTTTCCGCATCCCCGACATCATGAAGCGCGCCGGCGCGCGGCTGATCGAGGTCGGCACCACCAACCGCACGCATGCCGCCGACTATGCCAATGCCATCGGCCCGCGCACCGCGATGCTGATGAAGGTGCATTGCAGCAACTACGCCGTGACCGGCTTCACCAAGAGCGTGAGCGTGGCCGAGGTGGCCGCCATGGCGCACGCCCAGGGCCTGCCCGCCACGGTGGACCTGGGCAGCGGCACCTTGCTGGACTTGACGCAATGGGGCCTGCCGCGCGAGGACACGGTGCGCGAGACCATCGAGGCCGGCGCCGACCTCGTCACCTTCAGCGGCGACAAGCTGCTGGGCGGGCCGCAGGCGGGCCTGCTGGTCGGCCGCGCCGACCTCATCCGCAAGATCAAGAAAAATCCGCTCAAGCGCGCCCTGCGCGTGGGCAAGCTGACGCTGGCCGCGCTCGAGCCCGTGCTGGCCCTGTACCGGGCGCCGGAGAAGCTGGCCGAACGGCTGACCACCTTGCGCCTGCTCACACGTCCGCAGCGCCTGATGCAGGCCCAGGCCGAGCGCCTGCGCGCGGCTGTGCAGCACGCCGTGGGGCCCGGGTTCGGCGTCCAGGGCGTGGCGATGTTCAGCCAGATCGGCAGCGGCGCGCTGCCCATCGACCAGCTGCCCAGCTTCGGCCTGGCCATACGCTACCTGGGCCGTGGCCGCGCCGGCCGCCACCTGGAGCGCCTGCAGGCCGGCTTGCGCGCGCTGCCGCGGCCGGTGATCGGGCGGATCGACGATGATGTCTTCTGGCTCGACCTGCGTTGCCTCGAAGAGCGCGACGAAGCCGAGTTCGCCGCCCAGCTGACGGAGCCCCTGGCATGATCGTCGGCACCGCGGGTCATATCGACCACGGCAAGACCACCCTGGTGCGCGCCCTGACCGGAGTCGATACCGACCGGCTCAAGGAAGAGAAAGCGCGCGGCATCTCCATCGAGCTGGGCTATGCCTATACGCCCTTGCCCAACGGCGACGTGCTGGGCTTCATCGATGTCCCCGGGCACGAGAAGCTCGTGCATACCATGGCCGCCGGCGCCAGCGGCATCGATTTCGGGCTCTTGGTGGTGGCCGCCGACGATGGCGTGATGCCCCAGACGCGCGAGCACCTGGCCATTCTCGGCCTGCTGGGCGTGGACCGGGGAGCGGTCGTCATCACCAAGGCCGATCGCGCGGACGCCGGCCGTATCGAAGCGGTAAAGGACGAAATCCGGGCGCTGGCCGCGGCCTCCTTTCTGCAGGACGCGCCCCTATTCGTGGTGGCCGCCGGCCAGCCGGGCGACCCCGGCGTGGCCGAGCTCAAGTCCTGGCTGCACGCCCAGGCCCAGGCCCTGGCGCCGCGCGCGGCCAGCGGCCTGTTCCGCCTGGCGATCGACCGCGCCTTCACGCTGGCCGGCCACGGCACGGTCGTGACCGGCACCGTGCACGACGGCAGGGTGCGCGTGGGCGAAGACGGCGCCGACCTGCGTCTTATGCCGGCTGGCCGGCCGGTCCGGGTGCGCAGCATCCATGCGCAGAACCGCAGCAGCGATACCGGCGTAGCCGGCCAGCGCTGCGCGCTGAATCTGCCGGGGGTGGACAAGGACGATATCGCGCGCGGCGACTGGGTGGCCGATGCGCGCTGCTTCACGCCCTCGCGGCATATCGATGTCGACCTGCGCTGGCACGGCGAGACGCCGCTGTCGGCCTGGACGCCGGTGCATGTGCATCTGGGCGCGGCGCGGGCGCTGGCCCATGCCGTGCCGCTGGCGCCAGCCGAGCTGGCCGCCGGCCAGGCCGGGCGGGTGCAGCTGGTCTTCGACGAACCGCAGTGCGCCATGCCTGGCGACCGCTACATCGTCCGCAATGCCCAGGCCAGCCGCACCGTCGGCGGTGGGCAGGTGCTGGATCCCAACGCGCCGGACCGCAAGCGCCGCTCGCCCGCGCGCCTGGCCTGGCTGGACGCCGTCGCCGCCTATCTGGCCGACGGCGATCTGCTGCCCGTGCTCGCGCAGGCGCCCCTGGGAATCTCCGAACTCACGGTCCTGCGCCTGGGCGCGGCCGCCCGCGTGCCGGCCGCCGCGCGCTGGGTGGCGCCGCGCCAGGGCGGCGGCCGCATCCTGATCGACGAGGGACGCTGGCAGGCCCTGCACGAAGACCTGCGCGCCGCGCTCGCGTCCTTCCATGCGCAGTTTCCCGATGAGCCGGGCGCCGATGCCGCGCGGCTGCGGCGCATGGCCTGGCCGCAGGCCACGCCCGAGCTTTGGCAGGCCCTGCTGGAAAGCGCGGCCGGGCAGGGCCTGGCGCGGCGCAATGGCGTCTGGTGGCAGTTGCCCGGCCATGGCGTATCCCTGAACGAGGCCGAGACCGTGCTGGCCGAGCGCGCGCTGCCGCTGCTGCGGCAGGGCCGCTATGACCCGCCCTGGGTGCGCGACCTGGCGCGCGCGCTGCATGTGCCCGAAGACGATATGCGCCGCCTGATGCGCAAGCTGCTGCGCCGCGGCGACGTGGTCCAGGTGGTGCGCGATCTTTTCTATCACCACGAACCGGTGCAGGCGCTGGCCGCCATGGTGGCCGGGCTATGCCGCGAGCAGGGCAGCGCCGAGGCCGCGTCCTTCAGGGACCTGACCGGCCTGGGGCGCAAGCGCGCCATCCAGATCCTGGAGTTCTTCGACCGGGTGGGGTATACGCGGCGCTTGCGGGACGGCCATGTGCTGCGCGCTGACAGCGCGCTCTATGCGCACCCACAAGCCGGGGACGAGTCGTTATCATAGAGGCCCGTTCAAGGAAGGCATGCGTGCCCGGTGGCACGGCTGGGCTTCAAACCCAGTTGGGGACGTCAGACGTTCCCAGGTAGGTTCGACTCCTGCTGCCTTCCGCCACCTCCCCGGCGGGCCCGGTGCCATGCCTTGCTCGCCCTTGATCCCACGGAGCGCGCATGTCCACCGATACTGTTTTGCGATTGACCTCGCTGTCCCATGGCGGAGGCTGCGGCTGCAAGATCGCTCCCGGCGTCCTGTCGGAATTGCTGTCGCGTTTCGTCCCGCAGCGCAGCGACCCCAACCTGCTCGTGGGCACCGAGACCTCCGATGATGCGGCGGTTTATCGCCTCAACGACCAGCAGGCCCTGATCGCCACCACCGATTTCTTCATGCCCATCGTCGACAATCCCTTCGACTTCGGGCGCATCGCCGCGACCAATGCGCTGTCCGATATCTATGCCATGGGCGGCAAGCCCATCATGGCGCTGGCCATCGTCGGCATGCCCATCAACGTGCTGCCGCACGATGTGATCGCCGAGATCCTGCGCGGCGGCGAATCCGTCTGCCAGGACGCCGGCATCATGATCGCGGGCGGCCACAGCATCGACTCGGTCGAACCTATCTATGGGCTGGCGGCCATGGGCCTGGTCCACCCCGATTTCATCAAGCGCAATGCGGATGCGCGCGCCGGCGACGTGCTCATCCTGGGCAAGCCGCTGGGCGTGGGTATCTTGTCGGCGGCCCTGAAGAAAAACCGTCTGGACGAGGCCGGCTACGCGGCCATGTTGGCGGCCACCACCCAGCTCAACCGTCCCGGATCGGACCTGGGCGCCCTGCCCGGCGTGCACGCCATCACCGATGTCACCGGCTTCGGCCTGCTGGGCCACGCGCTGGAGATGGCGCGCGGCGCCGGCCTGACCGCCAGGCTGCGCCTGAGCGACCTGCCCTGGATTCCGGGGGTGCGCGCCCTGGCCGCCGACGGCGTGGTCACGGGCGCCTCCGGCCGCAACTGGGCCTCTTATGGCGACGCCATACGCCTGGCGCCCAAGATCGGCGACACCGAGCGCGCCCTGCTGACCGACCCGCAGACCTCGGGCGGCCTGCTGGTGGCCTGCGCGCCCGAGGCGGCCGCCCAGGTGCTGGACATCTTCGCCGCCGGCGGCTTTGCCGACGCCGCCGTCATCGGCGAGATGGCCGTCGGCGATCCGGTGGTGCAAGTCGTCTAGGCGGGCGGGCCGGGCTATTTGTTGCGCAGGGGCGCGTACTCCACCGGCACCCAGACATAGCCCGTGCCGTCCGGCCGCACATGGCCCAGCCCCGGGAATGGCAGGTGCGCGCCGCCTATCCACAGGCGTTCGCGCGCCGC
The DNA here is from genome assembly GCF_001548475.1 of Bordetella hinzii LMG 13501. Taxonomy (GTDB): domain Bacteria; phylum Pseudomonadota; class Gammaproteobacteria; order Burkholderiales; family Burkholderiaceae_B; genus Bordetella; species Bordetella hinzii. Next base: position 45,925 of record NZ_LRUJ01000038.1, read on the forward strand.
GTCGGCCAGGAGCTGGCGCCGCGTGGCGACCGCCTGGCCGCTTTCCACGTCGAACTCGATGGCGATCTCGGGCCGGGGCAGCTGCACCGCGTGGTTGTGCACGATGTCGCCCCAGATCAGCAGGGTCTGGCCGCCCGAGCTCAGGCGGTAGGACCGATGGCCGGGCGTGTGGCCCGGGCTCTCGACGATGCTCAGGCCCGCCATGATGCCCGGGTCGCCGTCATAGGCAATGAAACGGCCGCTTTCCTGGTAGGGCGCCACGGCCTGGGCGGCCATGGCGAACATGGGCCGGGCCGCCTCGGGCGCGGCCGCGGCGATGGGTTGGCTCAGCCAATAGGCGGTCTCTTCGCGCGCGGCATAGACCTTGGCGCGCGGAAAGCGCGCCTGGCCCTGGGGCGTGATCAGTCCACAGGCATGGTCGGGATGCAGATGGGTCAGCAGCACCGCGTCCACGTCCGCCGCCGTGTAGCCGGCGGCCTGCAGATTGCTGTCCAGCTGGCCGAGCGTCGGGCCGAAACAATGGCCGGCGCCAGTATCGATCAGCACCAACTGGGCGCCCGTGTGCACCAGATAGCCGTTGACGGCGGTCTGCATGCCGCTGGCGCGCTGGGCGAACATGTCGGCCAGCAGGCGCTGGACATCTTGGGGCGAAGCGCCGGTCAGGACCTTGGGGTCGAGGTCGACGTAGCCGTCGTAGAGCGCGGTGACGACGAAGTCGCCCAATGCCATGCGATGAAAGCCGGGCGCTTGCGCGGTCTGGACAGGTGAGGCCTGGGCGCCGCCCATGAGGGCGAGGGTCAATCCCAGGGCGGCCGCGATGCGGGCGAAAGACATGGCAGGGCTCCGTCGTAGGGGTTATCGGTCAGCCTCGGATAATGCCTGAGTTCGCAGCCATTCGGCCACGATGTCAGCCTCGGCCGAGGGCCGGCGCGGATTGCGAACCAGCCAGTACGATAGCGGCGTGCTGCCGGGCGCCTCTCCGCCGACGGCGCGCAGCCGGCCGTCGGCCAGCATGGGCGCGATCAGGGCGTGGCGGCCCAGGGCCACGCCATGGCCGGCCAGCGCCGCATGGACGACCTGGTCGTATTGGTTGAAGCGCAGCATGCTCCGGGGCCTGGTGCGCCCCAGGCCGCGCGATTCCAGCCAGCTGTCCCATTGCAGCCAGGGGCGCGTGGGATCGTCGAATTCCAGCAAGACCTGCTCTTGCAGGCTGTCGCCGTCCAGGCGCGTCATGGCCAGCGAAGGATGGGCCACCGGCAGCACGGTCTCCCCGAAGAGCCACTGGGCGTCCTCGCTCACGTGTTCGGCCGTGCAATAGCGGATGGCGATGTCCACGCCTTCGCGGTCCAGGTCCATGACCCGGTTGTCGGCGGCCACCCGCACGTCGATATCGGGATGGGCGGCCTGGAAGGCGCCCAGGCGGGGCAGGAGCCAGAGCGAGGCCACGCCTATGGTCGTGGTGACCGTCACGGGCAGGCGCCGGCCGGGCGTGCGCCACTGCGCGCTGAGCTCGCCCAGTTCAGTCAGCCAGGGATCGGCCAGGCGGAACAGCTGGGCGCCTTCGGGCGTGAGCGAGACGCTGCGAAAGCCGCGCCGCAGCAGGGCGACCCCGAGATGGGCCTCCAGGCTGCGGATCTGCCGGCTCACGGCCGATTGGGTCACGTGCAGGTCCTGTGCGGCCTGGGTGATGCTCATGCGGCGCGCCACCGCCACAAAGCCTCGCACCAGGTCCAGGGGCGGTAATTTAGCGAGAGGGAATGGCATTCGCAAAACTCATGTCATGACGCCGTGAAAGTCGCTTGAGCAATATTACCTTCCGGCCGTCCAATAGCAGGTGAACGAATAAGCGGGCGCGGGCGCCCCGGCGGGCTGGCCGCGCAAGGCCAGGCGCTTCCGGCGCGCCGAGCGCTGTTCTATGCTTTGGGCTGGAACGGCTCGCGGCCCTGCCTGCGATGTCGCCATTCGCGGCCCGCGCGCCGCGCCCGTCCCTACTGCCGGAGTGCCTCCTGATGACCCTTCCCGCCGCGCCCAGCGTTGAGATGTGGTTCGATTTCGCCAGCCCCTACAGCTATCTGGCCATGGCCCGCGTCGATGCGCTGGCCCGCGCGGCCGGGGTCGGGCTGGTGTTGCAGCCTTTTCTGCTGGGGCCGATCTTCCAGGCCCAGGGCTGGAACGACAGCCCCTTCCGGCTCTTTCCCGGCAAGGGCGCCTACATGATGCGCGACATCGCTCGGCTGGCCGACAAATATGGCGTGCCCTACAACCGCCCCATGATTTTCCCGCGAGTGGGGGTGCTGCCCGCGCGCCTGGCCCTGCTGGGCCAGCACCAGGCCTGGGGCCTGGATTTCTGCCGCGCGGTCTTTCGCGCCAACTTCGCCGAAGACCGCGACATCCAGGACGAGGATGTGATGCGCGACGTCCTGCAAGACCTGTCCCTCGACGCCGCCGACTGGATCGCCCGCGCCAAGGCCGAGAGCAGCAAAGAGGCCTTGCGCCGGCAGGTCGACCGTGCCCGCCAGCATGGCATCTTCGGCGCCCCGACCTTCCTGGTCGATGGCGAGATGTTCTGGGGCAACGACAGGCTGGAAGACGCCTTGCAATGGGCGCGCGACCGGAGCGCGGCATGAGCCGGCCGGTGGTGTTGATCACGGGCGGCGCGCGCGGCATCGGCGCGGCGGCCGCCCGGCTGGCGGCGCGGCGCGGCTACGCCGTCTGCGTGAACTACCGCGCCAATGCCGATGCGGCGGCCCGCCTGGTCGATGCGCTGCGCCAGGAGGGCGGCGAGGCCATGGCGGTGCAGGCCGACGTGGCCCGCGAAGCAGAGGTCGTGGCCTTGTTCCAGGCCGTGGACCGGCAATGGGGGCGGCTGGACGCCCTGGTCAACAATGCCGGCATCCTGGAGACCCAGATGCGTGTCGAAGACATGGACGCGGCGCGCATCCAGCGCATTCTGGCGACCAATGTGGTGGGCGCCTTCATCTGCTGCCGCGAGGCGGTGCGGCGCATGGCGCTGCGCCACGGCGGACGGGGCGGGGCCATTGTCAATGTATCGTCGGCCGCGGCCCGGCTGGGCTCGGCGGGCGAATACGTGGACTACGCCGCGTCCAAGGGCGCGCTGGACACGCTGACCCTGGGCCTGGCGCGCGAAGTCGCCGATGAGGGCATTCGCGTCAACGCCGTGCGCCCGGGTTTCATCTATACCGACATGCATGCCTCGGGCGGCGAGCCCGGCCGCGTGGACCGGCTCAAGCCATCCCTGCCCATGAAGCGCGGCGGCACGGCCGAGGAAGTCGCCGCCGCCATCATGTGGCTGCTTTCCCCGGAGGCAAGCTATTCCACTGCCTCCTTTATCGAAGTCTCAGGCGGACGATGAAAAACACTGCCCAGCGCGGGCTGCCCATGCCGGGCAGCCGCTCCATGACCCAATTCCGCAGCGCCCGCATCCGCCGGGTGGCTTTTCACTGGCGACGCCGCCAGGAGATGCCCGCCGCGCCGGCGGCCGATGAAGGCAAGAAAGACTAGATCACGCGCTCATGTCCAGCACGATGCGGCCTTCGATCTGGCCTTTGTGCATCTTGTCGAACACGTCGTTGATGTCGTCCAGGCGGGCTTTGCTGATGGTCGCGGCCACGCGGCCGTCGGCGGCGAAATCCAGCGATTCCTGAAGGTCCAGCCGCGTGCCGACGATGGAGCCGCGCACGGTCAGGCCATTGAGCACGGTGCTGAAGATGGGCAGCGGGAAGTCCCCCGGAGGCAGGCCGTTGAGCGAAATCGTGCCGCCGCGGGCGGTCATGCCCATGGCCTGTTCGAACGCCTTGGGCGAGACGGCCGTCACCAGCACCCCTTGCACGCCGCCCGAGGTGAGTTTCTTGACCTCGGCGGCCGGATCGGGGCTGGTCTTGGCATTGACCACGATTTCGGCGCCCAGGCGGCGCGCCAGTTCCAGCTTGGCGTCGTCGACATCGACCGCGACCACATGCAGGCCCATGGCGCGCGCATATTGCACCGCCATATGGCCCAGGCCGCCGATGCCGGAGATGGCCACCCAATCACCCGGCTTGGTGTCGGTCACCTTCAGGCCCTTGTAGACCGTCACGCCCGCGCACAGCACCGGGGCAATCTCGGCAAAGCCGATATTGGCGGGCAAGTGGCCGACATAATTGGGGTCGGCCACCACATATTCCGCGAAGCCGCCGTTGACCGAGTAGCCGGTGTTCTGCTGCGCCTCGCACAGGGTTTCCCAGCCGCCCAGACAGTGGCGGCAATGGCCGCAGGCCGTATAGAGCCAGGGTACCCCCACGCGGTCGCCTTCCTTGACGAATTTCACGCCCGCGCCCACGGCCGACACAAAGCCCACGCCTTCGTGGCCCGGGATGAACGGC
>NZ_LRUJ01000039.1 GCF_001548475.1 Bordetella hinzii LMG 13501
CCCGGCGGCGTCCACAGCGGCGCGCGGCCCTGGGCGGCCGGGGCGGCCTCCGGGTACTGGGCCAGCAATGACAGGATGATGCGCGCCGTCGTGCCCAGGGTGGTGGGCGCCGAGGCGGTGGTATCGCTGCGCGTGACCAGGCCCCGGGCGGCCAGGGCCAGCGCGGCGGCCGTCTTGGCATCGACCACGGCGGCCTGGCGGTCGCCGCGGGCGCCCACGCCGTCGACAGGCTGGCGCGGATCGCGGGTGGCGTTTTCGGTCTGGCCCGCGCGGGCCGCTTCGCCGGGCTGGCCGACGGCGTCGGGCCGCGCGCCGGTCAAGAGGTTGGCGTGCGCCGCCATCGTGGTGCCAAGCACCGCATCCAGGCGCTGGACCAGCACATTACCCAGGGCGGGCGGACCGATACTCATGCGCTATTCGCCTTGCCGCCATAGGTGGCCAGCAGGGATTGCTGGCGCTTCATGCGCCCCAGCAGATCGCCCAGGCGGGCCAGTTGCGGCAAGGCAAGATCCCGCACGGCGGCATCGTTTTCCAGAATGCGGACCAGCAGGTCGTACTTCATGGCGCGCGCCGCCTCGTCCAGGGGCGACCCGTTTTCCATGAAGCGCAGCTGCTCGACGAGCTCAACATATTGACGGCCCACTTCCAGCACGCGGGTCCAGTCCCCATCCTGGGCGGCTGCCAGCATATCGCCGGTCAAAGAGGCGATGTCCTGATACAAATCGAGAACGGGGGCTTGCTGCATGAGAGCCATCATGGAAGTCTCGCGGTCGAGGCGAAGGGCAAAAAGAAAAGGCGGCGTTCAGGCAGGAACGCTACTGGTCGCCGGATCCACCGAGCTTTCCCAGGCCGATGCGAGTTCCGCGAGGAGCCCGTCGGCCAGGTCGAGTTGTGCCGCGTCGGCGTGCAGATTGGCCTTGAGCAGCGTGCGCGTGATGAAGTCGTACAGCTCGGAAAGATTGGCGGCGATCTCACCGCCGGCCTCCAGGTTGAGCCCTTGTTTCAAGCCCTCGTCGACGATGCGGGTCGCCTTGGAGATTGCCTGGCCGCGCTCGGCGACGCGGCCTGCCTCCAGATGGAGGCGGGCCTGCGCGATCGCGGCGCGCGCGCCGCGGTACAACAAGGTGATGAGCCGCTCGGGAGCGGCGCTCATGACCTCGGTTTCCAGGCCGATATCCTGGTAGGAGCGGACGGAGCTGTAGCCCGTCGGGCGGCGCGCGGCATAAGTCATGGTTTACATCGCTATTTGGACGTCGACGAGCTCAGGGCGGCGAATTGCTGGGTCAGGTATTCGCTGGTGCTCTTGAGCTGCACGACCAGGGCGTCCAGCTTGACGAACTGGGCGCGATAATTGGCCATGGTCGCCTCGATCTGGGTCTCGGTCGACTCGTATTGCTTCTTCAGGGTTTCCAGCGTCTTGTTCAGACCGTCGGTGCGGGTCTTGATGGAGCCGTTGTCGCCCAGCATCTTGTCGGTCGCGTCGGCCATCTTGGCCGCCACGCCATTGGTGCCCGAGAAGACGCGCAGCACGTCGTTGGGATTGTCGTTCAGCGCCTTGTTGAACTTCTCGGTGTCGAACTTGAGCTGGCCGGTCTTGGGGTCGGTGGAGATGCCGGTCTGGCCCAGGTTCTGGACGGCGCCTTCGCCGGTCACCACATGCAGGGCCGAAGCCACGGCCGATTGGATGCTGCGCGCCGTGCCGTCGCCGGTCAGGGCGCTTTGCGTCTGCTCATCGACGTTGAAGGCAGTCAGGTCCGCGATCGTCGATTGCAGCGAGTTGTAGGCGTTGACGAAGGACTGCACCAGCGTGGTGACTTTGTTGTTGTCCTGCGAGATGGTCAGGGTGGCGCCGTTGCCGTCGGCGGGCGTGACCGCCGTCAGGTTCAGCGTAATGCCGTCGATGGCGGACGTCACGGTGTTGGTCTGGCTGACGACGGAAATGCCGTTGATGGTCAATTCCGCATTGTTGGCCGGCGTCAGGACCTTCATGGGCGAGCTGCTGTCGCTGGCGTCGTACTTCAGCGTCGCGGCCAGCTCGTCGTTGCCGGTGACGGTGATCTTGCTGACCGCGGCTTTCGTGCCTTCGGTCTTGGAGGTCACCATCAGGTAATAGTTATTGTTGCCATCGTTGACCACCGTGGCGCTCAGGCCCAGGGAGTCATCGCCGTTGATGGCCTTGACGATGCCATTGAGCGAGGTGTCCGAGCCCAGCGTGACCGACTTTTCCTGGCCGTCGATGGTGAACGTGACCGTGCCGCCCGTGCCGATGTTGTCGATGCGGCTGCTGTAGGCCTGCGTCTGCAGCGATTGGGCGGTGGCCAGCTTGGACACCTTGATGTTGTAGGTGCCCGCGGTCGCGCCCGTGCTGATGCTCGACGTCACGCCATCTCCGGTGACCTTGTTGGTCAGGATGTTCATGCCGCCCATGCCGCTCAGGGCCGAGGCGGCCTTCTGCAGCGCCTCGACGGCGCTCTGGATCTTGCCGAACGCCGAGATGCGGGTCTGGTTGCTCGTTTGCTGATTGGTGATCAGCTTCAGCCGTTGCTCTTCCGCTTCCTGCAGCTTGTCCAGCGTGTCCTGCAGCGGCAAACCTGACGAGCCGAGCGACGAGATGGTGGCCATTTTGGGTACTCCTTGCTAGCGATGCGATTCTGTCAAAGATTGATGCTGCCTTAAGGGCCGGGTAGAGGCATAAGGTCAGGCTATTTCATGCTTTATGCCGGCCTGCACCGCGATGGTGCAGGCCGGCGCGGTATTCAGGCCGTGGTTTCGACGGCGTTGCCCTGAAGTTTCACGATCATCTTGGCGATGCGGATGACCGCGTCCGAAGGGATGGTGCGCAGCACTTCACCCGTATCGGAATCCCGGACCGAGATCACGATCTTGTGCAGGTCCGGGTCCATTTCAAACTGCAGCTCGGTGGACCAGGCGCGCAACTGGCTATTGATCTCGTCCAGGGCCGACTTGGTCGTGGCGGCGGGCTGGCGCGGATCGGGCGAACCGTTGTTGTCCGTGCCCTGGCTGTCGACCGAGGCGCCCACGGGCGTGGACAGCGCGGCCGGCTCGACCGGCGGCGTGACGGCAAGACTCGGCGTCGGAACGTGCAAAGCGGGGCTGATGGGGCTGACTGCCATGATCACTCCAGCAAGCGTAGCGTCGAAAAGGTTTCTGGGTTGGGCGTCACGAATATTGGTGACGCATTCAGGTCTGCATGAAAATCTCAGCTACCATAACGGCAAACTGAATAAGAACTTTAGGCATCGCCTTTCTATTTCCTCCAGCCCTGGCAATGAGCGTCAAAACCGCCCTGCGCGTGATCGAGATCATCGAGACCTATGCCCGCGAAAAGCGGGCCTTGTCTCTGTCGGAGCTGGCCCGCCTGCTGGGTGTCCCGGTCTCCAGTTGCCTGGCCTTGATCCGCACCTTGGCCGAGCTGGGTTATCTCTATGAAACCGGGCGCCGGCAGGGGTATTACCCCACCGGGCGGCTGCTGGCCATGGCGCAGCGCATCGCGCGGGCCGACCCCGTGCTCGACCGTGTCTACCCCAGCCTGGTGGAGCTGCGCGAGGCCACCCGCGAAACCATCGTCTTCGCCAAGCTGGATGCGCTTTCCCGGGTGGTCTACCTGGAAGTGCTGGATTCGCCGCATACCATCAGATATGCGCCTGTTGCCGGCGAGTTCCGCGAAATTCACGCCAATTCGCTCGGCAAGGCCTTGATTTCTCGGCTCGATCCGGGGCAGCGCGCCGAGCTGCTGGCCCGCGCGCCTTTGACCCGCTTCAATGAGCGCACGCTGGTGGATCCGGCGCGGCTGGAAGACGACCTGCGGGCGTCGCAGCAGCGGGGCTGGTTCTCCAATATCAGCGAATCCATCCCCGATGTGGGCGCCATCGCCTGGCCGGTCAGCCTGTCGGGTGAAACCTATGCCATATCGGTGGGTGGGCCGGTCTACCGCATCGAGCCCCAGCAGCAGGCTTATGCCCGCATCCTGCGGGCCGCCTGCACCGCCCTCGAGCAGGACCGCTGAGCCGGCGCTAGTAGGACTTGGGCAGTCCCAGCACTTTTTCGGCGATAAAGCACATGATGAGCTGGGGGCTCACCGGCGCGATGCGGGGGATGTAGCTCTCGCGCAGCAGGCGCTCGACGTGATACTCCTTGGCGTAGCCCATGCCGCCCAGGGTCAGCACGGCCGTCTGGCAGGCATTGTGCCCGGCCTCGGCGGCCAGGTATTTGGCGCTATTGGCGTAGGGGGCGCAGGGTTTGCCGGCGTCATAGAGGCTGGCGGCTTTCAGGACCATGAGGTCGGCGGCCTCCAGTTGCATCCAGGCCTGGGCCAGGGGATGCTGTATGCCCTGGTTCTGGCCGATGGGCCGGCCGAACACCACTCTTTCGCCGGCGTACCGCGCGGCCCGCGCCAGGGCGGCGCGGCCGATACCCACGGCTTCGGCGGCGATCAGGATGCGTTCCGGATTCAGCCCATGCAGGATGTACTCGAAGCCTCGGCCTTCTTCGCCGATACGGTCTTCGACCGGGATGCGCAGGCCGTCGATGAACAGCATATTGGAATCCACCGCCTTGCGGCCCATCTTCTCGATCTCGCGCACCTCGACGCGCTCGCGGTCCAGATCGGTGTAGAACAGCGTCAGTCCCTGCGTGGGCTTGGCCGCCTCCGCCAGGGGCGTGGTCCGCGCCAGCAGCAGCATCTTGTCCGCCACCTGGGCGGTGGAAATCCAGATCTTGCGGCCGTGCACCACATAGTGGTCGCCCTGGCGCTCGGCGCGGGTCTGCAAATGCGTGGTGTCCAGCCCGGCATCCGGTTCGGTGACGGCGAAACAGGCTTTCTGCCGGCCGGCGATCAGGGGCGGCAGCCAGCGCTGGCGTTGCGCCGGGTTGCCGAACACCACCACGGGGTTCAGGCCGAAGATGTTCATGTGCACGGCCGAGGCGCCGGCGAAGCCCGCTCCGCTGGCGGCGATGGTCTGCATCATGAGGGCGGCCTCGGTCATGCCCAGGCCGGCGCCGCCGAACTCGGGCGGCATGGCGATGCCCAGCCAGCCGTCCTGGGCCAGCGCCGCATGGAAATCATGCGGAAAGCCGCCGGCCTGGTCCCGCTCCAGCCAATACTCATCGGGAAAACGCTCGCATACGCGCGCGACCGCGTCGCGCAGGGCCAGTTGGTCCGAAGAAAGTTCAAAGTCCATCAGTCTGTCCGTCCAGGGATGCATGTTGTGCCATCAATGCGTCGATGGTCTTTTCGTCCAGCCCCGCCTCGCGCAGCAATTCGCGGCTGTGTTCGCCCAGGCGGGGGGCGCCGCGCCGCAGCGCGGCGGGCGTGCGGGCATAGCGGCCCAGCGGCGCGGTCGTGCGCAGCCGGCCTTCGCTGGGATGCTCGACCTCCCGGATGAAGCCGGTCTGCCGCAGATGCGGATCAGCGATCAGGTCGTCGATGCCGTACAGGCGCGAAGCCGGGATATCGGCGGCTTCCAGGTCGCGCAGCCAGCTGGCGCTATCGCGTTTCCGGATCACTTCGGCCACGAAGGCATAGACCTCGTCGATATGGCGCGCGCGCTGGGTATGGTCGCGAAACCGCGGGTCGGCGGCCAGCCCGGGCTGGCCGATGAGATCAAAGAAATTGCGCCAGTGCTTGTCGTTATAGATCAGCAGGCAGATATAGCCGTCGGCCGTGGCGTAGGGGCGCCGATGGGGCGCCAGCAGGCGCGCATAGCCGGTGGGGCCCAGGGGCGGCTCGAAGCTGTGGCCGCCCAGGTGGTCGCCCAGCACCATATGGGCCATGCCTTCGAACATGGGCACTTCGATGGCCTGTCCCTGTCCGTCGGCGCGCGCCCGCAGCACGCCCGACAGCAGGGCGATGGCCACATGCAGGCCCACGCTGCGGTCGGCCAGGGTCAGCGGCGCATAGCGGGGCAGCTCGCCGCTTTGCCGCGCGGCCAGCTCGGCGATGCCGGTCTGGCCCTGGATCAGGTCGTCGTAGGCGGGGCGTCCGGCATAGGGGCCGGCCTCGCTATAACCATAGGCGCCGACATAGACGAGACGCGGGTTGCGGGCGGCCACGGTCTCATAGTCCAGTCCCAGGCGGGCCATGGCCTGGGGGCGGATGTTATAGAGCAGGGCGTCGCAGCCCTCGGCCAGCTTCAGGCAGGCCTGGCGGCCGGCGGCCTGCTTGAGGTCCAGCACGACGGAGCGCTTGTTGCGGTTCAGGTGCAGGTGGAGATGGCCCATGCCGGGATTGCGCATGGGCCCCACCGCGCGCAGGTTGTCGCCCGCCGGGGGTTCGACCTTGATGATGTCCGCCCCGAGGTCGCCCAGCACCTGGGTGGCATAGGGGCCCATGACCACCGAACTCAGATCGAGGATACGCACGCCCGCCAGGGGGCCCGGGCCTGTCTGTTGCGTCATTGTGCTTCTATGCCTGCGTCGTGGATGAGCTTGCCCCACAGGTCGCGCTGCGCGGCGACGAAGGCGGCGAAATCCTGCGGCGTGCCCGAGAAGGCATCAAAGCCCAGGCCCGCCAGCTTCTGCTTGACGGCCGGATCGCGCACGATGTCGTTGATGGCAGCGTTCAGTCGCGTCACGATGGCGGGCGGCAGGCCCGCGGGGCCGAAATAGCCATTCCAGGAGTTCAGGTCAAAATCCGCCACGCCGGCCTCCTTCATGGAGGGCAGCCCGGGCACGATGGCGCTGCGCTCGGCGGTGGAGACGGCCAGGGCCCGCAGCTGGCCCGATTGCACGAAGGGCAGGCCGGAGGCCAGGTCCGTGAACATGAAATCGACCTGGCCGCCGACCACGTCGGTCATCGCCTGCGGCGTGCCCTTGTAGGGCACGTGCAGGATGTCGATCCCGGCGCGGCGGGCCAGGGTCGCCCCGGCCACGATGCCCGTGCTGTTGCCGCTGGCATAGGTCACCTTGCCCGGATGCTTGCGCGCATAGTCCACGAGCTCTTGCACGGTCTTGTATGGGCGCTTGGGGTTGGTCACCAGGATGAAGGGCAGATTGCCGCCGCGCGCGATGGCCGTGAAATCCTTGACCGGGTCATAGGGCACCTGCTTCATGAGAAAGGGCGCGGCCGAATGCGAGGTATTGGTGGTCACGAACAGGGTGTAGCCGTCGGGCTTGGCGCGCGCGACGTAGTTGGCGGCGATAGTGGCGTTGGCGCCGGGCTTGTTCTCCACCACGATCTGCTGGCCCAGGCGGTTGCCCAGCTCCAGCGCGAAAATGCGTCCCACCGCGTCCGTGCCCGAGCCGGCCGGAAAGGGGACCACCAGGGTAATGGGCTTGCTGGGATAGGTATCGGCGGCGGCGGGCTGGCCCATGGCCGTCATGGCCAGGCACAGCGCCGCCAGAATTCGCGGCAATTTCATCGCAGGTCTCCTCTCTTTGCGGGGGGCGCGGAATTCAGCCGCGGACGACGCGGTCAGGGCGCTCTTCGTAGGGCGGGGTGTAGATGACCAGCAGGCGCGCGGGCTGCTCGCTGGTCACGGTGAACAGATGCGGGATGTCGGGCGGGAAATAACAGCAGTCGCCGGCCTGCATGTCGGCCGTCTCGTCGCCGACCTGGGCGCGCGCCGTGCCTTCGAGCAAATAGCAGACCTGCTCGATGCCCGGATGGGCGTGGGGCAGGGCGCCGCTGCCTTGCGCGATCGTGCCCAGCAGCACCTCCACATGGCGCGCGCCCACGGTCTGCGGACTGATCAGGCGCCGGTTGGTGGTTCCGGTGTGATTGGCGGGATGGTAGGCGGGCACGTCGCGCTCGCGCACCAGCCACGTTGGCTTGTCTGGCATCATGTCTCCTTGAAATTCTTGTCTGTGAAAACAGTTTCACATACGAGAAAAACATCGGCAAGCCCCGCCACCCGCGGGGCCGGCCATTCCCCTGCGGGACACCCGGGTAAGTACGGAGGTGTCCCTGCTAAAATGACGGCTGTCTTACTCTCGTGTCCGCCATGCCCTCCCGTCCCGACGCCACAGCCGGCCTTGCCGACTGGCTGCATTACCTAGAGTCCCTGCACGCCAAGACCATCGATCTCGGGCTGGAGCGCGTCAAGGCGGTGGCCGATCGCCTCGACCTGCGGCTGGACGCGGTGACCTTCACGGTGGGCGGCACCAATGGCAAAGGCTCGACTTGCGCCATGCTGGAGGCCATCCTGCTGTCGGCCGGCTACCGCGTCGGGCTCTACACCTCGCCCCACCTCATCGACTTCAACGAGCGCGCCCGTGTCAATGGCGAAATCGCCTCCGACGCCGCGCTGGTCGAGCAGTTCCAGGCCGTGGAGGCCGCGCGCGGCGACACCAGCCTGACGTATTTCGAATTCACCACGCTGGCCATCCTGCGCCTGTTCGCGCAGTCCCGTCTCGACGCGGTGGTACTCGAAGTCGGCCTGGGCGGGCGACTGGACGCGGTCAACATCATCGACGCGGATGTCGCCATCGTCACCAGCGTGGACCTCGACCATATGGATTACCTGGGCGATACGCGCGAAAAGATAGGCTTCGAGAAAGCCCACATCTATCGCGCCGGCCGGCCGGCCATCTGCAGCGATCCCGTGCCGCCGCAAAGCCTGGTCGACCACGCCAGGGCCATCGGCGCCGACCTCTGGCTCTTCGGGCGCGACTTCAATTATTCGGGCGACCGCCAGCAATGGGCCTATGGCGGACGCGAAGTGCGCCGCAGCTCGCTGGGCTATCCGGCGCTGCGCGGCGCCAACCAATTGCTCAATGCCTCGGCGGCGCTGGCCGCGCTGGAGTCGGTGCGCCTGCGCCTGCCGGTGCCGCAGCAGGCCGTGCGCCTGGGCCTGCTGCAGGCCAATCTGCCGGGCCGCTTCCAGATCCTGCCGGGCCAGCCCACGGTCATCCTGGACGTCGCGCACAATCCGCACGCCGCGGCCGTGCTGGCGCAGAACCTGGACAACATGGGGTTCCATCCCTATACGCATGCGGTGTTCGGCATGTTGAGCGACAAGGATTTGCCGGGCGTGATCGCCAAGCTGGGCAGCCGTGTCGATCACTGGTATTGCGCGGGGCTGCCGGGGCCGCGCGGCGTTGACGGCAGCACCCTGGCCGAACGGGTCGGGCAGGCGCTGCCGCCCTCGCCAGCCAGCGCCGAAGCGCCAAGCGTAACCGCCTATGACGGCCCCGCCCAGGCCTATGCCGCCGCGCGCGAAAAGGCGGGGGAGGGTGATAGAATCGTAGTGTTTGGGTCTTTCCTCACGGTTGCCGGCGTTTTGCAGGCATTGGGCCGCAAGGCATAGACAACGTACGGCCATGCCGCGACACCGCCGCCACATGCGAAGGCCCGGCGCCAGCAACCGCGGGCTTGCGCGCAGCGGGAGGGTTCCCGCCGTGCCGGCCGCCAGGATGTGAGTTCCATGGGTTTGTTCACACGCAAAGATTCCGCCTCCGAATCCTCGCCCTCCCGGCCGCGTCCGTCGGTCTCCAGCGAGGCCCAGGCGGCCGAGTTGCGGGGCCGCGCGCGGCGCCGGCTGGCAGGGGCCATCGCCCTGGTGCTGGCCGCGGTCATCGTGCTGCCCATGATGCTCGACTCCGAGCCCGTGCCGGTCTCCGACGACATCCCGGTTCGCATCCCGGACCGCAACAGTCCCTACCAGCCCAACGTCTCCGAGCCCGCGGCCACGCCGCAAGCGCCGGCGGTCCCGCCGCCGGTCGAGGGCGCGCCGTCGCCCGAGACGCAGGCCGCCGCGCAGCCGCCCGCCGCGCAGCCTCCTCATGCCGAGGCGCCGCAGGCGCCAGCCGTGCCGCCGCCCGTGGCCGCGACCACGCCGCCGCCCAAGCCGGCCGAAGCGCCCAAGCCGGCCGAAAAGCCGCCCGTGGCCAAACCGGCCGAAAAGCCCAAGACCGATACCGCCACGCGGTCCGATGACGGTGCGCGCGCCCTGGCCCTCCTCGAAGGCCGCACGCCTGCGCCGGCAGCGGCCAAGCCCGCCGCCAACGGCAACTTCGTGCTGCAGGTGGCCTCCTATACCACGCAGGCCGACGCCCAGGAGCGGCGCGGCAAACTGCACCAGGCGGGCGTGACCAACGCCTTTGTCGAACAGGCCAATATCAATGGCAAGCAGCAATACCGGCTGCGCGTGGGGCCTTTCCCCTCGCGTGAGGCGGCCCAGGCTGCCCAGGCGCGTCTGCGCACCCTGGGTTATGACAACGGCTTCATCGCTGCCCAGTGACCGGCTTCGACTTCGTCGTGATGGCGATTCTGGCCGTCTCCGGCATCTTGGGCCTGGTGCGCGGCCTGCTGAAGGAAATGCTTTCGCTGGTGGCTTATCTGCTGGCTTTCACCGCGGCGATCTGGTGGGGGCCCACGGTCTATACCTGGCTGCAGCCCTATATCGAAACCGGTGTGCTGCGCATGGGCGTGTCGTACGCGGCGGTCTTCATCATCGTGCTGCTGGCCGTGGGCCTGGTCAACATGACGCTGGGCGCGCTGATCCGCAGCACGGGGCTGTCGCCCGCCGATCATGGCCTGGGCGCCGTGTTCGGGCTGGCGCGCGGCCTGCTCATCATCGTGGTGCTGGTGGCGCTGGCCGGCTATACGCCGCTGCCCGAGGAAACCTGGTGGAAAGAGGCCATGTTCTCGCACTCGGCCACCGAGGCCGTCAAGCACCTGAAGGCCGCGCTGCCGCCATCGCTGGCAAGCTGGCTGCCGTATTGAATTACTGATTGTTTTACGTTTTATCTCTACTAGGAACTCACCATGTGTGGAATCGTCGGGGTCATCGGGCGCGGGCCGGTCAACCAGCTGCTCTATGACAGCCTGCTGTTGTTGCAGCACCGCGGCCAGGACGCCGCGGGCATCGCAACGATGCACGGCAATCACTTCAATATGTACAAGGCCCACGGCCTTGTGCGCGACGTCTTCCGCACGCGCAACATGCGGGCGCTGCCCGGCACCAGCGGGGTGGGCCAGGTGCGCTACCCGACCGCCGGTTCCAGCGCCAGCGAAGAAGAAGCCCAGCCCTTCTACGTGAATGCCCCCTTCGGCATCATGTTCGCGCACAACGGCAACCTGACCAACTGGCGCGAGCTGCGCGAGTCGCTCTATCGGGTCGACCGCCGCCACATCAATACCAATTCGGATTCCGAAGTGCTGCTCAATGTGCTGGCGCACGAGCTGCAATCGGCCGCCAGCGGCGTGTCGCTGGACGACGACGCCATCTTCCGCGCCGTCTCGGCCTTGCACAAGCGGGTGCGCGGCGCTTATGCCGTGGTGGCCCAGATCTCCGGCTACGGCCTGCTGGCCTTCCGCGATCCGCACGGCATCCGTCCGCTGTGCATCGGCCGCCAGGACACCGACGAGGGTGTCGAATGGATGGTCGCCTCCGAGTCCGTCGCCCTGGAAGGCAGCGGCTTCAGTTTCGTGCGCGATGTGCTGCCGGGCGAGGCGGTGTTCATCGATCTCGACGGCCGCCTGGCCAGCCGCCAGTGCGCCGAGAACGCCGAACTCGTGCCCTGCATTTTCGAGTACGTGTATTTCGCGCGTCCGGATTCGATGATCGACGGCGTGTCGGTCTATGATGCGCGCCTGCGCATGGGCGAATACCTGGCCGACAAGGTGGCCCGCAGCATGCGCCTGGGCGACATCGATGTGGTCATGCCCATCCCCGACTCCTCGCGTCCGGCCGCCATGCAGCTGGCCGCCCGCCTGAACCTCGACTACCGCGAAGGCCTGATCAAGAACCGCTACGTCGGCCGCACCTTCATCATGCCGGGCCAGGCGGTGCGCCGCAAATCCGTGCGCCAGAAGCTCAATGCCATCGGCATGGAGTTCAAGGGCAAGAACGTGCTGCTGGTCGACGACTCCATCGTGCGCGGCACGACCAGCCGTGAAATCGTCGACATGGCGCGCGCCGCCGGCGCCAACAAGGTGTATTTCGCCTCGGCCGCGCCTCCGGTGCGTTTCCCCAATGTGTACGGCATCGACATGCCCACCCAGAAGGAACTCATCGCCACGGGCCGCAGCGACGACGAGATCGCGCGCGCCATCGGCGCCGACGCGCTCGTCTACCAGGATCTGCAGGACATGCAGCAAGCCGTGCGCGATATCAATCCGGCGCTCAAGCGCTTCGAGGCCTCCTGCTTCGACGGCGAATACATCACCGGCGACATCACGGCCGAGTACCTGGCGCGCCTGGGCCAGTCGCGCGACTCTTCGGCCGGCGAAGAGCAGGCCGGCGGGCTGCAGTTCAACATGGGCTACGCGGCCAACGACGCCTGAGCCAGGGCCAAGCAAAAAAGCAGCCTTCGGGCTGCTTTTTTTTGGAGTGGCCCTGGCCTTACGCGCGCTTGGCCAGCGCTGCCAGCGCCATGAAAAACACGATCACGAACAGGGCCAGGCTCCAGATCGCATATTCGATACCCAGCACGCTCACCATGGCGTCCATGCAAGTGGCGAAGATGCCGAATACCGAGGGCAGGGCGCCGTCCAGGCCCGTGGCGCTCATGAAACGGTCGGCAAAGGTCTGGTCGCAGGACAGCATCTTGGCCGCCACGCTGTATTGATACCAGGCGGCGGCCACGCCGCAAGCCGCCAGCACGGCGGCCAGCAGGGCGCCCAGGCGCGCCGCCAGGGGAGGAGCCCAGGCCGCGGCCAGGGCCAGTATGCCGACGCACAGATAGATCAGGCGCTGCAGTACGCACCAGGCGCAAGGCGCCATGTCGAAGGCATATTGCGAGATCAGCGCCACGCCGATCGCGCCGAAGCAGAACAGGGCGATGAGCAGCAACAGGCGCCGGCGGGGGGAGGGGGCGTGGGCGGTCATGGGTTTGGGTCCATCCTAGGGTTTGGGCACGGCAGTGGCCAGCGCGGATTGGGCAAGCATGGCGAGCAAAAGTTCGCGCGCGCCGTCCCAGAAAATCTGCACACCCAGGCAAAGCATGATGAAGGCCGACATGCGCATGAAGACGGCCGTGCCGTTTTCGCCCAGCCGGTGCAGGATCTGCGCGGCAAAACGCAGGCAGATGTACAGCGTCAGGGACACCACCATGACGCCAGGCAGGGAGCCGCCCAGGCGCAACAGGCTGACCAGGCGGTCGTCATCGCTGAGCGAGGCGCCCACGGTGATGGCCGCCGCGATGGAGCCGGGCCCGCAGGTGATGGGAAACGTCAGCGGGTAGAAAGCGCGGGCCTGGGCGGTCTCGCTGGTGAAGGGCTCGGCCATGCGGGCCACGCGGCTGCTGTCGCCGTCCGGCGAATTGACCAGGCGCCAGGCGCTGTACATGACGAGTATGCCGCCGCCCACGCGCACGATGGCCAGCGAAATACCGAAGAAACTCAGCACGACGTTGCCGGCCACCATGGCCACGGTCAGCATGGCCGCCACGTTGATCGCCACCCGCTTGGCCAGCGCGGTGCGCGTGGCGGTGGAGGCGCCCGCTGTCATCGTCCAGAAGATGGGCGCGATGGCCGGCGGGTTCAGGAAGGGCAGCAGTGTCGCCAGCGCGAACAGGAAGCTGCGGCCCAGGATCAAGGCATAGTCGGTGTACGCCATACGCTCAAGCGGCCGGGGAAAAGCCGATTGTATGCGTTTTGTCCCCGTTCAAGCCGCCTTTTGCTGGGGTTCTTCGCCGGCCAGGGCGTCCAGCACCGCATGCTCGAACTGCATCTGGGTCCGGGGGCGTTCGAGCACGGCCCCGGAAATGATGAAGACATCCTCGACCCGGTCGCCCAGGGTCATGACCTTGGCCATGATGAGGTCCACGCCGTTCTCGGCGAAGACCTTGGCCAGCGCGTAGAGCAGGCCAGGCCGGTCGGTGGCCGTCACCGACAGGCGCCAGGACTGGCTGCGTTCGTCGGGATGCAGCTCGGCTTGCGGCATGACCGGGAACACCCGCGACAGGCGCGACTGCCGGCTGCGGTGGTGGCCGTGGCTGCGTGCCAGCGGCGTGTCGCCGCGCGCCTCGCGCAGCCGTTCGCCCAGCTCGTGCTCGACCAGGGCGGCCTGGGCGCGCAGGTCGGGCAGGGTCTCGGTCGGCAGCACGATGAAGCTGTCCAGCGCCCAGCCCTGGCGCGTGGTGTGGATACGCGCGTCCTGGATGCTGAAGGCCTTGCCGTCGAAATAGCCGCAGGTATTCATGAACAGATCCGGCGTATCGCGGGTATAGACCATGATCTGCAGGCCGGCGCCCTCTTCGGTGGGGCGCACCTTGACCACGGCCTCCTCGGGCTGGGCCTGGTAATAGAGATGGCGTGTGTGCCAGGCGATCTCCGAGGCGTCATGGCGCAGGAAATAGGCCACATCCAGCTGGTTCCAGAAGGCTTCGCGCGCATCGTCGCGCAGGCCGGCCAGGCGCAGCAGCCGCGCCGCCTCCTCCTTGCGGTCGGCCAGCACGGTATGCGCATCCTGCGCGCCGCCCAGGGCGGTGAGGGTCAGGCGGTAGAGGTCTTCGAGCAGCTTGCCCTTCCAGGCGTTCCAGACCTTGGGACTGGTGCCGCGGATATCGGCCACCGTCAGCAGGTAGAGGGCGCTCAGGTGGCGCTCGTCCTTGACCTGGCGCGCGAAGTCGTTGATGACCTCGGGATCGGACAGGTCGCGCTTCTGGGCCACGGCCGACATCAGCAGGTGCTGGCGCACCAGGAACTCGACCAATTCGGCGTCCTCGGGCGCCAGGCCGTGCTCCTGCGCGAAGCGCCGCGCGTCGCGCGCGCCCAGTTCGGAGTGATCGCCGCCCCGGCCCTTGGCGATATCGTGAAAGAGCGCGGCCACATAGAGCAGCCAATGGCGGTCCAGCCCCGCCATGACCTGGCTGGCCAGCGGATATTCCGAGGCATGCTCGGGCATGGTGAAGCGGCGCAGGTTGCGGATCACCGCCAGGGTGTGCTGGTCGACCGTATAGACGTGGAAGAGATCATGCTGCATCTGCCCGACGATGCGGCGGAACACCGGCAGATAGCGCGGCAGGATGTTCAGCATGGTCATGCGGCGCAGCTCGTGCACGATGCCGCGCGGTTGCTGCAGGATTTGCAGGAACAGCTTGCGGTTGACCGGATTGCGGCGGAACTGCGCGTCGATGCGGTGGCGCGAATGCCAGATGGCGCGCAGCGTGCGCGCCGACATGCCGGTCAGCTCGGGATGCTGCTGCATGACCAGGAAGGCGCGCAGCAGCAGGGTCGGATTACGCTCGAAGCAGTCTTCGCGAATGATGTCCAGGCGTTCGTGCAGGCTGCGGAAATCTTCGTCGATGTCGCGCGCGTCGCTGTCCGGGCGCGGCAGCAGTCTTTCCTCGATGTTCTGCACCAGGATGACATTGAGCTGCGTGACCAGGCGGGCGGCCCAGTAATAGCGTTGCATCAACAGCTCGCTGGCGCGGCGCGTGGCGGTCGAGCTGATGCCGTAGACCTCGGCCAGGGCGGGCTGCAGGTCGAACAGCAGCCTGTCCTCGCGCCGCCCGGTGAGCAGGTGCAGCTCGATGCGAAGCCGCTTGAAGGCCTGTTCGGCCCGGCGCAGGTCGCGCGCCTCGGAAGCGGTCAGCAGCCCGGCCTGGGCCACGGCGCGCCAGTTGCGGCCAAAGCCGGCCGCGCGCGCCATCCACAGGATGACCTGGAGGTCGCGCAGGCCGCCGGGCGACTCTTTGCTGTTGGGTTCAAGCGCGTAGGGCGTGTCCTGGTAGCGGGCGTGGCGCTGCTGCATCTCGACCCGCTTGGCCTGGAAGAAGGCCCGGGCATCCAGCCTGGCCGTCATGGCGGCCTCGAACTGCTTCATGAGGCCGCGGCTGCCGGCCAGCCAGCGCGATTCGAGCAGCGCGGTTTCCACCGTGATATCGGCGGCGGCCTCGGCTTCGCAATCCGCCAGGGTGCGCACGCTGTGCCCGGGCTCCAGGCCCAGGTCCCAGAGCGAAGCCACCAGGGTTTCAATGGCGCCGGCCTCGCCTGCCGAGGGAGGCTGGGGCAGCAGGATGAGCAGGTCCACATCCGAGTGCGGATACAGCTCGCCGCGGCCGTAGCCGCCCACGGCGGCCAGCGTCGCCCCGGGCGGCAGCGGGCAGAGCTTGATCAAGTCGCGCAGCGCCTGGTCGACGATGCGGCGCAGCTCGGACAGCAGCGTGTCCGGGCGGTGGTGCTGGCGGAAACCGCTCACCGCCGCCGCCCTCGCGGCCTGCATGCGTTCCTTGATGGGCTGGAGATCGAGGGGGGTCATGCGGGGCCTGCGGGTGCTTGCGGGGTCAGATGGCCGGGACGATGACCGTGTCCGGTACGAAAGCGGGGGGGCGGGGCATGCCGGGCGAGATGGTCAGCACCTCGCAGCCGGTGTCGGTCACGCAGATCGCGTGCTCCCACTGGGCCGAAAGGCTGTGGTCGCGCGTGACCACCGTCCAGCCATCGGCCAGCTGGCGGATTTCGCGCCGGCCGGCGTTGATCATGGGCTCGATGGTGAACAGCATGCCGGTCTGCAGCTTCACGCCGGAGCCCGGCTTGCCATAGTGCAGCACCTGCGGGTCTTCATGGAAGCGCTGCCCGATGCCGTGTCCGCAGAACTCGCGCACCACCGAGAAGCCCTGCGCCTCGGCGTGTTTTTGAATGGCGTGGCCGACATCGCCCAGCGTGGCGCCGTTGCGCACGGCGGAAATGCCTTTCCACATGCACTCAAAGGTGATGTCGGTCAGGCGGCGGGCCAGGATGCTGGGCTCGCCCACGTAATACATGCGGCTCGTGTCGCCGAACCAGCCGTCCTTGATGATGGTGACGTCGATATTTACCACGTCCCCATTTTTCAGGGCCTTGTCGCCCGGGATGCCATGGCAGACCTGGTGATTGACCGAAGTACAGATGGCGCCGGGGAAGGGCGGGTAGCCCGGCGGCGCATACCCCACCGTGGCGGATTTCACCTTGAGTTCCTCGGTCAGGTACTGCAGGGCCAGCTTGTCGAGTTCACCCGTGGTCACGCCGGGTTTCACGTGCGGCGTCAGGAAGTCGAGAATCTTGGCGGCGTCCTGGCAGGCCGCGCGCATCTTGGCCAGATCGGCCTGGTCGGTAACTATGCCCATGTATCAGCTTGAGTATCGGCTTGGAAAAATAGTAGAATTATAGGCTTGCCTCGAAAACCGTGCCTTATTTGTATCTGCACTTGCGGGATTCTTGGATGGCCCAGGGTGCGTTGGAGCGCCGGTGCTGGTCAACTTGTCGTTGCGAAGGAACGGCGGGTCTACCGATAACCGGGCTTTGCGAGCCGCCGGGTCGTCCATGGACACGTGGGTGGACACAGCAGGGCCGTCATCGAGGTCAGGTAGTAGTAAAACAGAAATCGGGCGCGATGGGCGCGGCGCAAGCTGTCCCCATAAGGCTTCGATCACGTTTTTGAGCGGCGGTGCAGGCGCGGTGTGGGCGCCCGGATTAAGTTCGCTGGACGGAAGTCCGGCCGAAATGCCCCGGGACCTGATTCCAGGATGCCGGATTCCGCCGCCGACAAAACGGTTCGGGCTTGCCATGGCGTTGCGCCATGACGGTCGTCTGGGTTTGTCGCGCGCGTTGCGGGGTTGTCCCGGGCGTGGGCGCGATCGGCCGACCCGTTTTCTGCAACCATCCTGTCAGGCAATCATGCCGGCCAGGAAATCGCGCGTCTAGCCACCCAGGGTGCCGGTGAGCCGGTGCAGGCCAGACGCAAGACCCAACCCTCGGAGATAATTATGTCCCTCATGCGCGAAATGCTCGAAGCCGGTGTCCACTTCGGCCACCAGACCCGTTACTGGAATCCGAAGATGGCTCCCTACATCTTCGGCCACCGCAACAAGATCCACATCATCAACCTGGAACAGACCGTCGGCAAGTTCCAGGAAGCCACCAAGTTCGTCAAGCAGCTGGCTGCCCGTGGCGGCAACATCCTGTTCGTCGGCACCAAGCGCGCCGCCCGTGAGCTGGTTTCGGCCGAAGCCCAGCGCTGCGGCATGCCCTACGTCGACGCCCGCTGGCTGGGTGGCATGCTGACCAACTTCAAGACCGTCAAGAGCTCGATCAAGCGCCTGAAGGACATGGAAGCCATGGTCGCCGACGGCAGCGTCGAGCGCCTGACTAAGAAGGAAGGCCTGCTGTTCCAGCGCGAGCTGGACAAGCTGAACAAGTCGATCGGCGGCATCAAGGACATGAACGGCCTGCCCGACGCCCTGTTCGTGATCGACGTCGGCTACCACAAGATTGCTGTTGCCGAAGCCCGCACGCTGGGCATCCCGGTCGTGGCCGTGGTTGATACCAACCACTCGCCCGATGGCGTGGACTACGTCATCCCCGGCAACGACGACTCGGCCCGCGCCATCGCGCTGTATGCCAAGGGCATCGCCGACGCCGTGCTGGAAGGCCGCGAACAGAACCTGAACGGCTTGGTCGAAGAGATCGCCGAAGGCCAGGAAGAGTTCGTCGAAGTGCAGGACGGCCAGGCCTGATGCACCGAGCCGCCGGATGAAACATCCGGCGGCGATCATGCCGAGGCGGGCTCCCGCCTCAGGCCCGGCGCTGCTGGCCGGGTGTCACAACGAATCAAACCATATGCCCCGGTTCTTCCGGGGCATGTCTTAGCGAATTGGAGCAAACATGGCTGAAATTACCGCCGCCCTGGTCAAGGAACTGCGCGAGAAGACCGATGCGCCCATGATGGAGTGCAAGAAGGCCCTGACGGAAGCCGAAGGCGATCTGGCCCGTGCCGAGGAAATCCTGCGCGTCAAGCTGGGCAACAAGGCCAGCAAGGCAGCCTCCCGCGTGACCGCCGAAGGCCTGATCGGCCTGTTCATCGCGGGCAAGCAAGGCGCCGTCATCGAAGTCAACTGCGAAACCGACTTTGTTGCCAAGAACCCGGATTTCGTCGAGTTCGTCAACAAGCTGGCCGAGCTGGTCGCCACCCAGAACCCCGCCGACGTCGCCGCGCTGTCCGCGCTGCCCTTTGGCGAAGGCACCATCGAAACCACCCGCACCGCCCTGGTCGGCAAGATCGGCGAGAACATCTCGATCCGCCGCTTCCAGCGCATCGAGACCCCGGACGCCCTGGCCAGCTATGTGCACGGCGGCCGTATCGGCGTGCTGGTGGAGTACGCCGGCGCCGAAGAAGTCGGCAAGGATCTGGCCATGCACATCGCCGCGACCAAGCCCAAGGCCCTGAATGCCGACGGCGTGTCGGCCGAAGACATCGCCACCGAGCGTTCGGTCGCCGAGCAGAAGGCCGCCGAGTCGGGCAAGCCGGCTGAAATCGTCGCCAAGATGGTCGAAGGTTCGGTGCAGAAGTTCCTGAAGGAAGTCACGCTGATGTCCCAGCCCTTCGTCAAGAACGACAAGCAATCGGTCGAGCAGATGCTCAAGGAAAAGGGCGCCTCGATCAAGCAATTCGTCCTGTACGTCGTTGGTGAAGGCATCGAGAAGAAGACCACCGATTTTGCCGCTGAAGTCGCCGCCGCCGCCGCTGGCCGCGCCTGAAGCCCAAAATAGTGCCTAAGGGCCGGCGCAGGGGGGCCAAATCCTCTGTGACCGGCCTATTTCTTGTCTTACACTTTCGTCGGATCGTTTCTCGGGATATCACCTATGAGCAGCAGATCATATAAACGGGTTCTTCTCAAACTTTCCGGCGAGGCGCTGATGGGCGATGATGCTTTCGGCATCAATCGCTCCACCATCGTCCGCATGACCGATGAGATCGCCGAAGTCGCCGCCATGGGCGTCGAGCTGGCCATCGTCATCGGTGGTGGCAACATCTTCCGTGGGGTCGCCCCGGGCGCGCAGGGCATGGACCGCGCGACCGCCGACTACATGGGCATGATGGCCACGATCATGAACGCGCTTGCCTTGCAGGATGCGTTGAAGCACAAGGGTGTGGACACCCGCGTGCAATCGGCCCTGAATATCGATCAGGTCGTCGAACCCTACATCCGCCCCAAAGCCCTGCGCTACCTCGAAGAGGGCAGGGTCGTCATTTTCGCCGCCGGCACGGGCAACCCCTTCTTCACGACCGATACCGCCGCAGCCCTGCGCGGCGCGGAAATCGGCGCGGAGATCGTCCTGAAGGCCACCAAGGTCGATGGCATCTACAGCGCGGATCCCAACAAGGATCCGACGGCCACGCGCTACGCGCGCATCAGCTTTGACGAAGCGATCGTGCGCCGCCTGGAAGTCATGGACGCCACGGCCTTCGCGCTGTGCCGCGACCAGAAATTGCCTATCAAAGTGTTTTCGATCAACAAGTCCGGTGCGCTCAAGCGCGTGGTCGGAGGCGAGGACGAAGGCACTCTGGTGCACGTTTAAAAAAGGAAACACCATGAGCGTCGCAGATATTCGTAAATCGGCCGAGTCCAGGATGAGCAAGTCGCTCGACACGCTCAAGACCAACCTGGCCAAGATCCGCACCGGCCGCGCCCATACGGGCATCCTGGACCACGTGCAGGTGGAGTACTACGGTTCGCCCGTGCCGGTGGGCCAGGTCGCCAACGTCAACCTGGTCGACGCGCGCACGATCAGCGTGCAGCCCTACGAAAAGCAGATGGCCGGCCCGATCGAGAAGGCCATCCGCGAATCCGACCTGGGCCTGAACCCGGTCTCGCTGGGCGACACCATCCGCGTGCCGATGCCCCCCTTGACCGAAGAGCGCCGCCGCGACCTGACCAAGGTCGTGCGCAGCGAAGGCGAAGACGCCAAGGTCGCCGTGCGCAACCTGCGCCGCGAGGCCAACGAAGGCCTCAAGAAGCTGGTCAAGGACAAGGACATCTCCGAGGACGACGAGCGCCGCGCCCAGGACGACATCCAGAAGCTGACCGATCGCGCCGTGGCCGATATCGACAAGATGGTCGCGCAGAAAGAAGCGGAGATCATGACCGTCTGACCGGGACCCGCCACGGCCGTGAATTTGCGCTGTGGCGGTTTTTCAAGGACGATGACGTTTTGCGCCGCCGCCATGCCGCTGCCAAGCCAGGCCTGGCGGGGCAGGCAATCGGGGCGGCGCTGGTTTTTCCAAGGCTTCGCGGCCGCCCCGGGCGACGTGAGGCGCACACGACATGGCAACAAGTTCCACCCAGGCGATTCCCGAAACCGGCGCGATTCCCAAGCACGTTGCCATCATCATGGACGGCAACGGCCGCTGGGCGACGCGCCGCCATCTGCCGCGCACGGCGGGCCATGCCAAGGGCGTGCAAGCCGTGCGCCGCGTGGTCGAGGCCTGCGGCCGCCGGGGCGTGCGTTATCTGACCCTTTTTGCCTTCAGCTCCGAGAACTGGCGCCGTCCGGCCGACGAAGTGTCGCTGTTGATGCGGTTGTTCGTCCAGGCGCTGGAGCGCGAGGTCGACAAGCTGCAGGAGCAGGGTGTGCGCCTGCACGTCGTGGGCGATCTGTCGGCCTTCGAGCCGCGGCTGCAGGAGCTGATCCACGCGGCCCAGGAGCGCACCCGCGGCAATGACCGCCTGCACCTGAGCATCGCGGCCAATTACGGCGGACGCTGGGACATCCTGCAGGCCACCCGCGCCATGCTGCAGGCCGAACCCGGCCTGGCCGCCCGTCCGCAGGACATCGACGAGTCGCGGCTTGCCCAATACCTCTCCATGTCCTGGGCGCCCGAGCCCGACCTGTTCATCCGCACGGGCGGAGAGCAGCGTATTTCCAATTTTCTTATCTGGCAGCTGGCCTATACCGAGCTGTATTTCAGCGACGCCTATTGGCCCGATTTCGGCGCCGAGCAGCTCGAGGCCGCCTTCGCGTGGTACGGCGGCCGCGAACGCCGCTTCGGCCGCACGAGCGCGCAATTGAATACCGGGCGCTGACGCCAATATCCGAGGAGACGGTCCATGCTGGGTCAGCGTATTGTTACCGCCGTGGTGCTTCTGGCCGTGTTGGCTGCCACCCTGGCCAGCGCCAATCCGTGGTGGTTCATGGCCCTGCTGGCGCTGGGCGCGGCCTGCGCGGCCTGGGAATGGCTGCGGCTGACCCTGCCGCCCGGCGCCACGGTGATTGCCGTCGGCGTGCCCGCGCTGCTGTTCCTGGCCATGCTGTGGCTGGCCGATGTATGGCTGCGGGGGCAGGGCGAGGCCATCTATGTGACGGCCTGGGTGGTCAGGGGGCTGATCCCCGCCGTGGCCGCGATCTGGGTGCTGGGCGCCTTTGGCGCCGTGTATCGCGGACGTTCCGACGCGGATCCGGTCAGCCTGGGCTGGTCGGTGTTCGCGGTATTCGCCGTGCTGGCCGCCTGGTCGGCGCTGGCGCTGTTTTTCGTGCTGCGCGGCCCGGTCTACGTCGTGTCCCTGCTGGCGCTGGTCTGGGTGGCCGACATCGCCGCTTATTTCGCCGGACGCGCGTTCGGCAAGCGCAAGCTCGCGCCCAAGGTCAGCCCCGGCAAGACCGTGGCCGGCGCGGTGGCCGGGGTGGCCGGCGCGGTCCTCTGGACCGTGGGCAGCGGCTACTTCCCCGGGACCTTCGGCCAGGATCTGCTGAGCCGCGGGCTGGGCCTGGCGATTCCCGCCGCGGCCCTGCTGGGCGTATTGTCCATCGTGGGGGATCTGTTCGAGTCGCTGCTCAAGCGTCGCGCCGGGCGCAAGGACTCGAGCCAGCTCCTGCCCGGCCACGGCGGGGTCTACGACCGCATCGACGCGGTCCTGCCGGTGGCTCCTGTCGCCTTGCTCATGTCTGGAGTTCTGTTTTGAGCGGTTTCAAACGCATCGCGGTGCTGGGATCGACCGGGTCGATCGGCGACAGCACCCTGGATGTCATCGCACGCTATCCCGAGCATTTCGGGGTTTACGCCCTGTCGGCCTTCAGCCGCATGGACAAGCTGGCGGCCCAGGCGGCCGCCACCGGCGCGGCCGTCGTGGCCGTGCCCGACGATGCGGCCGCGGCACGCTTTCGCCAGGCCTGGAAGGGCGCCAGCCCCATGCCCGAGGTCCGGGTGGGCGCCCGGGCGCTCGCCGAGACGGCGGCCGATCCCGGCTGCGACACCGTCATGGCCGCCATCGTGGGCGCCGCCGGCTTGCCGGCCGCCCTGGCCGCGGCGCAATCCGGCAAGCGGGTGCTGCTCGCCAACAAAGAAGCCTTGGTGGCCGCGGGTTCGCTCTTCATGGCCGCGGTGCGCCAGTCCGGCGCCGAACTGCTGCCCATCGACAGCGAACACAACGCCATTTTCCAGTGCCTGCCGCAGTCCGGCCGTGCCGAGGCGCCGCTGGCGCCGGCGCCGGGGGTGCGCAAACTCATCCTGACGGCCTCGGGCGGGCCGTTCCGGCGCCACGATCCGGCCGACCTCGCCGATGTCACCCCCGACCAGGCCTGCGCCCATCCCAACTGGAGCATGGGACGCAAGATTTCGGTCGACTCGGCCACCATGCTGAACAAAGGGCTTGAAGTTATCGAGGCGCACTGGCTGTTCGCCATGCCGGCCGAGCGCATCGAGGTGCTGATCCATCCCCAGAGCGTCGTGCATTCCATGGTCGAGTACGAGGATGGCTCGGTGCTGGCGCAGATGGGGCAGCCGGACATGCGCACCCCGATCTCCTATGGCCTGGGTTTTCCGCAGCGCCTGAACCCCGGGGTCAGCCCGCTGGATCTGGTGAAATGGGGTCGGTTGGAATTCGAGGCCCCCGACTTGCAGCGCTTTCCCTGTCTGGCGCTGGCCTACGCGGCCCTGCGCGCGGGCCAGGCCGCCTGCGTGGCCCTGAATGCGGCCAACGAAGTCGCCGTCGCCGGCTTCCTGGAGGGCCGGCTGCCATATACCTGGATCGCGCGCGTCATCGAGGCCGCGCTCGAGTGGCAGGCCGGGCGTCCTTCTGTTACGCTTGACCGATTGACTGACGTGCTTGACCTGGATGCCGAAGTGCGCGCGTATGCCGGCAACCTTGGCCTGGCCTGATTCTTCCTTCCCGCCGTTGTTGGCGCCGGGCAGGGCGGTCAGGGCCGTCGACTCCCCGCCGGGCCGCAAGGCCCGGTTCAGTATGGGTCCGCCTACATGATTTTCACCCTGCTCGCCTTTGTCGTCGCGCTGGGCATCCTCATCACCTTCCACGAGCTTGGCCATTATTGGGTGGCACGCCTGTGCGGCGTGCGGGTGCTGCGTTTTTCCGTGGGTTTCGGCCGGGTGCTGCTGCGCCGCCGCGACCGCAATGGCACGGAATGGGCGGTCTCGGCCATCCCGCTGGGCGGCTACGTCAAGATGCAGGATGATCCGCCGCCCGGCGCCACGCCGGCGCAGGCGGCCGAGGCCTTCAATACCCAGCCCGTGGGCCGGCGTTTCGCCATCGTCGCGGCCGGCCCCATCTTCAATCTCATCCTGGCCGTCGCCCTCTACGCGGGCCTGAACATGGTCGGCACCCAGGTGCCCGCGGCCATCCTCGGCCAGCCGGCCGAGCACAGCGCCGCCGCCGCCGCGGGCGTGGCCGCCGGCGACCGCGTCGAGTCGGTCGACGGCCGCGCCGTCGCTTCATGGACCGATGCGCGCTGGCGCCTGTTCGACCGCCTGTCCTCGGGCGCCCCGGTGCAACTGGAGGTCCGCGGCGAGAACGGCGTGCCGCGCACGCTGGTGCTGGCCTTGCCGCCCGGCGAGCGCCTCGATCCCTCCGAGGCCGACCCGGTTCAGCTTGCCGGCCTGCGGCTGCAGGCGGCCAAGCCGGTGGTGCGCGGCGTGATCGCCGGCGGGGCCGGCGAGGCCGCCGGCCTGCGCGAAGGCGACCTGGTCCTGACCGCCGCCGGCCAGCCCGTGGCCGACGCTGGCGCGCTGGTGCGTGTCGTGCAGGAATATGCCGGCAAGCCGCTGGCGCTCACCCTGCGGCGCGACGGCGCCGCGCTGAGCCTGACGGTGACCCCGCGCGCCGAGACGGTGCAAGGGCAGGTCGTCGGCCGCATCGGCGTGCAGCTGGGCGGCGATGTCCCCATGGTGCTCGAGCGCTTCGGCCCGCTCGACAGCCTCTGGCGCGGCGTGCAGCGCACCTGGGACACGGCCTGGCTGTCGCTGCGCATGATGGGCCGCATGGTGCTGGGCGAGGTGTCCTGGCGCAATATCAGCGGCCCGGTCACCATCGCCGATTATGCGGGCCAGACCGCCCGCATCGGGCTCGAAGCCTATATCGCCTATCTCGCCTTGATCAGTATCAGCCTGGGCGTGCTCAACCTGCTGCCCATACCCATGCTGGACGGGGGGCATCTGCTGTACTATCTCGTCGAAATTATCAGAGGCCGTCCGGTGCCCGATCGTTGGATCGACATCGGGCAGCGTGCCGGTATCGGCTTGTTGGCGGGCCTTATGGGGTTGGCCTTGTTCAACGATTTCGCGCGCCTGTTCACCTAGGCGTGAATCGAATAAAATCCCCCGCCATTTGCACGACCAAGGATAGCAAAGGATGTCTTTTCGCCGGATGATTAATCACCAGAGGGGCGCAATGCAAAAAAGGCACACGCAACGGCATCTGCTCAAAGCCGCCAAATTGCCCAGCCTGATTGCCGCGCTGCTTTTGCCGGCCCTGGCCTATGCTTTCGACCCTTTCGTCGTGCGCGATATTCGCGTCGAGGGTATCCAGCGCACCGACGCGGGCACGGTCTTCGGCTATCTGCCCGTCAAGGTGGGCGAGAAATTCACCGAGGCCGATGCGACCGAAGCCATCCGCCGTCTCTACGGCACGGGCTTTTTCAGCGACGTGCAGATCCGCACCGAGAACAACGTCGTGGTGGTCGTCGTCCAGGAGCGGCCGACCATCGCGTCGATCAGCTTCAACGGCATGCGGGAGTTCGAGTCCAAGAACATCATCAAGTCGCTGTCGCAGGTGGGTTTCGGCGAAGGCCGCATCTTCGACCAGTCCATGCTCGAGCGTGCCCAGTACGAGCTCAAGGAACAGTACCTGAGCAAGGGCAAGTACGGCGTGGAAGTGACCGCCACCGTCACGCCGCTGCCGCGCAACCGCGTGGGCGTGAGCTTCGACGTCTTTGAAGGCGATGTCGCCAAGATCCGCGAGATCCGCATCGTCGGCAACAAGGCGTTCTCGGAAAGCGAGCTGCTGGATCAGTTCGACCTGACCACGCCCGGCTGGCTCACCTGGTACACCAATACCGACAAGTATTCGCGCGAAAAACTCGAGGGCGATGTCGAGCGCCTGCGCTCCTATTATCTCGATCGCGGCTATCTGGAATTCTCGGCCGAGCCGCCACAAGTCACCATCTCGCCCGACCGCAAGGACATCTTCATCACCCTCACCGTGCACGAGGGCGAGCCCTACAAGGTGCGCAGCGTGAAGCTGGCGGGCAACCTGCTGGGCCTGGACAGCGAGATCAACAAGCTCATCGAGCTCAAGCCCGATGAAGTCTTCTCGGCCTCCAAGGCCAACAACTCGGCCAAGGCGGTCACCGACTACCTGGGCGAGCTGGGCTACGCCTTTGCCAACGTCAACCCCAATCCGCAGCTGGATCGCGAAAAGCACGAAGCCGACGTCACTTTCTACGTCGATCCGAGCCGCCGCGTCTATGTGCGCCGTATCCAGATCGGCGGCAACACCCGTACCCGGGACGAGGTCGTGCGGCGCGAAATGCGCCAGCAAGAAGCCGCCTGGTACGATGCCGGCGACATCAAGGTCTCGCGCGACCGCGTCGACCGCCTGGGCTATTTCAACGAGGTCAACGTCAAGACCGACCCGGTGCCGGGCTCGCCCGACCAGGTCGACGTCAACGTGGACGTGAAGGAAAAGCCCACCGGCATGATCAACCTTGGCGTGGGCTACGGCTCGACCGACAAGGCCATCCTGTCGGCCGGCATCAGCGAAGACAACGTGTTCGGCAGCGGCACCAACCTGTCCTTGCAGGTCAACACCAGCCAGACCAACCGCGCCGCCGTGCTGTCGCATACCGATCCCTACTTCACCAAGGAAGGGATCAGCCGCACGACCTCGCTGTACTATCGCGTGACCGAACCCTGGAACAACAACGACGGCGACTACCGCGTCAAGGCCATGGGCCTGGGCATGAACTTCGGGGTGCCGATCTCGGAGTACGACCGCGTCTTCCTGGGCGCCAGCTTCGAGCGCAACCAGATCGATCTGTACACCAATTCGCCGCGCGCCTATCGGGACTTCGTCGACCAGTACGGCGACTCGACCAACGCCATCATTTTCAGCACCGGCTGGTCCAAGGACACGCGCGACAGCGCCCTGGCGCCGACCAAGGGCGCCTACACCCGCCTGAAGGGCGATGTCTCCACCATGGACCTGAAGTACTACCTGCTCACCGCGCAGCAGCAGTACTTCCTGCCCCTGGGCCGCAGCTACACCCTGGCGCTGAACGGCATGGTCGATTACGGCCGTTCCTATGGCGGCAAGGACTATCCGGTGATCAAGAACGTCTACGGCGGCGGCATCGGCACGGTGCGCGGCTACGACGGCGCCTCGCTGGGTCCGCGCGACGTGGATACTGGCGATTACCTGGGCGGTTCGCGCCGCATCATCGCCAACGCGCAGCTCTACCTGCCGTTCCCGGGGGCCAACAAAGACCGCACCCTGCGCTGGTTCGTCTTCGCCGACGCAGGCCAGGTCGCGGCCGGCAGCGGCATGAGCTGCACGGCGGGCAAGGCTTCCGATCCGGTCGAGGATCCTTGCGGCTGGCGTTATTCGGCGGGTATTGGCCTGTCGTGGCAGTCGCCGCTGGGTCCGCTGCAGCTGTCCTACGCGCGTCCGCTCAATGCCAAGCCGGGTGACGATAAACAGAGCTTCCAGTTCCAGATCGGCACCGGTTTCTGATGATCTGAATCAAGGTTTTGTTTAGGGCATCGATTAATACCTGCAGGCCCGATTTATTATTCGCTGGTCCAAGGGTTTATTCGTAACGGTTGAAACATGGGGTCATGGGCCAAGGCTCGCGCCCCTGCGGTTTAGTGGCACAATATTGACTTTGCCCTTTACCTTCCAAAGGTGAGATTTTCATGATGTCTGATTTCGCACTCAACACCTCGGGCCGGCGCGCCGGCAAACTGGCGACGTCCCTGGCGCTGGCGGGTGCACTGCTGTTCGGCTCGGCGGCGGTGACGACGGCGCAGGCGCAAGGCACCAAGATCGGCTTCGTGAACACGGAGCGGATCCTGCGTGAATCGGGTCCGGCGAAGGCCGCGCAAAGCAAGATCGAAGCGGAATTCAAGCGCCGAGACGACGAGCTGCAGCGCATGGGCACGCAGCTGCGCAGCCAGGCCGAGAAGTTCGACAAGGACGCCCCCGTCCTGTCGGAGTCCGATCGTGTCAAGCGCCAGCGTGAGCTGTCCAACCTGGACATGGACCTGCAGCGCAAGCGCCGCGAGTTCCAGGAAGACTTCAACCGCCGCCGCAACGAAGAGTTCTCGGGCATCGTGACCAAGGCCAATGACGCCATCAAGCGCATCGCCGAACAAGAGAACTACGACCTCATCGTCCAGGATGCCGTGACGGTCAATCCGCGCGTCGACATCACCGACAAGGTGATCCAGGCGCTGGGCCGCTGATCGTCCATGCCTGTACTGCTGGATCCTGCCCGGGCGCCGCGTCTGGACGCTTTGTTGTCCCGGGCCAGTACGCAAGGGCTGGACCCGCAGCTCGATACCGGCGGCGCGGAGCTGCCGCTGATCGCCGGTATCGGCACGCTGGCTTCCGCCGGCGCGCAGGAAATCTCCTTTCTTTCCAATCCCCGCTACCAGGGCCAGCTGGCCTCGACCGGCGCGGCCGCGGTGATCGTCACCCCGGACGTCGCCCAGGCCCAGCGCGAGCAGGGCAGTGCCCGGCTGTTCGTGGTCTGCCGGCACCCCTATCTGCTATACGCCCGGCTGGCGCAATGGTTTGACGCCGAACGGCGCGGCCTGCCGGCCGCCGGCGTGCACCCCAGCGCGGTGGTCGCCGGGGATGCCGTCATCGAGGACGGCGCCAGCGTGGGCCCGCAATGCGTGATCGAGTCAGGTGCCGTCATCGGCCGCGGCGCCGTCATCGGCCCGGCCTGTGTGATCGGCAAGGGCAGCCGCGTGGGTCCGGACAGCCGCCTGAGCGCCCGCGTGACCCTCTATGACGGCGTGACCATCGGCGCGCGCGCCATCGTGCATAGCGGCGTGGTGCTGGGCGCCGACGGCTTCGGCTTCGCGCCCGATCCCACCCTGGGCAAGGGCGCCTGGGGTAAGATTCCGCAATTGGGCGGGGTAACGATCGGTGACGACGTCGAGATCGGCGCCAACACTACCATCGACCGCGGCGCCCTGGAAGACACCGTCATCGGCAATGGCGTGAAGCTCGATAACCTGATCATGATCGCGCACAACGTGCGCATCGGCGCGCATACGGCGATCGCGGCCTGCACCGGCGTGGCCGGTTCGACCACGATAGGCGAGCGTTGCATCGTGGGCGGGGCGGCCATGTTCTCGGGCCACCTGAGCATCTGCGACGACGTGACGATCTCGGGCGGCACGCCCGTGACGTCGAGCATCAGCAAGCCCGGCCGCTATACCGGTGTCTATCCGTATGCCGAACACGGCGAGTGGCAACGCAACGCCGCCGTGATACAACAGCTGGCCCAATTGCGTCGCCGGGTGCGCACGCTCGAAAAAGCGTAAGGCCCGCGCGGCGGAACATGTTTACGCGAGGCCGTCCGCGGGCGGCCTCGCGCCATCTATTCATATCGCAGGAACGAAAGTCATGGAACTCGACATCAAGGGGATTATGGAGCGTCTGCCGCATCGCTATCCGATGCTGCTGATCGACCGGGTACTGGAAATGGTGCCTGGTAAATCCATCGTGGCCGTCAAGAACGTCTCCATCAATGAACCTTTCTTCAATGGCCATTTTCCCCATCACCCGGTGATGCCGGGCGTGCTCATCGTCGAGGCAATGGCCCAGGCTTCGGCCTTGTTTTCGTTTACCGACGACAACGGCGGCCTGAAGTGCGAGGGCAGCAAGACGGCGTATTATCTGGTGGGTATAGACGGTGCGCGTTTCCGCCGTCCGGTGGTGCCGGGCGACCAGCTGCGCATCGAAGTCGAAGCCGAGCGCCTGAGCCGCACCATCTGCAAGTACCAGGGACGGGCCCTGGTGGATGGACAGCTGGTGGCCGAGGCCAAACTGATGTGCGCCATTCGCAGTCTGGAAGAGTAAATGTCCGCAAACATTCATCCCACCGCGGTGGTCGACCCGGCCGCCCGCATCGACAGTTCGGTCACGATAGGCCCGTATAGCGTGGTGGGTCCCGATGTGACCATCGGCGCCGGCACCGAAATCGGCCCGCACTG
Organism: Bordetella hinzii LMG 13501; assembly: GCF_001548475.1. GTDB lineage: Bacteria > Pseudomonadota > Gammaproteobacteria > Burkholderiales > Burkholderiaceae_B > Bordetella > Bordetella hinzii. Next base: position 30,180 of record NZ_LRUJ01000039.1, read on the forward strand.
CGTCATCGATGGCGTGACCACCATCGGACGGGATAATCGCTTCTACCGCTTTTGCTCCATTGGCGGCATGCCGCAGGACAAGAAGTACGCAGGCGAGGCGACCCGGCTGGTGATCGGTGACCGCAATACGGTGCGCGAGTTCACCACCTTCAATACCGGCACGGTGCAGGATGGCGGCGTGACCACGCTGGGCAATGACAATTGGATCATGGCCTATGTGCATATCGCCCATGACTGCCACATCGGCAGCAACACCATCCTGGCCAACTCTGTCCAGCTGGGCGGCCATGTGCACGTGGGCGATTGGGCCATCGTCGGCGGCCTGACCGGCGTGCACCAGTTTTCCAAGATCGGCGCGCACAGCATGACGGGCGGCAACAGTTCGCTCATGCAGGATACGCCGCCCTATGTGCTGAGCGCGGGCAATCCCTGCCGTCCGGTGGGGATCAATGTCGAGGGCCTGAAGCGCCGCGGCTTTTCGCCGGCCAGCATCTCGGCGCTGCGCGAGGCCTACAAGATCCTGTACCGGCGCGGCCTGGCGCTGGACGAGGCGCGCGCCGAACTGCGGGCCCGCCAGCAATCCGAGCCCGATGTCGCCGAGGTCCTGCAGGTGCTGCTGGACTTCCTGGACGCTTCCAACCGCGGCATCATCCGTCCATGAGCCTGTCCATAGGCATGGTGGCCGGCGAGCCTTCGGGCGACCTGCTGGCCGGGCGGATCATCGGGGGCCTGCAAGCGCGGGCCCCCGATGTGCATTGCGCCGGCATAGGCGGGCCGCAGATGCAGGCCAGGGGTTTCGAGGCCTGGCATCCCATGCACGCGCTGTCCGTCTTCGGCTATGTCGATGCGCTCAAGCGCATTCCCAGCCTGCTGTCCATTTACGGCGACACCAAGCGGCGCCTGCTGGCGGCGCGGCCGGCGGCATTCGTCGGCATAGACGCGCCCGATTTCAATTTGCGCCTGGAGCTGCAGTTGCGCCAGGCGGGTATCCCGACCGTGCACTTCGTGGGCCCCTCGATCTGGGCCTGGCGCTACGAGCGCATCCACAAGATACGCGCCGCCGTCTCCCATATGCTGGTGCTCTTTCCCTTCGAGGAGGAGATCTACCAGAAGGAAGGCATACCGGTGACCTACGTGGGCCATCCGCTGGCCGGCGTCATCCCCATGCGGCCCGATCGCGAGGCGGCCCGTGCCCGCCTGGGCCTGCAGTCCGGCGAGCGCGTGCTGGCCATCCTGCCGGGCAGCCGTTCTTCCGAAATCCGCATCCTGGCGCCGCGTTTCCTGGCGGCGGCCCAGATCCTGCTGCGCAACGATCCGGCGCTGCGCTGCGTGGTGCCCATGGTCAACCCCCAGCGCCGCGCCGAGTTCGAACAGATCCTGGCGCAGTATCCCGTGCCCGGGCTGCGCTGCGTGACTGTCGAGGACGTGCAGGAAGATACCGGCACGCCGGTGGCCTGGAGCGTCATGGAGGCCGCCGACGCCGTGCTGGTGGCCAGCGGCACGGCCACGCTGGAGACGGCCTTGTACAAGCGTCCCATGGTGATTTCCTATGTGCTGTCGCCCTGGATGCGGCGCATCATGGCCTGGAAATCCGGCCAGCAGCGGCCGTATCTGCCGTGGGTGGGGCTGCCCAATGTGCTGCTCAAGGACTTTGCGGTGCCCGAGCTGCTGCAGGACGACGCCACGCCCGAGAAACTGGCCGAGGCCACCTGGGCGTCCCTGACGGACAAGGACAATGCGGCACGTATCGAGGCGCGCTTTACGGCCCTGCACGAGGCGCTGTTGCGCGATACGCCCGCGTTGGCCGCGCAGGCCATCCTGGAGGTCGCCCATGGCCCAGGCTGATCTGTTCGGCGAGCCCGTCTATCCGGTGCACGGCGTGGCCGGCATCGACGAGGCGGGCAGGGGCCCCCTGGCCGGCGCGGTCTACGCCGCCGCGGTCATGCTCGATCCGGACCGGCCTATCGAGGGCCTGGCGGATTCCAAGGTGTTGAAGGCCGAGCGGCGCGAAGCCCTGGCCGAGGAAATCAAGGCCGGCGCGCTCGCCTGGTGCATCGCCAGCGCCAGCGTCCAGGAGATCGACAGCCTCAATATTCTGCGCGCCACGCTGCTGGCCATGGAGCGCGCGGTGCTGGGCCTGGGCAGAGCGCCGCAGGTGGCGCTGGTCGATGGCAACCAGGCGCCGCGCCTGCGCTGCACGGTGCAGACCGTCATCAAGGGCGACGCCCTGGTGCCGGCCATTTCGGCGGCCTCCATCCTGGCCAAGACCGCGCGCGACAGCGACCTGCTGCGCCTGCATGCGCTCTATCCGCAGTACGCCTTCGACCAGCACAAGGGATATGGCACGGCCCTGCACCTGGAGCGCCTGCGCGCCCATGGCCCTTGTCCCGAACACCGGCGCAGCTTTGCGCCCATCAAGGCTTTCGGCGTCCTGGCATGAAGTTCATTTCCTCGCGCGACAATCCCGCCGTCAAGGCGCTTTACCGCCTGGCCGAGCAGGCTGGCAGGCGCGGGGCGCCCGTGCTGCTCGAAGGCGTGCATCTGTGCCAGGCCTGGCTGGCGCGCCATGGCGCGCCGGAGCAGGCGGTATTCGACGCCGGGCGCCTGGACCATCCCGAGCTGGCCGAGTTGGCGCGCCAGGTGCCCGAAGCGCGCTGCCTGGCGCTGGACGCGCGCCTGATGCGCGGCCTGGGCAGCGTCGAAGCCGACCAGGGCGTGGCCTTCGTGGTGAGGGCGCCGCAGCCGGAGCTGCCGCCGCACATCAACGCCAACTGTGTCCTCCTGGACCGCATCCAGGATCCCGGCAATGTGGGCAGTCTGCTGCGCACCTGCGCGGCGGCCGGCATCCGCCTGGCCTTCCTGGCCACCGGCACCGCGGCCGCCTGGTCGCCCAAGGTGCTGCGCAGCGGCCAGGGCGCGCACTTCGCGCTGGAGATCCACGAGCATGTGGACCTGCTGGCCTTGCAGGACCGCCTGCGGCTGCCGCTGGCGGTCACGTCCCTGGAGCAGTCCGAGGACCTCTTTGCCACGGCGCTGCCGCCGGCCCTGGCCTGGGTGTTCGGCCACGAAGGGCAGGGCGTGGATCCTGCCCTGCAGGCGCGGGCCGGTCTGCGCCTGCGCATCCCGCACGACGCCCAGGCGGTCGAGTCGCTCAATGTGGGCGCCGCCGCCGCCATCTGTCTGTTCGAACAGCGGCGCCAATCGATGGCGCCCTGATGCCCTCGCTCCCGCGCCCGGCTTTCGCTATGCTGGCGGGCATTCAATATGAGCGAAAGGGAGCGCCCTCAATGAATCGATTTTTTCGCGCCGCGCGCGGGCTGGCCGGCGCTGCGCTGGTGCTGGGCCTGCTTGCCTGCGCCAGCCACGAGCGCGCCGCCATGGTGCCCGTGCGCGGCGGCGAGGGGGATCGCATCGTGATCCTGCCGCGCGCCGTGCCGGCCGCCCTGTCGGGTGACGACGGCCGCAGCCTGCCGGAAGACTCACGCTGGCGGCGGATCGGCGCGCTCGCCCAGGGCGATGTTTACCGCCGCCTGGACGCGCGTTTCGTGGTGCGCGCCGAAGGCCGCGAGCGCGAAGCCTATCTGGTCGAATCCAATGGCCGGCTCATGGGGTATTACCTGCCGGCCGAAAGCTGGTTCGTCCCCCTGTCTTCGCCCGTGCGCATGCCGTCCTGGCAGCGCTGAGCGCCCCGGTTCAGTAGCGGCCCAGTCCGACTTCCTGCAGCACCGTGGTGGCGATCTCCTCGATGGATTTGGTGGTGGTCGACAGCCACGAAATGCCTTCGCGCCGCATCATGCGCTCGGCCTCGGCGACCTCGTAGCGGCATTGCTCGAGGGTGGCGTATTGACTGTTGGGCCGCCGTTCATTGCGGACTTCGGCCAGGCGGTCGGGCTGGATGGACAGCCCGAAGAGCTTGTTGCGATAGGGCGCGATGGTCTTGGGCAGGCTGTTGCGCTCGAAATCATCGGGCGTGAGCGGGAAGTTGGCCGCCTTGATGGCGTATTGCATGGCCAGGTAGAGGCTGGTAGGGGTCTTGCCGCAGCGCGAGACGCCCACCAGGATGACATCGGCCTGGTCCAGCTGGTTGACGAACTGCCCGTCGTCGTGGGCCAGGCTGAAATTGATGGCGTCGATACGGTTGCGGTATTTCTCGGAATCGGCCGCCATGTGGGAGCGGCCGATCGAATGGCTGGACTTCAGGCCGAGCGCCTGCTCGATATGGCTGACAAAGGTGCCGAACAGGTCCAGGAAGATGCCATTGGCCTGTCGCACCCGGGCGAGGATCTCGGGGTTGACCAGGGTGCTGAAGACGATGGGCGGCAGGCCGGTCTCGTCGGCATTGCGGTTGATCCGGGCGGCCGTCTCGTCGGCCTTCTCCAAGGTATCGATAAATGGTAGCCGGATAGGCTTGAATTCGACCTGGTCGAATTGCGAAAGCACGGAATGGCTGAAGGTTTCCGCGGTGATGCCGGTGCTATCGGAGACGATGTAGACAGTGCGGACTATCGGGCTTGCGGTCATATGTAAAAAATTCCAACCAGGGAAGGGCTAGGGACTACCCGAACGAGTACAATCAGACCCCTGAAAAGTCACCCCAAGGGCACCAAGGCCAGTTTGGTCAGCGCAGGGTTTATCTGTCCTGACCAAACTCGCTTTCTTCCATTGTAAAAGGTGACTTCAATGTCGTATGTCGTTAGTTTCGAGCAGCTCCGCATGTCGGATGTGGACTCGGTAGGAGGCAAGAACGCATCACTTGGCGAAATGATCAGTCAGCTGTCCGGCGCGGGCGTCCGCGTCCCGGGCGGCTTTGCCACGACCGCGCAGGCCTTTCGGGACTTCCTGACGGCGTCGGGGCTGGATAAGCGTATCGCAGAACGCCTGGCCACGCTCAATCCCGAGGATGTGCGCGAGCTGGCCGTGGCCGGCGCCGAAATCCGCCAATGGATCATCGATGCGCCGTTCTCGCCGGCGTTCGAGCAGGCCATCCGCGAAAACTTCGCCAAGCTGGACGCCGACGGCAAGGGGTCGTTTGCCGTGCGCTCCTCGGCCACCGCCGAGGATCTGCCCGACGCTTCGTTCGCCGGCCAGCAGGAGACCTTCCTGAACGTCGTCGGCATCGATGACGTGCTGGACAAGATCCGCCATGTGTTCGCCTCGCTGTACAACGACCGCGCGATCTCCTATCGCGTGCACAAGGGCTATGCCCACGCCGAAGTCGCCCTGTCGGCCGGCGTGCAGCGCATGGTGCGCTCCGACAAGGGCAGCGCCGGCGTGATGTTTACCATCGACACCGAGTCGGGCTTTGAAGAGGTCGTGTTTATCACCTCGTCCTATGGCCTGGGCGAGACGGTGGTGCAGGGCGCGGTCAATCCGGACGAGTTCTACGTCTTCAAGCACGCCCTGCAGGCCGGCCACTATCCCATCCTCAGCCGCCGCATCGGTTCCAAGCTCATCAAGATGGAATTCGACCCCGAGCGCAGCGAAGGCCGCGCCGTGCGCACCGTGGATGTGCCCGTCTCCGAACGCAACCGCTACTCGCTGACCGACGACGAGGTCATCGAGCTTGCGCGCTATGCCGTCATCATCGAGAAGCACTACCAGCGCCCCATGGACATCGAATGGGGCCGTGACGGCGTGGACGGCAAGATCTACATCCTGCAGGCGCGTCCGGAAACCGTGAAGTCGCAGCAGAACGGCAATGACGTGCAGCAGCGCTACCGCCTGAAAGCCACCGGCCATGTGCTGGCCACGGGCCGCGCCATCGGCCAGAAGATCGGCGCGGGCCCGGTGCGCATCGTCGCCGACGTGTCCGAGATGGACAAGGTCCAGCCGGGCGACGTGCTGGTGACCGACATGACCGACCCCAACTGGGAGCCGGTGATGAAGCGGGCTTCGGCCATCGTCACCAACCGCGGCGGGCGCACCTGCCACGCCGCCATCATCGCGCGCGAACTGGGCATCCCGGCCGTCGTGGGCTGCGGCGACGCCACCGACATTCTCAAGGAGGGCCAGCCGGTCACGGTCTCCTGCGCCGAGGGCGACGAAGGCCGGATCTACGACGGCCTGATCGAAACCGAAGTCGAGGAAGTGCGCCGCGGCGCCATGCCGCCGATCGACGTCAAGATCATGATGAACGTGGGCAATCCCCAGCTTGCCTTCGACTTCGCGCAGATCCCGAATTCCGGCGTGGGCCTGGCCCGCCTGGAGTTCATCATCAACAACAACATCGGCATCCACCCCAAGGCCGTGCTCGATTATCCCAATGTGGACGGCGAGCTCAAGAAGGCGGTGGAGTCGGCGGCCCGCGGTCATGCCAGCCCGCGCGCCTTCTTCGTCGAGAAGCTGGCCGAAGGCGTGGCGACCATCGGCGCGGCCTTCTGGCCCAAGTCGGTCATTGTGCGCATGTCGGACTTCAAGTCCAATGAGTACCGCAAGCTGGTGGGCGGCTCGCGCTACGAGCCCGAGGAAGAGAACCCCATGCTGGGCTTCCGCGGCGCCTCGCGCTATATCGCCGAAGACTTCGCCGAGTGCTTCCGCATGGAATGCGAGGCCCTGAAGAAGGTCCGCGACGAAATGGGCCTGACCAACGTCGAGATCATGGTGCCTTTCGTGCGCACCGTCGGCCAGGCGCGCAAGGTGGTCGAGCTGCTGGCCGCCCACGGCCTGAAGCGCGGCGAAAACGGTCTGCGCCTGATCATGATGTGCGAAGTGCCGTCCAATGCCATCCTGGCCGAGCAGTTCCTGGAGTACTTCGACGGCTTCTCGATCGGCTCGAACGACATGACCCAGCTCACCCTGGGCCTGGATCGGGATTCCGGCATGGAATTGCTGGCCGCCGATTTCGACGAGCGCGACGACGCGGTCAAGTTCATGCTGCGCCGGGCCATCCAGGCCTGCCTGGCGGCCAACAAATACGTCGGCATCTGCGGCCAGGGCCCCAGCGATCATCCGGATTTCGCCCAGTGGCTCAAGGACGAAGGCATTCTGTCCATGTCGCTGAACCCGGACACCGTGGTCGACACCTGGCAGCAATTGGCCAAGTCCTGACGCGGCGCGCCCGTGGATGAAGGCGGCAGCCCTTGGGGCTGCCGCCTTTTTTTGCGTGGCGGGTCCAGGCAGGGGCGTTGCCGCCTGGGAGGCGCGATATCGGAGCGCGCCCGGACGCCCGGGAGCCCGTACAATCGAAGACATTGGTTTCCCGGGAGGGGCGTTCATGTGGATCTGGTTCGGCCTGGCGGCGGCGGCCCTGATAGGCGAAGTGGCCTCGGGTACCTTTTATCTGCTTCTGGTGGCGGTGGGGCTGACGGCGGCTGGCCTGGCGGCCTGGGCCGGCCTGGCGCTGGAGTGGCAGCTGCTGGCCTGCGCGCTGGTCGCCCTGCTGGGCCTGCTGGTGCTGCGCCGCCGGGGCATCCTCAAGAAGCGCGAGATCGATGCCGCGCGCAATGCCGATGTCAACCTGGACATTGGCCAGACTGTCAATGTTGAGTATTGGTCTGATGCCGGCGGCGCCCGTGTGCAGTACCGCGGCGCATCGTGGCAGGCCCGGCTGGCCGATGGCCAGCCGCGGCGGCCGGGCCCGCATGTCATCACTGAAATCCATGGCGCGGTGCTGGTGCTCGCGCCCAAGTCCGACCCGGCCCGCTGAGGCGGCGCCGGGTTATTTTCCGTAGGGGGAATCATGCCGTTTGATACATCAACCACGGTGCTGGTGGTCATCGTCGTTCTGGCGCTCTTGATCGTCATCAAGGCCATCGCCATCGTGCCGCAGCAGCATGCCTGGGTGGTCGAGCGGCTGGGCAAATTCGACCGCGTCCTGTCGCCGGGCGCGGGTTTCGTGATTCCCTTCATCGAGCGCGTGGCCTATAAGCACTCGCTCAAGGAAATCCCGCTCGATGTGCCCAGCCAGGTCTGCATCACGCGGGACAATACGCAATTGCAGGTCGACGGCGTGCTGTATTTCCAGGTAACCGACGCGATGCGCGCCTCCTATGGCTCGTCGAACTATATTTCGGCCATTACCCAGCTGTCGCAGACCACGCTGCGCTCGGTCATTGGCAAGCTGGAGCTGGATCGCACCTTCGAGGAGCGCGACTTCATCAATACGACCATCGTGGCCTCGCTGGACGAGGCCGCCCTGAACTGGGGCGTGAAGGTCTTGCGCTACGAGATCAAGGACCTGACGCCGCCGGCCGAGATCCTGCGCGCCATGCAGGCCCAGATCACCGCCGAGCGCGAAAAGCGCGCCTTGATCGCCGCCTCCGAAGGCCGGCGCCAGGAGCAGATCAACATCGCCACCGGCGAGCGCGAAGCGGCCATCGCCCGTTCCGAAGGCGAAAAACAGGCCCAGATCAACAAGGCGCAGGGCGAGGCGGCGGCCGTGCTGGCTATCGCCGAAGCCACGGCCAAGGCCATCACCCAGGTGGGCGAGGCCGTGCGCCAGCCCGGCGGCATGGAGGCGGTCAATCTCAAGGTCGCCGAGCGCTACGTTGAGGCCTTCGGCGAGGTCGCCAAGGAAGGCAATACGCTCATCCTGCCGTCCAATCTGTCGGACGTGGGGGGACTGGTGGCTTCCGCGATGACCATCGTGAAGTCCACCCGCGGTTAAGCCGCATCGCCGGCGGCGCGCGCCGCCGGTGATCCCGCATGCTCGCTCCAAGCAATCTGCTCCTGATCACTGCGCTGGCGGCGCTCATCGGCCTTTGCGTGCTGGGTTCCCTGTGGCGCAGCGGCATGGCCGGGATACGCGAGGCGATGGGGGCCAATGTGGCCACCATCGTGGCCATGCTGATCATGGTGCAGCAGGCCAGCGCGCCGCCATGGCTGGGGGTGCTGCTGTCCAATCTGCTGTTCACGCTGGGCGGCATCCTGTTCGTGGCGGGCGCGCGGCGTTTCCTGGGCCAGCCCGTGCCCTGGCGCGCCATGCTGGGCGGCGTGGCCGTGCTCATCCCGGCGCTGGCCTACTACACCTACGCAAGTCCGAACGTCAGCGCGCGTATTGTCCTGGCTTCGCTCATGTATACATCGCTGCTGGCGTTGCTGGCCTGGTCGGTGTGGCGCTCGCGCCGCCAGCGCTTTGCCTACAGCCAGATTTTCATGCTGAGCCTGGCCCTGGTCGCGGTCCTGGGCCATGGCACGCGCATGACGGTCTACGCGCTGGGCGTGGACGTCATTCCCGGCCTGCTGGCGCCGACGTTCTGGAATATCGTGTTTCTGTCATTGGGCGTGGTCATCATGCCCAGCCTCACGCTGGGCATGATCATGATGATCCACGACCGCATGCTGATCGAGCGCGAGCGCGAGGCCAATACCGATTTCCTGACGGGCGTGCTGTCGCGCAAGGCCTGGTGGCAGGGGGCGCAGCAGCTGGGCGCGCGGGCGCGCGCCGGCAGGCCGCTGGCGCTGCTCATCCTGGACATCGATCATTTCAAACAGGTCAACGACACCATGGGCCATGCGGCCGGCGATGCCGTGCTGCGCCATTTCGCCGCCGTGGCGAGCGCGGCGCTGCGCCCGGGCGATGCGCTGGGCCGGCTGGGCGGCGAGGAATTCATCGCGGCCCTGCCGGGCGCCAGCGCGCACGAGGCCCAGGCCCTGGCCGCGCGCATGCTGGCCGCGCTGGAGGCCATGCCTTGCCAGTATGGCGACACGCAGCTGCGCTACACCTTCAGCGGCGGCGTGACCAGCTGGGATGGCGCCGAGGCCCTGCAGAGCGCCGTCCAGCGGGCCGACCAGGCCCTGTATCGGGCCAAGGCGGGCGGGCGCAGCCGGGTGGACCTGGCGCGCCAGGCCTGAAGCGCGGTATCAGCCGTCGCGGCGGCGCGTGTCGTGCTTCATGACACGTTCGCGCTCGCGCTCCCAGTCTTTTTCGCGCGCGGTGTCGCGCTTGTCGTAGAGTTTCTTGCCGCGGCCCAGGGCGAAGTCCAGCTTGATGCGGCCGTTTTTGTAGTGCAGGTTCAGGGGCACCAGCGTGAAGCCGCGCTGCTCGACCTTGCCGATCAGCTTGTGGATCTCCTCGGCCTTGAGCAGCAGCTTGCGCGTGCGCACGGCATCGGGATGGATATGGGTCGAAGCGGTGGGCAGGGGGCTGACGTGCATGCCGAGCAGGTAGAGTTCGCCGTCGCGCACGATGACGTAGCTCTCCTTGAGCTGGACGCGGCCGGCGCGGATAGCCTTGACCTCCCAGCCTTGCAGCACGATGCCGGCCTCATAGCGGTCTTCGATGAAATAGTCGTGCGAGGCCTTGCGATTATCGATAATGCTCATAGAGGCAATGAATGGGACGCGCGATGCCGGTAAAATCCAATCATTCTAGCGATTTGCGATAGGCGATGCACAAAGTACAACGCTCCGTCCTGGTTCCGTACAGCGCGGCTCAGATGTTCGATCTGGTGGCGGGGGTGGAGAAATACCCCGAATTCATGCCTTGGTGCGGCGGCACCGAGGTGCAGTCGCGCACGGAGCACGGCATGCAGGCTTCGGTGCTGATCAGTTTCGCGGGGATGAAGCAGCGTTTTACCACGCGCAACACCCACGATTATCCCAATCGCATCGACCTCGAGCTGGTGGACGGGCCGTTTTCCAGCCTGGTGGGCCATTGGGTGTTCCAGCCCCTGGCCGAGGACGCCTGCAAGGTGCTGTTCACGCTGGAGTATGCTTTTTCCAACCGCGCGCTCGAAATGGTGGTCGGGCCGGTGTTCAACCGCATCGCCACCAGTTTCATCGAATCTTTCACCAAGCGGGCCCAGCAGGTCTATGGCGAATAAGTTGCGCATCACGGTCTGCCATGCGCGCCCGGACGGCGTCTGGATGCGCGAGCTGACCCTGCCGGCCGGCGCCACGCTGGCCGACGCCGTGGCGGCCAGCGGTTTCGGCGAGGATTTCCCCGGCATCGACCCCTGGCAGCACGGCGTGGGCGTCTACGGCCGCCGGGGCCAGGCGCATACGCCGCTGGCCGATGGCGACCGGGTGGAGATCTATCGCCCCCTGACCTTCGATCCCAAGGAGTCGCGCCGCCGGCGCGCCGAACATCGCCGCCTGGCGGCGGGGCGCCAGCGCCCGGCCGGCCTGCTCTGAGGTTGTTGCGGCGCAGCATTGTCGTCGCCAAGACAAGCCTGCCGCCGAAGTTGGCCTATCATCGCTGCTGATTTACGTTTACGTTAACGTCATGCCAAAATGACGGCGCCAGGTTCACAAGACCGAAGCAAGGCGGGTGGACCATACCAACTTCAGGAGACAGGCTGTGGATCTCGAACTCACCGAAGAGCAGCGCGCTTTCGCGCAGGCGGCGCGGGACTATGCGCAGGGAGAACTGGCGCCCAATGCGGCGCGCTGGGACGCCGAGGGCATCTTCCCGCGCGAGGCCTTCGCCCGCGCGGGCGAGCTGGGTTTCTGCGCCATCTATGCCAGTGAAGAGATTGGCGGGCTGGGCCTGCCGCGCCTGGACGCCACGCTGGTCTTCGAGGAAATGGCCGCGGTCGATCCGTCCACCACGGCGTTCCTGACCATCCATAACATGGCGACCTGGATGGTGGGCCAGTGGGGCGGCGCCGAGGTCCGCGAGCAGTGGGGCGCGCAGCTCGCCAGCGGCGAGAAACTGGCCTCGTATTGCCTGACCGAGCCCAACGCGGGTTCGGACGCCGGTTCGCTGGCCACGCGGGCCGAGCGCGATGGCGGCGATTACCTCATCAATGGCGCCAAGGCCTTCATCTCCGGCGGCGGCGATACCGACTTGCTGGTGGTCATGGCGCGCACCGGCGGGGCCGGGCCGTCGGGCGTCTCGGCCTTCGCGGTGCCGGCCGACGCGGCCGGCATCACCTATGGCCGCAAGGAAGAGAAAATGGGCTGGAACAGCCAGTCCACGCGGCCCATCAGCTTCGAGAACGTGCGGGTGCCGGCGCGCAATATGCTGGGCGCCGAGGGCGAGGGCTTCAAGATTGCCATGAAGGGCCTGGACGGCGGACGCATCAATATCGGCACGTGCTCGGTGGGCGCAGCCCAGGGGGCGCTGGACGCGGCGCGCCGCTACATGGACGAGCGGCGCCAGTTCAACCGCAAGCTCTCGGAGTTCCAGGCCCTGCAATTCAAGCTGGCCGACATGGCCACCCACCTGGTGGCCGCGCGGCAGATGGTGCGGCTGGCGGCCTGCAAGCTTGACAGCGGCTCGGCCGACGCCGGCACGTATTGCGCCATGGCCAAGCGTTTCGCCACCGACATGGGCTTCCAGATCTGCCTGGACGCGCAGCAGATCCATGGCGGCTATGGGTATTTGCGGGACTATCCTCTGGAGCGCCTGGTGCGCGATACTCGCGTACACCAGATCCTGGAGGGCACCAACGAGATCATGCGCGTGATCGTGGCCCGCCAGCTGCTCGAGAAGGGAGCCGATATTCGATGAGCGACGCTGTACTGTTTGAAGAACGCATTGCCGACAATGGTTCGCGGCTGGGGGTGGCCACCCTCAACGCGCCGCAAACGCTGAATGGCCTTTCGCTGGAAATGGTCGATCTGCTCGATGCGCGCCTGCAGGCCTGGGCCCGCGATCCGGCGGTGGCCATGGTGATCCTGCAGGGCGCCGGCGACCGGGCTTTCTGCGCCGGCGGCGACCTGCATGGCCTGTATGCCAGCATGCTGGAGCACCGGGGGAAGGGCCCCTGGGCGAATCCTTATGCGCGCGATTTCTTCGAGCGCGAATACCGCCTGGATTTCCGCATCCACACCTATCCCAAACCCATCCTGTGCTGGGGCCATGGCATCGTGATGGGCGGCGGCGTGGGCCTGATGATGGGCGCCAGCCACCGCGTGGTGAGCGAGACCTCGCGCCTTGCCATGCCCGAGATCAGCATCGGTCTTTTTCCGGACGTGGGCGGCACCTGGCTGCTCAATCGCATGCCGGGGCGCACCGGGCTGTTCCTGGCGCTGACGGGCGCCAACCTGAACGCCTCGGATGCCATGTATGCCGGCATGGCGGATTTCCGCCTCGATTCGGCCGATTGGCCGCGCTTTTGCGAGGCGCTGATGCGCCAGCCCTGGGCCAGCCAGCCGGGCGGTCCGGGAACCGGCAACCTGGCGCCACGCTCGATCAATGACGGCCTGCTGCGCCAGGCCCTGCTGGCGCATGAGCCGCGCACGCCGCAGGAGCCGGGGCCACTGCGCCAGCACGCCTTCCAGGTCAACAGCGTGTGCGGCAGCAACCGGCTCGATGAGGTCTATGAAGAGATCGCGGCCTTGAAGGACCAGGCCGATCCCTGGCTGGCGCGCGCGGCCAAGACCATGCTGGCGGGTTCGCCGGGTTCGGCGCGCCTGGCTTTCGCGCTCTTGCAGCGCACGCGCCTGCGCTCGCTGGCCGATGTATTCCGCAGCGAGTACGTGGCGGCGCTGGCCTGCGTGGCCGAGGGCGATTTCCAGGAAGGCATACGGGCCTTGCTGATCGACAAGGACAAGCAGCCGCGCTGGCGGCCCGCGACGCTGGCCGAGGCCGACGAGGCCTGGGTGCAGCGCTTTTTCGAGGAACCGTGGCCGGCGGGCACGCCGCATCCGCTGGCCGACCTGGGCCCAGGCGCGGCCTGAGCAGCCCTTTCCATAACGAAACCACAGGCAGGAGACAGGCATCATGAGCAGTATTGCATTCATCGGTCTGGGCAATATGGGCGCCCCGATGGCGCTGAACCTGGTCAAGGCGGGTCATGAGGTGGTCGTGTTCGACCTGGTCGCCGAGGCCGTCGCGCGGCTGACCGACGCCGGCGCCCGCGCCGCGGCCAGCGCCGAGGCGGCGGTCCAGGGCGTCGATATCGTGATCACCATGCTGCCGGCCAGCAAGCATGTCGAAGGCCTCTACCTGGAGCAGAACCTGCTGGGCAGGATCCCGGCCGGCGCGCTGGTCATCGATTGCAGCACCATCGCGCCGGATGCGGCCCGCAAGGTGGCCGCCGCGGCCCAGGCGCGAGGCCTCGAAATGATCGATGCGCCGGTGTCGGGCGGCACCGGCGGCGCGGCGGCCGGCACGCTGACCTTCATTGTCGGGGGCGCGTCCGCCGCCCTGGAGCGCGCGCGTCCGGTGCTCGAGAAGATGGGCAAGAATATCTTCCACGCCGGGGAAGCGGGAGCGGGGCAGGTCGCCAAGATCTGCAACAACATGCTGTTGGGCATCCTGATGGCGGGCACCTCGGAGGCGCTGGCCCTGGGCGTGGCCAATGGCCTGGATCCCAAGGTGCTGTCGGACATCATCGCCAAGAGCTCGGGACGCAATTGGGCGACCGAGCTCTACAACCCCTGGCCAGGCGTGATGGCGCATGCGCCCGCGTCCAAGGGCTATGCCGGCGGCTTCGGCGTGGACCTGATGCTCAAGGACCTGGGGCTGGCCGCCGAATCGGCCCTGGCCTCGCGCTCGTCCATTCCCCTGGGCGAGCTGGCGCGCAATCTGTACAGTCTGCACAGCAATGGCGGCAGCGGCCGGCTGGATTTCTCCAGCATCGTCAATCTCTATGCCAGCGATCGCGATTGAGGCCGTGTCAACCGTCCGTCCCCGCCTTTTGCCATGAGCCGCGCGGCGGCTCATGGCATGCCTCGGCGTTTGACACCTAGACGAATTCGCATTCACGACTTGCGGCAGCCCCTCTTATGCAGGCGGGGCTGGCGGCCTATACTCGCCTTGCCTTGTGCCAGGAGTCCGCATGCCCGCCGCAGAACACCACCGTATTTTCCGCGCCAATTGGCTGCGTGCCGCCGTGCTGGGGGCCAACGACGGCATCGTATCCACGGCCAGCCTGATCACCGGCGTGGCCGCCGCGCAGGCCACGCACGAAATCATCCTGACTTCGGGCATCGCCGCGCTGGTCGCGGGCGCCTTGTCGATGGCGGCCGGCGAGTATGTCTCGGTGCATTCGCAGGCCGATATCGAGGCGGCTGATCTGCGCATCGAGCAGCGGTCCTTGAAGGTCAATTCGGCGCAGGAGCTGCAGGAGCTCACCAGCATTTATATCAAGCGCGGCGTGGAGCCGGCCGTGGCGCTGACCGTGGCCGAGCAGCTGACCCGCCACAACGCGCTGGATGCGCATGCGCGCGACGAGCTGGGGATTTCGATCTATAACCGCGCGCGCCCCGTGCAGGCCGCCCTGGCCTCGGCGGGTTCGTTCGCCAGCGGCGCGGCCTTGCCGCTGCTGGTGTCGATGATCGCGCCCCTGGACACGCTGATCGTGACGGTCACCGCGGCCTCGGTCGCGGGCCTGGGCATCCTGGGCGCCATTGCCGCGCGCGCCGGCGGCGCGCCCATGGGCCGCGCCGCCTTGCGGGTGACGGTGCTGGGCGCCGCCGCCATGGCGCTGACCGCCGGCGTGGGCGCCCTGTTCAACGTGTCCGTCTGAGCGCTTATTCCTGGATGGCGTAGGGCAGCTCGGCCAGGGTGATGGCCGGGCCGTCCGGCGCGCCCAGGCGCAGCTGCCCCGCGGGCAGGGCGGCCAGGGTGGTCTCGAACAGCAGGCTGGCGGCGTCGCCGGCGCGCGCGGCATCGATGACGCGGCCTACCGGTTCGCCGGGGTCGGCGGCATCGTAGACATCGAGGCCGGGCGCCGGCACCGGCAGCGCGGCCGTACCGTAGGCCATGCGGCGCTTGACCGTGCCGCGGTAATGGCTGCGGGCCACGACTTCCTGGCCCGGGTAGCAGCCCTTGGTGAAGCTGACGCCGCCTATCAGTTCGAGATTGACCGTCTGCGGAATGAAGAGGTCTTGTGTCGCCGCGGCGATCCAGGGCAGGCCCGCGGCCAGGTCGGCGGCGCGCCAGCTGTCTTCGTCGTCCTTGCCCAGCAGGGCCGCCAGCGCGGCGCCATGGCCGTGGATCTGCGCGGCATCGGCCACCCACCACCAGCGCAGGCTGGCGCCGGGCGCCGCGATCCAGGTGCCGCTGGGCAGGTCGGCGCGCGTCCAGGCCGTGGTGGGCAGGGCGCCGCCGGCGGCCTGCGACAGGGCGTCGAGCTGCGCGGGGCTGGCGGTCACGCCGGCCACGGCGCGGTCGGCCAGGCCGATCTTGACCTTGGCGCGCAACACGAACATCGACAGGCGCTTGACCAGCGCCTCGGCCAAGTCGGCGCGCACCAGGGCCTCGACGGATTCGGCGCCGGCGCGCCACATGACCAGCGTGGCCAGCAGCCGGCCCTTGGCGGTGCAATAGCCCGCCAGCCGGGCGCCCTCGGGCGGCAGCCCGTTGACGTCCTGGGTCAATTGGCCGTGCAGAAAGCCGAGGGCATCGGGGCCGGCGGCAGTGAGGACACGCAGCCCGGACAGCGGGGCAAAGCGCGGCGAACCTTCGGGGCGGGAGATGATCGAATCGGTCAGTGGGTGCATGACTGAGGCAGGCGTTGCGGGCGGTTGTGCAAACTCCTCATGATACCCGCGAGCAGGCGCCGGGCGCGGCAAGCCCGTGCCGGCCGCAGGGGCGGCGCGGGTCGCCACGATCCATTAAACTGCGCACTCTTATGAAAAAAAGCCTTGGTTTCTATTTTCTGCTGCTGTTGCTGGCGGTGGTGCTGGCCGTCGCCGGCGCCGTGGCGGGCGCTTGGTACTGGATGAACCAGCCCCTGCGGCTGGCCGCGGACCGGGTGGATTTCGTGGTCGACCCCGGCGCCACCCCGCGCGCCATCGCGCGCGCGCTCAATGCCGCCGGCGTGCCCGTCTGGGAACCGGGTTTCGTCTGGATGGCGCGGCTATCCGAGCGCGATAAGCAGATCAAGGCGGGCGGTTATCAGGCCATCAACGGGGACAGTCCCTGGCTGCTGCTGGAGCGTCTGGCGCGCGGCGATATGTCGCAGCGCCAGATCACTTTCCTCGAGGGCTGGACCTTCCGGCAGATCCGCGCCGCGCTGCGCGAGCATCCGGACGTCAAA
The DNA here is from genome assembly GCF_001548475.1 of Bordetella hinzii LMG 13501. Classification (GTDB taxonomy): domain Bacteria; phylum Pseudomonadota; class Gammaproteobacteria; order Burkholderiales; family Burkholderiaceae_B; genus Bordetella; species Bordetella hinzii. Next base: position 47,054 of record NZ_LRUJ01000039.1, read on the forward strand.
CAGACCCTGGGCGACATCAGCGACGAGGCGCTGATGGAAAGGCTGGGCGCCGACATCAAGCAGCCCGAGGGCATGTTCTTCCCGGACACCTATATCTTCACGCCCGGCAGCACCGACTACGATATCTTGCGCCGCGCCTATGAAGAGGGCCAGCGCGTGCTGGCCGCTGCCTGGGCCAAGCGCGACCCCGACCTGCCCATGGCCACGCCCTACGAGGCGCTGATCATGGCTTCCATCATCGAGAAGGAAACCGGCCACGGGCCGGAACGCGCGCGCATCGCGGGCGTGTTCGCCAACCGTCTGCGCATCGGCATGCTGCTGCAGACGGACCCCACCGTGATCTACGGCATGGGCGAGAATTATCAAGGCCGCATCCGGCGGCGCGACCTCCAGACGGACACGCCCTGGAACACCTACACCCGGCCGGGGCTGCCGCCCACGCCCATCGCGGCGGCCGGACGGGCGGCCTTGGCCGCCGCCGTGCAGCCGGAAAAGCACAAGTTTCTGTATTTTGTCTCCCGCGGCAATGGCACGAGCGAGTTCTCGGCCAATCTGTCGGAGCACAACCGCAACGTATCCCGCTTCATCCTCGGACAAGGGCAGAATTGATGACAGGACGCTTCATCACGCTGGAAGGTGTGGACGGTGCCGGCAAGAGCACCCATACCGCCTGGCTGGTCGACACCTTGCGCCAGCGCGGCCTGGAGGTCGTGTCCACGCGCGAGCCGGGCGGCACGCCCCTGGGCGAGCGCTTGCGCGAGCTGGTGCTCAAGGAGCCCATGGGCCTGGATACCGAGACCCTGATCATGTTCGCCGCCCGCAGCGAGCATTTGCGCCAGGTGATCGCGCCGGCCCTGGCGCGCGGCGCCTGGGTGGTCTGCGACCGCTACACGGACGCGACCTATGCCTATCAAGGCGGCGGGCGCGAACTGGGCGCGGCCCGCGTGGCCGAGCTCGAGCATTGGCTGCAGCCGCCGCTGCGGCCGGACCTGACCTGGCTGTTCGATGTGCCGCTGGCCGTGGCGCGCGCGCGCATGGCCGGCGAGCGCCAGCTTGATCGTTTCGAACAGGAGGCCGAGGCCTTTTTCGAGCGCACGCGCGCGGCCTATCATGCGCGCGCGGCGGCCGAACCCGGGCGCATCCATGTCATCGACGCCAGCCAGTCCCTGGACGTGGTGCGGCGCGCGCTGCAGGATGACCTGCAGCAGTTCCTGGCGCGCAGCGCGGCATGAGCCTGGCCGAATTCGCTCCCTGGCACCTGGAGACCGCCCGCGCCTGGCTGGGGCAGCGCGAGCGCTTTGCCCACGCCTGGCTCATCCATGGCACGGCCGGCATTGGCAAGCTGGACTTCGCCGCGGCCGCGGCGGCCAGCCTGTTGTGCGAGGCGCCCCGGGAGGGCCTGGCCTGCGGCGCCTGCCCGGCCTGCGCTTGGGTGGCCGCGGGCAATCATCCCGACCTGCGCCGCGTGCGGCCCGATGCGCTGGCCGCCGAAGAGGGCGCCGAGGCGGCCGAGGCGGCCGAGGATGGGGCCGAGCCGGCCGCGGGCGCCGGCGCGAAGAAGGCGCCGTCCAAGGACATCCGCATCGACCAGATCCGCGCCCTGGAGTCCTGGTTCAATACGGCCACCCACCGTGGCGGCTGGCGCGTTGCGCTGGTCTATCCGGCCCAGGCCCTGAATGCGGTATCGGCCAACGCCTTGCTCAAGGTGCTGGAGGAGCCGCCCGCCCATACGGTGTTCCTGCTGGTCGCCGACGCCCCCGACAGGCTGCTGCCGACCCTGGTGTCGCGCTGCCGGCGGCTGCCGCTGGCCGCGCCCGATGCCGCCACGGCGCGTGCCTGGCTGGCCGGGCAGGGGGTAGGGCAGGCCGAGGACTGGCTGGCCGCCGCGGGCGGCGCGCCCCTGGCCGC
>NZ_LRUJ01000040.1 GCF_001548475.1 Bordetella hinzii LMG 13501
GTTTTTTCCTTCCTTGGCGACGCGGAGAGTGCGTAAGCAGTCCCTACCGTTACGTAACACGTCCCCACGAGGGGCCGCCCCGGACGCCCGTCCGGCGCCCCGAGCCGGCCGCCGATATGCAGTCTCATGCCCCCGGTAGCGTTCGATTACCCGGGGCCGCATGGCGCGGCGTTAGGATGAAGCCAGGTTGACAAGGCGCAGGTCCGGCAGGCCGGACGATGCGCGTCAAGGAGGATGTCATGCCTCATGTACTGATTGTCGACGATGATGCGGCCGTGAGATCGGTCATGGCGGAAGTGGCGCAGGACGCCCGCTGTTCGGTGGCCCAGGCCGCCACGGTGCGCGACGCGCGGCTGGAGTGGGACCGCAAGCGGCCGGACCTGGTGCTCACCGACCTGCGCTTGCGCGATGAAGACGGCATGCGCCTGTTCGAGGGCCTGGACTTGAGCGAGGTGCGCGTGGTGGTCGTCACCGGCCACGCCAGCACCGACAGCGCGGTGCGCGCGCTGCGGCTGGGCGCCAGCGATTATCTGGAAAAGCCGGTCGACCTGGCCCGCCTGACGGCCGTGATGCAAGGCGCGGGCCCGGCCGCCGATGCGCCCGCCGGGGGCATGGCCGGCGAGGCGCCCGCCATGCAGGCGTTGCGCGAGCAGATCGTCCGCGTGGCGCGCACCGACGCCAGCGTGCTGCTCATCGGCGAGAGCGGCACCGGCAAGGAGCTGGCCGCCCAGGCCGTGCATGCGGCCAGCGCGCGCCGCGCCAAGCCCTTCATCGCCGTGAACTGCGGGGCCGTCTCGCCGACTTTGGCCGAGAGCGAGATGTTCGGCCACGAACGCGGCAGTTTCACCGGGGCCGAGCAGCGGCGCAAAGGCTATTTCGAGAGCGCCGACGGCGGCACGCTGTTTCTGGACGAGATCACCGAAATGCCGCCGGCTTTGCAGGTCAAGCTGCTGCGGGTGCTGGAGACCGGGCGCTTCATGCGGGTGGGAACCCAGCACGAGACCCGCTGCGATGTCCGCATCGTGGCGGCGACCAACCGCGCCCCCGACGCGGCCATCACGGAGGGACGCCTGCGCGAGGACTTGTATTACCGCCTGAGCGTCTTCCCCTTGTGCCTGCCTCCGCTGCGCGAACGGGGCGAAGACAAAGTCATGCTGGCCGAGCGCTTTCTGCAGGCCTTGAACCGCAAGGATGGCGCGCAGCGGCGCTTCGGCGCGCGGGCGCTGGCCTTTATCCGCGACTACGCCTGGCCGGGCAACGTGCGCGAGCTGCGCAACTGGGTGCGCCGCGCCTACATCATGGCTGAAGGCGAGCAGATCGACGCCGAAGCGCCGCCGGGCGCGGAGATGGGCGCGGGCCAACGCCTCTACGTGCCCATCGGCTCCAGCCTGGCCGAGGCCGACGAGAAACTCATCCGCGCCACGCTGGCGCATTGCCGGGGCGTGAAGAAGGATGCCGCGGCCATGTTGGGCATCAGCCCCAAGACGCTCTACAACCGGCTGGAGGGGCTTGAGGGCCCGTCCTGAGGCAGGAACGCCGCTTGCCGCTGGCCCGCCATCGAGCACGCAGCACGACAGGGAGCAGACATGGCAAAGATGACAGTGGCGGACTTCATATTGGCGCGCCTGGCGCAATGGGGCATCGACCGGGTGTTCGGCTATCCCGGCGATGGGATCAACGGCCTGATCGGCGCCTTCGGGCGCCAGGACGAGGGGCTACGCTTCATCCAGGCGCGCCACGAGGAAGAGGCGGCCTTCATGGCCTGCGCCCATGCCAAATTTACCGGCCAGGCCGGCATCTGTCTGGCCACCTCGGGGCCGGGCGCCATCCACCTGCTCAATGGCCTGTACGACGCCAAGCTGGATCACCAGCCGGTCGTGGCCATCGTCGGCCAGCAGGCGCGCAGCAGCCTGGGCGGGGACTTCCAGCAGGAGGTCGACCTGGCCGCCCTGTTCAAGGACGTCGCGCATGATTTCGTGCAATTGATGAGCACGGCCGAACAGGCGCGCCACCTGGTGGACCGCGCCCTGCGCATCGCGCTGGAGCGCCGCGCGGTGACCTGCATCATCGTGCCCAACGATGTCCAGGACCTGCCCGCCGTGCCGACGCCGCCGCGGGCCCACGGCATGATGCATACGGGCATCGGCGCGGTATCGCACGCCCATGTGCCCGGCGAGGATGCCCTGCACAACGCCGCCGCCGTGCTCAACCGCGGCCGCAAGGTCGCCATCCTGGCCGGGGCCGGCGCGCTGGGCGCCTCCGAGGCCCTGGCCGCGGTGGCCGACCGCCTGGGCGCGGGCGTGGCCAAGGCGCTGCTGGGCAAGGCGGCGCTTTCCGACAGCCTGCCCTATGTGACCGGCAGCATCGGTCTGCTGGGCACGGTGCCCAGCTGGCGCCTCATGCAGGACTGCGACACCTTGCTCATGGTGGGCACGACCTTTCCCTATTCGGAATTCCTGCCCCCCGAGGGGCAGGCGGCCTGCGTGCAAATCGACCGCGACGGCCGCGCCCTGGGGCTGCGTTATCCCATCGAGGTCGGCCTGGTCGGCGACGCGGGACAGACCCTGTCCGCCTTGCTGCCCCTGCTGGAGCAGAAAAGCGACCTCGGCTGGCGGCACGGCATCGAAAAACAGGTGGCGCGCTGGCGCGAGGCGGTGGCGGCGCGGGCGGCCACCGAAGGGCGGGGCGTCAATCCGCAACGGCCTTTCCTGGAGCTGTCGCGGCGCCTGCCGCCGGACAGCATCATCACCTGCGATTCGGGGTCGGCCGCCAACTGGTATGCGCGCGATGTCGATGTGCGTCCGGGCATGCTGGCCTCCTTGTCGGGCGGCCTGGCGACCATGGGCTGCGCCATGCCCTACGCCCTGGCCGGCAAACTGGCCTGGCCGGACAGGCCGGTCTTCGCGCTGGTCGGCGACGGGGCCATGCAGATGAACGGGATCAACGTCCTCATCTCGGTGGCCGACCGCTGGCGCGACTGGAAGGATCCGCGCCTGGTGGTGCTGGTCCTCAACAATGGCGACCTCAATCTCGTGACCTGGGAGCAGCGCGTCATGGGCGGCGACCCCCGTTTCGAGGATTCGCAGCGCCTGCCGGGCTTCGCCTACGCGGAGTATGCGCGGCTGCTGGGCCTGGAAGGGGCGCGCATCGAGGACGCCGCCCAGGTCGGGCCGGCGCTGGATCGCGCCCTGGCGGCCGATCGGCCCATGGTGCTGGAAGTGATGGCCGATCCGGAGATTCCGCCCATGCCGCCGCACATCACGCTCAAGCAGTTCGGGGCCTATATGCAGGCGCTGCGCAAGGATCCGGCCGGGGGCGAAGCCTTGCGGGCCACGCTCAAGCAATGGTGGGCCTCATGAAGGGCGCCTATTTCGGACCCGAGACGGCGGCGCGGGCGGTGCGGCTGGCCATGCCCATGATGCAGGCCGCCATGGCCTCGCGCGAGGCCGGAGACAGCGGCTTTCTGCATATCGTGGTGATGAACCCCCTGCTGCCGCCGGGGCAATCGGCGTTCGAGCCGGCCATCCTCTACGAGGAAAGCCTGGGCGACCGCGCGGACTGGGACGCCGACTATGCCGCCTATGCGCGCGCCAAGGCGCGCCTGTCCTGGCGCAGCGGCATGGCAGGCCATCGCGTATGCGAAGTGGCGCCGCAACTCCTGGCCGAACAGGAACAGCCGCTGTGGGGCAGCGTCAGCGTCGATGGCGTGGCCGTGGGCGTGAGCGGCGCCTATCCCTGGTTCGATGAGGCATTCGCCGCCACGGTGGCGCATACCTTCATCGCCTGCGTGAAGGCGGCGCGCGCCGGGACGCCGTGACTGGCTAGGCGCGGCGCGCCGTGGCCGCCGTGGTCCTGCGGCGGCGCCAGCCGCGCCAGAACTCCTCCAGATAGGGCAAGACCTCCAGGAGCGCGACCGCCGAGAGCAGCGTCACGATATAGCCGGCGGGCAGCGGCGTTTCCTTGAGCCGGAAACCCCAATCCGCCTGTCCCAGGCCGAACAGCGCCAGGAACTGCGGCCAATGCCCCACGGCCAGCAGCAGGATCGCCGTCAAGGGCAGGAGCTCCAGAAAGCTGTGCACATGCTGCTCCAGCGGCGTGACCCGGCGCCGGCGCACGGCGTAGCTGACGTCCCACAGGGCGGTGGCCTCGTGCAGCAGGAAGCACAGCATCATGAGCGCGAAGACCCCGGCCGTCACTTCCAGGAAGAGCCCGGCCAGCAGCGCAACGCCAACCTCGCCGAACATCAGCAGATGCAGCAGCGACTCGCGGTAGCCGGCCGTTTGCGCGATATGCGTGTTGCGGTGGCACAGCCAGTCGGCCACGCCCGCCAGCAGCCATAGCGGCATCAGCACATAGAGCAGAAGGATAAGGGCAGGGGCCATCGGTTTCTCCGGCAGGGGCTGGCACGGGACTTGCCGTCTCGGGCCGCAGGCACGGCATCGGGCGCGTGCCGTATTGAACAGGAGGATCTATGCACAGCAAACATCATCGCGACGGCGGGACCCTGGACCGCCTTTTGCATGGGACCGAAGAATTGCTGCGCCGCACCGCGGCCTTCGGCGATGCCGACATCGAGGCCGGCCGCGACCGGCTCAAGCGCCAGTGGGACGCCGCCGGCGAGCGGGCGGCCGACTGGAGCGAGGCCGCCGGCCAGGGCCTGCGGCGCGTCACCCGCGCCGCCGACGACTGCGCGCACCGCCACGCCTGGGAATCCATTGCCGTGGCGGCCCTGGTGGGCGCGGTGGTCACCGCCTGCGTGCTGACACGCTCTTCGCGCCGCTAAGGCAGCAAGCGCCATGCCCGCCACGGAAGACAGCGCCCGCTTCGCGCGGCGCGAAGTGCTGCGCACCATCGGCGCGGCCCTGTGGAAGCAGCGCGGCCGCACCGGGCTGGCGCTGGTGCTGCTGGTGGCCGCCAAGCTGTTCATGGTGGCCGTGCCGGTGGCGCTCAAGCATGTGGTCGACGCGCTGAGCGTGTCCGGCGCGCTGGCCTTGCCGGTCTTCCTGCTGCTGGGCTATACCCTGCTGCGCTTTGCCGGCAGCCTGCTGACGGAGCTGCGGGATGTGGTGTTTTCGCCCGTGGCCCAGCGCACGGTGGCGGACTTCACCTTGCGCATGTTCGCGCACCTGCAGGCCCTGGGCGCGCGCTTTCATGGCACGCGCCAGACCGGCGGCATGGCGCGCGACCTGGAGCGCGGCACGACCGGCGTGGGCTTTCTGGTCGGCACGGCGTTGTTTGCCCTGTTGCCCACCCTGGTCGAGATCATCTCCGTCGTGGTCATCCTGGTGGCCGGCTACAGCCTGGGCTTTGCGCTCACGGTGGCGGCGACCTTCGCCGCCTACGCCTTCTATACCTCGGCGCTCATCCGCCGCCGCACGCCTTTGCAGCGGCGTCTCAACGACCTGGACTCGCAGGCCGGCGGCCGGGTCGTCGACAGCCTGCTGAACTATGAGGCGGTCAAGCTCAACGCCACCGAGGAAGGGGAGTCGCGGCGCCTGGGCCAGGTGCTGGGTGCCTGGGTGCAGGCGGGCGTGCGCAACCAGCAGTCGCTGTCGCGCCTGCATATCGGCCAGGCCGGCATCATCGCCGCCGGGGTCGGCATTGTCATGCTGCTGGCGGGACAGCAGGTGGTGGGCGCGCGCATCACCGTGGGCGACCTGGTGCTGATCAACGCCTACATCATCCAGATCTGCCTGCCGCTCAATACCCTGGGCCTGATCGTGCGCCAGGCGCGCGAGGCCTTCATCTCCGCCGAACGGGTCTGCGCGCTCCTGCGCCTGCCGCCGGAGCCGGGCGATGAGCCCGGCCTGCCCGAGCTGGCCGCCGGGCCGGGCGAGGTGCGCTTCGAGGCGGTGTCCTTCGGCTACGAGCCCGGCCGTCAGATCCTGTGGAATATCGATCTGCGCATCCCGGCCGGCAGCACGCTGGCCGTGGTGGGCGGCAGCGGCTCGGGCAAATCCACGCTGGCCCGGCTGCTGCTGCGTTTCTATGACCCCGACCAGGGGCGCATCTTGATCGACGGCCAGGACCTGCGCCAGGTGCGGGTCAAGAGCCTGCGGCGGCGCGTGGGCATCGTGCCGCAGGACACGCTGCTGTTCAACGACACCATTGCCTACAACATCGGCTACGGCCGGCCAGGCGCCACGCGCGCCGAGATCGAGGAAGCCGCCGCGGCGGCGCGGGTGCATGACTTCATCCAGAGCCTGCCGGCCGGCTACGACACCCCGGTCGGCGAACGCGGCCTGAAGCTGTCGGGCGGCGAGCGCCAGCGCATCGCCATCGCGCGGGCGCTGCTCAAGCGCCCGGCGATCATGATCTTCGACGAAGCCACCTCCGCGCTGGACACGCGCACCGAGCGCGCCATCCAGAACGAGCTGGAGCGCATCGCGCGCGACCATACGACGCTGATCATCGCCCATAGGCTGTCGACCATCGTCAACGCCGACCGCATCGTGGTCCTGGACCATGGGCGCGTGGTGGAGTCGGGCTCGCACGAGGAATTGCTCGCGCAGGGAACGGTCTACGCGCAGATGTGGCAGCTGCAGCGCCAGCTCAGCCAGCTCGAGGAGGCCGACCATGCGGCCGAACGCCAGCCGGTCAACCTGGTGACCGTGGTGGCCGGCGTCCTGGACGCCAGCCGGGAGATGCTGCAGGCCCGCCGCATCACGCTCTATACCGTGATCGGCGCGGAGGCCGCGCGCATCACGGGCGATCCCAGCGCCTTGCAGCGCCTGGTGTGGGACCTGCATTTGCACGCGCTGGCGCTGACCCCGGCCGGCGGCCGCATGGCCTTGCGGCTGGCCCGCGACGGGCCGGTAACGCGGCTGTCCATCACCGACGGACGGGCGCCGCCCGCGGACGCCGCGGCGCAGGCGCCGCTGCTGGATCCCGAACTCGACCGCGCCGCCGCCCTGGATCCCGCCACGCTGGCGGCCGAGGCGCAACGCCAGGGGGGACGCTTCAGCCAGCAGCGCGAGGCCGACGGCGCCATGACCTATACGGTGGAGTTCACCTTGCGGCCGGTCTCGGCGCTGGATGTGCCGCCGGCGGCGGGCAGGGATCTCCCCAGCCTGCAGGACCTGTCGGTCATGTTGGTCGACGACCAGGGAGAGGCGCGCGATCTTTTGTCCGAAGTGCTGCGCAGCGCCGGCGCGCGAGCGGAAGTCTGCTCCAGCGGCCAGGAAGCGCTGGATGCGCTGCTGGGCCGCCCGCACGCCCAATGGCCCGACGCGCTGGTCTGCGATATCTCTCTGGGCGATATGGACGGCGACGAGGTCGTGGCGCGGCTGCGCGCCCGCGAAGCCGAGGAACATGTGCCGCTGGCCGGCCGCCTGCCGGCCGTGGCGCTGTCCGGGCACAGCGCGCCCGAATACCGCCTGCGGGCCTTGCTGGCTGGCTTCCAGCTGCATCTGGCCAAGCCGGTCGATCCGCGCGAGCTGGTGGCCAGCGTGGCCGCCGTGGCGCGCCGGCCCGATGGCGAAATTGCCGCTCCCAGGTAAGAAGTGCCGAAGCACGGCCGCGGGCGGCGCGAAAGGCCCCCCGGCACAGCACTTGCTCCTCTCCTGGGACCGGCGCTGCCTCATGCGGCGCCATGCTTGGCAGGAGATGCACTATGCAACGCAATGACAGACAGCGGCGCGAAAGCCGGGGGCATCAGGGTGATCTGGGCAGCGACTACGGTGGCGGCTTTGACACGCTGCGCAACCAGCGGCCCTTCGATGAGCGCTGGGACGAGGACGGCGGCGGCAGCCAGGCTCCGCCGCCGCGCGAGGCGCGCTGGCAGGCGTCGGCCCGCAGCGGACGCTGGGGCGCCGAGGAGCCCGGCTATGGCCGGCAGTGGCCCGAACGCCCGCCCGAGTACGGCTATGACCGGCCCAACCGCCATGGTCCGCAGTACGAAGAGGGCGGGCGCTATCCCGGTTCGCGGCCGCTGAACCAGGATGAATGGCTGGGCAGCCGCAGCGCCGACCCTGGCCAGGGCAGTTACGGCGGCTTCCGCGGCGAGGATCCCGGCTATCAGCGCCAGGACCTGCGCTCCACCTGGGAGCGCGGGGCGCGCGCCTCGGGCGCCGGCGACGAGGGAGCCCTGGGCTATTGGGGCGGCCAGCCCGATGACGGGACGCGCGGCGCGCGCATCGATCCCAAAGGATATACACGGTCGGATGAGCGGGTGCGCGAGATGGTCTGCGAGCGGCTGGCCCACAGCGGCCTGGACGTCAGCGATGTGGAGGTCAGCGTCAGCGACGGGCAGGTCACCCTGCAAGGCACGGTGCCCGACCGGCGCACCAAGCACGCCGTGGAGGATTGCGTCGACGACTGCGCGGGCGTCAAAGAGATCGAGAACCGCGTGCGCTGCGCGTCGCGCGCGTCGAGGAGATGAGCATGCAGGAAACCCGCAAGAACGGCGCCAATATCGTCGGCGGCCCCAAATCCAAGCCGAGCGGCCCCGGCCCGCATGTGATGGCCGCCGGCACCCTGCAGGACAACGATGTCTACAACAGCGAGGGCGAAATGCTCGGCTCCATCCAGGACATCATGCTCGATGTCCCGCACGGCCGCATCGCCTACGCGGTGCTCTCGCGCGGCGGCGTGCTGGGACTGGGCGACAAGCTCTACGCCATCCCCTGGAGCGCGCTGACGCTGGACACCGACCGCAAGTGCTTCGTGCTGGATGTCAGCGCCGAACGCTTCAAGGCGGACAAGGGCTTTGACAAGGACAACTGGCCGGCGATGGCCGACGAGGGCTGGGCGCGGCAGACCTACGCCTACTACGAGCAGCCCCCCTACTGGTGATCGGCGGGCGCCGCCGGTTCCGCGGACGCGCCCACGTCCGGGCGCGGGCCGCGCTCGTCCCTTATCCCTGGAGCCCATCATGGCCTACATCGCCCTGATCAGTGAGCATGCTTCTCCGCTGGCGGCCGCCGGCAGCGTGGACAGCGGCGGACAGAATGTCTACGTCGCGCAGATCGCCCGCCAGTTCGCCGCGGCCGGACACCGCGTCGATGTCTACACGCGGCGTGATTCGCCCTTGCAGCCCGAGCTGGCCGAATGGCTGCCGGGCGTGCGCGTCGTCCATGTGCCGGCCGGTCCGGCGTACTACCTGCCCAAGGAGGCCTTGCTGGACTGGATGCCGGCCTTTGAGCGCTATCTGCTGCGCGTGTTCGCGCGCCGGCCCTATGACGTGGTGCATGCGAATTTCTTCATGTCGGCGCTGGCCGGCCTGCCGGCGGCCCGCAGTATCGGCTGCCCGCTGGTGGTGACTTTCCATGCCTTGGGCAAGGTGCGCCGGCAATACCAGCAGGCGGCCGACGGTTTTCCGGACCGGCGTTTCGCGATCGAGGAAGACATCGTGCGCCAGGCCGATTGCGTGATCGCGGAATGCGCGCAGGACCGCAGCGACCTCATGACCTTGTACGACGCCGATCCGGCGCGCGTGGCCATCGTGCCTTGCGGCTATGACCCGGACGAGATGCGCGCCTGCGACATGGCGCAGGCGCGGCGCCGCCTGGGCTGGCGGCCGGAGGGCTTCCGCGTGCTCCAGCTGGGCCGCCTCGTGCCGCGCAAGGGCGTGGACAACGTCATCCGCGCCGTGGCGCGGTTGCGCGAGGACCATGGGGTGGACGCGCGCCTGTGCGTGGTGGGCGGCGACGGGCCCGGCGAACCGCCATCGGCCGAGCTGCGGCGGTTGCGCGCCATCTGCGACGAGGAGGGGCTGGCCGGCGTGGTGGAGTTCGCCGGCCGCCGCGCCCGCATGGAGCTGGCCGACTATTACTGCGCCAGCGACGTCTTCGTCACCACGCCCTGGTACGAGCCCTTCGGGATCACGCCGCTGGAAGCCATGGCCTGCGGCCGCCCGGTCGTGGGCGCCGACACCGGCGGCATACGCAGCACCGTGGTGGACGGCCGCACGGGCTTTCTCGTCCCGCCCAAGGACCCTCGGCGCCTGGCCGGGCGGCTGGCCGTCCTGGCCGCCGATCCGGCGCTGGCCGCGCGCATGGGCCAGGCGGGACGCCTGCGGGCCCGCCGCCTCTACACCTGGAGCCGCGTGGCGCGCGACCTGCTGGCGGTCTATGGCCGCCTGACCGCGTTGCCGCCGGCCCGCCGGCAGGCGCCGGCGGCCGTGCGCGCCACGGCTTGACCCAACCCTGGAGAATCCGCATGCAAGACTTCAAATCATTGGCCGGCCGTGTGATCCTGGTGACCGGCGCGGGCAGCGGCCTGGGCGCGGCCCTGTGCGCGCAGCTGGCCACGGACCGCGCCCGTGTCGCGGCCCTGGATATCGACGAGCGCCGCGCGCATGAGCTGGCGGCCGCGCTGCGCGCCGACCAGGGCGAGGTGGAGCCCTTCGTGGGCGATGTGGGCGTGCTGGAGGACGGCCGCCGGGTGCTGCGCGCCGTGGTGGACCACTTCGGCAAGCTGGACGCGCTGGTCAATTGCGCCGGCGTGGATGTCACCGCGCCCATCGAGAAGATAGACGCCGATGTCTGGGAGCGCGTGCTGCGCACCAACCTGACCGGACCTTTCCTGCTGTCCAAGCTGGCGCGCGAGCACCTGGCCGGCGACGGCCACATCGTCAACGTGGCCTCGACCGCCGCGCGGCGGGCCTGGCCCAACGCCTGCGCCTATCACGCCAGCAAGTGGGGCTTGATGGGCCTGAGCCAGGCCCTGCACGCCGAGCTGCGGCCGGCCGGCATCAAGGTCAGCGCCATCATCGCCGGCGGCATGCGCACGCCTTTCCTGCTGGACCGCTTTCCCGACATCGACGCCGACACGCTGCAAGATCCGGCTCATGTCGCGCGCGCCATCCGCTTCGTGCTGACGCAGCCCGACGACAGCGTGATCCCGGAGGTGATGGTGCTGCCGGTCAAGGAGACATCATGGCCTTGATGCCGCTTGCCGGCGCCGGGGCGGCAAGCGCCGGGATGGCCAGCCCCGGGATGGCCCGCCCCGGGATGCCCCGCGCCGGGATGCCCCGCGCCGCCATATTCTTGGATAAGGATGGGACGTTGTTGCGGGACGTGCCGTATAACGTCGACCCGGCGCGCATGCGCTGGGCGCCGGGCGCGCGGCGCGGGCTGCGGACGCTGGCCGCGCTCGGCGCGCCGCTGGTGGTGGTGAGTAACCAGCCCGGCGTGGCGCTGGGCCGCTTCGCGGCGCAGGCCTTGCGCGGCGTGGCGCGCGCGTTGTGCGCGATGTTCGCGCAAGAGGGGGCGGTGCTGGCCGGCTTTTACTACTGTCCGCACCATCCGCAAGGCCGGGTGGCGGGCTATGGCGGGATCTGCGCCTGCCGCAAGCCGGCGCCCGGCCTGTTGTTGCGCGCCGCCGAGGACCTGCACCTGGACCTGAATGCCTCGTGGATGATAGGGGACATCCTGGACGACGTGCAGGCCGGCCACCAGGCCGGCTGCCGCAGCGTGCTGCTCGACGTGGGCAATGAAACCGAGTGGCGGCTGCGCGCCGAGCGCGTGCCGGATCTCTGGGTCGATGACCTGGCGCAGGCCGCGCGCCGCCTGCAGGGAGCGTGGACATGAGCGCCGGGCCGTCGCCCTGGAGCGAGGCGCGCCATGTGCTGGGCGTCAGGCTGGACAATATGGGCGATGTGCTGATGAGCACGCCGGCCTTGCGCGCCCTGCGCGCGCCGGGCCGCCGCATTTCGCTGTTGACCTCGTCGGCCGGGGCGGCCCTGGCGCCGCATCTGGCCGATGTGGACGATGTGCTGGCCTATGATGCCTCGTGGGTCAAACGCGAAGGCGCCAGCGCCGACGGCGACCGCCAGGCCATCGAGCGCCTGCGCGAACTGCGGCCCGACGCGGCCGTCATCTTCACCGTGCACAGCCAGAGCGCGTTGCCGGCGGCCCTGATGCTGCGGCTGGCCGGTGTGCCGCGCGTGCTGGCCTATAGCCGCGAGAACCCCTACCAGCTGTTGACGGACTGGGTCAGCGAGCCCGAGCCGCACCGGGTCAGGCGCCACGAGGTGCTGCGGCAGCTGACCCTGGTGCGTACCGTGGGCGCCACCACCGACGACACCCGCCTGGGTTTCCTGGTGCGCGAGATCGACCGCGTGGGCCTGCGCCGCAAGCTCAGCCGCCTGGGCGTGGCGGAGCAGGGCGGCTGGATCGCCGCGCACGGCGGCGCCAGCGCGCCGTCGCGGCGCTATCCGGCCGAACGCCTGGCGGGCGCGCTGGAGGCGTTGCGCGGCGAGGGCCGCCGCATGCTGCTCTTGGGCGGGGCGGACGAGGGCGGGCTGGGCGAAGCCCTGGCGGCCCGGCGCCAGCGCCTGCCGGGCTTGATCGACCTGACCGGCCAGCTGACCCTGGGCGAACTGGGCGCGGCCATCGAGGGCGCGGCGGTGCTGATCTGCAACAACAGCGGGCCGGCCCATATCGCGGCCGCGCTCGGCGTGCCCGTGGTCGACCTCTACGCCCTGACCAATCCCCAGCACACGCCGTGGCAGACGCCGCAGCGCGTGCTCAACCGCGAAGTGCCTTGCCGCGGCTGCCGCCGCAGTGTCTGTCCGCAGGGCCATCATGCCTGCCTGGCCGGCGTGGAACCGCGCGAGGTCGCGGACGCGGCACGGGAATTGCTGTCGGCGCGTATCAGCCGATAAACGGAGAGGACTATGTATACCCTGGGTATCAATGCGGCTTTCCATGATTGTTCCGCCGCGCTGCTGCGCGATGGCCAGGTCCTGGCCGCCGCCGAAGAGGAGCGTTTCACGCGGGTCAAGCATGGCAAGCGGCCATTGCCTTTCACAGCCTGGCAACTGCCTTTCCATGCCATCGATTATTGCCTCGCCCAGGCCGGCATCCGCCTGCGCGACGTGCAGCACATCGCCTACGCCTTCGATCCGGCCCTGCTGGACCACAGCGCGGTCACGCCCGAGGGCGACATCCGCCTGCCGCTGGAGCCCTCGCGCGCGGGCTCGCCCCAGGGCGGGACCTCGCCCTGGGATCCGCTTTTCCTGTCGTATATCACCAATGCTCCGCGCCAGTTGGCCGCCGGCGCGCCCTTGCATCTGTCGGCGCGCTTCGAGGGCCTGTCGCTGGCCGAGATACAGCAGCGCTGGGTCTTCCTGGATCATCATCTTTGCCACGAGGCCAGCGCCTATCTGGCCGCGCCCCTGGAGGCCCCGGCCGTGCTCACGCTGGATGGCCGGGGCGAGGGCGTGACGACCAGCTATGGCCACTTCTCGGGCGGAGAGTACTCCCGGCTCAAGCAGATTGCCATGCCCCATTCCCTGGGCCTGCTGTACGAGGACGTGACTCGCCACTTGGGTTTCCTGCACGCCAGCGACGAGTACAAGGTCATGGCGCTGGCTTCCTACGGCAAGCCCAGCATGCGGCAGGCGCTGCGCGAGATCCTGCGCCTGGAGGACGACGGCGGCTTCTCGCTCGCGCCGGCCGATTTGGCCGAAGTCCTGGGCCCGCCGCGCCGGCGCGGCGAAGCCTTCGATGACCGGCACAAGGATATTGCCAGCTCATTGCAGCATGTGCTGGAAGAGACGGTGCTGCACATGGCCGGATGGCTGCATCGCCAGACCGGCGCGAAAGAGCTCTGCATGGCCGGCGGCGTGGCGCTGAACTGCGTGATGAACTCCCGCGTGGCGCGCGAGGGTCCCTTCGAGCGGGTCTGGGTCCAGCCGGCGGCGGGCGATGCCGGTACGGCGCTGGGCGCGGCGCTCTATGTGGATTACCACCGGCGTTCGGACGGGCGGCGCTGGACCATGGAGCACGCCTATCTGGGCCCGGCCTATGAGGACGAGGACATCGTCCGCGCCCTGGACCGCGCGCATCTGGCCTACCGGCGCGAGGACGACATCGCCTCGGCGACGGCCGATCTGCTGGCCCAGGGCAAGGTGGTGGCCTGGTTCCAGGGACGCATGGAGTTCGGTCCGCGCGCGCTGGGCGGACGCTCCATCCTGGCCTCGCCGCTGGACTCGGCCATGCAGGCGCGCCTGAACGGCCTGAAGGACCGCGAGGATTTCCGGCCGGTCGCGCCGGTGGTCATCGAAGAGCGCGCCCACGAGTGGTTCGACGCGGCGGGCAAGCCCGGCATCCGCGCGCCCTTCATGCTGTTCGTCTACGACGTCCTGCCGCAACGCGCCGCGCGCATTCCGGCGGTGCGCCATATCGACGGCACCGCCCGGGTGCAGACCGTGCGGCGCGAACAGAACCCGCGCTATTACGACGTGCTGCGCGCCTTCGAGGCGCGCACCGGCGTGCCGGTGCTGGTCAACACCTCTTTCAACACGCGCGGCCAACCCATTGTCTGCACGCCGCGCGAAGCGCTCGAAGCCTTCTACACCTCGCCGCTGGACGCCCTGGCCATCGGCAGCTACCTCGTGGAGAAACCGGCATGAACATCGCGCCGCCCCTGGTCTCCGTGGTGATACCCACGCTGCGCCGCCCGGACCTGCTCACGCGCTGCCTGCAAGCGCTGCAGACCCAGGACTTTCCGGCCAGCCTGTTCGAGATCATTGTCTGCGACGACGGCCCCGACGCGGCCACCCGCCAGGTGACCGAGGAGCTGGCCGCGGCGCGGCGCGACGGACCCTCGCTGCGCTATCTGCCGGCCACGGGCCAGCGCGGACCGGCGGCGGCGCGCAACCGGGGCTGGCGCAGCGCGCGCGGCGAGATCATCGCCTTCACCGACGACGACACCGTGCCCGCGCCCGACTGGCTGGGGCAGGGGGTGCTGGCCATGACCCCAGGCGTCAGCGCGGTCAGCGGCCGTGTGGTCATGCCGCTGCCGCCGCGGCCGAATGACTATGAACGCGACGCCGCCGGCCTGGCCAGCGCCGAATTCGTGACGGCCAACTGCCTGGTGCGCCGCGAGGCCCTGGAGCGGGTGCGCGGCTTCGACACCCGCTTCACCATGGCCTGGCGCGAAGACTCGGACCTGCATTTCTCCTTGATAGAGGAGGGCCTGTCCGTCGTGTACGCGCCGCGGGTGCGCGTGCTGCATCCCATCCGGCCGGCGCGCTTCGCCGCCGGCCTGGCCATGCAACGCAAGGTGATGTTCGACTGCCTGCTGCTGCTCAAGCATCCCTATCTTTACCGCAGCCGCATACGGGCCCGGCCGCCCTGGTTCTATCTCTCGGTCACGCTGGCCGCCCTGGCGGCCCTGGGCGCGGCGCTGGCGGGCCAGTTCTGGCTGGCCGGGGCGGCGGCCGGGCTCTGGCTGGCGCTGACCCTGGTGTTCTTTGCGCGCCGCGCGCGCGGCACCTCGCGCCGGCCGCGCGACTTGGCCGACCTGGCGCTGACCTCGGCGCTGGTGCCGCCCCTGTCCATTGCCTGGCGCCTGGTCGGCATGGCGCGCTTCGGAGGGCGCTTCCCATGAGCGCATTGCCGCCGCCGCGCCGCATCGCGGTCTTCCGCGCCCTGCAGCTGGGCGACCTGTTGTGCAGCGTGCCGGCCCTGCGCGCCTTGCGGGCGGCCTGCCCGCAAGCCCGCATCACCTTGGTCGGGCTGCCGGGCGCGGCGGATTTCGCGCGCCGCTTCGGCCATTACATCGACGAACTGCTGCCCTTTCCGGGCATGGAGCTGTTCCCCGAGCAAACGCCCCGTCCGGACGAGCTGCCCGGCTTCTTCGAGGCCGCGCGCGAACGCCGTTTCGACCTCGCCCTGCAGCTGCACGGCAGCGGCCTGCATGCCAACGGCGTCGTGCGCCGGCTGGGCGCGCGGCGCTGGGCGGGTTTCGTGCCGCATCCCGCCCAGGCGCGGACGGGCTGGCGGCTGGCGTGGCCGCAAGACCTCCCCGAGCCCTTGCGCTACACGGCCCTCATTGAACACATGGGCCTGCCCGTCGAGAGCGTGGAGCTGGAGTTGCCCTTGTTCCCGGGCGAGGACGGGTCGGCGCGGCGCCTGCTGGCCGATCATGGCCTGCAGCCCAATCGCACCGTGGTCCTGCATCCTGGCGCCCGCCTGCCGTCGCGCCGCTGGCCGGTCCGTCACTATGCCGCGGTGGCCAATGCGCTGGCGCGCGGCGGCTGGCAGGTGGCCCTGACCGGCGCGCCGGACGAGGCTGGCCTGGTGGGCGAGCTGGCCGGCCTGTGCCGCTACCCGGCGGCGAATCTTTGCGGCAAGACAACGCTGGGCGAACTGGCGGCGCTGCTGAGCCGCTGCCGCCTGCTGATCAGCAATGACACCGGGGTCTCGCATGTGGCGGCGGCCGCGGGCGCGGCCAGCGTGGTGGTGGCCTGCGGCAGCGACGCGCGCCGCTGGGCGCCCCTGGACCGGCAGCGCCACAAGGTCGTGGCCGCCGAGCTGCCGTGCCGGCCCTGCATGCATGCCGTCTGCCCGATCGGTCATCCCTGCGCGCTGGCGGTGACGCCAGCCGAGGTGCTGGCGCGCGCGCACGACGTGCTGGGGGGAGGGCGCCATGCCAGCTGAACGCCCCTTGCGCATCCTGACGTGGAACGTGCATGGCAATTATCTGCACGCGCTGGCCCACGTGCCGCACGAATGGCTGGTGCCGGTGGCCGGCATGCGGCCCGGCTACACCCCGCCCACGCCCGAACTGGACTGGCCCGCGCATGTGCGCGTGGTCGACCCCGGACAACTGCGCGACGAGACGCTGGACCTCATCGTCTACCAATCGCGTGACAACCTGGCCGATGCGCCACAGCTGCTGCGGCCGGCGCAGCTGGCCCTGCCCAGCCTCTATGTGGAGCACAACCCGCCCGAGCCCCATCCGACCGATAGCTGGCATCCATTTCGCCACCCGCGCGGCCTGCTGCTGCACGTGACGCACCACAACGCGCAGATGTGGCAGGCGCCGGGCATGCCCGCTCGGGTGATCGAGCATGGCGTGCCCGACCCGGGCATCATCGATGCCGGCTCCCGCGAGGGCGGCATCACGGTCATCAATCATCTGGCGCGGCGCGGCCGCCGCCTGGGGCTGGACCTTTACCGGCGCGCCCATGCGCGCCTGGCCCTGGACCTGATCGGCATGGGTTCGCGCGAGCTGCCTGGCGGGCTGGGAGAAGTCCCCAACCGCGAGGTGCCGGCCTTCATGGCGCGCTACCGCTACCTGTTTTCGCCCGTGCGCTATGCCAGCCTTGGCCTATCGGTGGTGCAGGCCATGCTGTGCGGCCTGCCCGTGGTCGGGTTTGCCGCCACCGAGCTGGCCTGCCTGATCCGCAATGGCGAGGACGGCTATGTCGACAGCCGCGAACAGGGCTGGCTGGAGGCCGCGCACGCCCTGGCGCAAGACCCGGCGCTGGCCCGGCGCTGGGGCGAGGCGGCGCGCCGCAAGGCGCTGGGGCGTTTCGGCATGGCGCGATTCATCGCCGAATGGGACGAGACATTGCACGCACTCAAGGAGCAAGCATGAAACCTAGCGAATCCCCCAGGCGGCGCGTGCTGGTCACGGGCGGCGCCGGTTTCCTCGGCGCGCATCTATGCCAGCATTTGCTGCTGGCCGGCGACGAGGTGATCTGCCTGGACAATTTCCAGACCGGCCAGGCCGCCAACCTGCAGGCCCTGGTCGGGCGCGAGCGCCTGAGCGTGCTGCGCCAGGATGTGGCCGAGCCCATCGAACTGGATAGGCTGGACCGCATCTATAACCTCGCGTGTCCGGCCTCGCCCGCCCACTATCAGGCCGACCCGGTGCACACCCTGAAGACGTGTGTGCAGGGCGCGCTCAATGTGCTGGAGCTGGCGCGTCGCACGGGCGCGCGCGTGCTGCAGGCCTCGACCAGCGAAGTCTATGGCGACCCGCAGGTCCACCCGCAGCATGAGCGCTACTGGGGGCATGTGAACCCCATCGGCCCGCGCGCCTGCTATGACGAGGGCAAGCGCTGCGCCGAGACCCTGTGCGCCGACTTCGCGCGCCAGACCGGCACGACGGTAAAAATTGCCCGCATCTTCAATACCTACGGACCCGGCATGGCGCCGGGCGATGGCCGGGTGGTGTCCAACTTCATCGTGCAGGCCCTGGCCGGCCAGGCGCTGACCGTCTATGGCGACGGCAGCCAAACCCGTTCTTTCTGCTATGTCGGCGACCTGATCGAAGGACTGGCCCGCCTGATGGAAAGCGGCGCGGAGGTCAACGAGCCGGTCAATCTGGGCAACCCGCATGAAATGAGCATGCTGGAGCTGGCGACCCTGGTGCGCGAGGCCACCGGTTGCGACGCGCCGCTGGTCTATGCGCCCTTGCCGCCGGACGATCCGGTCCATCGGCAGCCGGACATCCGGCGCGCCAGGCAGTGGCTGGGCTGGCAGCCGCATGTGCACCCGCGCGAGGGACTGCGCCGCACGGTCGCGTATTTTTCACGCCTGGCGCCTGAGCGCCAGCTGGCGCGCGAGTTGCCGGTCGCTGGCGTATGGGCCCGGGCCGCGCGCACGGGAAGGGCGGGCGAGCGGCCGGTCTGACGCCTTCAGCCGCCGCCGTTGCGGGCCGGGTCGGGGCGCGTATGCGCCAGGCCGGCTTGCGCGGCATCGACCTCGCGGTCGGGCTCGATGTCCGGCGCGTCTTCGTCCGGCGCGAGATAGGGCGGTTCGGCGCGCGGCCGCGCGCCCGTGCCCTGGGCATCGGTGCCGGCGTCGGTTTCGCCGGCGGGGCGCTCGCTGGGCATATCGGAACTGTCGCCCGGTCCGTAGGGATCAGCGGGTTCGACCGGGGGTTGGGCGGGATGGCGAGGCATGGGTTTTCTCCAAGTAGGGCAGGCGGCAAGCTGCCGGCGCGCAGCCATGGGCGGCAAGCGGCGTGCCCGCCCGGGCATGTGGCTTGCCGCGTGGCCGGGACAACGGCGGACGGGGCCAGGCAGATGAGGAAAGACAGACAGGACGGCGCGCCGGCCGAGCAGGGCGGCATCGTGGTGCTTTCACCGCATTTCGACGACGCGGTGCTGGCTTGCGGCGCATTCCTGGCCGGCAGGCCGGGCGCCACGGTGCTGACGGTGTGCGCGGGGCTGCCGCCGCCGGAGATGCCGGCGCCCGATTGGGACCGCCGCTGCGGCTTTCACAGCGCCCGCCAGGCGGTGCTGGCGCGCATCGACGAGAACCGCCGGGCCCTGGGCCTGTTGCGCGCGGTCGGCCGCCAGCTCGCGATGCTGGACAGCCAATATGGCGGCCAGTGCGCGGGCCTGAGTCCGCGCCTGGCGCGCGAGCTGGCCGCGATGCGGCCCGCGCTGGTGCTCATGCCGCTGGGCCTGTTTCACGACGACCATATCCGCGTCAGCAATGCCGCGCTGCGGGTGCGACGCTGGCTGGGCCCGGGCATGAGCTGGGTCGCCTACGAAGACGCCCTCTATCGCCGCCGCCCGGGCTTGGTGCAGCGGCGCCTGGCCGCGCTGCGCGACCGGGGCGTGCGGGCCACGCCCTGGTTGACGGTGGCCGCCGACCTGCCGATCAAACGGCGCGCGGTCGGCGCCTACGCCAGCCAGCTCGGCCCGCTGGGCTTGATACCGGGCCGGGGCGACGATGCCTTGCCCGAGCACTATTGGCGGCTTGCCGGCGATGACCATGGCTGAGCCGCGGATCAGCGTGGTCGTGCTGACCTACAACCGCCGCGCCGAACTGCTGGCCACCCTCGGCCGCCTGGCCCAGGCCGCGCCCGGCGTGCCCGTGGTGGTGGTCGACAACGCCAGCGGCGATGACAGCGCCGGCGCGGTCAGGCGCGGTTTTCCGGGCGTGCAGGTGGTACAGGCGCCGGCCAACCTGGGCGCGGCCGGCCGCAATCTGGGCGTGGCGGCGGCCGGCACGGACTACGTGGCTTTCTGCGACGACGATGTGTGCTGGCTGCCAGGCTCTCTTGAGCGCGCCTGCGAGATGCTGGACCGCCATCCCGATGTCGCGGTCCTGAGCGCGCGCGTGCTGGTGGGACTGTCGGCCGTGCCGGACCCGGCCTGCGCGCCCATGGCGGCCAGCCCCTTGCCCGGCGAGGCCGCGATCGGCCCGGCCCTGGTGGGATTCATGGCCGGGGCCTGCGTGATGCGCGCGGCCGCCTTCCGGCGCGTCGGCGGCTATTGGCCGCCCCTGTTCATCGGCGGCGAGGAAGCCTTGCTGGCCCTGGACCTGCTGCAGGACGGCTGGCGCATCCTTTATGCCCCGGCGCTGGCCGTGCAGCACCGGCCCTCGGTCCATCGCGACGCGCCGGCGCGCCGCCGCCTGCTGGCCCGCAATGCCTTGCTGGTGGCCTGGATGCGGCTGCCCTGGCGCCAAGCCCTGGCCGAAGGCTGGCAGGTGCTGGGCGGCTTGCCGGATTGGCCGGCGCGCTGGCAGGCCTTACGGGAGGCCGCCGGCCATGCTGCGCGCGCCGGCGCGCGGCGGCGGCCGGTCGATGCCCGGGTATGCGGCTTGCTCGCCCAGGTCCGGCGGTCGCGGGGCCGCCCATCCCAAGGAGACGTCCATGTCACAGATCATCGCCGCCCGTTTTGAGACCTTCGACCAGGCCGCTGTGGCGGCCGGCCAGCTATTCGAGCGCGGGTTCGCCGAGGCCGACATGCATACCTTCTACGTCAACACGGCGGGCCGCCATGCCAGCTATCCCGTGGGCGGCGACCGGCGCGCCGACCCGGATGCGCGCGGCGCCGCGCTGGGGGCTTTCGCCGGCGCGGCGTTCGCCAGCCTGGTGCTGGCCGGCACGGCCGGCTTTCTGGTCGCCCGCCTGACCGGCTCCATGCTGGCCGTGATCGCCGCGGCCGGCGTGGGCGCCTATATCGGCGCGCTGGCCGGCGCCCTGTGGATCAATGGCCGCCGCAAGCGCATGGGCCGGGACGAGGCCGGCGCGGCCGACGGCCATCCGGCCATCCGCCACGAGGGCGTGATGCTGGCCCTGCGGGTGGACCCCGCGCGCCAGGCCGAAGCAGCGGCGGTGCTGCGCGCCGCGGGGGGAGTCGACGTCGAGCGGGCCAACGGCCGCTGGGTCCAGGGCCGCTGGGAGGACTTCGACCCCCTCACGCCGCCGCAGCGCGACTCAGCCGTCGCCGGCCGTGCCGGTGATGGGCAGGACAATGCCCGTGATGTAGCTTGAGCAGCAGGGCGCGGCCAGAAAGACATAGGCGGGCGATATTTCTTCCGGCTGGGCGGGACGGCCGTATTGGGTCTGGCTGCCGAAGGCGGACACCTGGCCCGCCGGCTGGTCGGCCGGGTTCAGCGGTGTCCAGACCGGGCCCGGCGCCACCGCGTTGACGCGGATGCCGCGGCCGATGACATTGGCCGCCAAGGAGCGCGTGAAGGCGTGGATGGCGCCCTTGCTGGCGGAGTAGTCCAGCAACTCGGGGCTGCCGCGCAGCCCGGTGACCGAGCCGGTGTTGATGATGCAGCCGCCTTCGGGCAAATGCGGCAGGGCCGCCCGGGCCATGTAGAAATAGCCGCAGACATTGGTGCGCAGGGTCTCATCCAGCCGTTCGTCGGACAGGTCGCGCAGCGTGGGCGCATGTTCCTGGAAGGCCGCGTTATTGACCAGGATGTCCAGTCCGCCCAGGCTGTCCACGGTCTTGGCCACGGCCTCCTCGCAAAAAGACGGGTCGCGGACATCGCCGCTCAAGGTCAGGCAGCGCGCGCCTTCGGCCAGCACGGCCTCGCGGGTGCGGGCCGCGTCGTTGTGTTCGTCCAGATAGACCAGGGCGACGTCGGCGCCTTCGCGCGCGAACAGCACCGCCACGGCGCGGCCGATCCCAGAATCGCCCCCCGTGATCAGCGCGACCTTGCCCAGCAGCTTCTCGCTGCCGCGATAGTCCGGCGCGGTGTAGCGCGGCGCCGGGTCGAGCTGGCCTTCCTCGCCCGGCTTTTGCTGGTGTTGCGCGGGCAGGGGAGGCTGCGGCTGATCGCGCTCGCCGGGCTGCGCGGGCGGCTTGCCGCCGGACGCGCCGCGGGCCTCGTCGCGAGCGTCCTGCTCGGCCTGCAGCTCGCGCTGGCGCTGCGCGGTGGCTTCGGGGCGGGAAGGTCGGTCGGTCATGTTCGTCTCCTTGCGGTCCTGCGCGCCACGGAAGGCGGCGCGCCTGGCCGGCAGGGCAGCAACCGCCGTTCCCGCGGCCGCGCGGGTCCGGCACGCGGCTTGCTCAGGCAAGGCGCCAGACTAGGCTGGCCCACTTTCGCGAGGCACACCATGCACACCTTAAGCAAGGCCGTTTTTCCCGTTGCCGGCCTCGGCACGCGCTTTCTCCCGGCCACCAAGGCCATGCCCAAGGAGATGCTGCCCATTATCGATAAGCCGCTCATCCAGTACGCCGTCGAAGAGGCGGTGGCCGCGGGCATCACCGAACTCATCTTTGTCACCGGGCGCAACAAACGGCCCATCGAAGATCACTTCGACCGCATGCCGGAACTGGAGCGCGACCTGGAGAGCAAGCAGAAAACGGCGCTGCTGCGCGCGGTGCGCGATGTGCTGCCGGAGTCGGTCAAATGCGTCTACACCCGCCAGCCCGCGCCGCTGGGCCTGGGCCATGCGGTGCTTTGCGCGCAGGCCATCGTGGGCGACGAACCCTTTGCCGTGCTGCTGGCCGACGACCTGATCGACGCGCCCCGGCCGGTGATCGGAGAGATGATCAAGCTGGCGCGCGAATTCAGCGGCAGCGTGCTGGCCTTGCAGAATGTGCCCCCCGAACACACCGACCGCTACGGCATTGTCCAGGGCCGCCCCTTCGCGCCGCGCACCCTGGCGCTGGAGGCCATGGTCGAGAAGCCCGCGCCGGACCAGGCGCCTTCGACGCTGGGGGTGGTGGGCCGCTATGTGCTGCAACCCGAAATCTTTGCCTGCCTGGCGGCCACGCGCCCCGGCGTGGGCGGCGAGATCCAGCTGACCGACGCGATCGCGGCGCTGATGCGCCGCCAGCCGGTCCACGGCTATGAGTACGAGGGTGTGCGCTATGACTGCGGCAGCAAGGAAGGTTTCTACCGGGCCACGGTCGAACTGGGGCGCAAATACCACCAGCTCGACCGGGCCGCCGCCTAGCGGCGGGATCAGCCGGCCTTGCCCTGTTGCGCGGCCTTCTGGTTGGCCCGCTTCAGGGCCAGCTCATTGAGCTTCTGGTCGGCGCCTTTCTCCTCGGCCAGGGTCTCCTTCAGCAGCTTGACCGCGTCGGGCAGGCCAAGCTGGTCGGCAAAGGTGCACAGGGTGCCGTAGCTGGCGATCTCATAGTGCTCGACTTTCTGCGCCGCGCCGATAAGCGCGGCGTCGCGCACCGGGCCTTGCTCGATTTCCTCGATCACGTCGCGGCCTTCCTCGACCAGGCCTTCCATGGCGGCGCACTTGATGCGCTTGAGGCGCAGGTTGCCCGCCTCGACAATGCGGTCGATGCGTTCGACCTGGCCCCGGGTTTCTTCCAGGTGGTGGGTGAAGGCTTCGGCCAGGCCGGGGTCCTGGGCCGCGCGCGCCAGCTTGGGCAGGACTTTGGTCAATTGCTTTTCCGCGCTGTAGATGTCGGAGAGTTCGTGGATAAAGAGGTCCTGCAGGGTTTTTGCGGTCATGGAGCATCTCCTGGGTTGCGCGCCGCGACGGCGCGGCGCAGAACTCCCCGGCCAGCAAGCCTCGTGCCGCCGCCTCGTTTACATGCTGGCGCAAATCGCAACAACGCCTACGATGGACGGCGCGCATCATGCAGGATGCTTGAACCGGTCACCCTGGAGGCGCGAGATGCTGACGCAGTCCCACCCCCTGGGCGACGCCTGGACGAATATGCTGGCCCGCCTGGAAGACGAGCGCATCATGCTGCAGCGCATCGCGGCCGGCGAACCCCTGATCGAGGTGCTGGAGCATGTCCTGCGCACCGTGGAGGCCCAGTCCAGCGTGCCCTTGCGGACTTCGATTCTGTTCATGGATGACGGCGGCGGCCTGCGCACGGCCGCGGCGCCCAGCCTGCCGCCCGAGTATCTGCGATTCATCGACGAAAGCCTGTCGGCGCCGGCCCGCGACCCTTGGGCCGAGGCCGTGCGCCGCGGCGAGGCCGTCTACGTGGCCGACATCGCCCGCGATCCGGCCTGGGTGTGGGGCCGGGACAAGGCCCAGACCCTGGGCATGCGCGCCTGCTGGTCCACGCCCATCAGGCGTCCCGACGGGCAGCTGCTGGGTGTCTTCTGCAATCACTACGCCGAACCCCGGCTGCCCACGCCCCACGACATCGAGGCCATCGCCCTGGTCACGCGCACGGCCGCGCTGGCCATCGAGCGCCACCGCACCGAACAGGCGCTGCGGCACAGCGCGCAGCGCTGGCGCAGCATGTTCGACGGCATGCAGGAGGGATTTTTCCTGGCCGAGGCGGTACGCGACGATCGGGGCGCGATACGGGATTTCCGCCTGCTGGAAGTCAATCCGGCTTTCGAGCTGCAGTGCGGCCGCCAGGCCGGGGCCTGCCTGGGCCGCAGCCTGCGCGAGATGCTCGGCCAGGCGCCGCCGCGCATGATGGAAGTGCTGGCCCAGGTCATGGACACCGGCGAGGCGGCGCAGATCGAGTACGGCATGCCGCCGTCGGCCTGTTACGAGGTGCGCGCCCGCAAGGAGAGCGCCGACCGCGTAACGGCCATGCTGCTTGATGTCTCGGCGCGCAAGCTGGCGGAGACCGAGCTGTGGGACGAACAGCGGCACAAGAGTTTCCAGCTGGCGCTGGGCGACCGCCTGCGCCTGCTGGAGACGCCGGCCATGATCGAGCAGACCACTTGCGAGGCCTTGGGCCGGCATCTCGGGCTCAGCCAGGTCTGTCTGCTGCGCAGCGGCCATGAGGGCGAGTCCGTGCGCATGATGGCGGGCTGGTCGGCCTCGGGCGAGATGGCGCCGCCCTCGCGCGCCGTGCGGGCCGCCGTGCGCCGCGCCATCCAGCGCGAGCGCAGCCTGCCGGTGCCGCATCTGCCCGGCGCGGCGCAGGAAGGCCTGGTGGTGCCCCTGGGCCGATGGGGCCGTCCCGAAAGCGCCTTGCTGGTGCGCGCCGCCGGCCCCCAGGGGCTGCCGGCGGCCGACCAGGCCTGCGTGGAGGAAGTCGCCGAGCGGCTGTGCGACGCCACCGAGCGCTCCGCCCATGCGCTGCAACTGCAAGAAAGAGTCGAACAGGCCAGCGCCGAGCGCGACCGCATCTGGCGGCTGTCGCCCGAAGTGTTGGCGATCATGGACGGACGCGGACGCCTGCTCAGCGTCAGCCCGGCGGTGCGCAGCATGCTGGGCTGGTCGCCCGAGCAGTTCGTGGCCATGGGCTTTTCGACGCTGCTGCATCCGGACGACCGCCAGAGCACCCGGGCGCGGCTGGCCCAGGCCTTGGCCGGAGAAGGCCAGCACCATATGGAAAACCGCCTGCGCAAGCGCGATGGCGGCTATTGCTGCATCACCTGGACCATGTCGTCGGCCCAGGGCGACCTCTACCTGGCCGGACGCGACGACACGCATTTGAAGGCCCAGGCCGAAGCGCTGCAGGAGGCCGAGCACGCCCTGCGCCAGGCGCAGAAGCTGGAGGCCGTGGGCCGCATGACGGGCGGCATCGCGCACGACTTCAACAATATGCTGCAGGGCATCTCCGGCGCGCTCTACCTGGTGGAGCGCCGCCTGGACGGCGGCGACCTGGCCGGCATGCGGCGCTATCTGCGCATGGCCAGCGAAGCCTGCCAGCGGGCAGGGCAGCTGACCCAGCGCCTGCTGACCTTTTCACGGCGCCAGCCCATCGATCCCAGGCCCTGCGACGCGGGCGACATGCTGCGCTCGATGAGCGAGCTGTTCCGGCGCTATACCGGCGAGCGCATCGTGCTGGATTTCGATCTCGCCCCGGATATCGGTACCGTGCGTTGCGACGCCAATCAGTTCGAAAGCGCGGCGCTCAACCTCGTCATCAACGCCTGCGACGCCATGCCCGAAGGCGGCAGGCTGGTCCTCAGCACACGCAATGTGGAGCTGGACGCCGGCTGCCTGCGGCGCTTTCCCGAGGCCGTGCCAGGCGAATTCGTGGAGGTGGCCGTCAGCGACACGGGTTGCGGCATGGCGCCCGACGTGCTGGCCCATGTGTTCGAGCCGTTTTTCACCACCAAGCCGGTAGGCGCCGGCACCGGCCTGGGCCTGTCCACCAGCTATGGCTTCGCACAGCAGGCGGGCGGCGCTCTCACCATCGAGAGCCAGCCCGGCGCGGGCACGACAGTGCGGCTCTGCCTGCCGCGCTACCGCGGCCGCTGGCTGGCGCAGCAGCAGGCGCTGGCGCCCTCGGCCGCGGCGATGGCGCACGACCGGGCCGCGCGCGGTCGTGCTGCTGGTCGAAGACGATGCCTCCGTGCGCGAGATGGTGCGCGAGACCGTGGCGGGCCTGGACCTGACGGTCCTGTGCGCGGCGGACGGGCAGGACGGCGCGCGCCAGCTCGACGCGGCCGCGCGGCTGGACCTGCTCATCACCGATATCGGCCTGCCCGGTCTCGACGGCCGCGAGCTTGCCGGGCGCGCGCGCCGCGCGCGGCCCGAGCTGCCGGTGCTGCTCATGACGGGTTACGCGCAAGGCGGCAGCCAGGATGTGTCTTCCTTGGGGCCACCCGTGGAGCTGATCCTCAAACCTTTCGGTCTGGACGCGCTGGCCGACCGTGTCCGCTCGCTACTGGCGGAAACGGCCGGTTGCGTAATGGATAAGCAAATGTAAGATCCCAACGGGGGACCTGCATGTAAATGCAATAAAGCGAAAACAATATCGCGATACTTACTACATCTGCATCCAGATGAGGCATAGTGGACTCGCGCTCTCGAACCGTTCGCCGAGGGGCTGGTATCGACGACAGGGCGAGGTGGCTGGGGCGCTCGCAGAACGTCAGATCAGGGAGATGCTATGCCTCATCTACTTATTCTCGAAGACGACGACGTTGTACGAGAAACGCTTGCCGAGGTGGCCCGCGACAGCGGCTATACGGTGGCGCAGGCCACTTGTATCAAGGAGGCCTTGATACAGCTGGACATGCAGCCGCCGGACCTGCTGCTGGCCGACATGCGCGTGCCCGGCGGAGACGGCATGGAGGTCTGCCGCAATGCCGCGGCAGTGGGCTGCGATGTCGTCATCATCACCGGCTACGGCAGCATGGACGGCGCCGTGCAGGCCCTGCGCCTGGGCGTAAGTGACTATCTGGTCAAGCCGGTCTGCATGGAACGCCTGCAAGCCATCCTGGCGCGCGTGGCGACCGGACGGCCGCAGGCCGCGCCTTCGCGCGCCGGCCAGCCGGAGCGGGGCGGGCATTGCGGACATATGTTCGGCGAGTCTGAACCCATGCGCGCCGTCTACCGCCAGATCTCGCGCGTCGCGCCCAGCGACATGACCGTGTTTGTCATCGGCGAGAGCGGCACCGGCAAGGAGCTGGCCGCGCACGCCATCCACGATTGCAGCGCGCGCCGCGGACAGGCCTTTGTCGCCGTGAATTGCGGCGCCATCGCGCCCAACCTGATCGAAAGCGAAATGTTCGGGCACGAGCGCGGCAGCTTCACCGGGGCCGAGCGCCAGCACAAGGGCTATTTCGAGCGCGCCGATGGCGGGACGCTGTTCCTGGACGAAGTCACCGAGATGCCCCTGGACCTCCAGGTCAAACTGCTGCGGGTGCTGGAGACGGGCCGTTTCCTGCGCGTGGGCACGCAGCGCGAGATCGCCTGCGACGTGCGCGTGGTGGCCGCCACCAACCGCTCGCCCGAGCAGGCCGTGCGCGAAGGCAAGCTGCGCGAAGACCTCTATTACCGCCTGGCGGTCTTCCCGCTGGAACTGCCGCCGCTGCGCGCCCGGGGTGACGACATCCTGGTGCTGGCGGACCGCTTCCTGGCCTTGCTCAATGCCGACTACGGCACCTCCAAGGTGTTCGGCGACGATGCGCGGCGGCGCATGGCCATGCATGATTGGCCCGGCAATGTGCGCGAACTGCGCAACTACGTGCGCCGCGCCTATGTCATGGCCGAGGGCGAGGTGCTGGATGCGCCGCTGCTGCCGCCCAAGCTCGCCGCGCCCGAGGAAGACCGCCCCGGCAGCGTCACGCTGCGCGTGGGGGCTACCCTGGCCGAAGCGGACCGGCGTCTCATCCTGGCGACCCTGGCGCGCTGCGGCGGCATCAAGAAACAGACGGCGGCCATCCTCGGCGTCAGCCCCAAGACGCTGTACAACCGGCTGGAAGCCTATGCCGCCGAGGGCTACACGGTGCAAGAGGAAAGCGCCTCCTAGCGCGACTCCTGTCCGCGCACGAACGCCAGGAAGCGGCGCTCCGCGGCCTGCAGCCCGCGCGGGCCGGCGGGCGCGCGCCCCGGCCCGGGCAGGCGCCCGGCCTGCGCCAGCACCGCCGGATGCACATAGCAGCGGCGGCACACCGCCGGCGTATTGGCCAGGCGGCGCGCCACCGCGGCGACCACTTCCTTGATGGCCGGCGGCCCGGCCTGGCCGCCGGCGCGCAGCATCTCGAAAGCCATGACCGAAGCGGCCCAGGTGCGATAGTGCTTGGCCGTGAAGTCCTCGCCGCTCGCCAGGCGCAGATAGGCATTGACCGCGCTGGAGTCCACCGCGTGCCGGCGCCCATGCTCGTCTTCGTACTGGAACAGGCGCTGGCCCGGGATCTCCAGGCAGCGCCGCAGCAGGCGCGCCAGGCGGCGGTCACGCAGGGTGACATCATGGCGCACGCCGCTTTTGCCGGTGAACTGGAACCGGATCTGCGCGCCGTTGACCTGGGTATGGCGGCGCTGCAGCGTGGTCAGTCCATAGGAGCGGTTGCTGCGCGCATATTCGGCGCCGCCGATGCGGATCAGGGTCTGGTCCAGCAGACGCGCCACCAGGGCCAGCACGCGCGCCGGCGGCAGCCCCGGCAGGGCCAGGTCACGCTCGACCCGGCGGCGGATCCGCGGCAACGCCGCGCCGAAGGCCGCGAGCTGGCCGAACTTGTCGGCATCGCGCCGCGCCGTCCATTCGGGATGGTAGCGATATTGCTTGCGGCCGCGCGCATCGCGCCCGGTGGCCTGCAGATGGCCATTGGCGCGGGCGCAGATCCATACATCGGTGTAGGCGGGAGGAATGGCCAGCGCGCGTATGCGCGCCAGTGTGCGGGGCTGGGTCACGGGACGTCCGCGGCGGTCCAGGTAGCGAAAGCCGCCCTTGCCGTCGGGTTCGCGGCGCAGGCCGGGCTGGCTGTCGTCGGTGTAGACCAGGCCGGGCGCCGGCCGGGCACGCGGATTGCTGCTCCGGGGCGGGCGGTCCGATCCGGCCGTCCCGTCCATGCCAAGGAGTGCTTGTATGTCCACCATCGTGCTCGTCCTGTTGATCCTCTTGCTTATCGGCGCCATCCCCGCCTGGCCGTACAGCCGCGGCTGGGGCTATTACCCCAGCGGGGTGGTCGGCATCCTGCTGATCATCGCCATCGTGCTGCTGGTGACGGGGCGCGTGTAGGCTCAGGGTTCGCTGGCGCATAGCGCGACGGGCCACTGCCGCAACAGCCGCGCCAGCGGCAGGCGCCCGTCCGCGCCAATGCGGCAGCCGCCGCCGGCCAGCACGTCTGTCCAGTGCGAGCCGGGCGGCAGCTCCAACACGGTGTCCTCCCAGAAGCCGGCCGCGTCCTCTCCGCGCGCCAGGCCGGCCAGGCGCAGGCTGCATAGCCTGGGCGCGACGGCCAGCACGCGCTGTTCACCACTGCCGCGCAGATAGGCCACCACATGGGCGGCGCGCCGGCCGCGCGCGCAAACGGGCTGATAGCCGGACTCGAAGGCGGCCGGACGCGCGGCCCGCAGGCGCAGGGCCGCCTGGATCAGATATTGCTTGATGCGCCCGCTGGTCCAGTCGCGCGGCCGGGCTGGGCTGGCGGCCGGCCCGCGCAAGAGATTCCCCAGGCGCGCATGATCCACGGCGCGGCGGTTGTCCGGGTCGACCAGGCTGTCGTCCCAGGTTTCGGCCGCCTGATAAAGGTCGGGCACGCCCGGCGCGGTATTGCGCAGCAGCGTCTGCGCCAAGCTGTTGATCTGCCCGGGCGCGACCAGGGGCGCGGCGATGGCGGCCAGGCTGTCCCAGGCCCGCCGGTCTGGCGCGGCGGGATCCAAGGCATCCAGGCAGGCCTGGGCGGCGGCCTCGTAGGCGGGGTCCGGATCCTGCCACGAAGTGCGCAGCTTGGCCTCGCGCAAGGCCTTGCGTTGCCAGGCGCCCACCCGGGCCAGCCACTGGCGGATGGCGCTTTCATCGCGCACGGCCTCGGTCCAGGCGGCGGGCCAGGCGGCCACCAGCGTCTGCAGCAGCATGTAGCGGTCCGTGGCCGCCAGCGGCCCCTCAGGCAGCGTGTCCAGCCAGCGGCTGGCCAGCGTGCTCCAGCGCGCGGGCATTTCCGTGAGCACGGCCAGGCGGGCCCGGGCATCCTCGCCGCGCTTGTGGTCATGCGTGGCCGTGGCCAGCATGCCACGGGGATGGCGCCGCTGGCGCGCCTGGTTGCGCAGATGAAAGCCCGGCACGCCCAGCGCGAAACGCTGCGGCCAGGCGCCGACCTCGTTGCGCGACAGCAGCGGCCCATGGCGATAGTAGAAAGTGTCCTCCAGGGCCTTGGCGGCCAAGGGCGGCGTGAGCTGCTGCAGGCGCTTGAGCGCGGGGCGGGCCGCGGGCAGGGACAGCCTGTCCATCCAGTCCCGCAGCAGCAGGGGGTCGGGCGGGCCCAGCCGCGCCTGCCGCGCCGCCTCGTCCCAGGCCGCGCGGTCGGCCCGCGAGGCCGCGCCATCTTCGGCATAGCTGCGGTAGATCGGGAAGCCCGCCAGCCAGCTGTCCAGCACCCGGCGCAGCGCCGGCTCGCCCCAATCGCGGGTGCGCGGGTCGGCCGCCAGCACCGCCATCCAGGCGCGCAGCGCCGCCTGTCTTTCCGAAGCGAGATTGCGTCGCAGCAGGGCCAGGCGGACGCCGCGGATCTGCGCCGCGACCGGCGCGGGGTCGCCGCCCAGGGCGCGCCAGAAGGCCAGCAGCGGCCCGCGCGCGGGGCTGGCGTGCAAAAGCGCGCCGACCTCGTCCATGAAGTCATACCCGGTGCTGCCCTCGACCGGCCAGCGCGTGTCCAGGGCTTCATGCGGCGCCAGGATCTTCTCGACCACCAGATAGGGCTCGCGGCCGGGCGCGGCGGCCAGCAGCGCGGCGCGCAGGCGGCGCAGGTAGGCCCCGGGCTCGGCGAGCCCGTCGATGTGGTCCACGCGCAGCCCATCCAGCAGGCCCTCGGCATACAGGGCCAGCGGCAGGGCGTGCATGGCCTCGAACACCGTCTTGTCCTCCACGCGCACGCCGGCCAGTTCGCTGATCTCGAAGAAGCGCCGCCAGTTCAGCTGCTCGGCGGCGCAGCGCCACCAGGCCAGGCGATAGTGCTGGTTTTCAAGCAGCGCATGGAGCCGCGCGCGGCCTTCGGGCTGGCCGGGATCATGGGCGGCCGGATCGGCTTGCGGGTCGGTCAGCGGCAGCAGCTGGCCGCCGGCCTGCACCCGGCTGGCGCCATCCTGGCGCAGCAGGCGGATCTCGCCGCCGGCCAAGGCATCGCCATAGGGGCGCGCGAGAATGGGCAGCAGCAGCTTGCCGCCGCCCGCCTCCCAATCGATGTCGAAGGCGGGCGCGTGGGCGCTGGCCCGGCCCGAACGCAGCACGTCCTGCCACCAGGGATTGCGCGCATCGGCGGCCAGATGATTGGGCACGATGTCGGCGATCAGGCCCATGCGCCGCGCCGCCGCCCGCGCGGCCAGGCGCCGCAGGCCCGGCAGGCCGCCCAGTTCTTCGCTCACCCGGGTGGGGTCGATCACGTCATAGCCATGCGGCGAGCCGGGCCGCGCCTGGGTGATAGGCGACAGATAGAGATGGCTGATGCCCAGCTCGGCGTAATGATCGAGGACGCGGGCCGCGTCATCGAAGGTGAACGAGGCGTGCAATTGCAGCCGGACCGTGGCGCGCGGCGTCATGCTTGCCTCCGTCCGCGGCGGATCGCCTCCAGCCTCTGCCGCCAGCAGGGCGTGTCGCAGGCGGCCACGGTATCGCCGGGCAGGCGCCGGCGCCAATTGGGGAAGGTGTCGACGGTGCCCGGGACATTGGGCGCGAGCCTTTCGCCGGCCAGGTCCTCCAGCGAAGCCAGCATGAGGGCGCAGGGCGCGCTGGCGACAAAGGCAAGCAGGTCGGGCAACGGCGCCTCGGCGGGCAGCGGCGGCGGCAACTCCAGGCGCCGGGCCAGGGCCTCGCGGTCGCGCGCGCGCGCCTGGCGCAGTGCCGGCGCGCCGCCGCCGAGCAGGCCCGCGCTGTCGCGTTGCGCGAGGTCATGGCCTTCCCACCAGCCGGCCAGGGTCGGCAGATCATGGGTGGTCGTCAGGGCCGCGCAGGCGGCGGGCCAGCGGCTGGCGGGCAGGAAACCGCCGGCCTCGTCCCGCATGAACCACAGCACATTCATGCCCGAGATGCCGGCCTCGCGCAGGCGGGTGTCAAAGCCCGGCGGCACGGTGCCCAGGTCTTCGCCGATGAGCCGCGCGCCGTGGCGCCAGGCTTCCAGCGAAGCCAGCGCCATGAGCTCGGGCCCCGGCATATGCAGATAGGCGCCGTCGGCCGCCTCGGCGCCCTCGGGCACGACCCACAGGCGCTCAAAGCCCAGGATGTGGTCGATGCGCAGGCCGCCGCCATGGCGCAGGCTGGCGCGCAGCACGTCGATGAAGGGCTGGTAATCCTGCTGGCGCAGGGCCTGGGGCGAAAAGGCGGTCAGGCGCCAGACCTGGCCGGCTGGCTGATGGATATCGGGCGGCGCGCCGATGGACACTCCTCCCAGGAACTGATCCGGCCGGCTCCAGGCCTGGCTGCCGAAATGGCTGGCGCCGACGGCCAGGTCGCTGATCAAGCCCACGCGCATGCCGGCCTGGCGCGCCCCGCGCTGGGCCGCCTGCAGGCTGCCGGCGGCCAGCCATTGCAGAAAGCAATGGAACTCCACGTCGCGCCCGTGGGCGGCGGCATAGTCGCGCACGCGGGCCGAGCGGGGGTCGCGCCAGGGCGTGTCCCAGGCGGGCCAGGGGCGCACGGTGCCGGACAGCGCGGCATGCGAGGCATGCAGGGATTCAAAGACCGCATGGTCGGCCAGCGCCTGTCCCTCGGCGCGGACAAAGGTCTGGAACCGCGCCCGCGCGTCGTCCTCGCGCAAGCGGAACTGCTCGTGGAGCCGGCGCATCAGGCGCATGCGGACCGCGCTGGCGCCGGGCCAATCGATCAGCTCGGCATCGTCCAGCGCGGCCCAGTCCGTGGACGGCAGCGCGGCCATCGCCGCGCGCAGGGCGTCTTCGCCGAGCATATCGGCGGGCGCGGCGAACGCGGCGTTCCAGAACAGGCGGCTGGAGGGGCAATAGGGGCTGCAGGCGGCCGGATCGGCGCTGAACATGGCGTGCACGGGGCTGAGCATCAGGGCATCGGCCCCTTCGGCGGCCAGCCGCTGGGCCAGCTGGCGCACGGCGGCGAAGTCGCCATGTCCGCGGGTGGCCCGCGCCGGATCGGCGTGCCGCATGCGCAGGCTGTAGACCTGGGCCATGGCGCCCCATTGGCGCGGCGCGGCCGGCGCGGTCGCGGCGCCGGGCGCGATGGCCAGCCGCAGGCAGGTCCCGCCGGGCAGGCGCAGCTGGTAGTAGCCCGGCGTTTGCGGCGCGCGCAGCGCGCTGCCGCCGGCGGCCCTCTCGGGCCTCACGCGGCGGGCGGCGGTCGCATCGTCTTCCGGTACCAGCCAGCAATCGCCGGCTGCGCGGGCCGGCAAGGCCAGCGGCTCGCCCGCGCGGCCGATCACCAGGCCCTTGTGCCCAGGGGCGCGCAGGCGCGCCCGGCTGGCCTGGATATCGGCTTCGCTGGCGCAGGCCAGGCCCATGGCATCCAGCAGCCGGCGCAAGGTGTCGATGGCGACCTGGCGCGGCTGCTGCCGGGCATCGGTCCAGTGTTCCTGCAGGCCCGCCTGGGCCGCCAGCGCGCGGATCGCGCGCGATGTTGGGGTCATGAAGGCTCCTGGATGAGGCAAACCGTGGCGTCGGGGGGCAGCAGGCCCTGGCTCATGAGCGCCAGGCAGCCGGGCGTGGATTCAAAGCGCAGCGACGCCTGGCCGGCCGGACGCAGGCGGCGCGGCAGGCGGCAGGCCGATGCGCCCAGGTTGGTGTAGGCCTGCAGCCGCGCCCCGTCGCCCAGCCGCCAGGCGGCGTGCACGGCCGCCTCGCCCAGCGGGGTGGCGTCCTCGGCGCGGGTGCCGCCCAGCCGCGGCGCCAGGCAGCGCGCGCGCAGGTCGAGCAGGCGCGTGTAGTACGCGGTCCAGACGCGATGCTCGCCGTTGCGCGGCCACGGCAGGCAACGCTCGAAAGTCTCTGGCGCATTGGGATCGGGCAGGCCGCGTCCTTCGTCGCGATAACCGGGCATGGCCGCGAACTCGCGCGCGCGGCCCTGGCGCACGGCATCGGCCAGCGCCGCGTCGGCATGGCTGGTGAAATAAAGAAAGGGCGTCTGCGCGCCGTACTCCTCGCCCATGAAGATCAGCGGCACCGCCGGCGTCAGCAACTGCAGGGCAATGGCCGCCTGCAGGCGTTGCGGCGTGGCGGCCAGGCGGGTGAGGCGCTCGCCGTGGGCGCGGTTCCCGGTCTGGTCATGATTCTGCAGGAAACACACAAAGGCCGAAGCCGGAAGATGCGCGCTGGGCTCGCCCCGCGGCCGCCCGCCATGAAAGGGCGAGGGCTGGCCCTGGTAATGCCAGCCTTCGGTCAGGCAGCGCGCGAGGATGCCGGCCGGCCCGGAGCAATAGCCGCTGTAATAGCCTTGCGCCTCGCCGGTCAGCAGATGGTGCATCACATGGTGCCAATCGTCGTTCCATTGGGCGTCATAGCCCGCGTCCAGCAGGCAGGCCCGGTTGGCCTCGTCCTCGATGACGAGATACAGGCGGCGCCCAGGCAGGCGCTGGCGCAGCCGGGCGGGCAGGGCGCGCAGCCAGTCGGGGGCCGGGATGGCATGCACGGCGTCCAGGCGCAGGCCGTCGAAGCGATAGTCTTGCAGCCAGTGCACGGCGCTGTCCTCGAAGAAGCGTTGCACCGCCGGCTGCCGGAAGTCGATCGCCGCGCCCCAGGGCGTGGCCCTGTCCTGGCGGAAGAAGCGCGCGGCATAGCGCGGCAGGTAATTGCCGTCAGGGCCGAAATGGTTGTAGACCACGTCCAGCATCACGGCCATGCCCAGGCCATGGGCGCTGTCGATCAATTGCCGGAGCGCCCGCGGCTCGCCATAGGCGCGGTCGGGGGCATAGGGCAGCACGCCGTCATAGCCCCAGTTGCGCGGCCCGGGGAAATCGGCGATGGGCATGAGCTGCAGGACATTGATGCCCAGCGCGGCCAGCGCCGGCAGCCGCTCGCGCAGGCCGGCATAGCCCCCGGCCAGGCCCACGTGCGCCTCGTAGATGACCGAGCTTTCCCAGGCGTGGGGCTGCCAATGCGTGTGGCGCCAGGGATAGGCGCTGTCGTCGACCACCACGCTGTCGTCGTGCACATCGCCGTCCTGCAGGCGCGATGCCGGATCGGGCATGCGCGTGCCGTCGGCCAGCCGGTAGTGGTAGCGGCTGCCCGGCGGACAGGCGTCGAGACGATGGGCGCAATAGCCTTGCGCGTCGGGCGCCACGGGCCGCGGCGCATGGCCTTCGACGCAGAGCATCATGCCGGCCGGCGCATCGGGCGCCCAGATGCGGAAGACGGCCGAGCCGTCGGCCTGCGGAAAAGCGCCGCAAGGCGCGCTGCCATCGAGGAGAAGGCTGCTCATGATTGGGCATCCCCCACGGCCGACAGCAGCACGACGCTATGGGCCTGGACACGCACCGGCCCGGCGGGCTGTGGCGCGACAGGCAGGGAGGCGGCGGAGTCCAGGTCGCGCATCCAGGCCAGGGCCGGCTCGGGCAGCGCGAAGGCCTCGTCTTGCCCATTGGGATTGAGCAGCAGCAAGGTGACGTCCAGCGTGCCGTCGGGCCGCGGCGCCACGCGCCGCAGGGCCAGCGCGCGCCCGGCTTCCCATTCCGACAGCGGCTGGCCGCCGGGCTCGAAGCAGGCGCTGCGCGGCAGGCCGGGCGCCAGTTCGGCCTGGGGGTCGAGGTAGCGGCCGGCCCGCAGGCTGGGGTGGGCGCGGCGCAGCGCGATCAGGCGCGCGACGTAGAGACTGAGCTTGCGGCCTTCGGGCGAGGCCGCCTGTTCCCAGTCCAGCCACGACAGCGGACCGTCCTGGCAATAGGCATTGTTATTGCCCGACTGCGATCGCCCGAACTCGTCGCCGGCCAACAGCATGGGCGTGCCGTCGGCAAAGAAGAGCGTGGCCAGCAGGGCCCGGGCCACGCGGGCGCGCGTGCGCAGGATGGCGGCGTCACGGGTCGGGCCTTCGGCGCCCCAATTGGCGCTGAAGTTTTCGCCATGCCCGTCCTGGCCGTCTTCGCCGTTGGCCTCGTTGTGGCGCTCGGCGTAACTGACCAGGTCGGCCAGCGTAAAGCCGTCGTGCGCGGCCAGGAAGTTGATGCTGCTCCATGGGCGCCGGTGGCGCCGGTCGAAGATCGGGCGCGAGCCCGACAGGGCCTCGGCCAGTCCGCCGCGCTGCCCCTCGTCGCCGCGCCAATAGCGGCGCGTGCTGTCGCGGAAGACGCCATTCCACTCGGCGAAGCCGGGCGGGTGGTTGCCCAGCTGGTAGCCGTCCGGCCCCAGGTCCCAGGGTTCGGAGACCAGCTTCAGCCGCGACAGCACCGGATCCTGGAGGATGGCGTCGAAAAAACCCGAACCGGGATCGAAGCCCGTGCCCTCGCGTCCCAGCGTGGTGCCCAGGTCGAACCGGAAGCCGTCCACCCCATAGGAGTCGGCCCAGGCCCGCATCGAATCCATCACCATCTGGAGCACGCGCGGATGGGACAGGTTGACGGTGTTGCCGCAACCCGTGTCGTCGATGTAATAGCGCTCATCGCCCGGGATCAGCCGGTAATAGCTGGCGTTGTCCAGGCCGCGCCAGGACAGCGTGGGGCCGAGCTGGTTGCCTTCGCAAGTATGGTTGTAGACCACATCCAGCAGGACCTCGATGCCGGCGGCATGCAGACGGCGCACGGCCTGGCGCAATTCATTCGGGCCTTGCGGCGTATAGGCCGGCTCGGGCGCGAAGTACGACAGTGTGCTGTAGCCCCAATAGTTGCGCAGACCGCGTTCGAGCAGGAATCTATCCTGAAGGAAGGCATGCACCGGCATGAGCTCGACGGCGGTCACGCCCAGCCGGCCGAGGTGGTCGATGAAACGCGGGTCGCCCAGCGCGGCGGCCGTGCCGCGCAACGGCGGGCGCAGGTCCTCGCGCATCATGGACGCGCCGCGCACATGGACCTCGTAGATGATGGTGTCGCCCCAGGCCGTGCCGGGCGGTTTGGACGGGCCCCAGTTGAAGGGCAGCTGCGCCGTCACCACGCCCTTGGGCATGAGCGGCGCGCTGTCGCGCCGGTCCAGGCTCAGGTCGGCCCGTCCGTGGCCGGGCCGATAGCCGAACAGCGCGTCGCCCCAGCGCAGCGGCCCATGCAGCTGGCGCGCATAGGGATCGAGCAGCAGTTTGTTGGGATTGAAGCGATGCCCCTGCGCTGGCGCGTGCGGCCCATGGGCGCGATAGCCATAGAGCAAGCCCGGCTCGGCCTCGGGAAGGTAGCCGTGCCAGACCTCGTCGGTGCATTCGGGCAGCGGCACGCGGCGCAGCTCCTTGCGGCCCCGCGCATCGAACAGGCAGAGGTCGATGCGGGTGGCGTTGGCCGAGAACACCGCGAAATTGATGCCCAGGCCGTCGCTGGTCGCGCCCAGCGGATAAGGCAGGCCTGCGGCAAGCGGGGCGTGCAAATACGTGTCCATCAAGACTCCCTGTGGTCCGGGGTGAGCAGCAGCGTGGTCATGCCCGGCAGCGCAAGCACCAGGCTGTCGGCCCGCCCATGGGCTGGCTGTCCCGTGGTCCGCGGCCGCGCCGCAGGCGCCTCGTCGGCGCCGGAATCGAGCAGCACGCGCCAGGCGCCGCCGCGGCAGGCGCCCACGCGATAGTCCTCGCGCCGCACGGGCGTGAAGTTGCAGACCGCCAGCACCGGCGCATGGCCGGCCGCATGGCGCTCGAAGGCCAGCACGCTGTTGTCGGTGTCGTCCAGGATGACCCACGCGAAACCGGCCGGGTCGGCATCGCCGGCGTGCAGGGCCGGCAGGCTGGCGTACAGCTGGTTGAGCGCGCGCACGGTGCGCTGCACGCCGCGATGGCCCGGCTCGTCCAACAGCGCCCAGTCCACGCTCCGGTCGTGGTCCCATTCGCGCCACTGGCCGATCTCGCCGCCCATGAAGAGCAGCTTCTTGCCCGGGTGGGCCCACATGAAGGCCAGGTAGGCCCGCAGCGCGGCCAGCCGGGCCGGCGCGTCGCCCGCGGCCATCTTGGCCGCCAGGGCGCCCTTGCCATGGACCACCTCGTCGTGCGAGAGCGGCAGGATGAAGCGTTCGGAGAAGGCGTAGACCAGCCCGAAGGTCATATCGGCATGGTGATGGCGCCGGTGGATGGGGTCGCGCTGCTGATAGCGCAGCGTGTCGTGCATCCAGCCCATATTCCATTTGTAGTCAAAGCCCAATCCGCCGCTGGCGGTGGCGGCGGTCACGCCCGGCCAGGCGGTGGACTCCTCGGCGATAGTGATGGCGCCGTCGCCGCGGGCGCGCACGCTGTCGGTCAGGGCGCGCAGGAAATCGATGGATTCCAGGTTCTCGCGCCCGCCGTGGCGGTTGGGCAGCCATTGGCCCGGCGCGCGGCTGTAGTCCCGATACAGCATGGAGGCCACCGCGTCCACGCGCAGCCCGTCGACGTGATAGTGCTCCAGCCAGTGCTGGGCGCTGGCCAGCAGCATGGCGCGCACCTCGTTGCGGCCCAGGTTGTAGACGCAGCTGTGCCAATCGGGGTGATAACCCTCGCGCGGATCGGCGTATTCGTACAGGGCCGTGCCGTCAAAGCGCGCCAGGCCATGGGGGTCGTCGGGAAAGTGGGCCGGCACCCAGTCCAGCAAGACCCCCACGCCGGCGGCATGGCAACGGTCCACGAAGCGCGCGAAGGCCTCGGGCGGCCCCAGCCGGGCCGTGGGCGCGAACATGCCCAGCGGCTGGTAGCCCCAGGACCCGCCGAATGGGTACTCCATGATGGGCATCAACTCGACGTGGGTGAATCCCATCGCGCCCGCATACGCCGGCAGCCGGTCGGCAAGCTGGTCCCAGAGGCAATCGCCCGACTCGGGGTCGTGCCAGGAGCCGGCATGGACTTCATAGATGGAAATCGGCGCCTGCGGCGCCTGGCCAGCGGCGCGGCGGGCCATCCAGCCGGCGTCGGTCCAGGCGTGCACGCCGCCGTCGTCGATCACGGAGGCGGTGGCCGGCGGCAGTTCGGCGCGGCGCGCCCAAGGGTCGGCCTTCCAGCGCCACTGCCCGTCCTGGCCCAGCAGGGCGAACTTATACCGCTGCCCGGGACGGGCATCCGGCAGGAAGAACTCCCAGATGCCGGCGCGGTGGCGCAGGCGCATGGGATGGCGCCTGACATCCCAGCCATTGAAGTCGCCCACCAGGGCCACGCAGCGCGCATTGGGCGCCCATACCGCGCAGCGCAGTCCCGGCACGCCCTCGTGCTCGGTGAGCGCCGGCGCCAGCGCCTGGACGGCCCGCCAATCGCCCTGGGCATGCGCGGCCAGGGTCGCCTCGTCGGCCAGCGGGCCGAAGGCATAGGGGTCGTTGATGTCCTCGATGCGGTCGCTCCAGTGGATGCGCAGGCGATAGGCCAGCGGGCCGCGCCCCTGCAGGCCGGGCACGGCGGCGGAAAACAGCGTCGCGGCGCAGGGTTGGAGATCGATCAGGCTGCCATCGGCCAGGTGGGCGCTGACGCGCGAGGCGCCGGGCGCCAGCACGCGCAGCCAGCCGTCGTGCGGGCCCAGCAGCGCAAAGGGATCCCCGTGCACGCCGTGGATCAAGGCCTCGCGCTCGGCCGCGGAGAGGGGATCGCGGCTCATGCGCCACCGCCTTCGGCGTCCAGCGCCTCCGATAGCAGCAGCCCGCGGCCCATTTCCGCCAGGGCGGCCAGCGGCAGCGACAGCCAGTCCGGCCGGTGGGCCGCCTCATAGCAGACCTCATAGGCGGCTTTCTCGAACTGGGCCAGGGCCAGCAAGGACGATTCGGCCTCGGGCGGCAGGGCCAGGCTGTCGGGCCTGGCCTGGCGGTAGCCTTCCAGGAAAGCCTGGCCGGCGCGCGCCCGGAAGCGCTCCAGCAAGGCGTCCTGCTGCGGGGCGCCCGCCACCAGCGCGGCCGGCGGCGTGCCGTCGGCCTCCGCCGGCGGGGCGGGCATGGCCCTGTCGCGCGCGGCCAGCGCGGCGGCGTAGTCGAAGGAGCGCAGCATGCCGGCCAGGTCTTTGTAGACGGTATCGGCCGCGGCACGCTCGGCGGCGTCACGCAACGGCTCTCCCTCGAAATCGATGAGATAGGCATCGGCCTGCGCCACCAGCACCTGGCCCAGATGGAAGTCGCCGTGCACGCGCAGCGTGGGCGCGCTGCCGGCCCAGCCGGCGAGCCGCCGCAGCCGCGACGCGAGCGCCGACTCGTGTTCCAGCAGCCATTGCGCGCTGGCGCGCAGCGCTTGCGGCAGGGCCGGCAGCTGCGATTCGAGCGCCGCCAGCGCGGCCCGCCACTGGGCATTCACGCGGTCGGCTGTCGGTCCGGGCTCGGCGCGCGCGGGGGCCGCAGCCGGCAGCAAGGCGGCGTGCAGCTCGGCCAGCCGCCGCCCCATCACGGCGGCAAAGGCCAGATAGCCGGCCAGGCTGGCCTCGAAGGCGTCGGCGTCTTCGCCGGCCGGCAGCGCCGTGGCCAGGGTGCGGTGCAGGTAGTCCAGCGTCCAGCGCCAGGCGTCGCCCTCGTTGGGCACGAACTGGTGAAAGAGCGCCAGTGTGCGCACCGCGCCGTCGGCGTCGCGCTGCTCCAGCGTCCCCAGCAGCGCCGGCGTATTGGCATAGCCGGCGCGGGCCAGCTGGGCGCTCATCTCGACCTCGGCATTGGGGCCCGGCACGGTGCTGCGCAGGATCTTCACGATGATGCGGCCGTCGACCACGGCCGAGCTATTGCTCTGTTCGCCGCCCAGCCACTGGACCGGCGCGTCGGCGGGCGGCGCCTGGCAGTCCTGCGCCAGGCGCCGGTAGCGCAGGCTGGCGCGCGGCGCCGTGCCCGAAGCGAAAGGCGGCAGGGGCTCGCGCGGACCGGGCGCCGCGCACAGGCCCGCGGCCAGCGCGCGCAGAAAATCCGCCTGCAGGAAGGCGTCGGCCAGCAGGCCGATTTCGGGCCCGCGCCGCAGGCGCGCCATGGGATAGCTGGCCTGGGCCTCTTCGC
Source organism: Bordetella hinzii LMG 13501 (assembly GCF_001548475.1). Taxonomy (GTDB): domain Bacteria; phylum Pseudomonadota; class Gammaproteobacteria; order Burkholderiales; family Burkholderiaceae_B; genus Bordetella; species Bordetella hinzii. The sequence continues at coordinate 41,266 of NZ_LRUJ01000040.1, forward strand.
CCCACACCAGCGAGAACGGGATGCTCAGGCGCTGTCCGCCATCCTCGTCCTGGCTGACCGTGGCCCAGTGATAGCGCACCTGGGCGGCCGGCGCGTCCTCGGCCTCGCGCGGCAAAGGCGGCGTGTCGCGCAGGCGCAGCCGCCCGCTCGGCGCGCCCGCATACCAGCGCTGGCGCGTCAGATACTGGGGCAGGGCCTCGGTCTCCAGCAGCTGGCGCGCCGCGTCGGTCAGCTCCGTGCCGCCCCGCGAGCGCAGCACCAGGGTGACCAGCTCCGGCATCTGCTCCGGGGCCTGGGACTGCCAATCGGGCGCCAGCGCCTCGCGGCTCAGGTCGAACCAGTAAAAGCCATAGGGCGGCAGCGTCAGCAGATAGGGCAGTTCGCCGATGGCGGGAAAGACCGCGCCGCCCAGCATTTCCACCGGCACCAGGCCGGCATGCGCCTGCAGCGGCAGCTCCACCGGCTGGGCCGAGGCCGACAGGTTGGCCACGCACAGAATGGTGGTCTGCTCCCATTGCCGCAGATAGGCCAGGATTTTGCGGTTGCCCGGCGACAGAAAGCGCAGGCCGCCCCGGCCGAAGGCCTGCGTCTGGGCCCGCTGGGCCAGCAGGCGCCGGGTCCAGTTCAAGAGCGAATGCGGGTCGCGCTGCTGGGCTTCGACGTTGATGGCCTCATAGCCGTACAGCGGCCCCATGAGCACGGGCAGGCGCAGGCTTTCGGGGTCGGCCCGCGAGAAGCCGCCATTGCGGTCGGGCGACCACTGCATGGGCGTGCGCACGCCGTCGCGGTCGCCCAGGTGGATGTTGTCGCCCATGCCCAGCTCGTCGCCGTAGTACAGCACCGGCGTGCCCGGCATGGACAGCAGCAGGCTGGTCATCAGCTCCACGCGGCGGCGGTCGCGCTCCAGCAGGGGCGCCAGGCGCCGGCGGATGCCGAGGTTGATCCGCGCGCGCGGATCGGCCGCGTAGACCTGCCACAGATAGTCGCGCTCGCGGCTGGTGACCATCTCCAGCGTCAGCTCATCGTGGTTGCGCAGGAAGATGGCCCATTGGCAGTTGGGCGGAATGTCCGGCGTCTGACGCAGGATATCGACGATGGGAAAGCGGTCCTCCTGGGCGATCGCCATATACATGCGCGGCATCAGGGGGAAATGAAAGGACATATGGCATTCGTCGCCCTGGCCGAAGTACTCCTGGGCGTCCTCGGGCCATTGGTTGGCCTCGGCCAGCAGCATGCGGCCGGGGTACTCGCGGTCCATGGTGGCGCGGATGCGGCGCAGCACCGCATGGGTCTCGGGCAGGTTTTCGTTGTTGCTGCCTTCGCGCTCGACCAGATAGGGCACGGCGTCCAGCCGCAGCCCGTCCACGCCCATGTCCAGCCAGAAGCGCATCACGTTGAGCATCTCGCGCAAGACCTGGGGATTGTCGTAGTTCAGGTCGGGCTGGTGCGAATAAAAGCGATGCCAATAATAGGCCTGGGCCTGCGGGTCCCAGGTCCAATTGGACGTTTCCGTGTCGCAGAAAATGATGCGGGTGCCGGCATAGGCGCGGTCGTTGTCCGACCACACGTAGTAGTTGCGCGCCGCGGATCCGGGCCGGGCGCGCCGGGCGCGCTGGAACCAGGGGTGCTGGTCCGAGGTGTGGTTGACCACCAACTCGGTGATGACGCGCAAGCCGCGCGCGTGCGCGGCGCGGATCAGGCGGCGTACATCGGCCACCTGGCCATACTCGGGGTGCACCCCGCGATAGTCGGCGATGTCATAACCGTCGTCGCGGCGCGGCGAAGGATAGAAAGGCAGCAGCCACAGGGCATTGACGCCCAGGCTGGCGACATAGTCCAGCTTGGCGATGAGGCCGGGCAGGTCGCCCACCCCGTCGTTGTTGGCGTCGAAGAAGGACTTCACGTGCAACTGATAGATGACGGCATCCTTGTACCAATCGGGCGAGGAGGCGGGAACAGCGTTCATATCGGGCTCGCGGGCAGGGGCGCGGCGGGCAACCGCCAGATGCCATAGGGGGATTCGGGGGAAAGCCAGGCGCGCACCACGCCCTCGGGCCAATGCTCATGCGCGCCCGTCAGCAGGTTCTCGCCATGGCCGGGCGCATCCAGCCGCGCGCTGGCCAGCAGCGCGCGGCCGGGGTCGAGGTTGATCATCACCAGCACGAGGTTGCTGGCGCCATCGGCCTGGCGCAGATAGGCCAGCACCGGCTCCGGGCCGGCGGGCAGGGCGCGGTAGCCGCGGTGGCTTTGCAAAGCCGGATTGGCGCGCCGTATGGCGTTGAGTCGGCCGATCTCGGCGCGCAGATTGCCCGGGGCCAGCCAATCGCGCGGACGCAGCTGGTATTTCTCCGAGTCGGCGTACTCCTCGCGGCCCGGCAGCGCCCGCGCCTCGCAGAGCTCGAAGCCGCTGTAGATCCCCCACAGGCCGGATGCCGTGGCCGCCAGGGCCGCGCGGACCAGAAAGCCCGGCCGGCCATGGTTTTGCAGGTAATAGGGATTGATATCGGGCGTATTGACGAAGAAGTGCGGCCGGAAAAAATCCGCCACCGGCGGGCGCGACAGCTCGGCCAGATAGGCTTCGATCTCGGCCTTGCCGTTGCGCCAGGTGAAATAGGTATATGACTGCGTAAAGCCGGCCTTGGCCAGGCGGTACATCATGGCCGGCCGCGTGAAGGCCTCCGACAGGAAGATCACATCCGGCGCGCGCGCATGGACTTCGGCGATCAGCCATTGCCAGAACGGCAGGGGCTTGGTGTGCGGGTTGTCCACCCGGAAGATGCGCACGCCGCGCCCGGCCCAGAAGAGCACGATGTCGCGCAGGGCGCGCCACAGACCCATGCGGCGCCGCGCGCCGTCGTAGAACGCCACGTTGACGATGTCTTCATACTTCTTGGGCGGATTCTCGGCGTGGCGCAGCGAGCCGTCGGCGCGCCAGGAAAACCACTCGGGATGCTCGCGCAGCCAGGGGTGGTCGGGCGAGCACTGGATGGCGAAATCCAGGGCCAGCTCCAGGCCGTGGCCGCGCGCCGCGTCAACCAGGCGCTCGAAGTCCGCCAGGCTGCCCAGCTCGGGCGCGATGGCGTCATGGCCGCCCTCGGCCGAACCGATGGCGTAAGGGCTGCCGACATCGCCGGCCTCGGCCTGCAGGCTGTTGTTGCGGCCCTTGCGCCGCGTGTGACCGATGGGATGGATGGGCGTGAGATACAGCACATCGAAACCCATGGCCCGGATGTCCGGCAGCCGCGCGATCACATCGTCGAAACGGCCGTGCCCGGCCGCCGACTGCGAACGCGGAAACAGCTCATACCAGCTGCCGTAGCGGGCGGCGGCGCGGTCCACCCGCAAGGGCAGCGGCGGGCAGGCGCCCAGGAAAGGCCGCGTCCCGGCTCCGCGCAGCCAGGCGCCGGGCGCGCGCAGCTGGCCCAACAGGCGGGCCGACAAGCCCTGGTCCAGCGCCTGCTCCAGCGCCGCCAGGGCGCGCCGCGCCGAGGCCGGGGCGTCGTTGTCCAGCACGCCGGCCAGCCATTGCGCGGCCTCGCGCAGGCTCAGCCGCACATCCTGGCCGGCCTCGAACTTGGCCTGCAACTCCTGGCACCAAGTGGCCCAGACATCCACCCAGGCCTGCACCTGGTACTCGTGCGCCCCGATGCGCGCGGCCCGCCACTCGGCCCGCCAGCGGTCATTGCCCAGGGGCTGCATGGGCTGGCGCTGCCATTCGGCCTGGTCGCAGGCGCGCCAGCACACGTCCACCGCCAGGGCGTCATGCCCGTCGATGAACACGTCGGCTTCGACCTGGATGGCTTCATGGACGATGCGCTTGACCGCGCCATCGGGCACCGCGGGCGTCACCCGCTCGATCACGATGCGTCCGGGCTTGGGCCAGGGCGCCGCCACGCAGGCGGTGACCGGCGGCGCGCCCGGCCAGCACAGCAGGGCGCAGCCGGCTTCGGGCAGGGCCTGTCCGCGCGGACGCAGCCCGGCCGGCACCTCGCGCAGCGCCGGCGGGCCGGCGGGCAACAGGCCGGCCAAGTCCCCGGTGTC
>NZ_LRUJ01000041.1 GCF_001548475.1 Bordetella hinzii LMG 13501
GAATTTGAAGCAAAATCAAAAGGTTAGCGAACATTGGGCGCTAACCTTTTTGCTTTTTCCGCCTTCCAAATTCCAAATTTGGAATATCCTGCGGCCAAAAAGCGACAGAAGTATCCATTTCCGGGGCTGCGTGCGGGCCGCTGGCCGGCGCGCGGCCGCTGGCCGCCAGCCGTTCGGCGACGTCCCGCAGGCCCGGCACCAGCACCAGGTCGGCCAGCACACCCTCGACCGTCCGGTGGGCGTTGCAATGCTTCGCGTAGGCCAGGAACGACATGACCCGTTCGCGCACCTGCGCCAGGTCGACCTCGCCGTGGTAGTACCGGCTGGTGAGGTCGCGGAAATCCGCGCGGGCGCGCTTGATGTTCCGCTTGCGCGGCAGGATGTGCGTCGGCCAGATGCGATAGCCGCAGTAGTCGATGCCACGCTGCCAGGGGTGAATCGCCGTCTTCGGGTTCAGCGACAGGCCCAGGCTGTTCACCACCTCGCCGAGGGCGCGCAGCACGCGCTGGGCGGCGGCCTTATCCGGCAGGATTGCCACGAAGTCGTCCATGTAGCGCGTGTAGAAGCGTATGCCCATGTCATCCTTGGCAGTGTGGTCAAGCCGGTTCAGGACGATGTTCGCGCCGAGCTGGCTTGTCAGCGCGCCCACCGGCAGGCCCACGCCGGCCTCGTGCCCGTAGCCGCCGAGAATCTGCTGCCACAGCCATATCACGTCCCGGTCGGCGATGACGCGACCCACCTCGTCCATGAGAACGCGGTGCTGGATGCTGGCGAAATACTTGCTGATGTCCGCTTTCAGCACGTACACGCCATCGCCCCAGTTTCGCCTTGCCACGCGCAGGAAGTGCTGGGTGCGCATGACAGCCCGCTGGGCGCCCTTGCCCTCGCGGCAGGCGTAGGAATCGGTGATGAATCTACGATCGAAGATTGGCCCGACCACCCGCACCAGGGCGTGATGCACGACGCGGTCGGCGAACGGCGGCGCCTGGATCATGCGCATCTTCGGCTCGCGCACGATGAACTCGCGCTGCGGGCCAGGTGTCCACGACTTCCATATCAGGTGATTCTGGATGTTGGTGAGGTTTTCTTCCAGGCGGGTGGCGTACTGCATGACTTCGTGCTGATACCGCTTACCCAGGCGGGTGTCTTGGAAGGCGTGGTACAGGTTCTCGAACGAAATGATGGTGGCCCACAGGCCGTTTACAGTGCGTGGCATAGTGTCCGGTAGTGGTCGGGGCCGCCACGCTCCCCGGTTTCCCAGGTACGGGCCGCGGCACCCTGTTGATCTTCGACTGCATGGTCAGGACGAAGGCCCCAAAGGATGTGCGCTGGGTGCCTGCCCGTGGGCCGGGCACCTTCTGGCGATAGTCGTTTGCGAGGCGGCCGCCGATATTCGTGTTCGAGTTCGACGCGGCGTTGTTGACGTTCAGGTAGAACAGGCCGGCGTGCGCGCCGTTCGCCCAATTGCCGCCGTAATCAAGCCTTCGCCCATAGAAGCGGGCGGCTTTACGGTGACATGGCCGCTCCTTCGTGCTTGATCCAGGCGCCCACCATGCGGCCGATCTCGTCGACGTGCCGCATCCACACGTCGCGCCGGCGCAGGGTAATGCACTCGACCAGATGCGCCTTGCGCACCATGCCCCGCAGAATTTCCACTTCCACATCGAGGTCGAACAGCGCGCCGGCTTTCTGCCGGCGCTTCCAGGCCACAATCGTCAATCGCAGTATCTTGTTCATCGCTCCGCGAATCTCGGCGCACAGCAAGAAGCGTTCGGCCTTCGGAAACTGGCGCAGCACCACATGGGTATAGGCGTCCAGTTCTTCCAGCTTGGTCAATAGCTTCAGGTGGGCCTCGTTCCCTCCCCCTCGTCTTCCTCGATGTTCTTCTGACAATGCTGCGGGTCGAACCTGTCCAGCACCTTGCACAGCACACACCCCCACTTCCTACCGGCCCGCGCCGCCTTGCCGGCGCGGCTGCTGATGGTTTCGTCTTCGCTGCCCGCCAGGGCGGCGTTCAGCGTTTGGTCATTCGACACGGCTACGCGCCATGCGCGGTCGCTGCCGACAAGGGCGGCGACCAGGGCAATGAGGTTGCCGGCCGCCATCATCAGCATCGAGCCGGCCAGCAGCGCCAGCCGCGTGGCGTAGCGTTTCACCGCCGCGCCTACCAGGTGATGGCCGCCACGTCTTCGAGCGTCGCTGCCACGTCGATCAGGTCTTCGAGGCTTTGCCGCTTGCCGAGCAGGCCGCCGGCGGCGGCCTTGTACATGGTTTCCTTCGTCAGCACCCGGCCCGCCAAGTCGTCCACCGTCAGGCCGCGGGCCTGGGCGATGGCGTCGAGCATCGGCGTATCGGCATCGGGGTCGGCCACATGGGCGGCCGCCTCGGTGGCCTGCTGCGGCCACGTCTTGATTTCGGACTCGGGGTAGCCGGCCAGCAGCGCGGCGCCGTCGCGCTCGCACGCCTCGTTCACCTCGGCCAGCTTCGCGGCCTTGGCGGCGGCCAGCGTCGCGGCCTCGGTGGGTTCGAGGGTCAGCACGCCAAGCAGCACCGCGTCGGCCGGGTTGCACGCCGGCACGTCCTCGGGCTGTCCGGGCAGCGTCACGGCGATGAACAGGTTGCCGGGACGGTACGCCTCGGGCACGCGCCACGCCTTCACGGTGGCCGCCACGGGCACCTCGGGCAGCGGCACGGTCATGGTGGAGCCGTCCACATCCACCACCAGGGCGCCATTTTGAATTTCCATCAGAATCTCCTTTCAGGGGTTCGGGCGGCCCGCTCGGCGGGCGCGCCCAGTGACATGACACATGAGGGCATGACCCGTCACACCTTTGCGAGGCGGCCGCCGACAGACGTGCTCGAGTACGACGCGGCGTTGTGGACGTTCAGGTAGAACAGGCCGGCGTGCGCGCCGTTCGCCCAATCGCCGCCGTGGTAGGCCACCGTCTCGCCGCCGCGGTAGTGGAACGAGTCGGCATACGTGCCGTTGCTCTGCGAGGCGTCCACGGTCGCGGCAGCGAACACATGGGACAGGTCGTAGTTGGCGCCGGCGTCCGCCGACATGGTGACGGGCCAGTAGTATTCCCCTTCGGGAACCAGCGGCACCGTCTGGTTCGTGGCGACGTAGGTCTTGTTCCCGTTCTTATCCCAGATGCGCCACTTCCCGGCGGCGGTGCAGCCCAGGCCGTCGACCATCTGCCACACGTTGCCCCACAGGCCGACGATGCCGCGCCAGGTCGCTTGCGCGACGGTCGCGTGGCTGGTGTTCAGCGCGGCGCTGCTGTTCACGTTGCCCTGGCCGATCAGCGTCTGGGCGTCGGGGTTGCCCATCTCGATCAGGGCCAGCATCTGGATGGCGGACAGGTGGTAGATGTTCCACAGGGAAAAGCCCGTGACGCCGCCGGTGTTGCGCGCGTTGGCGCGGCTCTTCATCGTCGGGAAGTCGATGGACACCAGCGGCGTGGCGGCCGCCACCGAAGCCAGCTTGTTGCCCGTGGCGTTCGACCCCTGGTACTTGCCGATCCAGACTTGTTCCAGCGCCACGCCCGCATCCTTGAATGCCGGGTGCAGCTCAAAGCCAGCCTCTTGCTTGTCCGACACCCAGATGGCCTTCTTGCCGATGTACGCGCCCGAGTCCACCAGGCCGGTCTTGATGTAGAAGGCCGGCACCTTGACCATCGCCTGGCTGTCGATCGTCTGGTCGACGATGCCGGCGTAGGTCGGATGCGCAGCAAAGAAGGCGGCGTCGGCGGCCTTGGCATTGCCGTCCTCGTCGATGCGCGCCCACTGGCCCGAGGTGGCGCCGGTCGATACCAGGGCGATGCCGATGACCGTGCCGAAGGTCTTCTTGGTGGTGAATCGCGTCTCCACCGACCAGTCCGACCAGCCGATCGTCGCACCCTTGTGGCGCACGCGGAAGAAATACTGCGTGTTCGCCGATTGCAGCACGCCGGCCGGGACGGCAAACGAGGTCAGATTCTCCGTGTCCTCGCCACTGTCCAGCACCGGGGTGTCGTAGGTGCCCGTGGCCGCGCGAATCTGCCACTGGGCGGCCGCCTGGGTATCCTCGCCGGCGTACACGTCGAAGGCGCTGGATTGCAGCGTGGGCGTGTCGGCCACGTCCATCAGGTCGTTGGCCGGGGCGGTGTTCGTCGGCGCTTGCACGTAGACGAACGAATCGGCGGTGCTGAACTGAACCGGATCGGCCCAGGGCGACCAGGCGCCTTCCGCGTCGCGCGCACGGCCGCGGGCGTAGTAGGTGCTGCTGGTTTCCAGGCGCAGGCCGACTTCGCGCCAGGACAGGCCACCGACCTGCGTGCCGGAATCGACCAGGATTTCGGCGAAGTCGGCCGTGGCGGAAATCTGGAACTGCACGGCGCCGACCGCGGTGCCGGTGGGCGAGGAATAGCCCGTGAGGGCCAGCGTCGGGCGGTCGGTCAGGTTTTCGTCGCCGTCGATGGGGTTGAACATGATGGGCTTGAGCGGCGGCGTGTGCGTGCCGCGCAGGCCCGTGGTGGTGCCCAGGCCGACGATGTGCGCGATCTCGACCGGGCCGCCCGAGACGGTGACGCGCAGCGCGGTGTCGCCGTCCACATTCAGTTCGTATTCGCAGTCCACATAGCCGGCCGGCACCTTGCCGCCGGTGCGCGTCCACGCCAGCGGCGCGCTCACCCACTGGTCGCCGATCAGGAAGTCGACGTACACCGCCGCAGCCGAAACGGTGCGACGGATCACCACGGCGCGCTTGACGTTGTCGAAGCCCAGGTTGATAGGCTTCGAGAAGTAGGCGTCGCCGGCCTTGGCCTGCGCGGCGCCGTCGTCGACCGTGAACGACGTGCGCGCGAGGAACGCGCCTTCGCCGCCATAGGCATAGGTCAGCGGCCCGGACACGCGCACGCGCGTGCTGGTCAGCACGGCATCGACATGCACCTGCTCGGCGTGCACGCCGTCGAACACGACATAGTTCTGGCCGGGCGTGAACTTGCTGGCGTCGTCCACGTCGATGGAGTCGTCGCCGGCCACCGCCGACACGACGGCCACCGGGGCGTACTCGCGCAGCGTGTAGTCGCCGGCCCACATTTCCAGGCTGATGTTGTTGCCCGAGTAGTCCCAGTCCAGGCGCACGGCGCGCGACAGCATCGGGGCCGTGGTGCCCTGGATTCCTTCGACCTCGCCGCCGAGGTCGACCACCTGCTGCGTGACATGCTCGAAGCGGTCGGCGAAGCTGGGGAAATCACCCTTGGCCGCCGCCAGCTCGGATTCGACGCCGGCGCTGCGTTCGTTCAGCGCGGCGAAGTTCTCGTCGATCTGCTGGTAGCGGGTGTTCCAGAGGTCGGGCACCGCGTCCGGTTCGGTGTTCGGCAGCGGGGTGATTTGCGGATGCGGCAGGGCCGGGGGGGTCGTGTTTTCGGGCATTTTGTCACCTGATGATTAAAAGAGGGGTTCGATGAACACCTGGTAGAGTTCGTCGGCTTCGCGCACCTTCGGGGCGAAGGTCTTGATGGCGACGACGCGGCCTTCCTCGTCCAGCAGCATGGCCTCGGAAACCTTGACGCCGACCAGTTCCCCCGGCTCGATGCGGCCCTCGCACTCGACGGTGTACGGCGTGGGCTGGCCGACGTCGTGCAAGGGCTTGCGCAGCACTTCGTGATACAGGCCCGGCGCATCGGCGTCGGGGGCCTTCGGCGTGTCGTCAGGGTTGTGGCCGCCGTCTCCGAAGGCCATAAACGCGAACTTCGCCAGCGGCGTGCCGTCGGCGTGGAATTTGGCGAGGCGCTGGCGCCAGCCGTTAGATATGACCGTCGATGCCATCGGAAATCCTTGTCGAGACGATGCGGGAAGACGGCTGCGCCGGGCCGCCCACGCGCCAAGTGCCGTCCAGCTTCACGCGGCCGGCATAGGCGGGATCGGGTACATCGTGGGCGGGGTTGCGCAGCTTGAAGTGCCCGAGGCGCGGCGCCTCGGTCATGGGGTTGTGCGCCAGCGGCGTGCCGTCCAGCCGGAAACGGCCCAGCTTCGTGGGCGTGCCGACTGTCCAGGTGCCATCCAGGCGGCGCGGCCGCTTGTGCAGCGTCACCGGGTCGGGCGTGCGCACCGTGCGCGACAGCCCGAGGCGCTGGCGCGGGCGCGTGTCAATGGGAACGAACTTCGCCAGCGCGGCGCGGCTGGCGACGCGCACCGATTTGAGCTTCGGGCCGGCCACGGCGCCGTACAGCTTGCCGACCTGCACCGACCCGTCGAGCGCGAAATGCCCTAGCCGGGCGGTCGCGCCGTCGCGGCCCAGCTTCCACACCGCGCCGGGCCGGGTGGTGATGGTTAGGCCGTTCCAGACAGGTGCATGGATGCGCTTCTGCATGACGAAGCGCGACCCGACGCCGAGGGTGACGGTGAAGTAGATGCGCAGCCAGTACACGAACAGCGGCCAGGAACGCGCCGGCTTCCATTCGTTGATGAGGGCGCGCAGCTTGCGCAAAATGGCCGCGTCCTGCACGTCGGCCAGGTTCAGGCGCACGATGAACTGCGCCCAGTGCTGCACCTGGGGAATGCCAGTCACGGCGCCCAGCGGCATGATTTTCTTCGATCCGTCCAGCTTCCAGGTGCCATCCAGGCGCGGCGGGTTGTAGACCGCGTACATGGCCTGCTGTTCGTGCTGGTCGATCAGGTCGACTTCCAGACCCAGGGTGGACAGCGCCCGCTTGACCGCCCAGGGCGTGCCCTTCTTACGGTGCAGCGCCACCGACATGCGGATGGCGTCGCGCTGCTGGGCTTCGGTGGCCGCGTCGTCCCAGTTGTCGACGTGCAGCGCCCAGGCAAGCCACGGCAGCGCGGCGGCCGGGCAGGTGTCGGGGTTCCACAGGTCGGCGATGGGCGTAGGCAGCGCCAGCGGCGTGGCTGCTGCAATGGCGCGTTCGGCGGCGGTGGCATTGAAGGGCAGCAAGCTCATGCGCCGATCCCCCCGGGCGTCACCGTCACGGCCACGCACCGCGCGGCCTGGTCGTTTTCCACCGCGATCAGAATGTCCTGCTGCTCGACGTCTTCGGTGTCCGGCATCGGCGGCGAAATAATGTTCACGCGCGACACGCCGGGCTGGCGCAGCGCGGCCTTGAGGCCCGACACGGTAATGTCGTAGCCGAGGCGGAACTGCTCTTGCGCATAGGCCAGGGCCGCATCTTTCGCGGCGGCGAGCAACACCTGTTCGCCAGGGCCGAGGCCCGACTGAAACACCAGCGAGGCGGCCACCTCGTAGTCCAGCACCTGCGCGGCCACCGTCAGCGCGGTGTCGCACAGCGGGCGCTTGTCGTCGGCGCTGATGTTGGCCTGCACGGCATCGAGCAGCGCCTGGCCCGGCACGCCGCGGGGGTTTTCTTCCGATTCCTCGGCCAGCACCACGGTGCGCACCGTACCCGGCACGGGGCTGTCCACCCACACGTCGCGCACATCGGTCGAGGCGGACAGCGCGTGATACACGTAGGACAGCGTGGGGCCGGCGGTGGAATAGCCCTCAAGCGATAGCTGCGTGCGCTGGCGCAGGCGGGCGTCTTTCTCGCCTGGCAGGCGCTGCACGCCGAACAGCGCGGCCAGGTTGTCGAGGTCGCCTTCTTCAGCGTGCGCCAGCATGGTCGCCCGCGCGGCGTTGTTGATGCGTGCGCGCAGCAGCAATTCACGGTAGGCGAAGACCTCGCACAGCTTCGTGGCCGGCTCGGACTCCAGGGCCAGCACATCGGCCAGTTCGGGCGCGATGGCAAGCACGTCGGCCTTGATGGTCGCCAACACCGTCTCGAAGTCGAGCGGCTCGACGACGGACGGCGGCGGCAGCAGCGACAGGTCGATGGTCACTTCGTCACCTCGACCGTCATGGACAGCGGGCCGGCCTCGCCGTTGTAGACGTAGGTGCCATACACGGTGAGCGCGATGCGCCCCACGGTAACGGCGTCGACAGCGACACGCTGAAGCTGAAAGCGCGGCTCCCACTGGCGCAGCGCGCCGGCGGTGGCGGCGTAGATGGCGGCCATGATGCGCCGATTCGTGGGCGCGTCCAGCAGGTCGAACAGGCGCGAACCGTACTGACGACGCATGACGCGACTGCCCAGGGGCGTCGTCAGAATGTCGCGGATCGACTGCTTGAGGTGTTCCAGGCCGCCGAGCGACTTGCCGGTGATTGCATTGGTTCCGCTCATGCCGACCATGTTGGGCCGGCACCGCCGCGCGTTCCTGCGGCGGGGTTATTCGTCGTCGGGGTCGGGGCTGCCCTCGCCGTCGCCGCTGCCCTGCTGGCGGTCTTCGTCTTCGGCCTTGAAATCGTCGCGGCGCTGGGCTTCCGCGGTCGTCACCAGCCCACCATCGTCCAGCGTATGCTCGGCGCGCGTCACGATCCATTCCCCATCGGTGAGCGCGTCAAAGCCGTCCAGCCACAGGGGCATTTCCGCGCACAGGGCCGGCCTTCCGTGCAGGCGCAGCGCCAGGCTGGTGCGACCACGCTGTAGCTGGCGCAGCTTGGCCTCGGCGGCGGCCAGCGCGTCGCGCTCCGACTTGTACGGGTGGCGCACGTACATGACCGGGTCGCCGCTGCCGGCGTACACGTATTGCGTCTTCGCGGCGCGGCGGTTGCCCCAGTGTGCGCCCACGCGGGCGTAGAACTGGCGTTCGTGGATGGATGTGCGCCAGCCGTCTTCACCGATTACATCGGCGACGGTGATGGGCATGGTGGGCAGCGGCTTGCCGTCGGCCGTCACACCCGCGCCGCGCTCGACGAACAGCAGATAGCCGCCGGCCGGCTTCATCACGGCGCCGTACTGCTCGGCCAGGCGCGTCAGCAGGTTCAGGTCGGACTCGTAGACCTGGTCGACGTGGTCGGTCGGGATGTTCCTGAAGCGGTCGGCCACCTTGGCCGTCAGCCCGTGTTCGCCGGCCACCGTCTCGACGATCTTGCCCAGCGTCATCTTGTCCCAGTTGCGCTTCTTCTGGCTCTTGAAGCTGGCTTTCATGTCGGCCGCCTTGCCATGCAGGGACAGCACGCGCGGCAGGCCCGTCGATTCCACCTCGTCGATCGTGTACTTTCCCATGTCGATCAGCGGCTGGCCTTCGTAGCCCAGCGCCACCGACAACACGGCGCCAGTTTCGGGGATGACGATGGCGCTGCTGCGATTGTCCAGCGACAGGTCGAACTGGTCGGACGTGACGCCGGCCTGGTCGGTGATGCGCAGCGACTTGAGTCGGTCGGCGATGAGCGCGGTTATGTCCGCGCTGCCGTGCATGATGCGGTAGGCCGGCTTCATCGCGCTATGCCCATAGCCGCACGGTCTGCACCTGCCCCGCGCTGGCGGGAAGGCCGGGCAGCACCAGCGTCAGGCCCGAGGGAAGTTCCGGCGGCTGGTACGTCACCTGCGGGTTCGCGGCCAGAATGGCATGTACGGCCTGTTCTGTGCCGTAGATGCGGTACGCGATGGCGTCGAGGGTTTCGCCTTGACGGGTGAGATAGGTTTGCGCCATCACGCAGTCCATCCGTTGTCAATCGTCGCCGTGCCGCCTTCCGGGGTCAGCGGCGTGTCGCCGTTTGCCGCCACCGACACCGCGGCGGCGGCGCTGGCCAGCGGCGCGGCGTCTTCGCCGTAGGCCGAAATCGACACGCTGAAATCGACGCGGCGGGGCTGGCCGTATATGTCCATTTCGGTGCCGGTTTCCTGGATGTTCTCGACCACGTAACGGCCGTACACCATCCCGAAATGGTCGATCAGTTCCTGGGGTTCGCCGAGCGCCGCGCGGCGGCGCAGCGCCGTGATGGAGTCGGCGCCGCCCGTGTAGTGCGGCAGCAGGTAGCCGTCCAGGTCGATGCGGTCGTCGCCGGGGCCGATGAACTGCTTGGCCGGCGTGCGCAGCAGCCGATCCTGCTTGGCCCATCGGTAATCGTTCGTGCGCTTGAGCGTCTGATGCGCAGCGGTACCTACCATGAAGGCGAAGTCGCCCAGGATCAGCAGCACCTCGCCGGCCGGCGGCGGGTCGCTGCCGTCGAGCGCCTGGAACAGTTCCATGAACTTGCCCGCAGCGGCGTCGATGGCCTTGTTCAGTTGGCGCGCGCCCTCCTGCGCCAGCAGGCCCACGGCGTCCTCGCCGACGGCTGAAACCAGGTCGTCCAGCCGCCCGGTCTTGAGCGCCTTGCCGGCGGCCGTGAAACCGTATCGGTCGGCGATGCCACCCAGCGCGGCGGTCGGCTGGTCGACGAAGCCCTTAACCATCTTGACCAGGCTGTTGCCCGTCAAGGCGTCGCTGGCGCGCTTCGCCATGCCGCTGACGTCAATATCGAAGCCGATCATGCCCAGTCTCCCAGCCCGGCGCGGCGGGCGCCCTGGTCGGCGCGGCGCACCATGTCGGCGACGCGGCGCGCCAGCGCCTCGGCGTTCTCGCCCGGCTGTTGCGTAATGTGAAAAGTGAAGGTTTGAGTAATCGACGGGCCTGCGGCCTGCGCAGCCGCCGATGCGGCGACCGAGCCGGGCGCGGCCATGCCGGCCGCTGCTGCCGGCATGGGGCCGGCCGCAATGGCCGGCTGGAACGCCATGCTGGCCGCCAGCCCCAGCGCGCCGCTGGCGCGCGCCACCGACTGCCCCATGCTGCCGATGCCCTGCGCCGCACCCTCGCCGACCATCTGGCCCAGGCCGATGAACACGCGCGAGGGCGACCGGATGCCCAGCTTGTCGCGGAACCAGCCGATGGTGTTGTCGGCCAGTCCCGAGATAGCGCCTTTGACGGCGCTGCCCATGTTCGTGATACCGCCCACCAAGCCCGACACCAGCATCTTCCCAAGGTCGGTGAACTTGGCGGGCAGTTCAATGCCCAGCGACCCCAGCGCAGCCGTGATTCCCTGATACAGCAGGCCCATCGGCGACCAGTTCACGATCAGCGCGACCACGCTGCCGATGCCGCCCTGGAACGCAGTGCGCACGCTATCCCATATCCCGCCGAAGAAGCTGGCGGCGGTGTTCCACACCGACACGACACTGTTCCATGCAGTCGAAGCGGCGGCAGAGACAGATTCCCACATTCTGGATAGCCAGGGGCCGATCGTCCCCCAGTTCGCCATGATGGCACCGGCCGCGACGGCCACGCCCATCAGAATCAGGCCCACGGGATTCGCGGCCATAGCGAGGCTGACGACTTTCCACACCGTGCCGATGTTGCGGATCAGGCCGACGACGGGCGCGATGGTGGTTTTCCAAGCGATGAACCCGGCGGCCATGCCGATCAACGTCTTGATGACTTCCTGATTGTTGGCCGCGAAGTCGGCCATCGGGCCGATGAAGCCGCCCAGCGTGACGAACATGGACGTCAGCACGGGCAGCGCGACGGTTCCGATGTTCGTAGCCAGTTCGCCGATCTGGTTCTTGAACTTCTCCCAGGTCGCGCCGAAGGTGCCCAGGCGGGCGGCGTACTCCTTCGCCATGCTGCCCTTGGCCGCCTCGCCGTTCGCCAGTTCGAGCTGCCGGCGGAACTCGCCGGTGTTGTTCGCCAGCTTCGCCAGCGTGTCGGAATGTTCCAGTCCGACCAGGTTGACCATGACGCCCAGTTGCTTCTCGGCGGGCAGCTTGCCGACGGCCTCCATGACCTTCATCAGCGTGCCGATGGAATCCCGCTGCATCCCCTGCTGCACCTGCTTGGCATTCAGGCCCACCGACGACAACGCCGCCTTGAACTTCTTGGTGCCGCTTTCGGCGGCGGCGAGCTTCTGGAAAATGGCGTTCGTCGCGGTGCCGGCCGTCTCGGTGCGCTCGCCCAGGGTCAGCAGCGTCGAGCCGAGCGCGGCCATTTCCTGCCCCGTCACCTTCACGGCGCTGGCGACGCCACCCGTTCGGGTCAGGAAGTCGATGATGTCGCCGCCCTTGCTGATGGCGTTGTCGTCCAGGTAGTTGATGCTGTCGGCCAGGTTCCCGATGGCGGGGATCGGGATTTTGTAAAGCTGGGCGATCTTGCCCATGCTGTCGGCCAGCGCGCCGGCGGGCATTTCAAAGGCTTCCGCCATCATCCCGGCGGTCTTCGTGAAGCCGATTAGTTCGTCCTTCGCGATGCCCATGCGGGCGCCGGCCGTCACCATGTCGGCAATCTCGTTGGTCGCCATCGGCATTTCGCGGCCGAGCATCTGAATCTCGCGCCGCATGTCGTAATACACTTGCGTGAGCTGACCGTTCGAGTCACGCGCGCCGTCGACCTGCTTGGCGACGCCGAGCATGGCCGACTCGAATTCCATCGCCGGCGTGACGAAGGCGCGCGTGGCGGCCGCCACGGCAATGCCTGCGCCAATGAACGAGGTGCGAGCCGAACCGGCCCACTCCCCCATTTCGTTCTTGGCCTTCAGGTACTCGTTGAGCTTGGCCTGCTTGGCCTGCACGCGGTCGATCTCGGCGCCGACCTGCTTCATGTTGGCGGCGTATCCGCCTGCCGAACCGCCGGCCGCTCGGAAGGCGGCATCGGCGCGGGAAACCTGGAGCCGGGCTTTCTCCACGCCGGCCGCCGCCTTCTCGGCGGCTGCGCGGGCCGCCTCGAAGTCGCGCGCCCAGTCCTTTCGAGGCGGGCCGGCGTTCAATTCCCGGCGTAGGTCGGCCACCGTCCGGGCCGCGGCTGCGGCGCGGGCGCGGGCCTTTTCCAGGTCGGCCTCGGCATTGCCCAGCAGATTCAGCTTCGACCGCCGCTGCGACAGCTTCGCGGCTTCGTCGCCGATCATCTGTAGCTGACGGTTGACAACCTTGGTCGTGCTGGTAAATTGACTCGACACCGACGCGCCGATCAATATGCCTGCGTACAAATTGCTCAAACTGGCCTTCCTCGATCAGTTGCCCGCCTGGGGCGGGCTGGCGGTTGTCGCCTGCCTGTTCGGCGGGCTGGTGGTGGCCGGATTCAGCCCTGAATCCGCTGCGCTCCTGGTGGTGGTGGCCGGGCCGCTGTTCGTCCTGGCGCTCTACGGGGTACTGCTGCTGGTGATGGGCGCCCTGGCGATCATCGGGGCGGTGATGGGCGGGGTAGCGCGGCTACCCACTCGAAGAAGTCGCCCATTTCCATTTCCTGAATCTCCCCGAGCGCCCAGCCGGTAAAGCTGGCTAGGTTGACGACGGCTTGCCTCAAGGTTCCTTCGGAGACAAGCCCGCACGAAAACCCGCATACGTCTCGCGCAGCTTCTCGTAGTCGCAGATGTCCATGTCGTCGAGGCTCGCCGGGGCGATCTCGCACAGCAGCGCGAACAGAAACACTTCGGTCTTGGCCGGGTCGTTATTCGCCTGCCGCTGGGCGGTCAGTTGGTCGCGCACCTTCGCGCGGCGCATCCGCAGCACGCCGACCTGCACGCCATCCATTTCCACGGGGAAATCCAGCTTGATCTCGACGCGGGCGGCGCCCAGGTCGAGGGCGTCCTGTTTCGCGGCCGTCATTGCTTGCCCCCCTTCTTCGCCGCGGGTTCAGCGGGCGCGGCCTCGGCGGCCGGCGCTTCGGGCGGATCGGCCAGCGTGGGCGCGTCCGGCACGGGGTCGGATTCCTCGATGTAACCGCCGCTGCGCAGGAAGGTGGCCTGCTTGTCGGTCAGGCGAACCGGCGCGCCGGCAGCGACGTAGCTGTTGCCGTGCGGAAAGGGCTTAATGGCACGATAGGTTTTCATGTGCGGTTCCTTTAGATGGCGAGGTGTTGACGGGTGGTTTCGAGCTGGTCGACCCCGTTGATGACGGCCTTGTAGTTCACCGGGTCGATCTCGTAGACCACGGCACCGTCGATTTCGAGCTTGTAGTAGCGCAGGCTCATGTTGATCTTGAGCGGCATTTCTTCGCCCGGCTTCCAGGTGTCCGGGTCGACGGACGTGAGCAGGCCGCGCATCGTCACCACCACGGGCTTCTTCGTGCCGTCGTCCGACACCATCGCCGCGCGGCCGGTGTAGGCGAACTGTTCGCCCGGCAGGATGCGCATGGTGTTCATCACGTCACGGTCGAACGAGTACAGGGTGGCCTCGGCTTCCAGCTTCTCGAAGCTGCCCATCGGCACGTCGATGGTCGAGGCCATGCCGCCGGCGCGGTATTCCAGCAGCTTGGGCTTGATGACGGGCGGCTTGAATTCCTTCACGCGGCCGGCATAGCCACGGCCGTCCACGAAAAGGTTCATGTCGTACAAAATGTCTGCGATCATGGTCTGTTCCTTTATCTGTCGTTGTCAGGCGCGGCTCAGGCCGTGACCGGGCCGAACACTTCTTCGATGTAGTCGTTGACCAGGCGGGAACGGAACACGATGTGTTCGGCCGGGTACGGCGGCGTGAAGTCGAAGTCGAAATACACGATGCCCTGGCTGACTTGGTCGGGCGTGTTCAGCGCCGGATCAGCCCAGGCGCTGCCGCCGAGGATGGCGCCGATGGCCGTGAGGTGGCGCAGGTAGGCGTTCACGCCCTCCAGCACATCTTCCACGTAGGTCTTCGTGATGTTGCGGTCGACGGCCCACAGGTGGGCGCGCAGCAGGCTTTCGTTGATCATGTCGGCCGTGCGGCGCACCGACAGGAAGGCCCATTTCGGATCGGACGAGCAGGTGCGATTGCCCCACAGGCGATAACCGTCCTGCTGGATGATGGTGGCGACCTCGTTTTCGTTCAGGTAGTTCGCGCGCGCGTTCGGGTCGCCCAGAACGAAATCGACGGCGCGGGCGGTGCCGCTGATGCCGTACATTTCCGTGTTGGACGGCGACCACCAGTAACCGCGATCGTTGTCCGAGCGGGCCAGCATCCCGGCCACGCGGGCCGACGACGGTTGCAGCGCGTCGGCGTTCGCCTCGGTGTCCCACACCTTCACCCAGGGGTCTACGATGTAGACACGCGCCGAGCCGAACTTCTCGCGGTAGCTGATGGCGTCCTGGTCGGTGCTGTTCGGGCCGTCGGCGATGATGACGGCGCGCAGGCGGTCGGCAATGCCCAGCATTTCGGACACCACGGCCTGGTCGTTGGTGTAGCCGGGTGCGATCAGAATTTTCGGCTGCACCTTGACGATGCTTTCGGCGCCCAGGAACGCCTGCACGCCGAGGTATTGCCCCACAGGGCTGACGCCGCCGATGATGTTGCTTTTCGTCTGCGCGGGATCGTCGTCTTCTTCGACGCGCACCACCACCACCATCGCGCCGGCCTGGTCGAAAATGGCGTCGATGGCGGCCGGCAGCGTGCCCGAGGCGCCCAGCGTCGCCGCCTCCAGGCGGCTGCCCGCAATCAGCACCGGCACGTTCAGGGGGAAGGCTTCGTCGAGGCCGCCGGACAGGTACTGCACCGAGCCGGCCGCGACCACGCCCGCGCCGGTCGACGTGCCAGCGGCGGCCACCGACACCAGCGCCGAGGCGGCGGCGGACGCGGTGATGGCGGCCATCACCTGCGCGGCGGTAGCCGTGATGGCGCCGGCCTCGCTGGTCGCCAGCGAAACGGTGATGGCCTTGCCCTGCACCGCAACCGTCAGGGCGGCCGAGTTCGCGCCGGGGTCGCGGTACTTGATGGAAATGTCGTTGCCCGCCGCGCCGGGCGCGACAGCGGTGTAGGTCAGCGCGGTGTTCGACGCAGCCGTGCCCAGCGTCAGCGAGGCGGCCGCCTGTTGCTGCGCGTCGGGCGCCGTGCCGATCAGGCCGATGACGCTGGAACGGACGGTGGAAATCGGGCGCGCGCCATAGTCGAGTTCGACTACTTCGACGCCGTGCAAAAATTGGTCGGGCATGGGTATGCTCCTTCGGTTGGAGATACCCACATCCTGAATTTCGAGCGCCTAGACTTCCTGCGGCGGGGTTAGTGCGTGTGGTGGTTGCTGTTGCCGCCGCCGTCCATGATGGTGCCGGTGGCGCTCACGTCGCCTTCGACGCTCACCTTACCCTTCATGTTCAGGTCGCCGTCGATCTGCATGGTGGCGCCACCGCTGCCGCCCGAGACAGCCATGCCGCCTTTCACGGTCAGCATCTTGTCGATGGTGGCGTTGCCGGTGAAGCGCGTCTCCGGCGCGTCGACCGTGGCGCTGGGCGTCTTGACCATCGCAGGCCCGCCGGCCTCGACATTGACCGCGCCGGCCAGCTTGATGCGCAACGATCCGTCGCTGCGGTCGTGCGTGATGAAGTCGCCATTCCGATAACGAACGGTGTGCCTGTCGGGGCTGTTCTCGGGTTCGGGATGCTGGTCGGAGTACAACGCCGTGTCGGCGTATGCCCCTTCGGTGAGGCCCGAGGGCGAAATCACCTCGACCTGCTCGCCGACCTCCGGCGCCCACCAATCCACGTCGCCGCCGGCGCGGCGGGTCTTCCAGGGTATCCAGTCCGTCGTGAAGTCGTCGCATTCCACGCGCACCTTGCCCGCAGCGTAGTCGGCCTCGACCACCTGACCGACGCGCACGATGTTCGACAGCCGGCGCTCCAGGTCGGCCAAGCGGCGTTCCAGGTCGGCTAGGTCGCTCATGCGATCCGTTCGTAGTCATCGGCGTGGTTCTCGCCGATGGCCGGATGCTGGCCCAGGTGGATTTCTGTCGGCGTCACGCCCTCGGGTTCCAGTTCGCCCAGGGCGATGCTGATGCTGAACTCGACCACCCAGCACAGATAGCCGTCGATCTCGGGCCGGAAGGCGTCGTCGCCTGCGTTGAGCAGGCGAATGTGTCCGTGCCCCGGCACCGGCCGCCGAATCTCATGCAAGGCCACGGCCACGCGCGCGGCCAGGGCGCGCAGCATCAGTTCGCCGCGCGGATGGTTCGGATCGAACAGGCATCGCGCCTGGAAGCGCGCATCGACTTCCAGCCGCGAATCGCCCGCCTCCGCCATCGGGTCGAAGCTGTCGATTTCGATGTACACCGCAGGCACGCGCAGGCTGCGCTGCTGCTTGGGTGGCCGGTCGGCCGACACCACAGGCAGGTCGGGCAGCTTGTCGTGTAGCTTCGCCACCAGCGCGTCCACCAGGCCGATGAGCGTGGTTTGCGGGGCTTCCGGTTGCGTCATCGGATGCCTCCCTTGAATACCTTGCTCAATTCGTAGCGCAGTTCCTGTTGCATGATTTGCATCAGGCGTTCGTCGGCCCGCTGGGCGGCTTCGCGCAGGGCGGCGGCGCCGGCTTCGTCGATTTCCAACTTCGCCAGTTCCAGGGGGAAGCGGTCGGGGCCGAGGCGCCGGTACACGCCGCCGCCATAACGGCGGATAGGGAAAGCGTCTTTGAAGAAGTGCTGGCCGACCTGCGTGCCGCCTGCGCGGCGCTTCGGCGTTCCCAGGCGGGCGGCGGCCAAGGCGTTCAGGCCCAGCCACACTTTTTGCTCCAGCCCTTCGCCGCGGCGATACAGCCGCAGGCGCGCGCGTAGCACCCGCTGCTGAATCTTGAGTTCCGCCGACATGGCACGGCTGGCTTGGCCTTGCGTCCAGCGCGCGGCCTTCGCCACGGCGCGCCGGGCGGCACGTCGGACGGCATCCCTGGACAGGCCGAACATGCCCACCAGGCGCTCAACATCGGCTTGCGACAGGCTGGCATTGATGTCGATCATGGTTGCACCTCGCGCAACACTAGCGCCGTCAGGCCCGTGCCGTCCGGCTCGATGTTCACCACCTCGAAGGTGCGCCCGGTGGCCTCGACGATGCTGCCCTCGGTGGCCTCGGCGGCCACGTCGTCGCGCACCACCAGCACCGGCTCAACCACCCCCGTGTGCATGGAGCCGAGGCGCGGCTGAATCCAGGGCGCCGAAAACATGCCGCGCACCGCCTCGCCGTCCAGGGTGGCGGGATCGGACAGGTGGACGATAATGGCCGCGTCCATGCGCGCGGCCAGGGCGGCGAAGTCTGGCATGACGTCAGGGCTTTTTCGCCTGGCCGGACGTGGGCGAGGCGGCCAGCATGTCGGTCTTGCGCGAGCTGCCCGCGGTGGTGCCGTACCAGTAGGCCATGACGGTCATGGCGATGGCGTCGAGCAGGCCCAGGATGCGGCCCACCACAATATCCGGCACCGTAGTCGGATAGCCCACGAACAGCACGTAGACCTCGCTGCCCAAGGTGATGATGAGCAGCAGCACGGACATGGCGAACAGGTAGCCATGCACGCCACCGGCAACGTTCGCCTTGCGGGCCGAATCGCGGTCATCGGCGGCGATCTTTTCCAGGGTTTCGATGTTCTTGAAGCCCAGCTCCTGCATCCGCAGCGCGAAGTCCTGGTCGGCCTTCTTCAGTTCCAGAAGCTGCTCGGGCGAGGCGCCGGTGATAGCCGCCTTGATGGCGTCTTCGGTGTTCTCCGACAGGCCGAACACGCTAGCGATGGCCGAGGCGGCCATGCCGCCGAGCGGGCCGCCCAGCGCCGTGCCTATCCACGGCGCGACTTTCGATACAACGCTTTTCCAGTCCATTACGACAGCCCCTTCGAGTAGGTGGTGCCGCCCGCGCCGAAGTTCGCCGTCAACACCTCGCGGCGCGGGGCAGTGTTCGGGGCCGGAAAGCCGATATGCACCCAGGTGCCTTCCTGGATCAGTTGGTCGAATCCGATTTCATCGGCGTGTGCTTCCAGCAGGCGGCACACCTGGATCGGCGTGCCGTAGCCCGGCGCGATGAAATCGGCAGCCAGGCCGGACTTGTGCGCCGAGTTCCTGGCGCCACCCACGGCGGTGTTCAGTGCCGGACAGCGGTAGCCGCTGCTGATAAGCATGGGCGCACCCAGCAGCGCGCGGGCGCGTTCCAGCCCGGCGGCCAGGATGCCCAGGTTTTTCAGGGCGTCCGGGCCTGGGGTGTTGTCGATTCCCCGGCGGGCGGCGGTCTGGCTGGCGACCAGTTCTTCGAGGGTGAAGTGCGGGGTGAGTTTCATTTTTCATCCTTGGCGCAGGGCGCGCCCGCGCGTTCGATGCGCGCCTCGATGGCGCGCTCAACCACGAACAGCAGCCGGGCGGCCATGTGGCCGCCGATGCCGGCGGCCGCAGCACACACGCCGGCGGGCTGTTCCAGCGCCGACAGCAGCATGAAGACCGAGACGCCCACGAACCCGGCAGTGAAAACCTCGCCGATCAGTTCGACGATGTTGAAGGCTCGGGTGTGTCCGCTTTTCACTTTCGTGTACCAGTTCACCAGGCCGCCGGCGGCGGCCATGCCGGTCGCCAGCGCCCAGGTGCCCAGGCTCCAGGTCGTAGGGTCTTTTTCGATCATCGGCCGGCCTTATTCGCCCGAGGGGGTGATGGTCAGCTTGATGACGGCGCGCGGGCGGGTGCAGATGCTGATGGGGTTGGATTGCGCCTCGACCAGGATGCCCTTGCCCAGGGGCTTGGCTTCCTGCTTGGCGTAGTTCGGCAGGCCGATGGTGTTGGCCGTTTCGTTGTAGTTCGCCGGCGCGAAGCGCGTGATGAACATTTCGTCGACGCCCTCCGGGAACAGGTAGGCTTCGCCGTCGGCGATGAACGGGGTGCCGCCGATGCCGCCGCGCCATTCTTCCCAGGTGCAGCCGGCGAACTCGAAGCCGTAGCGCGGATCGTTGCGCAGGAACACGCCGGACTCGAACAGTTCGTAGGCTTTCTTGACGTTCGCATGGGCGATCAGGGCGCGGAAGAAGGTCTTGCCGCACAGCACGCGCACGCCGCTGTACGGTTCGTTGCCCATCGCGTTTTCCATCTTGTCCTTCGCCGCCAGCACCTCGGCGCGCACGTCGGTGGTGGCGGTGCCCAGCGTCAGGGTGTGGGTCTGCTGCGTGAGGCCGAACTGCGTGAACAGGTTGCTGATGACGGTGGTGCCGTCGGAATCGACGATGGTGCCCTTGATGGCGCCGACGCGCTGGTACTCGATCGTGGCATCCAGGCGCCGACGCATCTTCGCCAAGCGCTTCTGCACGAAGGCGAACATGGTTTCCTCGTCCGAGGCCGTGCCGAAGGCTCGCAGGTTCTGCACGTCGTCCGGCGTGATGGTGTCTTGCGTGGGCAGGTGGGTCGTCGGGAACACCACCACCGAGCGCGTGCTGCCGCCCGTGGCGTTGGGGCTGGTCGTGGTGCGCGACTGGTTCGGGATGAGGGTCAGCGTGTCCACGTCCTTTTCCACCACCAGGCTGGTGGTGGTGATGCCGTCTTCCTGGAACAGGCCCAGTTTGGCGAGGCGCGACGGCAGGGCCGGCGCTTCGTTGATAGCGGCGGTCAGTTCTTGCAGGCTGAATTTGTCGGAATCGAAAATACCGAGGTTCATGTCATGGCTCCTTTCAAGCGGCTTTGCCTACCGCCTGACGGCGGGCGTAGATGGTGGTGAAATCGAGGCGCTTGCCCAGTTCGGCCTTCGGGTCGTCCTGGGTTCGCGGCGGGTTGTCTGCGGGTGCGTGCGGGTTGATGGTGGGCGCGCCCTGGGCGCGGGCGGCGGTCAGCGTGGCGCGGGCCACGTCCACCGACACGCCTGCCAGAATCAGGTCGCCGGCATCGGCAGGACGGCCGGCAGCCTGGGCCAGGGCGGTGATTTCGCGGGCCTCGTCCAAACGCTTCGCCACGGCCTCGCGGCCAGCCTTGGCGCGGATCAGCGCGGCGGCCAGCGGCGCCATGCCGGCGTCGACGCACGCGGTGGCTACCTCATCGGCCGGCATCGGATCGGCGGCCCGCGGCGAAGGCGCCGGGTCGGGCGAGGGATTCGGGGCGGGTTCGGGGTTCGGCGCAGGCTCGGAAGTCGGTGCGGGGGTTGGCGTCGGTGCAGGTTCCGGTGCCGGTGCGGGGTCGCCGCCGGCCAGCGCCTGCGGTGCCTTGGCGAAGCGGGCGCGGGCGCGCTCGGACAGGTGGGCCATCGCCGGCAGCGCGGGCAGCACGGTGTCGGCGAAGCCGGCGGCGACGGCATCGGTGCCGTTCAGCCAGGTTTCGGCAGCCATGATGGCCTCGATTTCGGCGGGAGTCTTGCCCGAGCGTTCGGCGTAGATGGATACGTAGCTGTCCTTCAGCTTCTCCATCAGGTCGGCGGTAGCGCGCAGTTCGGCATAATCGCCAGCGGCCCACACGAACGGGTTGTGGATCATCAGGTAGGCGTTGGCCGGCATTTCGATCGTGCCCGCCGCCATGATGACCATGCTGGCGGCCGACGCGGCAATGCCCTCGACGCGGGCCGTGATGCGATCACGGGCGCGGGCCAGGACGTGGTAGATGGCGAACGACTCGAACACTTCGCCGCCGTCGGAATGCACCGACAGGATGATCTTGGCGTCGGCAGGGATGGCGTTGAAGGCCGCGATGAAATCGCTGGCCGTCACGCCCCAGTCGCCGATGTCGCCGTGAATCGAAATCACGTACTGCGCGACCGGCTCGCCTTCGGCGGCTGGCTTGCCGTTGGCCGCCATCGCCTTGATCTCGTACCATTTCTTCATAACTGGGTTCCCTGGGTGTTGAGGAAGCTGCGCTCATGGTGCGCGGCCTACTCCACGGTTTCCTGCGGCGGGGTTTGGGCGGTGCGGGCGCCAGGCGTGGGCGACGGCGGCAGGCCCAGGTCGGCCTCGCGCTTGTTGTCGGCCGCGATCTCGCGGTCGACCAGTTCGGCGTCGTAGCCGCGTTCCAGTAGCGCCTCGCTGCGGCTTTTCAGCTTGTTGTTGATTGCCAGCACGTCCGCCTCAATGTCCTGCACCGGCTGGATGTAGGCCCAGCCGTGCGGCGTCCACCGCGTCAGCTTCATGTTCCGGGCCTTGTTCGTCGGCAGCACGCCGCCAAGAATGGCGGCATCCACCCAGGCCGCGCGGATGGGCGCGCAGAACTTCGGCACCAGCGTGTTGCGGATCAGCGCCATCGCGCGGCGCTTGTAGCAGTTGATGGCGACCCGCACGACGCGGTCATTGATGCCGGTGTAGTCCCCGGTGAGCAGGGGGTACGGGACGGACAGGGCGGCGGCGACGATATGCAGTTGCGCGCGCGTGAATTCCTTGTAGCCATCGGGCGTGCCGGGCGGCTCGGAAAACTCCACGTCCTCGCCTTCGCCGAGTTCTTGCAACACGCCAGGCTCGAACGACAGCGCCGGCTGCTCGGCCGGGTCGGCCGGCAGCGGCTGGCCGTCCGGGCCGATGGGTTCGCTGCCCGGCTCGGGCGCGGGGCGCTTGATGAAGCCGACGAACAGGTTGGCGATCTTCTGCCGGACAAGCTGCGCGTCGTCGAACTCGTCGAGGTCTTTCAGGCGCACCAGCACCGAGGCCAGGATGGGAACGCCGCGCAATTGACCCGGACGGGTGGCCTCGAACAAGTGCAGCACCCGATGCGCGGGCACGCGCACCGGATCGTTGTTGGAAATGTCAGCGTCGCCGGGGTGGTTCGGGTGCAGCCAGTAGGCCACGCGGCGGCCGCGGGCATCGAGTTCGATGCCGTCGACGATGCGGTTGCCGTTGGGCAGGCGTTCGTTCTTGAACGGCAGATGGTCGGATTCGAGCAGCCGAATCTTGAGCGGCACGCCGTTTGCGTCGTCCGTTTCCAGCAGCGCCAGCACCTCGCCCGATTCGAGCATGGCGTGCATCGCCAGCGTTTGCAGGCCGTAGAAATCCGTCTGCCCGTCGGCGTCGCACACGTCCGACCATGCTTCCCACTCGTCGATCAGGCGCATCCGCAGGCTTTCGGAATCGGCCAGCGGCTTGGCCGACACGCCCGTGCCGATGAAGTCCGCCACCATGCGGTCGATGGCGGCGCGGGCGATGGCGTTGTTGCGGTAGGCGTCGCGCGACCGGGCCCGCAGCAGGCCCAGGCGCAGGTGTTCGCGGCGCGGCGAGGTATCCCAGGGCAACCAGGTGCGCAGGCGTCGCCCGAGGCCGGCGGCTTCGTGCGTGCTGGCGCGCGGGGTACGGCTGCGGCCTGGGAGCCGGAACAGGCGCGCGAACAGTCCGGGCCTGTCATGTTCAGCGCGGGCGCTATGGGGGGTCAGCCTCATAGGCCCTTCCCGCCCTGCGTGCAGGCCCAGGTGCGGCCCGACAGCGGCACGCGCTGCGGGCCGAGCTGGCGCACGATCTCGGCGCGCAACTTGCGCAGTTCGTCCGCCGTCACTTCCTGGTATTTGACCAGGCGATCGGTGAAACGGATTTCAGTGACACGCTCGCCCAGGGTCAGCGCGACGATGGCGCTGTCGATGGCAGCGAGGTCTTGAGCGGTATAGGCCATGCAGGCAGCACCCTTATCTGGATGCTGCCCAGTCTGTCGACTATGGCGCTAGGCTTCCTGCGGTGGGGTTCTTGCGGGCCTTGCGGTACAGCCACGGCGGCACCGGGTCTTTGTCGGCCCACAGGCCGCGGCGCGCGGCACGGGCTTCGGCCTGCACTGGATACAGGTATTCGTAGCCCTTGGCGTACCTGTCGTATACCCAGGCCCAGCCGCCGCCGACCATGAAGCGGCCGGCGTCCTGTTCCCGGCACTCGACGTTAGCGACGACGCGGCCGTATCGGTCTTTGCCGGACGGCCGCAGACGGGCCTGCTGCTCGAAGCACAGCCCGGACAGTGCCTCGCGCGACCGCTGTCCATAAGCCTGCTTGCGTTCCGGCGCGTCGATGGCATTCAGCCGCACCGTCACCTGCTCATAGGCGCCAGGGTCGCCGCAGCGCGCCTTGATGGTATCGCCGTCCGTGACGCCGACCACCAAGCACGCCAGCAGAATGGGCAAGGCGGCCATCTTCGCCTACCTGGCCGCGGCGCCGCAGAACTTCCCGGCGGCGCGGGCGTGGTCGCCGTCTTTGCAGAACTCGCGTGCGGCCGATTTGCCAAGACGCTGAAACCCGACGTCCTGTATCAGGTCGCCGAGCGCGTAGCTGGTCATGTTGTCCCAGTTGGCGGCCTTGATCTTTCCCCAATCGAACCAAACGAGCATTCCCCTGGCCGTACCGCTGTTCCCCATGTTATCTACCGTCGGCATCTGTACGTCGAACACCAGCGTCTTATAAGCGTTTGCGGGCACGGTTTCGTCCAGCCTCTGCATGGTTCTCTTGGCGGCATGAAAGAACCCATCCACCCACGAAGATTCCGTCATGACGGCCTTCGGCTGGTACTTGAAAACCAGCCGCTCGCCGCCCATATCCTCATCGACCGCGACATAGGATGGGCTAAGTTTCTTCACCTGGTGCAGTTTGAGAATTTGGGCTTTCTGTTCCGCCGTCGCACCTTCCGGGTACTCGGGGCCGGGTTCCGGGCCGAAGAGGGCAACGAGGACAAGCGCCACCATCGGGGCCAACACGAATATTCCGAGGATTTTTGCTATTTTCATTTGCGTGCTCTTGAGCATATTTTTCTCTCCAGGCTGGTAGGGTGATATTTTACCCAGCAGCCGGCCCAGCCGGTGCCGGTTGCTGGTATTTAAATGGCCTCGCGGAAGCTACTCGCGGCGCACCTCCGAACCCTGCACGCCGGCGGCGGCCAGGGCCGCCACGGCCATCTCGACAAGCCAAAGCGCGGCGGTCGCTGCCGTGTCGCTGTCGACCTCCCCGGCCACCAGCATCAGGTCGCGGGCGGCACCGAGAAAGTCGGCGGCGTAGGCTAAGGCTTCGTCGTTGGGGACGCCGGCGCGAACGGCGAACAGGTGGCCGGCCGTCCCGCAGGCCAGAAACGGAACTTCACTGGTATATACGTCTTTCATCTGTAGCTTCCTTATAGATTTGCTCTATCTGGAAGCCTGCCGGATTTCGCTGACAGCACAAGCCCCTTCGGGCGGGCCGGGGCCGTCCAGTACGGCGCCCAGTTTCCACAGGGGCAGGCAGTTGGCGCTGACGTAGTCGTAGCCCCGGTAGCAGACGTCGAACGACACCAGCGCCGGATAGGACTTCGGAAATCCGCAGACGTCGCGCATGCACAGGTCGGCATGGCCCCGCTGGGCGATGAACCGCTTCACCGCCTTCCTGAACCCGGCCTGCGTTCGGACGATGTAGAAGCCATGCCCCAAGGAAGCCATGTTCTCGCACGCCGTCATGGCCGAACCTCGCCCTGGCCGTCGGCGTTGATGACGCGAAAATCGACGGCCCATACCCAGGGGTTCATGTCCCACGCGCCGCGGCCGTTGATCTCGTTCCATAAATCCTCGTAGGCATAGCGCCATTCGAGGCAGGGTGGGACGCCGGCGAGGTCGGGCCGCACCAGGGCGACACCTTCCGCCATCGCGTCTTCCACGCTGATTTCTTGCAGACGCTCGACGCGCACGCCCGTGATTTCCAGCTCGATGCGAGCGGCAGCGCGCGGCATGTGGATGCTCGGGCGCCATGTGCGGTATTTCCCCTCGGGCGAACGCTCGCCATCAGGCCCGTGCGGATCGTCCAAGTAGTCGGCCCGATAGAAGACAGGCACGCCGGGCTGATACGGCCCCAGCGGATGGTTCGCGTGTTGCCACGTCTCGCGCACCCAAAGGCGATCACCGGGCGCGCCGTAGGGGCAGCGGAAACCGGGGATGCTCACCCCGTGTTCGTTCACGATCTCGCAGTAGCCAGGGCCAGCCATGCGCACGATGCCGGGCGCAACGATCTGGTCGCGCATGGCGCGGCGGGTTTGCGTCTTCTGGCCCTCGACGAGAGCGCGCACCATTTCGGACTGAAAGAGAATCGGGCGTTCCCTCATTCGGTGTCTCCGGGGAATTCGATAGCGATGCGCTGGGATATGGTGATGTGTTCCACCGGGCGCGGCATTTCGGTGATGATGAATTCGTCGGTGTCGTCAACGAAGTGGCCGCGGATGCCTATGGCTTCCATGCTTTCGCTGAAATCGGCCCGCCACCGGCGCGCTCGCTCTTCCGGCGTCTGCGCCGTCCATTCAACGATTTCCTGAACAATGGCCGCGGCGATTCGGGCGACCTGCGTGCGGGTCGGGCCGAGGTCGGCCCCTGCCGTCATGCTCATGGCTGCACCCGCCCTGTTGCGCGCAGCACCTGGCCGATCAGTTCGTGGTAGCGCGCGTAGGCGAAGCGACGCATGTGAGCCTTGAAGGCGTCGCGCTCGGGCCAGGGGTCGCCCGCGAACTCGGCGCGGCCGTCGCGCATGGCGGTGAAGTCCAGGTACGCCTTCTCGATCGTTTCTTCGATGTCGTGGCGCCGCAGCTTGTCCAGCACGGCGACTTCGACCTGCCGCACGAAATCGTCGTAGGTTGCCGACCGTTCGGTGCCCGTCTTGATGATGGCCTGCACTTCGGCCACCGACAGCACGTTTTCAGGGGTTGCGCTCATGGTTTATCTCCAAGGTTCGGGGCGGGCAGCGCGCACGCGCCCCACAGGGTGAAGTGCTGGCGCAGCGTCAGGCGGCGCACGTCCAGCCGGATGGTGGCGGGCAGGCGAGTGCCCAGGGCGGCGCGGATGCGGCGCACGCGGTAGAAAGGCACGCGCACGATGACGGCCCCGAGGCCGGCTTCCTGCACCGTACCGCGGCCCGCGCAGGCAATGACGGCCCGCAACAGGTCGGCCGTGGTGGCGATGCTGGGCGGCAGGTCGTTCCGGGTGGCGCGCATGTCATGCCCCCCCGCCGTTCTTGGCGGCGCGGCTGGCGCGCTTGCTCGGCTGGCCGCCGCGACCGCCGCGCACCTGCGGCAGTTCCAGGTCGAACAATTGCGGGCCGCGCCGGTCGGCCCGCTCCATCGCCACGGCCTCGGCGGCGAAGCGGCCGACCTCGGCCATGTCTTCGACTTCGCGCTTGGTCAGCACCATGAGCTGCGCGATCTCGTCGAAAGCGAAGCCGCGGGCGCGCAGGTTGTAGACCTGCCGGGCCTTGCGCACTTCCTCGAACCAGTTCAGGCGCGGGATGAAGATTTGCTCGGCCGGGTAGGCGGCGCTCAAGCGGCGCGCGGCTTCTTCGCCGATTACCCTGGCGATCACGCTGCGCTCGGGCCTGCTGTCGGGCACGACGATGTTGCGACCGCCCCACCAGGCGGCCAGCAGCACCGTGGCGCGCAGGCCGATTACGGCCACAATGTCGTCCAGCACGGTGTTGCGCTGGCTCGCGGCGAGTTTGTTATTTGACATGGCGGTGTCCTTTCTTGGGCGGGTATTCATCGGGATAGGGCGCTGCTGACGACACGGCGGCGGGCCGGGCGCCGCGGTGCGGGCGTGGTGTTGGGGTCGGGGGGTGGCGGTGGCGGCGCCGACAGGTTCACGCGCGACAGGCGCATGGCGGCGGTGGCGTACACAAGGCAGTCCAGCGCCTCGTTGCGCGCGCGGATCTGCACCCATTCCGAGAACGGGCGGGTGCCGCGCACTTTCGTGACCAGTTTTTCGGCGGCAAGCTGCGCGAAATACTCGTCGTCGAAGGCCGGTTCGCCGGGGAAATGGATGTAGCCGGGGCCACTCTTGTCCAGTTTCAGGCGCGCGTACACCAGCGCCTTGCCCTGGTCAACGCCGATAGGTTCGACGGCGTGCTGCTTTTTCAGGCGCTTGCGCATCCGCTGGCGGCGCTTGACCTCATCTTCGACCAGTGGCCGAGCCGGGCCGGCGATACCCTTGCCGGCCACGGCGTAGCGGTTCGCGGCGCAGAAGCTATGCACCATGCTGGTGTTGTAGCCGGCGTCGACGATGGCGTGCTGGATACGGTGTTCGCGCATGGACTCCGCGAGCGCCTGCCACACCTCGGGTTGCGCCGTGTCGCCAGGAATGATGACGTGGTCGATGAGCCAGGCTTCTTCCTTCTCGCCCCAGCCCACATAGCTGGCTTCCAGCCGGTTTTTCTGCACGTCCACGCCGGCGGTGCGCAGGCGGAAGGGGATGGTGTCGGGGTCGTAGTCTTCCAGTCGGGAAATCAGCGAAATATCCTCGATGCTGTCGCCCTGCTCGGCCCAGGCTTCGCCCAGGTAGGTGTTCACGAACGCCTTCATTTCGGCCGTGTCGCCCTGGCAATCCAGCCACTTCTGCGCCACGTCTTTCCACGACACGCCCAGGCCCACGGGCGCGTACAGAACGTTGATGTGGTAGCTGCGATGGCGCTTGATGGACGGGCGCGCGGCGATCCACTTCCCGCCGGCCAGCATGGCCGTCTTGTGCGTCTCGCTGATTTCGTTCTTGCAGTGCTTGCACACGTACCAGGCCGACAGCACGCGCGGGCGCAGCACCTCGCCGGTTTCCTCGTCGACGGATGGCGCGAGGCGCCATTTCAGGCCGTGCGCGGCGGTGCCGGTGCGGTCGAATTCGAGGTGCTGGTGCTGGCCGCAATGCGGACATGGGACGTGGTAGCGGCGCTGGTCGCCGCGCGAGAACAGCAGCGTGATGCGGCAGCGGCCGGCCACCGTGGGCGTGCTGATGAAATACGACTTCGCGCGGCTGTACGTGCGCTGCCGGTTGTCGATCAGCGTCATGGGGTCGCCCTCGCCGCCCACGTCCCACGGGAAGGCGCTCACCTCGTCGCAACCGACGTAGGGGATATGGTCGGAGCGCAGCGAGTCGGGGCTGTTCGCGCCCGAGCGGATGATGCGGGCGTGGGCGCCGTACTCGACCACGTCCCCGCGGTTCGCCTTGTCGCGGCTGGCGCGCGACGTGATGCCGGCCAGCACGTCGGTTTCGGCCAGCATCTTGGACATGCGCGGGTTGAAGCTGCGGTCGCGCAGTTCCAGCGTCGGCAGCACCACCAGCATGTCCTTGTTTTGCAGGTGGTGCATGATGTAGCCGATCCAGTTCATCAGCACCTCGGAACCGCCCACGCCCGACGACTTCGCAAAGGACACGGTGCGCACTGGGCTATGTTCCGACAGCGCGTCCATGATCTCGCGCAGGTACGGCGTCAGCGCGGTGTTCCAGCGGCCGGGCGCGTTCGTCCCCGAGCGCAGCCAGCGGTGCCTGTCCGCCCATTCGCTGACGGTGAGCAGGTCGCGCGGCTGCGCGCCGCGGCGGAATCGGTCGCCGGCGGGCGGCAATGCTTCGCAGGCCCGCGCCGCGCGGTCGCCCACGTCCGTCATCACCATGTGCGCGGTGTCGGCCAGCAGGTAGTGCGTGCGCGTCTCGTCGGCCTCGCCCTCGATGGCCTGGGCCATCAGGCGCGGCAGGTCGACCAGGGCGGCGTCGACGGTGCGGCGCACGGCTGCGGCGGCCAGCATTACCTCGCGGCGACCAGCCGTTTCGGCGTAGGCCGCCTCGTATTCGGACTTCGCGGCGAGCGCGCGCAGCTTTTCGCGCTCGGTTTGCAGGTCGGCAAGGGTCGCCATCAGTTCGTCCCCTTGCGCTGCTGGCGCAGGCGGCGCAGCGACTGCTTGAACTCGGCGCGGAAGGCCCTGCCCAGTGCGGCGACCTCGGCGCGCAGCAGGGCTTCCCGCTCGGCCGTGCCGGTCATGGCGGCCAGCCGCGGTGCGGTCTGGTCTATCAGGCGTTCCACGCCGGCGCGCAGCGTCATGCCCAGCGCCTGCGCCTCGCGGCGCACGTCTTCCAGGGGATAGCGCAGATGGCGGCGCAGCGCCATTTCCAGCTTGATGGCCTCGTTTTCGTACCGCAGGGCCATTGCCTTGAAGGCGGTGCGGTCGATGCCGCCGTCGGTATCGGCACCCTCGGGTTGCGCGTCGGGTTGCGCTGCAACCATGCCCGCAACCATGCCTGCGCCGGGGCCGTACAGGCCCGCCACAGCGTTTTCCTGGGCAGCGCAGGGGGTCGGCAGCGCAGGGATAGCCTGCCCGCGCTGGGCGGCGTGCCGCGCGGCGACGTCGGTGCGGCCGCCTTGGGTGGCGTGCCAGCGGGCCAGACTTTGCTCGACGTCAACCATTTCGCCGTCCAGCACCAGCCGGCCGGCCTGCGCGGCGCGGGTGATGGTGGACTTGTTGACGCCGATGCGGCGCGCGAAGGCCGCTTTCGATTCCAGGGTCATGCGAAATCCCCCTCGAACGCGGCTTTCTCACGCCATATAACGCCCTTTCTCACTTCAAAATCTTTTGAAATGGGCCATATAACTAATCTCACGCCTATAACGGGGTTACGTACATCACGCGAGGAATGCGCACGAATGGGGATTCTGTTTTCGTCATGCGTGTGCGCGCAGGGCGTGATAGGCGTGAGACTAGTTAGATAGCGGCCTTGCAGCGATCTAGCCGTGAGATAGCGGCGTGATATGCGTGAGGTCACAGGCCACCCCCTAGCGCATTGCTGAACGCGAAAAAAGACTCGGTCAGCCACCTGCCGCGCGGCTTCGTGCCGCCCAGGTCGTCGATGGTGGCGGCGCCCGCCGCCTCGGCCTCGGCGATGGCCTGCGGGCTGGGGATGACCATCTTGCGGTTCTTGTAGGTGGTGCTGTTGAGGTTTTCCAGGGTGGCGACGGCCTTGCCGGATTGCCAGTCGGGCAGGCGACCCACGTAGCCGATGAACTGCGTTTCATCGCGTGGCCGCGATACGCCCGTCAGGGCGCACCATTTTTTGTAGGCGGTGTAGAGGTGCCGCCCGCTACACGGGCAGAATGGCAGCGGCCCGCGGCCTTCGTCGATTTCGAGCTGGCCGGCCTGCCATTCGCGCACGAAGATGGCCTCCGACGGCAGCGACAGGTCGATCAGCTTTTGCTTCGCCAGCGTCATCGGCGGCCGCTTGGCCGGGTGAAAGTCCGACAGGTCGAGATTCAGCAGATGGTCATAGAACGCCTCGTACCCGCCGTTCAGCAATTCACGCTGCACCTGGTCGTAGAACGCCTCGGGCTGGGCCGGCGGCGTGTAGACCACCAGGTGCCGGCGGTCGTCGTTGTCGAGCGGCAGCGGCTGGCCCTCGTTCGAGAGGTACACGATGTTGATGTGGTTGCGCTGCGTGTAGGCGGCGGTGTGCTTCGGGTTCACCCGGATGCGCGCGCCCGTGACGAGTTCCTTCAACTCGTTCTTGATGTGCCACATTTCCGCGCGCGTCACCACTTCCTCGGCGAGGATGTAGAGCCTATCGGCCGCCCAGTCGGCATTGAACTTGTCTTCGAGGCCGCGCTGGTTCAGCACCGTGGAATAGTCGCGCGTGGTGCCCGCGCCGTATATCCAGGCCAGGGCCTGGAACACGGTCGACTTCCCGGTGCCTTGCGGGCCGTGCATGATGACGGCCGACGACATCTTCGCGCCCGGATTCTGGAGCGGGTAGGCCATCCAGCGCAGCAGCCAGTTGTAGACCTCGTCCTGGTTCGGCTCGCCGCTGCACAGGTACGCCAGCAGTTCGAGCAGCAATTCGCAGCTACCTGCCTTCGGCTGGCGAGGCCAGCCGCGCCAGGTGTTCAGCTTCACACTGGCGTCCTGCCCGGAAGGGTCGAAGCCGATTTCGTCGATGAAGTAGGCGCCGCGCTCGATCCATAGCGGATGCCGCTTTATGTCGTCGGCGCGCACGCCGGCGGGCAGCAACGTCACCATCTGCGTGCGCTTGGCAATCTTGTTCGTCCAGGTGTCGAAGACGTAGTCGCCCGTGCCGTCGTCGATCGGAATGAACCGCTCCACCAGGTCGTCCAGCAGCATGATGGCTTCGGCTTGCCGCTCCCCTTCCCCCTTGTTGGGTTCCGGGCCGGTGCCGGGCACCAGGCGCAAAGCGGGGCGGCTGGTAGGCCCGGCGAGGCGGCCAGCGGCTTCCAGTGCGGCCTCGATCTGCGCGCGCACCACATGCGCCCCGCCGGCGGGGAAATGGTGCAGGTCGTTGAAGTCGGTGAGCTTCTTGCCCTCGCGGTCAGCCGGGAATTCGGGCTGTACCCATCCGCCGCCCACGGCGGTGGCCGCGTTCATGGCCGCCGCGACACCGGGATTGCCCTCGGTCAGGTAGTCATCGTCGGCGCACGCCAGGATGTACGCGCGCGGATACGCCTTGTGCAGCGCCAGCGCCACCGGCATCAGGTTGCCGGCGTCGAAGGCCACCGCCACCGGGTAGCCCGTGTCTTCATGAAGCGTCGCGCAGGTCGCGTAGCCCTCGCCCAGCAGGATGACGTCGCGCGGCGACCCGATCATGTGGTAGTGGCCGGTCTTGCTCAAGCCGCGCGGCCAGTATTCCTTCTCCATCCGCCCGCGCCCACGATCGCGGCCGCGGATGATTTGCAGGCCCCACACCTTCCCCGTGGCGTCGCACATGGGCACGGCCACCGTGCCATTGCCCGAGGGCGAGTACCGGATGCCATAGCCGCCGACGCCCTTGCGCGCCAGGTAGTCGGATGGTTTCGGGCTGACGGGCAGGTACTTGGCCCAGGCCCGCGCCGCGACCTGGGCGGCGGCTTCCTGCTCGGCCTCTCGGATGGCCTTGGCGCGGCGCACGTTCTCGGCGTGCCGGGCCTTCATGGCTGCGGCCTGCTCGGCCGACATGGCCGGGCCGCGACGCGACAGCTTGATCTTCTGCTTGCCCGAGTCGTTGCCGCGATAGATGCCGTAGCTGCCGACGATGTAGCACTCACGCATGGGCGTGCCGTCCGGCGCCGCCTCATCCAGCCAGATTTCGTTCAACCAGTACCAGCCCCGGCGTTCCTTGTCGTGCTGGTCGGTGGTGCGGCAGCGGATGGGCCGCGTCGTGCCGACCTCGAAGCGCGACGTGTCCACGTCCAGGCCGGCGGCCCGAAGCTGGGAAAGCACATCGTCGTAATTCTTCCAACTCATCGTGTGTGGTTGCCTATATCGTTGCCCTGTCGCCTAGCGGAATTCGGCGGGTCTGGCGGCCCGTGAGGCCGAAAATCCGCCAGGGGCCCCGCCTGGTTGCAAAAAAACAACATTTGCAGGCCGTTGCGTCCCCGACCGTGCAACCCTCGCCGCAGGCCGCCACCCTTCCGGGGGTGCGGGGATTTCCGCCCTCGGCGCGGACGCGAAAAAAGAAAGGCGGGCGTGGGCGCGGCGCGTCATGCGGCCACCTGCTCGCGCTGGCCAGCGGCGGCCGCGCTGGGCGACAGCCAAAGGGATTCGACGCGCGGGCGCGCGCCATCGGCATGGGCCGGCCTGTCGATGCGCAACCAGTCGGCATACAGCCGGTCGTAGAGGTCGCAGCGGTAGCCGCTCACCACCACCATGCCGCGCAGTCCATGCAGCACCTCGGCCAGGGCCGCGTGCTGGTCGTCCGTCATTTCGTGCCGGTATGCAGGCGACCGCCGGCGCAGGCCGCGCGTGGCATGGACATAGGGCGGGTCGACGTAGTGCAGGGTCTGCGGGGAATCGTGCGAGGCCATGCACGCGGCCGCCTCGCGGTTCTCGATCACCACGCCGCGCAGCCGCTGGATGGCGGCGCGCAGGCCCTCGGGATAGGTCAGCCAGTCATGCGCCGGCGTGCTGTACGCACGCGAGGTGTTGGAGCGGAAGCCCGTACCCTGCCCGCTGGTGCCGGCCGGGCCGAAGCCCATGTAGCTGCGCACCAGCGTGCGGCGGGCCTGTTCCAGCGCGTCGGTGGACGGTTCGTAGCTGCGCTCGAAT
Source organism: Bordetella hinzii LMG 13501 (assembly GCF_001548475.1). GTDB lineage: Bacteria > Pseudomonadota > Gammaproteobacteria > Burkholderiales > Burkholderiaceae_B > Bordetella > Bordetella hinzii. The sequence goes on from NZ_LRUJ01000041.1 coordinate 33,210, forward strand.
TCTTCCCGCGCGTAGGGCGTCAGTTCGCACGCCCGGGCCAGGCGCTCGCCGGCGTCGCGCGCGACCTGGAACAGGTTGACGATCTCGCCATCCAGGTCGTTGTAGACCTCGGCGTATGAGCGGGGCTTACGCAGCAGCACCGATGCCCCCCCCCCGAACGGCTCGACGTACACGCGATGCTCGGGCAGGTGCCCGACGATCCAAGGCGCGAGGCGCCATTTCCCGCCGTGGTAGCGGACGATGGGGCGGGACGGCGTCATGCGCGCTTCCTTCCATCGCGGCAGAAGCCGCACAGGCCACCGACCAGCCGGGCGAAGTGTTCACCGCAGCCGTCGCACTCGCCGGGTTCACCCTTGGGCATCGCGCCCGCGGCGGCGCGGGCATTCGCCAGCGCAGCTTCGCGGTCGGCCTGTTCGCGTTCGCTGGCGCGATCGAATTCATCGGTCATCGCGCATCCCCCAGGCCCAGGCGCTCCATGCGGTCGGCCAGGCGGTTCAGGCCCTTCACGGCCTCGACATACTCGCGTTGCAGGCGCGCCCGTTCGTCTTCCGGCTCGATCGGCGCCGGATCGGCGTAGCCGGCCTCGCGCGCCAAGAAGTTCATCCCTGCGTGGCACCCGACCTTGCGGCCCAGGGTCAACAGCCACAGCACTTGCTCGGGCGACAGCTTTTCGGAACGGGCCTCGTTCAGGCAGTCGAGCAGGTAGCGGTGCGCCGCGTCGGGCGTCTTCTCGGGCCAAAGCTGGCCGGCCACGGCCTTGGTGCCGCCGGCGGCGGCGATGATGGCGCGCAGCGCGTCGGTCAGCGATTCGTAAAACAGGGCCTGCGGCGTCACGGCGTCACCCCCTTCCGAAAAGTTCGGAAGCCTTCGGATGGCTTCCGCTGGGCAAAAAAAAGAGACTGTCCATACCGGCCGGGGCGCGGGCCTCGGGCGGGTTCACATCTCGGGATGTACGAATAGACGGGCCGGGCGTGGCCGGCGACGATGCCGGCTTTGCCACGACGAGGAACCACATGGACACGCTGATGACTGAAACCGAATTCCTGCTCCACGAAGCGCGCCTGATTGCGTGCCGACAGGTGCCCGACGCCAGCGAGGTGCTGGTGGCCGAGGTGTTCCGGCGCTTGTGCCGGGAAGCCGACACCAGCCGCGAGGAACGCGCGGCGGCCGGTGGAATGGCGCACTGATGCCTTACACATCGAGCGGCCCAATCTGGATGCGCGGCCCCGCGGCCGTCTCGGCTTCATCGCCGAGCTGGTCGGCCAGCAGGTGCCGAAGCGTGCCGACCAGGAAGCCGAGGCCCTGGGCGAAGGCATCCTGGTCGCGTATGGATTGCTCGACGAGGTCGGGCACCAGCGGCGCGGCGTTCCGGTCGGCCGTCGTCATGCCGCCGCCGCTTGCGTCGTGACGCTAGTCGGTGCCGCTGCCTGCTGCTCGGCAGGCTCGAACAGGTCGGGCCGGACAACCCGCAGGTACATCATCCGGGCGCGGGGAAGCCCCTTGTATCGCCATACAGAAACCGACCCGCCTTTCACCTCGAAGAAGGCAGCGGCGGCTTGCGTGCCGCCCAGTCGGTCGATCAGCGCCGAATCGGGATGCGGCGGCTTGCTAAGAGCGCGGCGACGTGGGACGTGCGCACCTTGTCGGCCGGCCGGGTCGGGATTGGTGGTGTTCATGCTCATGCTGATGAAGTCCGAATGGATGGTTCGTTCATGACATAGCTATCAAGACATAACTATACCCCAAAACAAAGCCATGTCTATAGTCTTTTCAATTAGCCTTGTCTAACTATGTCAACCCTTGCCGAACGATTCGCGGAATTGCTTGCCGAAAGGCCAGAGGTCAAGCTGGTAGACCTCGCGCGGGCCTGCGGAATAAAGCAGCCCTCGGTAAGCGCCTGGCTCACCGGCAAGACAAAACAACTTGAAGCGTCGAATGCCATCAGGGCGGCGGCATTCTTTGGCGTGCATACGTGGTGGCTTGCCACCGGAGAGGGGCCGAAATACCTAAAGCCTGGAGAAGTTGATAGGCACCGCGAACCTGCGTCAGAGAAAGGCGACTGGCCGTTTTCCGCGCGCATGGTTGAATATGAGCGGTTGCCGGCAGGCGACAAAAAGGCACTGAACAGGGTGGTTTCGGGCTTCATCGAAGGCGTCACGAAAGAATCCTGATGCCCTACTGCGCCGGCTTCGCGCGCCGCACGCGCCGGCGGTCGTAGGTCTGCCGCACCATCCGTTCCGACGTGTGCAGGGTGGCGTCCACTACATCCTCGTCGCCGCGCTCCATCTTGTCGGTGACGCCCTTGGGCCGGCAGTCTTGCAAGCTGAACGGCTTGAAGGGGATGCCCTCGGCGGCAGCGCGCTCGACGCACGCCTTCATCAGCCTGGAAAGGGTGATCTTCCAGCCGCCCTTCGTGTATCGCTGGCCGTGCAGGTTCCCGAACACGTACAGGTCTCCGGCCATCTTGTAGCGTTCGATGGCAAGGGCTTCGTCGATCGTGGCGCGCAGTTCGGGGCTCCACTCGATGATGCCGATGCGCGGCGCGGCGCCGCGCCGGCGCTTTGCCGCCACCCACTGGATGCCCTCGTCGGTAATCTGGTCGCGCGTGAAGGCGCGAACCTCGACCGAGCGGCGCAGGCATAGCCAGGCCGTTTTCAGCGCCAGGGCCACGATCAGGCCCGCGCCGCCCAGTTTCCGGCCGACGCGCACGGCCAGGTCGATCTCGGCATCCGTCACCAAGCGTTCATAGGTCGTCGTCGCGTTGCGCTCGACGTCGTCGAACGGATTGGTGACGATCATGCCCATGCGCACGCCGCGTTCCAGGATGCGGCGCATGAGCGAAATTTCCTTGTTGCCCTTGGCCGGCCGGCGCGCCTTCACGCAGGCGTCCAGGTAGTCGTAGGCGTCCTTCTTGATGAGGTCGGCCACGGCCATGTGCCCGAACGCGGCGCGCAGGCGCTTGATCTCGCGCTTGTTCTCGTCCATCGTCGAGTCGGCGCGGCGTTCGGGGCTATCCAGGGGCAGGCTCTCCTGCCAGGCCAGCCAGGCGTCGATCAGCGCGTCCACCGAGCCTTCGGCGGGCCGGCCCAGGCCGATCTCGCCGGCGCGGCGAATCGCCTCGGCCCGCAGTTCGGACATTTTGGCGCGGTCGGTAACGGGGCACCGAAGGCGGAAGGCCCAAGTGTTGTCGGGCAGCTTGTAGCCGATGGAGTATGTGCGCGTGCCCTTCCGTTCGTACACCCGATACGGCAGGCCGTCGCGCCTGTCGCGCTTTCGATTCATGGCGTCATGAAATCCAGGCGTGGGCCGACACGGCGGCCTATAGTCGAGCGGCCCGACATGCGGGCCTCGAAGTAGGCGCGCGACACGCGCGGAATCTCGCCGCGGCGCGGCGGCGGTTCGTAGACCCAATGCCGGGCATCCAGCCAGGCCATCATGCGCGCCGGCTGCACAGTGCCGGTCAGTTCTTCGAGCTGCGTGCGCGTGAGCAGCAGGGAATCCGCGTCAATCATGCCCGGCCCTCGCTGATGGGCCTGCATGGGCGGCCGCCACCAGCGCGGCGGTGCTGTCTTCCAGGCGTTGCAGGGCTTCGGCCAAGCGCACGGCGTCGGCGCCGGAAACCGGCTGGTCGCCATGCTTGGCGATCAGCGCGTCGACCAGCGACAGGCACGCGCGCGTGGCGGCCACCTGGGTCTTGGCGCACGCACGCAGCCGCAGCACGGCTTCCGACGATTGCGGGGCAGGCCGCGCTGGCGGCACGTAGCGCGGGTCGCGGGGGAAAGCGAGGTCTTCCAGGGACATGGTCATTCCCCCGCGCTGGCCGGCACCGTGCGGCGCAGGTGCTTGTCGGCCGGGCTGATGATGCCGCGCCGTTCGAGCGCGCCCAGCAGCGCCTCGGCGTGCAGAAAGCCGATGCGCAGGCGGGCCTGTAGCAGGCTGGTCGAGACGCGCCCCTGGGCGACGATGACTTCGCGGGCGCGGGCAATAAGCTGTTCGTCGTCATCCGCCGGGCCGGCGGTGATGGCGGCCGCCTCGACAATGTCGATGCCGACGCGGTGCGCCACATGCACTTCCAGGTGGGCGCCCTGCGACTTCGCCCAGCCGGGCAGCAGCGCGAGGGTGTCGCAGTCGAGCATCGCGCGCAGGTCGGCACGTAGGCAGTCCTGCCAGGGCGCGCTAGGGTCGGGATTGATCTCGGCCGGATTGATGACGTCGTAGCCCAATTCGCGCAGGCGCATGGCCTCGGCGTTGAACGCCGGGAAATTGAGCTTCGGCAGGCCCGTCATGGGGCCGCTGATGTAGATTTTTCTCATGGTTCCCCCTCGCTATGCGACCTTGTCCATGTAGGCAGCCTCATGCCGGAAGTTCGCCAGCGCCAGGGCCTCGGCCTGGACAGGTGCGACGCTGTTGCCGCACATGCGAATCTGCGCGGTGATGGACAGCGGGACGCGGGGCAGCAGGCGCGGATCGCCCGGCACCTGCACGCCGTTCCTGAACAGCAACTTCGGGTCAGGGATTTCGTGGGTGATGTAGCTGTCCGGGAAGGACTGGGCGCGATAGAGTTCCCGCGCTTTCAGCATCCGCAGGGTGACGTCGACCAGCACCCACCATGTTCCGCCGTAGGCCATCAGCACCAAGTCGGCCGGCTCGGGGAACTGCTCGGCGAGGTGTTCGTGCAGCAGCGCAGCGCACTTGCGCGCCTTCTCGCGGTGTTCCGGCGACAGGCAATTGGCGGGAACCTGCACGGCCTGCACCAGGCCCATGCGGCCCTTCGTCGGCAGGGTGTGCATTGGTTCTCTGGCGTCCTGCCATTGCCCACCGCTGCTGTAATACTTGACCAAGTAGGCCGTCGCCATCCGCTGATTGCTGCCCGAGGCCGTGATGGTGGACAGCGGCGCGTCGGCGGCGCGGCCGTCGCCATCGTAGAAACCGCCGTTCGCCTGCTCGAAAAAAGCAGCGGTCAAGGCACTGGGCGAACTGCTGGCCGTCACGGAATTGAGCGGCGTTTCCAGCGACCGCACGCCGCTGCTCCACCGCTTTGCGCCCGTGCTGCACGTCTCGCCGTGCCCCATGTCGATCAGGTTGGCAACGATCAGCGCCTGTTCGCCGCGGTGCGCGCCCGTCACCGTGGGCAGCGGCTCGGCCGGCGTCGAGCCGCTGCGGTCGCCGTGGTGCGTCAGGTGGGCCAGGTGCGCGGCAACCACCGCGTGCTTGTTGGCGGTGACGACGGTTCCCAGGGGCTGCTCAATGTCCTGCGCGCGGGGCTGCTGGCCCTCGCGTTCGCCGTATCCGATGGTGATGAGGTGGGCGCCGACCACCGAAAAATGACCGCCCTTGACCTGGGCGCAGATGGTGCGCAGCGGATCGTCGGCCGGCATGGTGCGCTGATTGCTGGCGTTCGCGTGTTCGGTGATGAACGGCATCAGCGCAGGCATCACGACGGCGCGGTGGTTCTCGGCGGTGAGCGTGCCCATCGGCTGGTTAGCTGCCGTGGGCTTGCCCGAGTACGCGGGGCCGCCGGCGCCGGCCACGAACGGCGCGAGTACCGGCTGGCCGAGCATGTGATGCCCGCCCGTAGTGACAGTCGGCAGCGGTTCGTCGGCAGCGCGCGCGGCGTGGCCGGTCGTGTTCGTCACGATGAAGGGCTTGGGGCTGGCGAGAACATGCCGCCATAGCCCTTTGGCGACCCGCCGCTGGGTATTCGCCGCCAGCGGCTTGGAGCGGTCGAAAATGCTGGCCGCCGGCAGGTCGAAGTCGATGCACTCGGCGGCGGTACGGTATGGCGCCAGCGTGCCGGCCAGCACCTCGCGCGAGGCGGGTTCGCCGTGCGTCTGCTCGGGCCACACGATCGGCAAGCCGTCGCGGCGCGCGACCAGGAACAGCCTCTTGCGGATGGTCGGCGCGCCGTTGTCGCACGCCCGCAATTCGCGCCAATCTACCGTGTAGCCATGCTGGCGCAGTTGTCGCACGAACGACTCGAAGGTTTTACCCTTGCGGCGCGGGTCGGGGTACATCGTGCCGTCGGGGTCGACAATGAGCGGCCCCCACGTTTGGAATTCCTCGACGTTTTCCAGCATGATGACGCGCGGACGGCACAGCGCGGCCCAGCGCATCGTCACCCAGGCCAGGCCGCGAATTTCCTTGGAAACCGGCGTGCCGCCCTTGGCCTTGGAAAAATGCTTGCAATCCGGGGACAGCCACACCAGGCCGACGGGCTGATTGCCCGTTACCTCGATCGGGTCAACGTCCCACACGCTTTCACACAGGTGTTTGGTGTACGGATGGTTCAGGGCGTGCATCGCCAGCGCCTCGGGGTCGTGGTTGATGGCAATGTCCACGGGGCGCCCGAAGGCTGCTTCTAGTCCGGTGCTGGTGCCGCCACCGCCGGCGAAGTTGTCGATGATGAGTTCGCCAGGGAATGGCAAGGCAAGTTGCGGGGCGCGGGCCTTCATGCGGCGCCTCCTTCGCGCGGGTCGCCCACGATGGCGATGATCTCGGCGATGGCTTCGGCCTTGCTGATACCGACCGGGTCGAGGTGGCGCGCCAGCACGGCGCGCACCGCGTCGATCATGTGCGGCACCGGGCGCTCCACGGGCGCCTCGCCGTGCTGCCTGTCGTGGCACTCCATCGCGGCCAGGATCAGCGCGCCGGCGCGTTGCAGGTCGCGGCGGAAGTCTTTCGGCTTCCACCATGAGGCATCCCACGGCCAGCCGAGGGGCGGCTGGCCGGCGTTCGGGAAGGCGTCGGTACACAGGGCGTAGTAGCCCGCGGCCACGGCCAGGGTGGCTGGGCCGTGGCGGTCGTCATGCTCGGGCGTCCAGCCTTCCGTTTCGATCTGGCGCTGGCGCTCGGCCAGCACGTCGAAGGCCGCGCGAGAAAGCGGCACCAGGCCGGTGTTCCAGGGCGTCGAGGCGGCAGGCGCCTGCGCCGCCGGCGTCGGGGTGGCGTTCGTCATAGTTCCTTTCCTTGTTGGTTGCCCGCCGGGCGCATGGCGCGCAGGCGCTGCATGGCGAGATACAGGGCGGTGGCGTCGAGGCGGCCCAGCAGGGCCTCGATGGTGTTCACGCCCACGCGAATGGGCGCGGTTTCGTGGGCGGCCAGCGCGCGGCCGGCGGCCACCTTCGGCATCACCTGATTGAGCGCAGCAGCGCCGCCGGTGATGAGCCGGGCTTCGTGCTGGTGCTGGGCGTCGTGTTCGAGCGCAAGCTGCACCACGTTGAAGACGCCCGCGAGGTTGTCGAACACGCCGACGGTGGGCGCGCGGTCGAGACACCACAGCGAGGTGTGCAGCACCATCGCAAACTCGTCGCGCAGGCCGCGCGTGACGGGGATGCGGATGGCGCGAGGCGTGCGGCGCTTCTTCATGTGTCGCCCTCGTCGCGGTCGTTCGCCGCGCGCATACGGAAATCGCCGCCGGGCCTGGGCGGATTGCGCAGCTTGTCGGCCAGCGATGGCGCGGGCCGGGTCGGGCGCGGCTTCGCCAGGGCGCGCGCGGTGTTTTTCAGCGCGACGGCCAGCGCCGGCCGCGACAGGGCATCGTCCAGGTCGAGGGTGCAGCCCGACACGCGCAGCGCGTGCAGAAGCTGCTCCCGCGTCGGCTCGGCGGGCTGGGCGGCCATTACTGCATTTCCCCGGCAATGCGCCAGCTTGCGCGCCACGTCAGGCGCAGCGCGCGGTCGCGGCGCAGGTGGAAGGCCACGCGGAAGCGCTGCATCAAGGCCAGCATGGCAGCATCTCCAAGGCGATTCCGATGGCGTCGCAGCCGTTGCCGGCGATCACGGCGACGTCCAGGCCCGCGCCGCGCACGCGATACGCGCGGCCGGGGATGATGGGTGTGGCGGACATGGCGGCTCCCTGTTCAGTACAGGGCGGCCCGCTCGGCGGGCGCGCCCAAACTCACATGACCCATGAGGGCATGACCCGTCACACCTTTGCGAGGCGGCCGCCGACAGCCGTGTACGAGTTCGACGCGGCGTTGCCGACGTTCAGGGAGAACAGGCCGGCGTGCGCGCCGAACGCCCAATTGCCGCCGTGGTAGGCGACGGCGTCGCTGGACGCCCAGAAGTAGTCCCCGTAGGTCGACTCGTCCCGCTCGCTGCGCACGCTGGTGGGCAGGAACACCGCGCCGAGGTCGAAGCCCTCGTCGCGCTCGGTGCTGCGGCGATGGAACCAGCCGATGCTCGGGGCCTCGATCTCGGTGTCGACGAACTGGCGGTAGCCGTCGGTCGTCCAGATGCGGTACTCGCGCTCGGACGACGTGCGCAAGCCGTCGACCATCTGCCACACGTTGCCCCACAGGCCCGTGATGCCGCGCCAGGCGGCTTGCACCACCTGCGGATCGTCGACGCTGCGCACGCCGTCGCCGTCGACGTAGCCCGTGCCGATCACCGCCTGCATGTCGGCCGTGGCGTGTTCGATCAGGGCCAGCATCTGCACGGCGGCGAGCTGGTAGATACTCCACAGCATCCAGCCGCGGCCATCGCGGCCGGCAGCCTGCTGCATGGTCGGGAAGTCGACGGCGGTGAGCGGCGCGCTGCCCGGCTTCGAGCCGAGGAAGTCGCCGTCGGGCGTGCCCTGGTACTTGCCGATCCAGAACTGCGGCAGCGGTTCGCCCATGTGGCGAAACGCGGGGTGCAGGTCGAAGCCCTCGGCGGGTTCGGGACTCACCCACAGCGCGAGGCGGCCGGCATACGGGCCGCTGCGCACGGGGCCGGCGCGGTAGTAGAACGCGGGCACGCGCACCATGTGCTGCCCGTCGATTTCGTCGTCGGCGATGCCGGCGTAAATCGGGTGGGCGTCGAAGTCGGCGGGCGACATAACGAGGTCGTCGCCACCGGCGTCGATGCGATGCCAGATGGAGTTCTGCTTGCCGATGATGATGCCGATGATGGACATGGCGAAGGTTCCTTTCAGGGGTGGGTTGCCGGGCTGGCCGGCGAGGGGGAAGCCGGGGCCAGGCAGGCCCGCGGCGGGAATTCGATGAGGTCGAGGGGCACGCGATGCCAGGCGGGCGCGGCGACGGCGAAGCGGGCCGGGCCGAACGACAGGCCGTAGCGGCCGTCGTCGTGCTGGTAGAGCAGCGGCGCCGGGAAGGCGCGAGGCAGCGGCAGCGACCCCTCGGCGCGGGCGATGGCCGCGGCGCGCTCATTGGCGCGGGTGATGCCCTCGCCGTCCACGCTGTCGGCGGCGTTCTTCACGCCCCAGGCGTGCTTCTGCGCCGCCGTCATGAGGCTCAGGGCGTTGCGGATGATTTGGTGGGCGGCGCGCAGTTCGGCCAGCAGGTCGGCGCTCATGCGGGCACCTCGACGGTGTCGATGCCGGCGTCGCTGATGGTGTA
>NZ_LRUJ01000042.1 GCF_001548475.1 Bordetella hinzii LMG 13501
CCGCCTGGCGCGCGAGCGCGGCCTGGATCTGGCCGGCGTGCGGGGCACGGGGCCGCGCGGACGCATCGTCGCGCGCGACCTGCCGGCGGCGAGCCGCGCGGCCGCGCCCGAAGCCGCCGCCGACGACGGCTATACACGCATCGCGCCGACGCCGCTGCAGGCCACGGTGGCGCGCCGCCTGGCGCAGGGCAAGCAGGAGACGCCGCACTTCTATCTGGCTGTCGAGGCCGAGGTATCGCGGCTGCTGGCCTTGCGGCGCGAGCTCAACGCCCAGCCGGGCACGCGGCTGACCATCAATCATTTCATCGTCCAGGCGGTCGCACGCGCCCTGCGCGCGCTGCCCTGGGCCAATCGCGTCTGGCAGGACGGCGCCATCCTGGCCTTCGACCGCATCGATGTGGGCGTGGCCGTGGACACGCCGGCCGGCCTGCTGGCGCCGGCCGTGCGCGATATCGGCGGCCTGGGGCTGGGCGGCCTGGCGCGCCGGCTCGACGCCCTGGTCGGCCGCGTGCGCGAACACGGCCTGCGTCCCGAGGACCTGGGCCAGCCCGCCATCACGGTCTCCAACGCCGGCATGCACAACGTGAGCTATATGACCTCGATCATCAATCCGGGGCAGGCCATGATTCTCGGCGTGGGCAGCATCAGGGAACTGTTCCGCCCGGATGCGCAGGGCCAGCCCGCGCTGCGGCGCGAGATCGGCCTGGTGCTGTCGGCCGACCATCGCATCCTGGATGGCGTGCGGGCGCTGGAATTCGTCAACGAAGTGGTCGGCCTGCTGGAGCAGCCGGCCCGTCTGGTACTCGATTGAGGACATGGTCATGACCCAAGCAGGCGCCACCCGCGAACTGGCTCGTTTTCTCGTCGGCCTGGCCCGGCCCGGCGCGCTGCCGCCCGACGTGCTGGAAAAAGCCCGGGTCTCGCTGCTCAATGGCTATGGGATAGGGCTGGCCTGCGCCGACACGCCCTATGCGCCCGTAGCCGCCCGCGCCGCGCTGGCCATGTATGGCGAGCAGGCCGGCGGCGCGACCCTGCTCAATGACGGACGGCGCACCAGCATGGCTGGCGCCGTGCTGGCCAATGCCGCCCTGTTCCATGGCCGCGCCCAGGAGGACGCCAGCGGCGCGGCCCATTTCGGTGCCATCCTGATCCCGTTGTTGACGGCCGCGGCCGAGACCGGCCGCATGCCGCTGTCGCGGCTGCTGCCCGCCTTGGTGGCCGGCTATGAGGCCGGCGGCCTGCTGGAGAGCGGCTTCGCCGCCGACACCACGCCGGCCGGGCTGCGCGCCTCGCCGCTGTATGGCACGGTGGCGGCCGCCGCCGCGGCCAGCGTGGCCATGGACCTGGACGAGGACCGCGCGGCCGCGGCCCTGGCCAATGCCGTGTCTTTCACGGGAGGGGTGTTGCAGTCCTTCGCCGATGGCACCGACGAGTGGCGCTACCAGTTGGGCGTGGCGGCCAACAATGGCTGGCTGGCTGCCGAGCTGGCGCGCGCCGGTTCGGTCAGCGCGCCGGGCGCGCTGGAAGGCAAGGCCGGCCTGATTCGCGCCTATGCGCGCCGCGAGATCGATGCCGCGGCGCTGACCGCCCCGTTGGGCAAGACCTGGTTCATCCACCGCGTGGTGTTCAAGCCCTATCCGGTCTGCGCCTTCAACCAGACGCCGGTCAAGGCGGCGCTGCTGCTGCGCGAGATCCTGGGCGGACAAAGCGTCCGGGCCATCCGGGTGCGCATGAATCCCTATGAAACCGGCTATGCCGGCATGGACAGCCGCGGCCCCTTTCACTCGGTCTCGGGCACGCTGATGAGTATCCCGTTCTGCATCGCCCGCACGCTGGCGCACGGCGAGCCGGCCCTGCGCGACATGATGGACTACGGCGATGCGGCCACCCTGGCCCTGATCGGCCGCACGACGCTGGTCAGCGATGCCTCGGTCGGCCGCCTATGCTGCGTGATCGAGGCCGACCTGGAGGATGGCCGGACGCTGACGCAGGCGCTGGACATGACAGCCGAAGACTACAACTACGACCGCGCCGCCTTGCGCGGCCTGGTCGAGCGCGTCTGCGCCGAGGTGGGCGTGGACCGCGCCGCCTGCGCGGCGCTGGAGCGCTTCGTCGACGACCCCGAGGGCGTGGGCCTGGCGGTGGTGCTCGACACCTTCGCCTCCCTGCGCAAACCGTCATGAGCCGCGACCTCATCGTCATCGGCGGCGGGCCAGCCGGCTATGTGGCGGCCATCCGCGCCGCGCAGCTGGGCATGGCGGTCACGCTGGTCGAGCGCGACGCGCTGGGCGGCATCTGCTTGAACTGGGGCTGCATCCCGACCAAGACGCTGCTGCACGCGGCCGAGGTCCTGAGCGCGCTGCAAGCCGGCGACCAGCTGGGCATTGTGCTGGCGAAGGCCCCGCGCGTGGACCTGCCGCGCATGGTGGGTCATTCGCGCGCGGTGGCCGAGCGCTTGCGCAAGGGCGTGGAATACCTGCTGAAAAAGCACGAGGTCAGGGTCTTGCGGGGGCAGGCCAGGCTGGCGGGCGGCGGCCGCGTGACGGTCGATGGCGGCCAGGCCTTGCGGGCAAACGCCATCCTGGTGGCCACGGGCGCGCGGCCGCGCGAACTGGCCGAGCTGCCGGTGGATGGCGAGCGCATCTGGAACTACCGCCACGCGCTGACCCCGCGCGCGCTGCCCGCCAGCCTGCTGGTGGTGGGCGCGGGCGCCATCGGCATGGAGTTCGCGAGTTTCTATGCCGCGCTGGGCAGCCAGGTCACCGTGGTCGAAAGCCGGGAGAGCGTCCTGCCCGGCGAGGACGCCGAGGTGTCGCGTTTCGTGGCCGAGGCCTATGCGCGCCGCGGGATCGCCGTGCAGGTATCGACCACGGCGCGGCTGCTGGGCCTGGGCGGATCCGGCGCGCGCCTGGCCTTGCGCAGCGGCGGCCAGGAGCAGGCTCGCGACTTCGACCGCGTGTTGGTGTGCGCCGGCGTGCAGGGCAATACCGAGGACCTGGGCCTGGAGCAGACGGCGGCGCGGCGCGAGCAGGGCTGCATCGTGGTCGACGCGCTGGGCCGCAGCCACGAGCCCGGCCTGTATGCGGCCGGCGACGTCTGCGGCGCGCCCATGCTGGCGCACAAGGCCAGCCACCAGGCCTTGCGCTGCGTCGAGCACCTGGCCGGCCTGCCGGTGGACGAGACGCCTCTGCTGGTCCCGGCCTGCACCTATTGCGATCCCCAGGTCGCCAGCATGGGCCTGACCGAGGCGGCCGCGAAAGCGCAGGGCCGGCAGGTGGTCGTCGGCCGCTTCCCCTTCCAGGGCAATGGGCGCGCGCTGGCGCTGGGCAAGCCGGAGGGCTTCGTCAAGACCGTCTTCGATGCGGCCAGCGGCGAGCTGCTGGGCGCGCATCTGGCCGGCGCCGACGTGACGGAACTGATACAGGGCCTGACGCTGGCGCGCCAGCTCGAGGCCACCGACGAGGACCTGGTCCGCCATGTCTTCCCCCATCCCACCCTGTCCGAGGCGATAGGGGAGTCCGCCCTGGCCGCGCTGGGCCGGGCCATCCACCACTGAGGGTTGGCGCGCCAACTCCACCGTACAGAAGACCGCGAACATGGATTTCGAACTGACCCAAGAACAACGCATGATCGCCGACGCGGCGCGCCAGGTGGGCGAGCGCTTCGGCCTGGATTACTGGCGCGAGCTGGACGCCAGAAAGGCCTTCCCCACCGAATGCTGGCAGGCCATCTGCGAGGCCGGCCTGTGCGGCGTGGCCCTGCCCGCCGAGTACGGCGGCTCGGGCCTGGGCGTGCTGGAGATGGCCCTCATCATCGAAAACCTGTCGGCGGCCGGCGCCGGCAGCACCGTGGGCCAGCTGTTCATGGTCAATCCCATCTTCGGCGGGGTGTCCATCAGCAAATTCGGCAGCCCCGAGATGAAGCGCGAGCTGTTGCCCGGGCTGATCGGCGGCAAGATCAATTTCTGCATGGCGCTGACCGAACCCGACGCCGGCAGCAACACGCTGGAGATCCGCAGCTTCGCCCGCCCCGATGGCGATGGCTGGCGCCTGAACGGGCGCAAGATCTGGATCACCGCCGTGGACACCGCGCAGAAGATGCTGGTGGTGGCGCGAACCAAGAAGGTCGAGGAGTCCGTCTCGCGCAGCGACGGGCTGTCCATGTTCATGATCGATGTCGAGCGCGCGGGCCTGACCCATACCGCCATCGACAAGGTGGGCACCAATACGCTGGCCTCCAGCGCCATCTTCTTCGACGATGTGCGGGTCGAACCGCATGAGCTGGTCGGCACCCTGCATGGCGGCTGGAAGGAGCTGCTCGATGTGTTGAACACCGAGCGCATCGTGACCACGGCCGGGCTGGTGGGCACCGGCGAGCTGTCGATCCGGCTGGCCGTCAACTACGCCAATGACCGCAAGGTGTTCGGCGCGCGCAGCATCAGCAGCTACCAGGGAGTGCAGTTTCCGCTGGCGCAGTGCCATGCCGAGATCGAGGCCGCGCGCCTGCTGAACTACAAGGCGGCCAGCAATTTCGATCAGGGGCTGGCCTATGGCAGCGAGGCCAACGCGGCCAAGCTGCTGGCGGCGCAGGCGGCCGCCCGTGTGACCGAGCGGGCCATGCAGACCCTGGGCGGCATGGGCTATTCCAAGGAGTACCACCTGGAGCGCCTGTGGCGCGATTGCCGCCTGTTCCGCTTTGCGCCCATCTCCGAGGAAATGATCCTGAATTACATTGCCCAGCACGATCTGGGTATGCCGCGCTCCTACTGAGAAGGACTTTCGCATGATTGCGCTCGGTTCCTCCATCCTGCATTGGGCGCGCTCGGCGCCCGCGAGAACCGCCATGGTCTACGACGGCCAGGCGGTCAGCTATGGTGAGCTGGCGCAGCGAATGCGCCTGATCGCGGGCGGCCTGCGCGCCCGCGGCATCGGGGCGGGCCAGGTGGTGGCGCTGCTGATGAAGAACAGCGCGGCCTTCGTCGAGCTCAGCCTGGCCATCGGTCACCTGGGCGCCATCGTGCTGCCCATCAACTACCGCCTCGGCCGCGACGAGGTCGATTACATCCTGTCCAACGCCGGCGCCCGCCTGCTGTGCGCCGATGCCGAGTTCGAGGCCAATGTGCCGCCGGGCGTGGATTGCCTGCGGCTCGACGGGCCGGCGCAGCGCGACGCCAGCCGGCTGTGGCCGCGGGCGCTGCCGGCCCGCGAGCCCTGGCCGGTGGGGCCCGGGGATGTGTTCCGCCTGATGTACACCTCGGGCACCACTGACCGCCCCAAGGGCGTGGTGCACAGCTATGAGAATTTTTATTGGAAGACGCTGGACCATATCTGCGAGCTGGGCCTGTCGCGCGAAGACCGCTTGCTGGTGGTTGGGCCGCTCTATCACGTGGGCGCTTTCGATCTGCCCGGCATGGCGCTCTTCCTGGTGGGCGGCAGCCTGGTCATCCTGCGCGATTTCGATGCCTCGACGGTGATGCGGACCATCGCCGCGCATCGCCTGACCGGGGCCTGGATGGCCCCCGTGATGCTCAACCGCCTGCTGGCCCTGCCGGCCGGCCATGATGTCTCCAGCCTGCGCTGGGTCATCGGCGGCGGCGAGCGCACGCCGGCCGAGCGCATCCGCGGCTTCCAGGCGCTCTTTCCCAATGCGCGCTACATCGACGCCTATGGCCTGACGGAAACCTGCTCGGGCGACACCATGATGCAGGCCGGCCGGGAGATCGAGAAGATCGGCTCGGCCGGCCGCGCGCTGGCCCATGTGCAGCTGGAGATCCGCGACGGCCAGGGCGCGCCGCTGCCGGCCGGCGAGACCGGCGAGATCTGCCTGAAGGGCCCCAAGGTCATGCGCCAGTACTGGAACGACCCCGAGCGCACACGCGCCAGCTTCTTTGGCGATTGGTTCCGCAGCGGCGACATGGGCTATCTGGACGAGGACGGCTTTCTCTTCCTCGTCGACCGAAAGAAGGACATGGTCATCAGCGGCGGCGAGAACATCGCTTCCTCCGAAGTCGAGCGGGTGCTCTACCAATTGCCGCAGGTCGAGGAGGCCGCGGTGATCGGCCTGCCCGACGAGCGCTGGGGCGAGCGCGTGGTGGCCGTCGTGGTGCCGCGCGAGGGCGTGCCGCTGACGCTGGAGGCGGTGCAGGCGCACTGCCGCGGCAAGCTCGGCGGCTTCAAGATTCCCAAGCAGTTGATCGTGGTCGACGCACTGCCACGCAATCCCTCGGGAAAGGTGCTCAAGCGGGTGCTGCGCGACCAGTTGGCCGGCGCGGCGCCCGCCAGCCCCTGACCGGGTTCCCACAGCCGGACGAACAGGCGCATGCGCCGCATAACAAGCAAGGAGACAGCAATGCACAAATCCCCCGCCGCCAGCCTGACACGCCGGCAACTCTTGAAGGGCGCGGCCGGCCTGGCCGGCGCTTCGGCCCTGGGCTGGCCGGCGCTATCCTTCGCCCAGAACAAACCCATCCGGGTGGGCATGCCCACCATCCTGTCCGGGCGCGTGGCCCAGCTGGGCCTGTCCTCGCGCTATGCCGCCGTGCTGGAGGTCGAGCGCTTCAATGCGGCCGGCGGCCTGAACGGCCGTCCCATCGAGCTGGTGGTGCGCGACTCCAAGGGCCAGCCCCAGGAGGCGGCGCGGGTGGCGCGCGAACTGGTCAACAGCGAAGGCTGCGAGATCCTGCTGGACGCCGAGGCTTCGTCGGGCGCCTTCGCGGTGCACGAAGTGGCGCGCGACCTGAAGGTGCTGTGCATCCATACCAACTCGGAGACCTCCTCGCTGACGGCCGACCCGGCGCTGCGCATCCCCAACGCCTTCCGCTGCGCCCGCCAGGGCATCCATGACGCCATCGTGGGCGGCGCCTACGCGGCCCGCGTGTCCAAGGAAAAAGGCCTCAAGCGCTGGATGAGCTGCTCGCCCGACTACGCCTACGGGCGCGACACGACGGCCGAGTTCTTCCAGTACCTGAAGCACTTCCAGCCCGATGTCGAGATCACGGGCGGGGTCTGGCCCAAGCTGTTCCAGGCCGATTACAGCGAGATCATCACCCGCCTGGTCCAGGGACGCCCGCAGGCCGTCTATACCGCGCTGTGGGGCGGCGACCTGACGTCCTTCATCGACCAGGGCAGCATCTACGCCCTGTTCAAGGACCGGCAGCTCTTCGCCGTCAACATGGCCGACTACACCGTGCTGACCGCGGTCAAGAACGTGCCGGCCGGCCTGCAGTCAGGCAACCGCTATCTGCGCAGCGTGCCGGATTCGGCGGCCAACCACGCCTGGGCCGACGCCTATTTCGCCAAGCACAAGGAAATGCCCACCAACTGGGCCTGGCAGAACGCCGCCGGCGTGGTGTTCCTCACCACGGCCATGAAGAAGGTCAACAGCGCCGACGGCGCGAAGATCGCCGAGGCGCTGCGCGGCATGACCATAGACTCGCCCTTCGGCACCGAGGGCAAGCTGACGCTGCGCGCCGAGGACCAGACGCTGATCGACTACGCCGACGCCTGGGGCGAGCTGTCCAACAAGGAGCCCTATATGCCCAAGCCGCAGCTGGGCAGCTGGGCCCAGATCGCCGAGCTGGAACTTGACTGGAAGAAGAGCAAGGGCTGGGCAAAGTAAGGCCATCGGCGGCCGGCGGCCGCCGGTTTTTTCCTGCGCGGGGGGTGTATTTTGAATCTGACCGAACTTCTCGCCTGCTTCGGTTCGGCGTCTTGCCTGGTCACCCAGGCAAGCACCGGGCTGATCGTGGGCGCCTTGCTGTTTCTTGTCGCCGCCGGGCTGACGCTGATCTTCGGCGTGCTGGGCGTCATCAATTTCGCGCACGGCTCGTTCTACATGCTGGGCGCCTATCTCGGCCTGACCGTCTTCCGGCTGACCGGCAGCTATCTGGCCGCCGCCGTGTGCGCCGGGCTGGGCGTGGCCTTGTTCGCCCTGGTCTTCGAGCGCTTCTTCATGCGCCGCGTCTATAGCGCCGACGTGCTCATGCAGCTGCTGGTCTGCTATGCCTTCATCCTCATCCTCGATGACCTGGTCAAGCTGGTCTGGGGCGCGGAGTTCCAGTCCATGGGCATGCCCGAGGCCTTCCAGGCGCCGCCGCTCATCCTGGGCGGCGGCATCGTGCCGGTCTTCTACCTGGTGCTGATGGCCGCGGCCGGGCTGATGGCGCTGGCCCTGTGGTATCTGCTGGCCCGCACCCGCGCGGGCAAGATGGTGCGCGCGGCCGCGCAGAACCCCGTGATGACCTCGGTGCTGGGCTTGAACACCAGCCTCATCTATGCCGGTGTGTTCGCCCTGGGCGGCTTTCTGGCCGGGCTGGCCGGCGCGCTGGCCGCGCCCGTGCGCTCGATGTCGCCGGGCATGGGGTTTTCCATCCTGATCGAATCTTTCATCGTGACCGTCATCGGCGGCATGGGTTCGGTAGCCGGCGCCCTGGTGGGCGCGCTCATGCTGGGGCTGGTCCGCTCCTTCGGCTCCATCGGCTTTCCGGATTTCGTCGAGGGCGTGATGTTCATGGCCATGGCCCTGATCCTCGTGCTCAAGCCCAGCGGCCTCTTGGGCAAGGAGAAAAGAGCATGACGATGCATTCCGCAAGCAGGGAAGGGCTGCTGGCCGCCGCGGCGCTGGCGCTGCTGCTCGTCCTGCCCTCGCTGACCGACTCCCGCGTGTTGTTCGATTTCATCATCCGGCTGGCGGCCTTCGGCATTTTCGCCACCTCGCTCAATCTGCTGGTGGGCTACGGCGGCATGGTGTCTTTCGGCCATGCCATGTTCTTCGGCGCCGGCGCCTATGCCTTCGGCCTGCTGCTGCAGAAGACCGGCATCCCTATCCCCCTGGCCCTGCTGGGCGCGGTGCTCTTCTGCGCGCTGGTGGCGCTGCTGGTGGGCGCCATTTGCGTGCGCCTGAAGGAAATCTATTTTTCCTTCCTGACGCTGGCCTTCCAGATGCTGTTCCACAGCATCATCCTGTCCTGGAGCAGCCTGACGGGCGGCGACCAGGGCCTCACGGGGGGCATTCCGCGGCCCGTCTTCTGGGGCATAGACCTCAAGCAGCCGCAGACGCTCTACGGCTTTGCCTGCGTCATGGCGGTGATTTGCCTGCTGCTCATGCGCATGCTGCTGCAATCGCCCTTCGGCTATACGCTGCGCATGGTGCGCGACAACCCCGAGCGCGCGCGTTTCCTGGGCATCGACGTCTGGCGCGTGAAGCTCTACGCCTTCGTGCTGGCCGGCGGCTTCGCCGGCGTGGGCGGCGTCATCATGGCGCTCTTCGTCTCGGGCGCCTATCCCGATTTCGCCTACTGGACCATGTCGGGCGAGGCGATCTTCATGATCATGATGGGCGGCCTGCATGTTTTCATCGGCCCGGTGGTGGGCGCCGGCCTGCTGCTGGTGTTCAATGACACCATCACCCGCGTGACCGAACTGCACGGCCTGGCCCTGGGCATCATCGTCCTGGTCTTCGCCCTGGGGTTCAAGCGCGGCGTGGGGGATTTCGTGCTGCAAGGGTTCCGCCGCAAGCCGGCGGCCGGTTTCAAGAAAGAGCGAGTAACGACATGAACGCATCTCCTTTGAGCATTGTGACCGGCGGCGCCAGCGGCATCGGCCTGGCTTGCGCGCGCCGCCTGAAGGCGCGCGGCGACCGCGTGATCGTCATCGACCTGCAGGCGCCCGAAGACGGGCCGGGCTACGCCTGCGACATCTCCGACGAGGCGGCCGTGGCCGCCACGGCCGCGCGCATCGAAGACGAGCACGGGCCGGCCCATGTGCTGGTCAACAGCGCCGGCATCATCCAGGCCAAGCAGCCGCCCGAGGCGCTGGACATGGCGACCTGGGACCGCATCATGGCGGTCGACCTGCGCGGCAGCTATCTGGCCAGCGTCGCCTTCGGCGCGCGCATGGCCCGGCGCGGCGAGGGCGCGATCATCAACATCGCCTCCATCACCGCGCTGCGCTCGGTGCCGCTGCATGCCTATGCGCCGGCCAAGGCGGCGGTGGTGGCCATGACCGAATGCCTGGCGGCCGAATGGGGCCGCTCGGGCGTGCGGGTCAACGCCGTGTCGCCCGGCTACACCCTCACGCCCGCCCTGCAGGCGGCGATCGATCGCGGCGACCGCGACGCCGACGAACTGGCGCGGCTGTCCGCCCTGGGCCGCATGGTCATGCCCGAGGAAGTCGCCGACGCGGTGGCCTTCCTGGCCTCGCCGCAGGCGCGCGCCATCACCGGCGTGAACCTGCCGGTCGACGCCGGCTGGCTGGTGGCCTCGCCCTGGCAGACCTATGGCGGCGTGCCCGGCGCCCGGGCGGGAGGGGGCTGATGCTGAGAATAGAGCACCTGCGCAAGAGTTTCGGCGGCGTGGTCGCCACGGCCGACGTCTCGGCGCATTTTCCCAAGGATTCGCTGTCGGCCGTCATCGGGCCCAATGGCGCGGGCAAGACCACCTTCTTCAACCTGATCTCCGGGGCGTTCGCGCCGGACAGCGGACGGGTGCTGCTCGACGGCGAGGACATCGTCGGCCTGGGCAGCCGCGAAATCGTGCGCCGCGGCATCGGGCGCGCTTTCCAGGTCTCGCGCCTGTTCAAGTCGCTGACCGTGGAGGAGTCCTTGCGCGGGGCCCTGCAATCCCCGCTGGGTTTGTCCACGCGCATGCGCGGCCGCTTCCCGCTGGCGCGCACGCGGGACCGCGCGCACGAAGTCATGGACCAGCTGGGCCTGTCGTCCAAGGCGGACGTGGTGAGCGGCACGCTGTCGCATGGCGACCAGAAGCTGCTGGACATGGCGCTGGCGCTGGTGCTGCAACCCAAGGTGCTGCTGCTGGACGAGCCGGTGGCGGGCATGGGCCCGGAAGAGCGCGAGCAGATGATAGAGACCGTGCACGGCCTGTGGAAACGGGGCGGCCTGACCGTGGTGCTCATCGAGCACGATATGGAGATCGTCTTCCGTATTTCGCAGCACATCTATGTGCTGTCCTATGGCCGCGTGCTGGCCCAGGGCAATCCGCGCCAGATCCGCGAGAACCCCGAGGTCATCGAGGCCTATCTCGGCACCCCCAAGGAGGCGAGGGCATGAGCGAACCGGTATTGGAAGTCCAGGATATCGACGCCTTCTATGGCAGCAGCCAGGTGCTGTTCGGCATGTCGATGTCGGTGCTCAGGGGCGAGACCCTGGCCCTGCTCGGGCGCAATGGCGCGGGCAAGAGCACGACCATGAAGTCCGTGGCCGGCGTGGTCGCGCCCCGGCGCGGCAAGGTCAGGCTGTTCGGCCGCGAGATCGGCCGGCTCGCGCCCCATCGCATCGCGCGCTCCGGCGTGGGCTTCGTGCCCGAGGACCGCCAGATCTTTCCCGAGCTCAGCGTCGAGGACAACCTGGCCATCGCCGCCAAGCCCGATGCGCAGGGCCGGGTGAGCTGGACCCTGGAGCGCATCTACGAGATGCTGCCCCTGCTCGCGCCGCTCCGGCGCCGCCTGGGCGGCCAGCTCTCGGGCGGCGAGCAGCAGATGCTCACCATCGGCCGCGCGCTCATGGGCAATCCCGCCGTGGTCCTGCTCGATGAGCCCAGCGAGGGCCTCTCGCCCATCATGGTGCAGAAAATAGGCGAGCTGGTGCGCGCCCTGCGCGCTTGCGGCAGCACCATCGTGCTGGCCGAACAGAACCTGCATTTCTGCCTGGACCTGGCCGACCGCGCCGTGGTCATCGACAAGGGCGCCAGCGTGTTCTGCGGCACCATCGCGCAGTTGAACGCCGACGAGGACATCAAGCGGCGCTATCTTTCGGTCTAGGGCGGGGCCGGCAGGGCCCCGTGTGCAACATCCCGGAGCGCGATGTGCCTGGCCGATGGCCGCGTCAGAGCCCGTGGTCGCCGAGCCAGCCGGCGACGCGGGCGGCGAGCTCCTGGTGGTTGTCTTCGATCATCAACATGTGCCCATTGCCGCTGATGCCGATGGCGGGCAGCCAGAGGAAGTCGGCGCCCAGGAAGGCCGCCAGGGCGCCATCGAGCGCCTTGGGATGGCGGGGATCTTCGTCGCCGGTCAGCACCAGCATGGGCAAGCCCCGCAGCCGGCCGTGATCCGATAGGCGCAGACCGCTGCCCCCGATATTGAAGCGCTCGTTCAAGATGCGCGGGCTCTCGGGTCCGATGGAACGCGCGTAGGCTTCGAAAGCCGCTTGCGGGAAGCGGGAGCCGTTGGCCCAGAAGGTCTTGATGAAGGCCCGGTCCACGAAGGCGGGGCGGTCGGCGGGCGCATAGACGGGGTGGGCGCCGCCGTTCGCGCCGGCATGCGCGGCGGGCTCGGCCGGCAGCGCCGGCACCAGATTGGCTGGCGGGCCCGGGGCCAGGCCCACCACGGCGGCCACCAGGGTCCGGTACTGCTCGGCCACCCACCAGGCTATCGGCCCGCCTGCGGAGTGGGCGAACACAATGGCCGGGCCGGTGTCTTGCAGCAGCGCGCCCAAGGCGCGGCCCACGTCGGCCATCGAGAGGCGCACGAAGTCGGCGCCGGCGGGCGAACGGCCGTGTCCGGGCCAGTCCATCACATAGACGTCATGGCCCCGCCGCGCAAATATCGACGCCCAGCCTTCACGGCCGTCAGGCGTGGCCAGAAAGCCCGCGCCATTATGAAAGCCGCCATGCAACATGACGATGGGGTGGCGGCGCGGCCCTGGCATGGCGGCAACGACATCGGCGTAGACCGGATGCTCCGCCGTGCCCGAGTAAAGGTAGCTTTTCATTGTCTCCACCTTCTGTTCTTGTTCTTGAGTGCCAGGACAGTATAGGCTACAGTAGTTCCATTTGGAACCATCTCGTTCCCGCGCGCCTCGGAACAAGCAGGCGCGCCATGCCTCGGACATGCCCGGCCAGCCTATGAACCCTTCGCTCGATGACATCCTCGATGGGGTGTCGATTCCGTTCGCGTACAAGCTCGCCTACATCGCGAATTCCTACCGGGAGCCGTCATTCCGGGCGATAGAGGCTCGCCATGGCCTGACCCGTCCCGAGATCCTCTGTCTCATTTTTCTTTATTTCCGCGAAGGGATATCGGCCTCGGACATATGCGACTTCTCGGGCCACCTGAAGAACAATATCAGCCGGGCCGTCACGGCATTACAGGCCAAGGGCCTGGTGCGCCGCGAGCCCGATCCCCTGGATCAGCGCCGCCTCATCCTCTATATCACGGCCCGCGGCCGGCGCCTGCATGAGGACTTTATGCCGGCGCTCGAACAGCGCGAGGACGACATGATGGCCTGTCTTTCGTCCGCCGAACGGCGGACCTTCGCGCAATTGCTGCGCAAACTGTGCGCGCACGCGCCTGTCTGGCGCGGCCAGGAGCATGGGGCCGCGGGCGGTTGATGGCTGCGGCCCGCGATCAGCCGGCCATCCGGTGCTCGCGGGTGACGATGAAGGGCAGGTGGCCGTCGGGCAGGAAGTTGGCCTCGTCGGCGCGCGTGCGGGCATAGATTTCCGTGCGCGTGCCGGCCTTCATGTCGGCCGTCGAATCGAACCAGGTGATGGCCAGGCCGTCAAAGGGCGGGCGCCGGCCGTCGCGATAGGCCTCCAGACGCAGATGGTTCTGCTCATAGCGGCGCATCAGCGCGATGCCCGCGGCCAGCGGGCCGTGGCGATGTTCCCAGTAATGGCGAAAGTCGGGCAGCGCCATGCCCGGCCGGCAATTGACGAATTCGATGTTCTTCACCCCGCCGGCGGGGATGGGACCATCGACGATGAGCTTGACCTCCACGGCCATCTCGACCGGGCCGGCGGCGTAGCGCGCCAGGTCGCGCCGGCAGGCCTCGCCCCAGGCCGAGGCCTGGGCGCGCGCATGCGCCGCGGCGTCATCGAACCACATTTCGCTGATGCCGTCGTAGATCAGCTCGCCCTTGGCATAGCCCTGGGGCAGGGCATGCGACTGCACGTAGCGGCGCAAGCCGGGCGCCTGGCTTGCCAGCGGACCGTGGGCCTCGCGCCAGCCTGACTGGAAATCGGCCACGGACATGCCGGGCCGGCGCTTGAGCAGGGTAATGACTTTGTACATACCGCCGTCTCCTCCTTCGAGGGGCCGGGGCGCGGGCGTCTACTTCCGAGCCAGGCCGTCGGCCACCAGTTTGCGATAGGCCTTCACGACCCAATCGGGGATATCGCCGTTTTCGGCGTAGCGGCTCAGGTAGATCCTGGCCGACATGAGCACATAGGCCACGACTTCAAGCTCGCGCTCGGAATAGCCCGTGGCCTCGCCGCGCGCCCGCGCCTTGCGGAAGAAGTGCATATAGCCTTCGAGCACCAGCTTGAGGTGGGCCTCATAGCCCTTGGGCGCGAAACTGGGCGCTTCGTTCAGGATGCGGAAGAAATGCGGGTGGGCCTTGAGAAAGGAAAAAAAGCCTCGGAAACCCAGCTCCTCGCGCTCGATCAGCGTCTTGCCCTGGCGCGAGCATTCGCCCACATGCGCCAGCATGTCCTTGCCGAGGGCGGGCAGCAATTGGTCCAGGATGTCCTGGCGCGACTCGAAATGATTGTAGAAAGTGCCTTGCGCCACGCCGGCGCGCTGGGTGATCAGCGTGATCGAGGCGTCCTGGTAGCCATGCTCGCCCACCACGGCGGCGGCGGCGCTGAACAAGGCCTCGCGGATCAGGCGGCTGCGCTCATTGCGGGAACTGGCCTCGCGCCAATCGGCGGGCGGTTCGGCCGGCTGCGCGGCGCGGGCAAGGGACTTGGTCGGCATGGGGCGTGGAATCTTATAAAGCGGTCGACCCGTGCATGATACCGGGATGCGCATTATATGAATAGTGACTCATCTGTCATTAATTGCCTCGCGCGGCCCGGCGCGGACCCCACCCGTCGGAGCCCCGGCCTGTTTGCCCGTATCATGGGGACCGGGTCCGACAAGGGCCATGGGACGGCCGCGCGCCGTGCCGGCGGCGGCTCAAAAGGCATGCCGAGACAGGGCGGGCCAGGCCCGCGATGATTTTCCTTTTCGAGCTGACCATGAAACGTATTTTTGCCGGCCTGTGCGCCAGCCTGGCGCTGGCCTCGGCCGCCCACGCCGCCTATCCCGAACGCCCCATCCGCCTGATCGTGCCTTTCCCGCCAGGGCAGGCCACCGACATCTTCGCGCGCGCGCTGGCCGAGAAGCTGGGCGTCGCCCTGAAGCAGACCATCGTGGTCGAGAACCGCGCCGGTGCCGGCAGCAATATCGGCATGGCCGAGGCCGCCCGCGCCAAGCCCGACGGCTACACCCTGGTGATCGCCGGCAGCGCCGCGGCGGTGAACCAGACCCTGTACAAAACCATCAACTACAGCCTGACCCGGGACTTCGCGCCGGTCTCCGGCGTGTTCTCCGTGCCGCTGGTCTTCCTGGCCACCCCGGCCTCGGGCATTACCAGCCTGGCGGCCCTGGTCGAACGCGCCCGCGCCCATCCGGGCGAACTGGTCTACGCCAGCGCGGGCATCGGCGGCACGCAGCACCTGTCGGCCGAGATGTTCAAGGCGGCGGCCAATGTCGACATCCGCCACATCCCCTACAAGGGCAGCGGCCCGGCCCAGGCCGACTTCCTGGGTGCCCAGGTGCCGCTGATGGTGGACTCGGTCACGGCCGCCCTGCCGCATATCCAATCGGGCAAGGCGGTGCCGCTGGCCGTGACCACGGCCAAGCGCCTGGCCCAGCTGCCCGGCGTGCCCACCGTGGCCGAGAGCTATCCGGGCTTCGAGGCCATAGGCTGGGCGGCGGTGCTGGCGCCGGCCGGCACGCCGGCCGAGATCACCGCCAGCCTGAGCCAGCATATCGGCCAGGTGCTCAACAGCCCCGGGATGCGCAAATTCCTCAACGACCGCGGCGCCGAGCCCATGCCCGGCACGCCCGCGGCGACCGCCGAATTCGTCGCGGCCGAAGTCGGCAAATGGGGCGAGGTGGTGCGCCGCTCCGGCGCTGAGGTGGACTGAGCGGCGGCCGGTGCTTCAGGCGCCGTGGAACACGGCCTCGATGTTGTAGCCGTCGGGGTCGTGGACAAAGGCCGCGTAATACCCGGCATGGTATTGCGGGCGCGGGCCGGGCGCGCCATTGTCGCGCCCGCCCGCGGCCAGCGCGGCGCGATGGAAGGCCTCCACCTCGGCGCGGCTGGCCGCGCGGAAGGCCATATGCACCCGCGGCTGGCAGGGCGGTCCCTGCATCAGCCAGAAGTCGCCGCCCGGATCGGCGCCGGCCGGGCCGGGCGCGCCCAGCCCGGCCGCGTCGTCCAGGCGCGTGAGCACGGTGTAGCCCAGCGGCGCCAGCGCGGCCTCATAGAAGGCCAGGCTGCGGGCGAAGTCGCTGACGGTGATGCCGGTGTGATCGATCATGGCGGGCCTCCTTTCCTTGCTTGTACCACTGACATCCCCAAGAGGGGCGATCGTCCCCCGGCCTCCCGCCGCGCCGATTTATTCTTTTTGGGACTCATTTCATGAAAATTACTCGTTTGTTGTGATCAAACCCCGCCCTTAGCATCGGCGGCATCATCCTAGCTGGAGCCTGTCCATGAGCACCCTCGCCCCCATTCCCGCCTTCGCCCACGCGCACGTCAGCCGCGATGCGCGGGGGGTCTACACTTTGCGCATCCATGACGCCAAGAGCCTGAATATCCTGGCGTCGGCGGTCACGCTGAGCCTGACGGAGGCGGCGCGCTGGATCGGCGCGCAGGCCGACGCGCGCGCCGTGGTCATCCGGGGCAGCGGCGAGCGCGCCTTCGTGGGCGGGGCCAACATCTATGAAATGGCCGAGCTCGATCCGCAGGGCGCGCGCGCATTCATCACCCGCCTGCGCGACCTGTGCGATGCCGTGGCCGAGATCCCGGTGCCCACGATTGCGCGCATCCCGGGCTTCTGCCTGGGCGCGGGCATGGAGCTGGCCGCCGCCTGCGACATCCGCCTGGCCAGCGACGACGCGGTCTTCGGCATGCCGGAAGTCCGCGTCGGCATTCCGTCGGTGATCCATGCGGTGTTGTTGCCGGCGCTGATCGGCCAGGGGCCGACCCACTGGCTGCTGCTGACCGGCGAGACGGTGGACGCCGGCCAGGCCCTGCGCTGGGGCTTCCTGGAATTCGTCTGCGAGACCGGCGCGCTGGACGCCCTGGTCGAGAAAACGGTCTCGCCGATCGCCGCCAGCGGCCCCATCGCCGTGCGTTCGCAAAAGGCGCTGCTGCGCTATTGGCGCGAGTCCACCGTGCAGGCGGGCCTGGACCGCAGCGTGGCCGCTTTCGGCGAGGCCTTCACCACCGATGAGCCGCGCCGCTACATGGCGCCCTTCGTCACGCGCAAGCAGCACAAGGAGGGCCGGTGATGGCGGGCCCCTTGCAAGGGGTGAGGGTGGTCGACATGACCTCGGTGGCCATGGGTCCTTATGCCACCCAGATCCTGGGCGACATGGGCGCCGAGGTCATCAAGGTCGAGGCGCCGCAAGGCGATGTGTTCCGCAGCTCGGCGCCGGCCGCGCATGCCGGCATGGGGCCGGCCTATCTCAACCTGAATCGCAACAAGTTCAGCGTGACGCTGGACGCCAAGGCGCCGGCCGACCGCGAGCGCCTGCTGGCGCTGATCGCCGGCGCCGATGTCTTCGTCTCCAATGTGCGCGCGGCGGCCCTGGCGCGCCTGGGGCTGGACGCCGCGACGCTGTGCGCCCGCCATCCGCGCCTGGTCCATTGTTCGGCGGTCGGCTTCGGCCAGGACGGCCCCTATGCCGCGCAGCCGGCTTTTGACGACATCATCCAGGCCATGAGCGGCCTGGCCGACCTGCAGGGGCGCAACAGCGGCGCGCCGGCCTATGTGAACACCATCCTGGCCGACAAGGTGGCCGGGCTGACGCTGGCCTACGCCATCCCCATGGCGCTGTACGAGCGCGAGCGCTCGGGGCAGGGCCAGGCCATCGAGGTGCCCATGTTCGAGACCATGGTTTCCTTCACGCTGGCCGAGCACCTGAGCGGGCACAGCTTCGTGCCGCCGCGCGGCCCCATGGGCTATAGCCGCGTGCTCTCGCCGCAGCGCAGGCCCTACCGCACGCGCGACGGCTACTTGGCGCTGCTGCCCTATACCGATGCGCAATGGCGGCGTTTCTTCGCGCTGGCGCAAAGGCCGGAGCTGGCCGAGGATGCCCGTTATGTCGATGCCGCCGCGCGCGCGCGCAACGTCGACGCGCTCTATCAGGACCTGGCCGATATCGTGGCCGGCCGCGATACCGAGGCGTGGCTGGCGCTGCTGGCCGGGGCGGACATCCCGCATTCACGGGTCAATACGCCGCAGGCCTTGTTCGACGATCCGCATCTGCGGGCCACGGGGTTTTTCCGGCAGGTGGAGCATCCCACCGAAGGCCGCCTGGTGACCACCGCCATCCCGGTGCGTTTTTCGCGCACCCCCGGCGGGATACGGCGCCTGGCGCCGCGCCAGGATGCCGATCGCGATATGCTCTAGGCTCTGCCCGGCGGTCCGAGCCGGGGACCGCGACCATGAACATCACTCTCAAGCAATTGCGCGTGTTCTGCGCGCTGTACGAACTGCGCAGCTTCACGGCGGCCGCGCGCGCGGCCTTCGTGACGCAATCGGCCGTGAGCAAGCTGTGCGCGGAGCTCGAAGCCGAGGTCGGGCAGCCGCTGTTCGAGCGCTCCACGCGCAGTGTCACGCCCTGCGACGGCGCGGCCGATTTCTATGCCTATGCCCAGGAGATCCTGGGCACCGTGCGGGCCGCCGAGCGCAGCATGTCGGGCCTGCGCAGCCTGGAGCGCGGCACGGTCGGCGTGGCGACCTCGCCGCTCATGATGGTGGGCCTGCTGGGCGAGGTGGTGGCCGCCTACCATCGCGCCCATCCCAGCGTGAAACTGGATCTGTTCGAACTCTCCACCGACGACACCATCGAGCATGTGCGCAACGGCCGCGCCGATTTCGGCATCGTGTCGCTGGAAAGCCCTTCCGACGAGCTCAGCACGCGCGTCATCTACCGCGACACCATGCGGGTGGTCTGCGCCCCGCGCCATCCCCTGACGCGCAAGCGGGCCGTGTCCTGGGCCGATGTCGCCGCGCACAAGCACATCATGCTGCGCAACGTCTACAGCGTGCGGCGCAGCCTGGACCGCGTGGCGGCCGATCTCGATCTCGCCTTCGATTACCGCATCGAGGCCGGCATGCTCACGTCGGTGCTCAAGCTGGTGGGCGCGGGGCTGGGCATCACCGTGGTGCCGGGCTATGCCTGCGACCTGGCGCGCGAGCTGGGCCTGCGCGTGGTCGATATCGATGGCGCGCGCCGTCATGGGCATGAGCTTTGGCTCATACAGCGCCGCAATGCCCGGCTCTCCATGGCGGCTTCGGCCTTTCTGCGGGACACCGAGCAAGCCCTGCGGGCGCGCGAAGCCGTCGGGGATTGATCCGGATCCGGAATGAGTCTATGAAAATTAGTCCCTTGTTGGGATAAGCGGCCGGCGCGCATCATACGCCCTCATGCAAGCGGGCCTGCCCGGCCCCGACAGGAGACAAATGATGAAGAAGCGCGCATCCATGGCCGGCACGGTCGGCGCCCTGGTCCTGGGCGGCCTGGCCGTTCTGGGCGCCCTGGCGGCGCCCGCCGCGCGGGCGGCCTATCCCGATAAGCCCATCACCATCGTGGTGCCGTTCTCGCCGGGCAGCGCCACCGACACCAGCGCGCGCATCATCAGCGAAAAACTCGGCCCGCGCCTGAACGTGCCCATCGTGATCGAGAACAAGCCCGGCGCCTCGGGCACCATCGGGTCGGCCTTCGCGGCGCGCGCCCAGCCCGACGGCTATACCCTCATCCTCACCAGCAGCTCGACGCACTCTGCCACGCCGGCCCTGTTCCGCAAGCTGCCTTTCGACCCGACGGACGATTTCATCCATGTGATCCGGATCGCCACCATCCCCATGATGCTGGTGGTGCGCGCGCCCTATGACTCGCTGCAGGCGCTGGTCAAGGCCACGCAGAACAAGCCGCTGAACTACGCCTACGGCTCGCCCACCAGCCAGATCGCCGGCGCCACGTTCAACACCGTGGCCGGCGCGGCGGCCAACGCCGTGCCCTACAAGAGCCAGCCGCCGGCGGTCACCGACCTGCTGGGCGGGCATGTGGATTATCTGTTCGCCGACCTCTCGGTGGTGACGTCCTTCATGCAGAGCGGCAAGCTGCGCGGCCTGGCCTTCACCGGCCATGCGCGCGCCAAGGACTTCCCCGAGGTGCCCACGCTGGCCGAGCTGGGCTACAAGAATTTCGACCTGGTGGTGTGGGTCGGCGTGGCGGCGCCGGCCGGCACGCCGGACGACATCGTGCAGCGCCTGAACCAGGAAGTGGCCGCCATCCTGCGCGAGCCCGAGGTGGTGCAGCGCTTTGAATCGCTGGGCATGCAGGTGTCGCCCAACACGGTCGACGAGCACCAGGCCTTTGCCCGCGCGCAGCGCGGGGTCTGGACCCAGCGCGCCGTCGATGCCCGGATAGAGCCGCAGTAGACGCCGCGGCTAGCGCAGCGCGCCGACGTCGGCCACGCGCGCGCCGCAGGCCCGCACGAGATCCGGGTCGTGGCTGGCGAAGAGCACGACACGGTCGCGCGCCCAGTGCCCGAAGGTGTCGGCCAGCACGGCGCGGGCCTGGGCGTCCAGGCCCTTGTCCGGCCCATCGGCGATGACGACCGCCGGCTG
Source organism: Bordetella hinzii LMG 13501 (assembly GCF_001548475.1). Classification (GTDB taxonomy): domain Bacteria; phylum Pseudomonadota; class Gammaproteobacteria; order Burkholderiales; family Burkholderiaceae_B; genus Bordetella; species Bordetella hinzii. Next base: position 20,648 of record NZ_LRUJ01000042.1, read on the forward strand.
GCCCAGGGCGGCGGCGGCCAGGAAGACCTTGCGGCGCGTGCCGGTCGACATCTGGTCGAAGCGCTTTTCCAGATGGGGCTCCAGCCCCAGCCGCCGGGCCAGCTCCAAGGTGGCCTCGTCCAGCGGCACGTTTTTCGCGGCGGCGGTCTGGCGCAACAGTTCGATGCCGGTCTGTCCGGGCTGCCTCAGGCAGTCGTCGGGCACATAGGCCAGGCGGGCGAGCGCCTGGCGCGGCTCGCGCGCCAGCGAATGCCCGGCGATCCAGACCTCGCCCTCATCGGCCGCGAGCACGCCCGCGATGATGCCCAGGAGGCTGGATTTGCCGGTGCTTTCTTGTTCGCACAAGGCCACGCATCCCGGGCCGAAGGTGTGTGTGAGCCCCTGGAAGACGGCATGGTCGCCGTAGCGCTTGCCGAGATTGTCGATACGTAGCATGGCGGTGGAATCGTCGAGGGTGGGGGGATGGAAGTGCTTGCGCACGCGCCTGGCGGCTTCGGCCCACAGGGCCGGCGCGCCGCCTTCGATGGCCGGCCCGTAGCGCGCCATGACCTGTTCTTCGCTCACGCGGCCGTCCACCCAGGTGCCGCCGCCGGTGGCGGTGTTGTGCAAGAGGGGCTGCAGGCGGTCCAGGGATCGCGCGAACCGGGCGTCGTCGCTGGCGCCGGCCTCGAACTCATCCCAGAGCGCGCGCAGTTCGGCGGCCTGCTCCGGCGGCAGCAGCGAGAAAATGCGCCGCGCGGCCGCCTGTTCGCGCTCGGCCTGGCCGGCCCGCGCCGCTGCGTCGTGCAAGGGCGCATCGCCCGCGTCGATCTCGACGATGTCATGCACCAGCAGCATTTTCACGACGCGCAGGACATCGACCGGCGCGGCCGCGTGTTCGGCCAGGATGAGGGCATACATGGCCAGGTGCCAGGAGTGCTCGGCGCTGTTTTCGCGGCGCGAGCGGTCGATGAGCGGCGTCATCCGCAAGACGCGCTTGAGCTGGTCGATTTCGCGCAGGAAGGAGAGCTGGCGTTCCAGGGGAGTCGGGTTCACGCTGGGGCGGGGCCTGGGAGTCGCTGGAAAAAAAGTATAGCGCGGCCCCGCCCGCCCCGTTGCCGCGCCTCAGTCCAGGAGGGGCTGCGCCAGCCAAGTGGCGATGGCGGTCATGCGCGCATCGCTGTGCGCCAGGCCCATGACCTGCAGGCCCAGCGGCAGGCCGTCCACCGCCATCACCGGCACGTTCAGGGCCGGCGCGCCCAGCAGCGAGGAGGCGCAGGCGAAGGAGACGTCGCCGGTGGGGTATTTGCTGTCGCGGATGTCGGCCATCAAGGGCGCGGGGCCGCAGGCGTTCAGGCTCACCAGGGCATCGCACTGCGTGGCCAGCGCCGCCAGGCATTGGCGGGCGTGTTCGCGCAGCAGCAGGCATTCGCGATAGTCGGCCAGCGTCATGGCGCGCCCGCTTTCGAGCTGGCGCACCAGGCTGGGCCCCAGGGTGTCGGGATGGTTGTCGACCAGGTTGGCCAGCGACCAGCGCTGCTCCCAGGATATGAGCCGCAGCGACAGGGCCGCGGCCTGCGAGATGGCGCGCTCCAGCGACTCGACCAGGGGCGCCTCGGCGCGGCGCAGGATGGTGACGCCTTGCGCGGACAGGCGTTCCAGGACGGCTTCGAAGGCCCGCCGGGCGGCGGGTTCGGCGCGCGCCCATCCTTCGGTCTCGAGCGCGACGAGGCGGGCGGGCTTTTCGGGCGCCGGCGGCGCCAGGGGACCGTAGAGGCCGGGATGCCCGGGGTCGCCGCCGGCGCGCAGGGCGATCTCGGCCGCGGCTTGCCACATATCCTGCACGGCGTTGGCGTGGATGCCCACATGCGCTTGGCTCAGACCCAGCCGCTCGCCGCGGTTGATGGCGCCGAAGGTGGGCTTGAGCGCCCAATTGCCGTTGTAGCTGGCCGGTCTGAGCACCGAGCCGACGAGCTGCGAGCCGATGGCCAGCGGCACCATGTTGGCGCCCACCACGGCGCCCGAGCCGCTGGAGGAGCCGCCCGGCGTGCGCAGCGGGTCGAAGGCGTTGGTCGTGGGGCCGGGGTCGAGGAACCCCAGCGCGGTGGTGACGGTCTTGCCGAGGATGATGGCCCCGGCGTCGCGCAGGGCGCGCACCACGGCGCTGTCGTTCTTGGGGAAGTTGCCGTCGAAAGCCTTGCAGCCCATCTGCGTGGGCATGTCGCGGGTTTCGATCAAGTCCTTGATGCCCACCGGCATGCCGTCGATGGCCGACAGCGGCCGGCCTTCGCGATAGCGCCTGGCGCTGGCGTCGGCGGCCTGGCGGGCGCCCTCCGGGTTGAGCACCACCCAGCCCTTGAGCTGGCCTTCGCGGCGGCCGATGACGTCCAGGCAGCGTTCCAGGTAGTCTCGGGGCGTGTCCCGCGCGTCCAGAAAGGCCGGGCGGGCATCATGAAAGGTCAGCGCTTGGGGGTTGCGGGGATCGTAGGTCATGGGTTTACTCACTGCTCTTGATGCCGGCGCTCTGGATGAGGCCGGTCCAGCGCTTGTGTTCGGCGCGGAAGAAACTGTCGAATTGTTCAGGCGTGCCGGGCTGCACCAGCAGATTGATGCCCTTGAGGCGCTCGCGGATCTCGGGTTCGGCCAGCACCTCGTTCATGTCCTGGTTGATCTTCTGCGTCAGCGCCGCCGGCAGGCCGGCCGGCGCGAACAGGCCGTACCAGGCTTCCAGGCGCAGGCCCGGCAGGCCGGCTTGCGCGGCCGTGGGCACCTCGGGCAGGCCCTCCAGCCGCTCGGGCGAGGCCACGGCATAGGCCCGCATCTTGCCGGCCTTGACATGGTTGATGACATTGCCCGAGGCAAACTGCACCAGCAGGTCGACTTCGCCGCTTATCGTGGCCATCGAGGCTTCCAGCGCGCCCCGGTAGGGCACGTGCATGACGTCCACGCCGGCCTCGCGCTTGAAGATCTCGGTAAACAGCTGCAGGGATGAACCCGAACCATTGGAGGCATAGGTGTACTTGCCGGGGCTGGCGCGGAAACGCTCGATCAAGGCCTGCAGGCTGGGATCATCGATGCCCGGGCGCGTGAGCACCAGCACCGGCAGGCTGCCGATCTTGCCGATGCGCGCCAGCCCGTTCTCGACGTCCAGCCTGGCGTTGCGGTTCAGGGCGGCCACGGTCGCCAGCTCATTGAAGGTCAGCATCAGGGTGTAGCCGTCGGGCTTGGCCCGGGCGACGTACTCCGAGCCGATGAGCGTGCCGGCGCCGGGCTTGTTCTCGACCACCACGGCCTGGCCCCAGCGCTGCGCCAGCCGGGGGCCGATCAGGCGGGCCAGGATATCGGCGGTGCCGCCGGGCGTGGTCGGCACGATGATGCTGACCGGGCGTTGCGGATACGGATCGGCCGAGGCCGGCGCGGCCAGGAGAGTCGCCGCGCAGGCCGCGGCAAGGCCCAGCCATCGGGCCAGCTTGTTGGACATGGTGTTCCCCTTGTGGTGTGTTCTGGGCCGCATAGGGCGCGGCCCTGCCATCTTGGGGCGTCGGGCGGGCGGCTTCAAACGACTTTATGTATGGCACACTTAAGTTTTTGTTAACCGAACACCCGCGATGGATGCACTGCCTCCGCTTAACGCGCTGCGCTGCTTTGATGTCGTGGGCCGCGTGGGCAGCATCAATGGCGCGGCCGCCGAACTCTGCGTCACGCCCGCCGCCGTCAGCCGCCAGATCCGCCAGCTTGAAGAGCACCTGGGCCTGCGCTTGTTCCTGCGCCAGCATCGCCGCATCGTCCTGACCGATGCCGGCCGCCGCTATCACGCCGACATCGCGCGGCTGTTCAGCGGCCTGCACCGCGCCACCGCCGAACTGGGCGAGCGCTCGCGCCGGCGGCAGTTCGTCATCAAGGCGCCGCACAGCGTGGCCATGCGCTGGCTGCTGCCGCGCCTGTCGGGCCTGCATCGCGATCATCCCGACATCGACGTCAAGCTGCATACCTCGGTGGAGCCGCCCGACTTCGAACGCGAGGACCTCGATGCCGCCATCTGCATGGGCGACGGCCATTGGCGCGGGCTCTTGAGCTACAAGCTCATGGTCAATGAGCTGCTGCCGGTCTGCACGCCGGCCAAGCGCGCCCGCCTGCGCAAGCCCGCCGACCTGGCGCGCGAGGTCCTGCTGCATACCCTGGCGCGTCCCGACTATTGGGAGATCTGGCTGCGCGCGGCCGGGGTCAGGGAGATAGACGTGGCGCGCGGCTTGCGCTATGAGTCCTCGGCCCTGGCCTATGAGGCGGCGCTGGAGGGCTATGGCGTGGCCATCGCCCAGAAACCCCTGGTGCAGAAAGAGCTGCAAGAGGGCCGGCTGGTCGCGCCCTTCGACCTCACGGTGGACCTGGGCGCGCAGAGCTATTACTTTGTGCTGCCGCCGCAGGCCTATCGCCGCTCCTCGCGCGAGCTCAGGCAGTTCCGGGCCTGGGTGGCCTCGTTCGCGCTGCCTTAGCGTGGACGCGGCGCGGGTCGCACAAGCCGCGGTAAGCCACCGCCAGGCCGATGTAGAGGCGTCTGCGGCCTTGCAGCGGGATGGGCCGGATCGGCGTGACCGGGGCGCAAGGGTGTCCGGCGGCCTGCGCGCATGGCGGCGCGCGCGGCGAGCGCCGCCATCCCAGGCTGTATTTCGGCGGCGCTTCCGAGGCGGCCGAACAGGTCGCGGCCACCGAGGCCGATGTGCAGCTTTTCTGGGGCGAGCCGCTGGCCGATGTGGCCGAGCGGATCGACCGCCTGAAGACGCTGTCGGCCCGGCTGGGCCGCCGGCATGCGCCGCTGGAGTTCGGGCTGCGCGTGACGACGCTGGTGCGCGGGACGAGCGCGCAGGCCTGGGCCGATGCCGAGGCGAAGGTGGCCGAGATGGCGCGCGTCCAGGGCCAGGGCTGGCAGGATCACCGCCACGCGGTGGCGGTGGGACAGCGCCGCCTGCTCGACCTGCAGGCGCGCGGCGAGGTGCTGGATGACAATCTCTACACCGCGCCGGGCCGCCACGGCGGCGGCGGGGCGGGTACGACCTGGCTGGTGGGCTCGGCGGGCGAGGTGGCGGCGGCCTTGCGCAAGTACCAGGCGCTGGGCATCACGCATTTCGTGCTTTCCGATACGCCCTATCTGCGCGAGATCGAACGCCAGGGCCGGGATCTGCTGCCGCTGCTGCGCGGACAATGAGGCATCGGGCGGGCGCGGCGCCCTCCGGTCGGCGGCAAGCACAAGACCGGCTGGAAGGCTACTATCGTGATCTCCGTTGCCTGACGCCGAGCCATGTTCACGACTCAAGACGATTTCATCGAGACCGACCAAGGCCGTCTGTACGCCCGCCGCTGGCGCGCCGCAGATACCGGCCTGCCGCCCGTGGTGCTGCTGCATGACTCGCTGGGCTGCGTGACCTTGTGGCGTGATTTTCCGCAGCGCCTGGCCGAGGCCACCGGGCGCGAGGTGATCGCCTATGACCGCCTGGGCTTTGGCCGCTCCGATCCCCACCCCGGCAGGCTCACCCTGGATTTCGTCAGCCGGGAGGCCGACGAGGGCCTGCGCCGCCTGCGCGAGCAACTGGGCATAGGCGATTTTGTCGCCATGGGCCACAGCGTGGGCGGCGGCATGGCCATCGCGGCCGCCGGCTCGCCGGATTGCCGCGGCCTCATCACCGAATCGGCCCAGGTCTTTGCCGAGGCGCGCACGCTGTCGGGTATCCGCCAGGCGCGCGAGGATTTCGCCCAGCCCGGCCAGCTGGACCGCCTGAAGAAATACCATGGCGAGAAGGCGGCCTGGGTGCTGAGCGCCTGGGTGGACAGCTGGCTGGCGCCGGATTTCGCGCAGTGGAACCTCGATGCCGAACTGGGCCGCGTCCGCTGCCCCGTGCTGGCCCTGCACGGCGATACCGATGAATACGGCTCGCTGGTCCATGTCGAACGCATCGCCCGCCTGACCGGCGGCCGCCAGCAGGTGTTCGCGGCCTGCGGCCATGTGCCGCACCGCGAACAGCCCGATGCGGTGCTGGCGGTGATCGGGGCGTGGCTGAAGGCCTAGCGGGTGCCTCAGGCGGGCTTGCCGAACAGGCCGCCGCGCCGGGCGACCAGGGCGGCCTGGGTGCGGTTGAGCACGCCCAGGGTGCCCAGAATGGCCGAGACATGGCTTTTGACGGTTTTCTCGCTCATGTTGAGCTGTTCGGAGATGGCTTTGTTGCGCAGGCCGTCGCAGATCAGGCGCAGCACGTCGAGCTGGCGCGGGGTGAGGGCGCGCAGCAGGGCGGCGGCATCCGGCGCCGCGCCGGCCGCCGCGGGCATGCCGGGCCTGGCCTGCCCGAGCGCGGCCAGCGCGCTGGCCAGGGTGCGGGAGCTGGCGGATTTGTGCAGGTAATCCTGGGCGCCCGCCTCCAGGGCGCGCCGGCGGTCTTCCGGGTCTTCCGAGGCCGACAGCACCAGGATGCGCAGCTGGGGCCGGCGTTGGCGCAGCCGCCGCAGCAGTTCGGTGCCCGCCATGTCGGGCAGGTAGTAGTCCATGACGACGAGATCGATGCCGCGCAGGTCGTCGAGCAGGGCCAGCGCCTGCGCGCCGGTGGCAGCCGGCAGCAGCTGCAGCGCGGGCGCGGTGTGCTGCAGGGCGAGGGCCAGGCCTTCGCGGAACATGGTGTGATCATCCACCAGCAGGACGGTGGTCATGGGGAAACTCCAGCGCCCGTGACGCGGGCACGCCGGTATCTTAGCAAGAGGCGCGCGGCCAGCCCTCAGGGCGCTACTTCAGCACCCGTCCGCGGGTCTCGGGCAGCAACAGGGCCGTGACGATGACGATGGCATAGGCGCCGGTGGCAAAGGCCCCGATGGCCCATGCCAGCCCCTGGGTCTGGCTCAGAAAGCCGACCAGGCTGGGAAACAGCGCGCCGATGCCGCGGCCAAAGTTATAGGCGAAGCCTTGGCCGTTGGCGCGCACCTCGGTGGGAAACAGTTCGGTCAGGTAAGCCCCCACTCCGCTGAATATGCCCGAGGCGGCAAAGCCGAGCGGGAATCCCAGCACCAGCATCTGCGCATCGGTCAGCGGCACCAGGGTGTAGACATAGACGCTGAGGCCCGAGAGCACCGAGAAAATCAGCAGATTGGCGCGCCGGCCCAGCCGGTCGGCCAGGTAGGCGCCGGCGATATAGCCGCAGAAGGAGCCGACGATGATGACCATGAGGTAGCCGCCCGTGCCCATGACCGACAGGTGGCGTTCGGTTTTCAGGAAGGTGGGCAGCCAGGTGGTGATGGCGTAATAACCGCCTTGCACGCCGGTGCAGAGCAGGGCGGTGATGACCGTGGTCTTGAGCAGCGCCGGCGAGAATATCATCCAGAACGAGGGCCGCGCGGCCGAGGCTTCGAGCTGGCTGCGCGCGCGCTGGAAGACTTCGGGCTCGGGCACATGCTTGCGGATATAGAGCACCAGCAGGGCCGGGATGACCCCTATCCAGAAGAGCGTGCGCCAGGCCCATTCGGGCGGCAGCACCGAGAAGGCGATGGTGTAGAGAATGGCCGCCACGCCCCAGCCTATGGCCCAGCCGCTTTGCACGGTGCCGACGGCCTTGCCGCGGTGTTCGGCGCGCACGATCTCGCCCATGAGCACCGATCCCACGGCCCATTCGCCGCCGAAACCCAGCCCTTGCAGCGCGCGCAGCACGAAAAGCTGCTCGAAGTTCTGCGCGAAGCCGATGGCCACGGTGCAGGCGGAAAACCAGAGAATGGTGACCTGCAGCACGCGCACCCGTCCGTAGCGGTCGGCGAGGATGCCGGCCAGCCAGCCCCCGATGGCGGAGAACAGCAGGGTGACGGTGCCCAGCATGCCGGCCTGGCCCTTCTCTATCCCCCACAGGCTGATGAGGGTGGAGATCACAAAGGTGAAGACCATGAAGTCCAGGGCGTCGATGGCCCAGCCGCCGAAGGCGGCCACGAAGGTGCGCCGTTCGGTTTGATTCAGCTCTCGATACCATTGCATGGTGTCATCCTCGCCGCGGCGGGTGTCAACGTGAAGGGAAGCCGTACAGCCGCTGGGGGTTGTCCACCAGGATGGCCTGCCGTGTCCAGGGATCGGGCGCCCACTCGGCCAGCTGGTTGCGCAGCTTGCCGGTATTGACCATGGGCGAGATATGCACATGCGGCCAGTCGCTGCCCCAGACCATGCGGTCCGGCGCCATGGCGATCAGGGCCTGGGCCCAGGGCAGGACATCGGCGTAGCCATCGTATTGCGCGCTGATGCGGTAGGCGCCCGAGAGCTTGACCCACCAGCCATGGTCCTGGACCAGATGGGCCAGCGCCTGGAAGCCCGGGCTTTGCAGGCCTTCGGCCACCGGCATATGCCCCATGTGGTCGACCACGCCGGGCACGGGCAGCTTGCGCATGCGCGGCAGCAGTTCGGGCAACTGCCGCGCATCCATGAGGAATTGCATATGCCAGCCCATGTCCTTGATGCGGTGGGCCAGCGTTTCCATGGCGTCAAAGCCGATGCCGCCGCCAAAGAGCACATTGATGCGCAGGCCGCGCACGCCGGCCTCGTGCATGTCGCGCAGCTGCGCATCGCCGATGTCGGGCGCCACCACGCCAATGCCGCGCAGGCGCTCGGGATGGCGCCGCAAGACCTCCAGCATGTAGCGGTTGTCGGTACCGTAGACACTGATCTGCACCAGCACGCCGCGCTCCATGCCGTTGGCGGCGAGCATGGCGAGATAGGCTTCCTCGGTGGCCGGGTGCGGGGTGTAGCTGCGCTCGGCCACCATGGGATAGGCGCGGCGGTCGGCGGCCACCACATGCGCATGGGTATCGCAGGCCAGGGGCGGCGCCTCGAAGGCGGGCGGCGCCTGTTGCGGCAGGGGCAGGGGCGGCAGGCAGAAAGGCACTTCGCCGGGTGGGGGGCTGGTGGTCATGCGGAGTCTCCCTGGGCGCGTCTGTTGCGCGACGTTGGCCTAGGGTACACCCGGGCATCGGCGGCCCGGGTATCGAGGCGTTTCCGTATGTGTGTGGCGCCGGGCGCCCCGCCCGGGGGCGGCTTCAGAAATCGATCTGGGCCGACAGCAGGAAGGCGCGCGGCGCGGCAACCGTGGCATAGGTGCCGCTGGCCAGCCAATAGGTCTGGTTGAACAGGTTCTCGATGTTGGCGCGGAACACCACGGCGCGGCCCATGACGCGCGTGCTGTAGCGCGCGCCCACGTCGTAGCGTGTCCACGATGGCAGGCGGATGGTGTTGGCGGCGTTGAACCAGGCCGAGGAGGTGTGGATCACGCGCGCGTTCAGGCTCAGGCCCCGCACCCAGGGCATATCCCAGTCCACGCCCAGGTTGAAGGCGCTGTCGGGCACGCCGTTGGCGTCATTGCCGTCATTGACGCCGCCCGCGCTACGGGTGATCTTGGCGTCGTAGAAAGTGGCGCTGGCCATCACGCGCAGGCCCGGCGTGACCTCGCCGGTGGCCGCCAGTTCGAAACCGCGGTTGCGCTGCTCGCCGTCGAAGCTGTAGACGTTGGTGTCCGGGTCCGTCATCGAGTTGGGCCGGGTGATCTGGAAGACCGAGGCGCTGGTGATCACGCTGCCCCAGTCGACCTTGACGCCCGCCTCGTATTGCTTGGACTTGTAGGGCGCGAAGACCTGGCCGGCGTTGGCCGCCGTGGCCGGCGCCACGCCGCCTCGCGTCAGGCCCGAGGTGAAGTTGCCGTACAGCGAGACATTGGACCAGGGCTTGAACACCACGCCCGCCAAGGGGGAGATGGCGCTCTCGTCGTAGGAGCTCGTGCGGTCGCCCGTGGCCGTCGAATAGTTGTCCAGGGCCACGCGCTGCTGGCGCAGGCCGCCGGTGATCATCAGGCGGTCATCGGCGAAGGACAGGGTGTCGGCCAGCGTGAAGCTGGTCAGCGCGGTCTCGGAGGCCTTGCTGGGCGAACCGCGATGGCCGGTGACTTCGGGCAGCGGGGCGGGATGGTAGATATTCGAGGCCGCGGTGCCCGTGGAGGTGATATAGAAGTTGCCCAGTTCCTGGTCCAGGCGCGTGGCGCCCAGCGACAGGTTGTGCTTCACGCCCCAGGTATCGAAGCGCGCGCGCAGGCCGATTTCGCCGGTCGAGCTGCGGGAATACGAGTCGTAGAAGGCATTGCGGACCGTGAAGCCGCCGTCCTGGTCCACGGGCCCCGAAGGAAAGGTCTGGTTGGCGGTGCCGTAGCGGTAGCCGCCGGCGGCATAGACGGTGAGGCTGTCGTTGAGGTCGTACTCCAGGCGCGAGGCGACGGTGGAGTCTTTCAGTTCGAGCTGCGTGCCGGGATAGAAATTGCGGTGTCCGGAAGGCGGCGAGGGCAGGTCGGTCACCGAGGACTGGAAGCCGACCTGCGGGCGGAAATTATCGGTGCGCTCCTGCTGGGTGTAGGCATCGAGCGATCCGCGCAGCCGCGGGCCGCGATAGTCCAGCGCCAGCGCGCCCACGCCCTGGCGCTGGCTGCCGTGGTCGATGGTGGTATCACCATTGTGATAGACGCCGTTGACGCGGATGCCCCATTCATTGTCCTGGCCGAAGCGGCGGCCCATGTCGACCATGCCGCCAAGCTGCGATTTGTCTTGGTAGGTGGCCGTGACACGGGTCAGCGGATCGTCGCCGGCGCGCTTGGTGACGACGTTGATGCCGCCGCCTATGCTGCCATTGGGCCCGATGCCGTTCATGAGCGTGCCCGGGCCCTTGAGCACCTCGACCCGCTCCATGATGGCGGCCGGCATGCGGCTGGACGAGGCCAGGCCGTAGAGTCCGTTCAAGCCCACGTCGCCGCTGGAGACGGTGTAGCCGCGGATCTGGAAATCCTCGCCGAAACCGCCGCTGGAAGTGAGCGTGCGCACCGAGGCCTCGTTGATCACGATGTCGGCCAGCGTGCGCGCCTGCTGGTTTTCCAGTGTTTGCGCGGTGTAGTTGGTGGTATTGAAGGGGACGTCCATCACGTCGGCGGTGCCCAGCATGCCCAGGCCGCCGCCGCGGGCGATCTGGCCGCCGGCATAGGGCGCGGGCAGGGCGTCGACCGCGGCGCTGGCGGCCACTGTGATGGGCTGCAGCTGGGCCACGCCGCCGCTGCGCTCCAGCACATAGCCGCCGGCGGCCTGCGGCCGGGCCTGGATGCCGGTGCCGGCCAGCAGCTGCTGCAGGCCGGCCTGCACGGTGTAGCTGCCGCGCAGGCCGGGGCTGGCCAGCCCCTGGGTCACGTCGGGCCGGAAGGACAGCAGCACGCCGGCCTCGCGGCCGAAGCGGCCCAGCACGTCTTCGAGCGTGCCGGCGGGGATGTCATAGCTGCGGCTGGCCTGGGCCTGGACCGCCAGGGGCCAGGCCAGGGACGCGGCGGCGCCCAGCGCGCCCAGGGCCAGGCGGGAGGTCAGCGTGAGGGCGGGCAGGGAAAATCGGGGGCGATGTTTCATGGCAGGTCTTTCTCGGAGGAGGTTTTCAATCCTCCTGACCCGCGAAAAGCAAAAAGGGATCAGCCTTGGACGGGGAATTTTGTAACCGCGAGCAGGCGCAGCCGCCGCGCGCGCCACAGCGGCGCCTGCGTCTCCAGGCGCAGTTGCAGCGTGGCCGCCAGCGCCGCCATCACCTGCTCCGCGTCGCCGGTCGGAAAGGCGCCCGAGACCTGCAGGCCGGCCACGGCCGGGTCACAGGAAAGGCTGGCCTCGGTGTAGCGGCCCAGCTCGGCCAGGAAGTCGGCCAGCCGCATGCCGCGCGCCATGATGAAGCCGTCTTTCCAGGCCAGGTCGCGCTCGTCGGCCGGACCGTCGCCCGCGATGCCTTCGGCGGTGTAGCGGGCGTGGCGGCCGGCGGCCAGCAGCAGGCCGCGGCCGGGGTGCTCGCGCGGCTCGATGCGCACGCTGCCGCGCAGCACGCTCACGCAGGTTTCGTTCCCGTGCTGCCGCACGCTGTACTCGGTGCCCAGGGCGCGCGCCACGCCCTGGCGCGTCTGGACCAGGAAAGGGCGTGGCGGCGCCTGGCGGTCGGGCGCCGTGACGATGAGCACTTCGCCGGCGACCAGGTACAGGCGCCGCTCGGCCGGCCCGTAGCGCAGGTCGATGGCGCTGTGCGTGTTCAGGACGATGTGCGTGCCGTCGGGCAGGGTGAGCGCGCGCCGCTGGCCGATGGCGGTGCGCTGGTCGGCGGCCCATTCGCGCCAGGCGACAGTGTCGCGCAGGGCCCAGGCCGAGCCGCCGGCCATGGCCAGCGCGGCCAGGGCCTTGAGGCCGGCGCGGCGCCGCGGCAGCAAGGCGCTGCGGGCGGCGGTCGCGCTGTCGGGGGCGGACAGGGCGCGCAGCTGGCCCATGACCGATTCGATGCGCGACCAGGCCCGGGCATGGTCGGGATGGGCGTCATGCCACTGCGCCCAGGCCCGGCGGGTCTGGGGCGTGGCGTCCTCGCGCAGGTCGAGCAGCCATTGCAGGGCGCGTTCGGCCACTTCGGGCGCGATGCCGGCCGCTTCCTGCGTGGCGTGGTACCAGGTGGAGCCGGCTTTCATGGGTGGAAAGACAGGTCGGCGAAACAGCAGCGCGCCAGTGCGCGCACGATATGGCGCTTGACCGTGGGGATGGACACGCCCAGCGCCTGCGCGACCTGGGCATGGGTCTGGCCATCAAGCTGCGACAGCAGGAAGGCGCGCCGCACCACGGCCGGCAGGCCATCGAGGAGCCGGTCCAGCTCGAACAGGGTTTCCAGCAGGATGGCCCGCTCTTCGGGCGAGCGCGCCAGGGCCTGGGGCGCCTGGGCCAGCGCCTCCAGGTAGGCGCGTTCGAGTTTTTCGCGGCGCCAGTGATTGGAGACCAGCCGTTGGGCCACGGTGGTGAGAAAGGCGCGCGGCTCGTCCAGGGCGGCCGGCACGCGCTCGCTGCACAGCAGGCGGATGAAGGTGTCGTGCGCCAGGTCGGCGGCCTGTTCGGTATTGCCCAGGCGGCGATGCAGCCACCCTCGCAGCCAGGAATGATGGTCGGTGTAGAGGGTTTCTAGGGTCGCGGGGTGCACGCAGGATCTCGCCATTAGCCAAGCATGAGGCCATGCGCGCTGGTGCATGGCCGCGGGCGAGGCGGGCTCGCCCCGGATTGCGTAATAGTAATCGTTATTATTGTCCGGGGCGAGAGGGGTCAGGCGCGGCGGCGGCGCAGCAGCAACAGTCCCAGTAGGACGATGAGCAAGGCCGTCACGGCGGCCGGCAACATATAGGGCTGCGCCCGGGCCAGCAGCGGCGCCGGGCCGCCCTGGCGGGCCTGCCGGACATCGTCCGGCGTGACCGACAGCCGCGCGTTGCCGTAATTGGCCAGCACATAGTTGGCGATCAGGGCGATTTGCGCATCGCTGAGCGGCTGCACATACGATTTTGCATCGAAGCGCGGCATCAGCACATGCTGCCCGCCCACGTTGCGGTCCACGCCATAGAGGATGGCGGCGATGAGATTGCTGGCGCTGCCGGCGCCGGTGGCCGTGTTGTGAAAGAGCGAGGGGTAGGCCTGGCCGGCGCTGCCCTGGCCGCCGGCCTGGTGGCAGCTGGCGCAATAGCCGCTGAAGAGCGCCGCGCCGCTTTTCAGGCTGAGATTGGCCGTCTGTGGATCGGCGCCGCGCAGGCCGGCCTCGGGGCTGATGGCGGCGCCGCGCGCGTAGGCGGCGGGCGCGGCGGCGTCGGCGGGCACGGGCGGGGTGCTCTTCAGATAGGCGGCGATGGCCGCGAGATCGGCCTGCGGCATGTGCTGGAAGCTGTGCTCGACCGCCTCGGCCATGGAGCCGCCGGCCTGGCCCTTGCCCGCCACGCGCCCGGTGCGCAGGTATTGCACGATTTCTTCATTGGTCCAGCCGCCGATGCCGGCTTGCGGATCGCTGCTGATGTTGGGGGCGTGCCAGGGGCCCACCATGCCGCCGCCCAGCGGGCGTTTCGGGTCTTCGGCCATGAGGGCGTTGCGCGGGGTGTGGCAGCTGCTGCAATGCGCCAGCGCGCGGGCGAGATAGGCGCCCCGGTTGACCTCGGCGCTTTGGTCCGGGTCGGGCGTAAAGCGCTTGTCCTCCAGGAACAGCGCGTTCCAGACCCGCATGGAGGCGCGTATGCCGAAAGGAAAGGGCAGGTCGGTGGCCGGCGATGGTTCGTCCACCGGCTGCACGCCCTTCATGAAGTAGGTGTACAGGGCCTGGATGTCCTCGTCGGTGATGAGCGTGTAGGAGGTGTAGGGCATGGCCGGATAGAGCCGGCTGCCGTCGGGCCGCACGCCCTGGCGCACCGCGCGCGCGAAGTCCTCCAGGCTGTAGCCGCCGATGCCGGCGCGCGTGGAGGGCGTGATGTTGCTGGCGTAGATCGTGCCCAGCGGACTCTGGATGGGATAGCCGCCCGCATAGGGCTTGCCGCTGGGCGCCTGCGTGTGGCAGGCCATGCAATCGGCGGCGATGGACAGCATGCGGCCGCGCTCGATCAGCCGGGCCTCATCGGCCGCGTGCGCGCCCAGGGGGAGCAGGGCCAGGGCCAGGCCGCAAAGCAGGGTCTTCATCATGCCGCCTCCATGCGCCTGGCGATGGCCGCGGCGGTCTTCAGGCCTAGCGCGGCCATGGTCAGCGTGCTGTTGACCACGCTGGCCGAGGGCATCGCGCCGCCGCCGGGCAGCCAGAGATTGTCGTGATCATGGGCGCGGCAATCGCCGTCGACCACCGAGTCCCGGGGATCCGAGCCCATGATGACGCTGCCCATCATGTGGTTGTTGGCGTTGAGCTGGGTGGTGATGAGGAAGTCCGTCGCCTTGAACAGGCTGCCGATATGGCGCAGCTGGGCATGGGCGGCCTCGGCGCCTTTGCGCACATAGTCGCCGACGTCGTAGTGCACGTCGGGGCAGGGCAGGCCAAGCGGATCCCTGCGCGTCTTGCTCAGCGTCAGCCGGTTGTTCGGGTCGGGCAGGGGCTCCAGGCTGATGGACAGGTCCACGCCATGCGCGGCGCGGCGGCGGATTTCGGCGTCCAGGGCCTTGCCGGTCAGGCCCTGGGCCAGCGCGGTCTTGGTGGCCAGGGTGACCTGGGTGATGTTGTTCAGGATCATTTTGTTGGCCGAGTACTCGGCGCGGAAGGCGCCATCGCGCGGGCCGACCAGGCAGCTGCTTTGCGCCGGCCCGCGACCGGGCCACAGCGGCTCGCTGGCCTGGAAATAGCAATGGAAGCCCGAGTGATCCATGATGTTGCGCCCGACCTGGTCGGAGCGGTTGGCAATGCCTTTCGGATTGCGCGCGTTGGCGGCCATGAGCAGCAGGCGCGGGGTTTCCATGGCATTGCAGGCCAGCACGAAATGCTGCCCGGTCGCCTTGTGCGACCGGCGCGCCGCGTCGTACCAGTGCACGGCCGTGATGCGGTTGTTTTCGTCGGTGTCTATCTTGTAGACGACGGATTGCGCCAGCACGATGGCGCCTTTTTCTTCGGCGGCCTGCACATGGTGGATGCCGTTGTACATGGCGCCGATGGGGCAGATGGGCTGGCAGTTGTTGTTGCCGCAACAGGTCGGGCGGCCGCGCCAGGGCTGGGTGCTGCGGCCCTGCGGGATGGGCACCGAGCGATAGCCGTGCGGGTTGACCACGTCGGCGAAGCGCTGGTCGCCATAGGCCCAGGGCACCATGTCCATCGGATAGGGCCCGCTGCGCTCGGCCGGGGATTGCCGCGCGGGGTCGTTCGGCCCGGCGACGCCCATCTCGTTCTCGGCCTGCAGATAGAAGGGCTCCAGCTCATCGTAGGAGATGGGCCAGTCACGGCCCACCCCATAGGCGGATTTCATGCGCAGGTCCACCGGTAGGTGGCGCCAACAGGAGGCCGCCCAGTGCCAGGTGGTGCCGCCCACGGTGCGCAGATAGCCTTGCTTGAAACTGCTGGCGCTGGGGCCGGTCAGGTGGACGTAGTTGTTTTCGGGGAAGTAGAGCGGGGCGGGCGCGTCCGGGCTTTGCGGATACAGGCCCTGGAAATCGGAGCCCGCCCGGTTGGCGAAGGGCATGTTGCGCCAGTTCTCGACCGCCTGGCCGCGCTCGATGCGCAGGCCCGCCTCCAGGATGAGCACGGAATGGCCGCGCGCGGCCAGTTGGTCGGCGATCATGGCGCCCACCACGCCCGAACCCACGACGATGATGTCGGCCCGCGCGTCGCCGTTGGATTGGAATTCTGCTTGTCGGGTCATCACAGCGCCTTGCTGGTGGGAAGAAGAGGAGGCTCGGGCGGCATCGCGGCCGCATCGGGCGGGGCGGCCGTCCACCACATGGGGCCGTAACTGCAATAGGTGGGCACGGTCAGGGCGTCGCGCACCGGCTGGTACATCAGCGCTTCTTCATAGGCCACCAGCACGGCGGCCGGTCCCGAGCCCACCGTGCCGGTGTACCAGGCCGCCACGATGTCGCCGGCGAGATCCTGCAGGCCGGCCTGGCGGGCCGCCTGCATCAGTTGCGCGCTGTCGGCGGCCGAAGCGGCCAGCGCGATGAGCTCGGGCAAGCGGGCGGCCTGGCGCACGCCCGAGCCGGCCAGCGCGGCCTGGATGCGGGAGGCGGTCAAGGGATTGAGATGCTGGCGGTCCGTCAGGACGCGCGACAGGGCGAGGAAGGCGGAATCGGCCACGGGGGCGGCGGGGGCGACACCCGGCAGGCAGGTTTGCACGCAGACGCCGGCGAGCCCCAGCAAGAGTGCGCGCCGCTGCCGCGATGGCCGGGGCCGCGCTTGCGGGACGCCAGAGGGAATATCGGGGAGTTCCAACGCAGCTCCTTGAAATGTTAGCGCTACCTTAACGGGCCAAGCTGACGGTTTTCTGTCAAAACGGCAAAGGCCATGCGGCCAGGAGGTGTATTGGCGTGGAGGCGGCGCGGCGGGCCGCCGATGGTTCACCTTATCATAGCGAGGCAGGCCCGAGGAGCATGGCGATGGAGCTGGAAACCGCGTATTGGGATGGCGAGCTGGTGATTTCGGTGGAACCCCGCGAGGTCCGCATGAGCCATTGGATACACGCGCCCCGGGCGTGGCGCGCCCTCGACGGGCAATTGCTGTTCGACCTCGCGGGCAGCGATTGGGATCTGTGCGGGGTGGGCGGCGAGGACGAGGACTGCCTGGTGCTGGCCCTGCGCCGCTATCCGGGCGGCGCGCCCGCCCGGCTGCTGACCATCGCGCGCGGCAGCCTGGAAATGCATCTCGACGGCGAGAGCCTCCCGGCGGGCGAACTGCTGCCGCGCCTGGAGGCCCGGCGTCCCTAGAACTGCCAGCGCACGTTGAGGGTGCCGGTGTGCTGGCGGTTGCCGCCGCCGAATTCGCCGGCGTAGGCCAGGCCGGCGGTCATGTTGCGCACCACGACGAGGTCGGCGCCCAGTTCGACGCGCGCGGCATCGCGCGCGATGGGCGCGCCGGCCACGCTGAAGGCCGGCCCTTGGTCGAAGGCCAGGGTGCTGCTGGGCCGCAGCGTGCCGTAGGCGTGGCGCCAGCCGAGCAGGCCGCGCAGGGCGATGGCCGAGTCGGGCAGCTGCCACTGGCCGCGCAGGCCGGCCAGGGTGCTGGTGGTGTTGTCGCTTTGCGCTTGGCCCGAGAGAGCGGCCGAGCCGCCGGATTCAGCGAAGCCGCGCATGCGCAGATTGTTCCAGGACAGGCCCGCGAAGGGTTCGATGCTGGCCTGTGCGCCCAGCGGCAGCGCGTAGCCGACCTCCGCGAAGAGCTGGGTGCTGCTGGCGCCGTAGTCGGCCTTCAGCGTCTGGTCCAGGCTGCCGTAGCGTACCTGGCGGCGCGAATCGATGTCATGCCAGGAGTAGGCCGCGCCGGCCAGGACATTGAGTTTGCCCTGGCCCAGGGCGAAGGCCTTGCCGCCGTAGAGCGTGGCGGTATAGCTGTCGGTCTTGGCGCTGGCGGCGCGGTCCTGGCCGCTGATGCGGGCGTTGGTGTAGCCGAAGGCGCCGCCCAGGCGCCAGCCGCCGCCCACGGCGGCGTCGCCGCCCAGGCTCAGGTTGGTGCTGCTTTGCTGGATGGCGGCGGTGTTGCCGTCGCTGGCCAGGCGCATCCAGTCGCCGCTGACCTGGGCCCAGAGCGGAGCCGTGGCCCGCGTGGGCAAGGCGGCGGGCGCGGCCGGCGCATCGCTGGCGCCGGCGGCGGCCGTGGGCGCGCCGGGCGCCATGGGCGCGGCCAG